>CAVLDT010000024.1:0-28478 GCA_963661915.1 Duodenibacillus sp.
AAATTACTTTAACTTAACGGGGATGAAGAGGCGACTCTGGCCACGTTGCACCAAGAGCCTAAGAGACTTCGTCTTCGCAATAACCGCTCCAAGGTCAGAGGCTTTCTTCATTTCTTTGCCGTTAACGCTAATGATGATGTCACCACGCTGAATTCCCGCCTTGCGAGCCGCTCCCGTGACAGCGGTGACAACAAGACCATTGGTTCCAACCGAGTCAGCTTCCTCAGCGGTTAATGCACGGACCGAGACACCTAGACGAGAAGCGCTGTCAGCGGCTTTCTTTCCTGCGTTACTGGCGTCGGCGGATTCATCCTGGCCGACCTTCACCTTAACGGTGATTTCCTTACCGTCACGCAGAACCTTAAGCGTTAAATCCGAACCCGGGGCAAGAGTGCTAACTAACACGGGCAAATCGCCACTTGAAGCAATGGCTTTTCCGTTGGCTTCAATGATGATGTCACCTTCTTTGAGTTCACTCTTTGCGGCGGGGCCTTTCTTATCGATTTGGCTAACGATGGCGCCCTTCGGGGTCTTAAGGCCAAAACTTTCGGCGAGTTCCTGTGTCATGCTTTGAACGACAACGCCGATACGACCGCGGGTGACGTGACCCTTGGTGATAAGTTGATCCTTAATCTGTAAGGCCAAGTCAATTGGGATGGCAAAAGAGAGGCCCATGAAACCGCCCGAGGTGGAGAAAATCTGTGAATTGATACCAACGACTTCGCCGTCCATGTTAAAGAGGGGGCCGCCGGAGTTCCCAGGGTTCACGGCAACGTCTGTTTGAATAAAGGGAACGTACTGGTCCGAGGGCAACTGACGGCTCTTTGCCGAAACAATGCCAGCGGTGACAGTGTTATCTAAACCAAAGGGGCTTCCGATAGCTGCGACCCATTCGCCAACCTTCAATTTCGAGGAGTCGCCCATCTTCAAAACGGGAAGGTCTTTTGCATCAATCTTCACAACGGCGATGTCCGTCTTCTTATCGCTACCGAGAACTTTGCCCTTGAATTCACGCTTATCGGTGAGGCGAACAGTAATTTCGTCTGCACCATCGATAACGTGGTGGTTCGTAAGAATCAAGCCATCGGAACTGATGATAAAGCCAGAACCCGTCCCACGACGTTCAGGCTCTTCCTGCGGACCAATAAAGGGAATCATCGGAAAGCCAAAGCGCTTGAAGATTTCTGCCTGACGTTCGTCGAGTTCACTAAAGGGGTTGGCGCCTTCGATTTTGCGAGCTTCACGCACGGTGGAGATGTTCACAACGCCTTTGCCGTATTTTTCAACGAGGCTGACGAAATCGGGTAACTGAGCACGTGCGCTAGATTCAGCAGGGTCTGCGGCGTAGGCCGGAGCATAGGAAAGAGAACTTGCGGCAAACACAGCAGCGAGCGCAGCAAGAGCAAGTGGTTTCATGTGAATCTTCATTTAAAACTCCCAAAAGTCAAGCGAGGAATTACCCCCAACACCGTGAAACGATAGACGAAAAATAAAAAGAATTGCGTTTAGGAAATGCAGAATCTGTCGCACCAAAGTTAAATTTGTAACAAACCATGCGAGAAAAGGCAAAATAGCGAGGTGTTCTCGGGGTCGACAGGACGCAAAATGCAAAAGAACGCAAAGGAATGAAAAGGAATTGCAAACGTCCGCAAGGGAGGACGCGAACCTGCTAATGTGCGCAATAAAGAATTCGAGGAGGAAAAATATGGCAGAGCAAACGGGTCGAGATATCGTTGTAAGCGAGGTAAGAGAAAAGACGGAATCCCCTAGAGAGGAGAGAAACATGCATGAGCCAGAGCAAAAAATCATTGTCATTGCAAAGATTGTTTATGGACTACATGCTCTCTCGATTATTCTTGGAATCGTAACGGGAGCCTCGATTCTTTCCTCCTTCCTCTTCGGTTGGCCGTCGATTGCTGCAGTTGTCCTCAATTACGTCCTCCGAAACGAAGCCAAAGGAACCTATGTTGAAAGCCATTTCACTTGGCAGATTCAGACCTTCTGGTGGGCAGCCCTTTGGACCCTCCTTGTTGGCCTCATCGGAATGCTTCTTGCGTGGCTACTGATTGGATTTGCCGTTTGGAGCATCGGCTTTATGGTGATGGGAATTTGGGTTGGATACCGCATCATTCGTGGCTGGATCCGCTTGACAGCCCACGAGAGAATGCCAGTCTAAGCCGACATTTTCTTTCTAGAAAAATTCTTTAAACCTCTATAAGGCGCAAGCGTTCATCCATATGGATGGATTTGCGCTCTAGGGGTGTTTCTGTCAGTAAAGTTCGTCCCTCGAGAAGATTTACGCGTAAAAAAGAAAGCGCTTTTTCTCTCTCTTTTGGTTTATTTTTTCCCAAGGAAAGACATGAAACGTAGAATTTTTGCCCTGACGGCTCTTGCAGTTGCCTGCGCACAAGGAGCATATGCTGGTGGCTTTATGCTTATGGAACAAACGGCCGCAGGTCTTGGCCGTGCGAACGCGGGTGCGGGCGTCTTCGGTGATGATGCATCAGCTGCATGGTTTAATCCGGCTGGAATGACCCTTTTAAAAGGGAATCGCTTCCAGGTTGGAAGTGCTCTAGGTCTTGTCGATGGCAAATACGTTAGTAAACGTGGTGGCGCATCGGATAATGCAAGAGACGGCATTGTTCCGATTCCGTTCTTACATACGACTTATCAGTTAACAGATAACCTCTGGTTTGGTTTCTCTATTGATGTTCCCTTTGGAATGCAGACAAAGTACAGCGATGCTTTTAATGGACGCAATCGCGGTATCTCTGCGAAGGTACAGACAATCGACATTAATCCGAGCATCGCTTACAAATTTAACGATGCAGTCTCCATTGGTGTGGGTGTTTCTGCACAATATGGGTCGGTTGAGTTAGTTAATGGCTATCCTGGTACTAATTTCTCTACAAAGGTTAAGGGCTCTGACATTGCCTGGGGTGCGAATGTCGGCGTGATGGTTGTTCCGACAGAAAATACACGCTTTGGTTTAGCTTGGCGTAGTTCCATTAAGCATGACCTCGATGGTCATTTGAATAAGCCGACTGGAAATGTGGATACGACGGTGAAATTTAAGACACCGCAGACGATTATTTTCTCTGGCGCTTGGGACGTAAACGAGAAGTGGACTGTTGCAGGTACTTTCCGCTGGTCTGATTGGTCAACCTTCGTTGATTTGCCAGTTTATACGCGTTCGGGAACGCGTATCACTGCTACGGAGGAAAACTGGAAGGATTGCTACCTCTTCTCTCTTGGTGCTGACTACCACTATAACGATGCGTGGACGTATCGCGCAGGTATTGCCTACGAAACTTCTACGATCCGCGAGGCAAAATACCGTATGACGACAGTGCCTGATAGCGCTCGCTTGTGGCTTTCTCTTGGTGCAAGTTGGAAGCCCACGAAAGACTGGCAGTTTGATGCTGGCTACCTCTTCATGCACGGTCTTGGCCACTCGCGCATTACAGAGTCTTCTTCGAGTGACGAAACAATCGGTACATATAAGCGCATGAATGTTCATATGCTTGCAGTGCAGGCTGTCTACAGTTTCTAGCGCAAAAGACGAGTTTGTCGCATAATAAAAGGCCGAAGCGTCCAATTGGGGTGCCTCGGCCTTTAACTTATTTCACGTGCGATGAACGTATTCTTCCATCATCTAACGCTCTGTGCACCATTATTTTTGATGGTGCTTGTTGGTTGGCTATTAATCCGATTTGGCATATTTGATAAAGCCGTCTCTAAGGCACTCTCGCGATTCGTTTTCCGATTTCTGATGCCAGTGATGCTTTTTGGCCTCATGAGTCGCACAACCGATATGCCTCCTGTGGATTGGAGCGTGCTGATTGCTTTCTTTGGGTCTTGTTTGGTGGTTTTCTCTTTGGGGAGAATCTCAGCAAAATCGCTTTTTCACTCAGATTCGACCGCACAAGTCATTCTTGGAATGGGCGGCATTTTTGCTAACAATGTGCAACTTGGGATTCCAATTGTTCAGACAAGTTTGGGCGATGGGGCGATTCCAACGGCGTCTCTTTTGATTGTTTTTAATGTTCTTCTCTTGTGGACTGCGGCAACGGCCTGTGTGGAGTTTGGCAAAACAAAAGGAAAAATTGACGCAAAGCATTTTTCCAGAGCGCTTTTTAACACAGCAAAAAATCCAATCGTTTTAGGCATTATTACGGGAACCCTGTATAGCCTCACAGGTCTGCCACTGCCTTCTGTTCTCGATCAATCCGTGAGTCTAATTTCCACCGCAACTGCGCCTTGCGCATTGATTGTTGTCGGCATGGGACTTGCTGAACACTCCTTTAGAGAGTCTTTATCTAAGGGGGCGGTTGTAAGCTTCCTTAAGCTTTTTATTCAGCCCACATTGGTTTTCCTTCTCTGTAAAGTGATTGGGGTAGGTAGCGTTGAAACCTATGCTGCAGTTGTGATGGCAAGTCTTCCCTGTGCTATTAATCTTTACATCATGGCCACGGAATTTGATTCAGAAAAGGGCGCGGCAAGTAACGCGATTTGCCTTTCGACAATTGTTTCATCTTTAACCGTACCGTTAGTGCTTACGCTTTTGGGTATCGGGTACTAAAAAAGAGAGGGAGGAAAGAGAATGTCAAAGAAACTTTTCCACTTTATTCACCATGCGGCTTTTTGGGTAGAAGTTAACGGAAAGAGGGCGCTTTTCGATCCCTACATGGATGGAAATCCCGCGGGCTTATCCGCAGCCGATGTTGCGGCCGATTGGATTTTCATCTCACACGCACATTCAGACCATTTGGGAAGTGCTTTTGAGATTGCGCGCCAAAGAGGCGCGACGATTATTTCAACGGCTGAGGTCTGCGGGCTTGCCGCGAACGCTGGGTTGAAAGCGCATGCGATGCACGTGGGAGGCGTGTTCTCCTTTGAATTCGGTAGGGTACGACTCACACCAGCCTTTCACGGAAGTGGGGTAGCGGGAGGACACGCATGCGGCTTTATTGTGGATTTCTACGGTGCGAAGTTTTACTTTGCAGGCGACACTGGGCTCTTCGGAGATATGAAATGGTTGCGAGAAGTAGAGCCTTTTGACCTCGCTATCCTTCCTATTGGTGGAAATTTCACGATGGATCCAGAGGATGCAGCAAGAGCCGCTACATGGCTGGGAGCCCCTTTCGTGATTCCTGTTCACTACAACACGTGGCCTGTTATTGCGCAGGACGCTTCGGCCTTTAAAGTAAAAGTAGAGGAGAAGACAGAGAGCAAGGTACTCATTGTTTCCCCAGGGGAAACAATTGAAATCCCTTAGTTTTCTTTGCCCTGAGACTCGTCTTCCGCATGTTCTCCTGCAACGCAGACAAGAACAGAGAGGGCGAGTGCGAATCCGAGAGCGGTAAGCCAATAAAAATAAATCATCTCGCTTCTCCAGTTAGTAAACCGTTAGGTCGTTTTGCCTAATGTACTCATCTGTGACTTTTCCGCGCATAACCTTATAGGCCCAGGCTGTGTAGCCGAGCACGATAGGAAATAGGATAACGACAGCAAGTAGTGTGATTTCAAGCGTCAGCTGCGAGCTACAGCAATCCCAAATTGTGAGGCTCATATTCGGCTGCGTGGAACTTGGTAGAACAAAAGGAAATATCGCAACGAGCGGTGTGAAGACCGCAGAGAGGATGGCTAGACTACTCGAGAGCATCGCAAAGAACCCTAAGTGTTGGCGTGCGAAGAGGATAACGGCCATTTCGCTAGCGACGCCCAATGTAGGTAAAGCAAAAAGAGCAGGGTGTCGTAAGAAGTTTGCGAACCAGCCGTCCGAATAGATATCAACAGTTTTCGCTAGCGGGTTTGCCAGCCCTGAGGGTGAGAGTCCTAAACTTGCAACATAGCCATCGATACCAACGTAAGCCCAAATGCCGCCAATGATAAATAGGAGCGCTGTGATTGTTGCAGCAACAGCGGCAACGACAGAGGCCCTCTGTTGCAGTGCATCTTCCGTTTTGTAGACAAGCCAAGAGGCGCCATGAACGACAAAGATTGTAAGGGTGGTCAAGGCATAGAATAGGGCAAAGGGCGAGAGTAGAGTCCAAAAACTTCCTGTGTAAATCGGTCGCATATTTTCATCAAAGTGAAATGGCACGCCGAGTACTAGGTTTCCAATAAGGAGGCCAAAGAGGAGCGGAGAAAGAAGGGATGCCGCAAAGAGAACGGAGTCCCAGCAAGAGCGCCACTGTGGGGAAGGAACTTTACTTCTAAATTCAATAGCAACAGGGCGAACAATCAGAGTAAGAAGCACAAGGAGCATTACCCAATAGAAACTAGAAAAAGCCGTTGAATAAAAAAGAGGCCATGCAGCAAATATTGCTCCAATCCCTGTGAGAAGCCAGGCTAAATTGCTGTACCAATGTGGTGCAATGGTATTAATCATGCAACGGCGTTGAAGGTCGGTTTCCCCTAAGAAGGGTAAAAGAGCACCAACTCCTAGAGCACGGCCATCCATGAGAGCAAAACCGACAAGAAAGAGACCGATTAGCAACCACCAAACGACTTTAAGAACGGCATAGTCAATCATAGTTTTTCTCCGCGGCCTTAAAGTATTTTCTCAAAAAAGTAACGGCCTGTTCCGAGAGAGCTTGGTCCCTTGCAGACAAAGCGTTTCATGAGCCAAAGATCTGCTAGTAGCAGCGCCAAGAACAAAAGGGAGAATCCTCCAATCGAAAAGAAAAGCGCAGTTGAGGAGAGGGTTGAAGTTGAGAGATCTACGGGCAGTACCTCATAGATACTCCAAGGATGGCGTCCGTATTCGGAAACAAACCAACCGAATTCGCCACTAAGCCACGGAAGAGGAAGGCTTAGGAGGGTGATTTTCTGTAGGAACCGCTTCTTAGTAAGCGTTCCTTTGACACTACAAACTGTTGTGGCAATAAATATACCTAGGCAAATTAAACCACAAAGAACCATGATGCGAAATGACCAATACATCGGTGTTACGCGAGGAATTGTTGAGAGTGCTGCGGCGCGAATCTGCTCAGGAGTCGCTTGAGAAATGTCGTTGTTATTATTGAGATATTTTTCCAGAAGAAGCCCGTAGCCAAGGGAGGCTTTTACTTCATTAAAGCGTTTTTGTAGGTCTTTATCTGCGGGAGATTTTCTTAGTGCGTTAAGGAGTTCAACGGCTTGAGCGCCTTCGATAATCTTTTCCTGAGCGGCTTCAACAAGCGGATTAATTCCCAAAACCTCGTCGCTTGTTGATCGAGTACCCATAAGGCCCAAGAACCAAGGAAGGGAAACCTCAAAATTATTCTTTCTAGCTGCCTCATCGATTCCTGCAATGATCGAAAGGGAGGCTGGAGCCTCTTGCGTTTCCCAGTTAGCTTCGATTGCAGCAATTTTTGTCGGTTGATTCTTTGTGACAAGGTAGGCGGATTCGTTACCCATGTGAAGTGTAAGAACCGTAGCGATGAGCCCAAAGACCGAGGCAAGTTTTATCGAGCGTTTCGCAAAGGCAATGTCCCGACCCCGAAGAAGGTAAAAGGAAGAAATAGCCAAGACGAAAATTGCCCCTGTCATGTAACTTGCGTTAATCGTGTGCATGAACTTTGCCTGAGCCCAAGGGCTTGTCACGATGGCCCAGAAGTCCGTGATTTCCATGCGCATTGTGATGAAGTTGAAATCACTTCCCGTTGGAAATTGCATCCAGGCATTAACAATCAAAAGCCACAATGCGGAAAGATTTGATCCAATGGCAACAAGGAATGTTATGAAAAGGTGATGCTTCTTTCCTACGCGATTCCAAGCGAAAAAGAATAGACCAACAAAGGTAAATTCTAAGAAGAAAGCAAGTAATCCTTCGATAACTAAAGGGATTCCGAAAATATCCCCAGCGTACTGCGAGAGATAAGCCCAGTTTGTTCCAAACTGAAAGAGCATCGCAATGCCTGTGGCAACGGTCATTGCGAAATTGATGCCAAAGAGTTTTCCCCAAAAGCGGGTCATGTCCCGATAAATCTCTTTTCCCGTGACGATAAAGCAGCTTTCCATGATGACAAGCAAGAAGGAAAGCCCGAGAGTTAGCGGCACAAAGAGAAAGTGATACATGCTTGTGACGGCAAACTGCAGACGCGAATAATCAACAAGAGAAGAAGAAAACATTTATCGAGTTTAAATAGTTAGGCTCAGCTAAAAGAGAGTAACAGAGTTTAGAAGGGGAAAAGGCTCTACAGTCGTCTACGACCAAGAGCGCATTTCCCTCAAAATTTTTGACACTCTCCCGAAGGTCTCATTTTGCCTCAGTTCCGGGTGAAATAGCGGCGAAAATGCGAAGAAGTTACGACTTACGAAATGCGCTAGCAAAGGCTCTTGCCATTGCCGAGTCATTTTGAGCGAAAGACTTCTTTTCCGTGTGTGCGTCGTTGCGCGGCGCTTTTTTAAATTCCTCTCTTTTGGAATTTTTCTGAAATTCTTTGTGTTTTGGGTGCATCTCTGCGGGTTTCCCGAACTTCGCCTCAGGCTTTTTCATGCTCTGTGGCTTGGCACGAGGTTCCGTTGCAAATTTCATCGAAAGTGCAGCGCGATGCCGTTCAAGGTCAACGCTCAAAACACGTACTTTGACGATTTGACCGACGTGAACGAGTTCGCGCGGGTCGCGCACAAAGCGAGAAGACATTTCTGAAATATGCAGCAGCCCATCCTGGTGCACGCCAATATCAACGAAAGCACCAAACGCTGTCACATTGGTGATGACCCCTTCGAGCGTCATTCCGACGGAGAGGTCTTTTAGTGCATGAACGGAGTCATCGAACTTCGCTGCTTTAAATTCCGGTCGAGGGTCTCGCCCTGGCTTCTCAAGCTCACGGAAGATGTCTTTGACTGTTGGAAGCCCAAAGTGTTCATCCGTGAAATCCGCGGCATTTAACTTAGAAAGCACTTCGTGGTTTCCAATAAGGTCCGTGATAGGAAGGGCGGTTTTCGTGAGAATCTTTTCCACAACAGGATAAGACTCAGGGTGCACGCAGGAGGCATCGAGTGGGTTTGTTCCGCCAACAATACGTAGGAACCCTGCTGATTGTTCAAAGGCCTTATCGCCAAAGCGAGGCACTTCAAGAAGCGCTTTTCTGTCTAAAAAAGCACCATTCTTTTCTCTGTAGTCAACGATGCGCTTTGCCTGTAGCGAATTGAGCCCAGAGACGCGGCAAAGGAGCGCTGCTGAAGCAGTGTTAAGGTCGACTCCAACCGCATTAACGCAATCTTCGACGATGTTGTCGAGTTTTGTGGAGAGTTTCGTTTGATTGACATCGTGTTGATACTGACCAACGCCGATGGCTTTTGGTTCAATTTTGACAAGTTCTGCTAAGGGATCCTGTAGGCGACGCGCAATGGAGACGGCTCCTCGTAGACTCACATCAAGCGCTGGGAGCTCTTCCGCAGCGCTCTTTGAAGCCGAATAAACAGAGGCTCCCGCTTCACTTACGACAACCTTAGTTAAGTTAAGCTCAGGATGCGTCTCAATGAGTTCAGAAACGAGTTTGTCGGTCTCTCTACTAGCGGTTCCGTTACCAATAGAGACGAGGGTGGAGCCATATTTGCGAGCAAGACCCGCGAGGATTTCGATGGAGTTCTGCCAATCGTTTCTCGGTTCATGCGGATAGATAGTTCCTGTCTCAAGAACGGCACCCGTATCGGAAATCACAGCGACTTTCACGCCTGTGCGAATGCCAGGATCAAGGCCAATAACCCCCTTGTGACCTGCGGGAGGCGAAAGGAGAAGGTCCTTGAGGTTAGTGCCAAAGATTTCAATGGCAGAATCCTGCGCCGCTTCACGAAGACGGGAGAAAAGACTACTTTCTAGTTGCCAAGAGCACTTAACGCGCCAAGTCCATCCGACAACAGACTGTAACCAAGAATCAGCTGGAAGCCCAGCATTTTCTAGGCCAAGGAACTTCGCAATGAGAGCCTCGCAGGGATGAACAGGCTGAGACTCTTCCTCTTCCGAAAGGCGCACGGAAAGTTTCAAAAAGCCTGCGTCTCTTCCGCGAAACATCGCAAGGGCACGGTGGGAAGGAACCTTGCAAATGGGTTCAGAAAAGGAAAAATAATCCTTAAAGGTGGCAGCCTCAGTTGCTTTCTCTTTTTCCTCAACGACAGCACTTACCATCGAGGCTTTATTCCAAAGGAATTCTCGCAAGGTTTCGAGCATATCTGCGTTTTCAGAGAAACGCTCTGCCAGGATATCTCTAGCGCCTTCTAGAGCTGCTTTTGCTAGCTCAATGCCTTTTTCTGGGTTAAGGAATTCCGCCGCCTTCGCCTCGGGCTCTAGACTGTGATCGGCCAAGAGGGCATCGGCAAGGGGTTCAAGACCCGCCTCTTTAGCAGTCTGCGCACGGGTACGGCGCTTTGGTTTAAATGGTAGGTAAAGGTCTTCGAGGCGTTGCTTTGTTTCCGCTTGAAGGATGCTCTGAAGAAGATCGTCGGTGAGTTTTCCCTGAGAACGGATGGACTCAAGAACACTTGCTTTTCGCTCTTCTAGCCCTCGGCCATAGTCAAGTGCCTCTTCAAGTTCACGCAATTGGGTGTCATCGAGTCCTCCGGTGACTTCTTTGCGGTAACGGGCAATAAAAGGAACTGTCGCTCCCGAATCCAACAAGTGGATTGCGGCATTGACTTGTTCTACTGTGGCTTGGATGGTGGATGCGATGTGCGTGACAATGCGCTCTTGCGCTGCGGAGTCGAGACGTGTCATCTGTAGTGATACTTTCAAAAAAATAAGGCGAACTATAACGGCTTGTTCGCAATTTACGGTACGAAAACACGCCGCGAGAGCAACTCACGCGGCGTGAAATAAAAAGAAACGCTGAGATTCCTCATTAGCCAACGCGAGGAACCGTGAGGCTACCCTCGGGCATCAGGATGGTCTTCGGATGTTCGCCAACGTATTGCTTTGCAATCGCATAGGCTTCTTCGAAAGAATCCACGGCAGCTGTAAAGAGCATGTCTTTAGAAAGTGTCTTATCAAGGCGCGTCACGAGAATGTAGCGGGCTTTGGAAATCGGGCGTGTGATAGCAAATGCCTTGTTGGCGCCAATCTTGAAGTTTTGTTCCAATTCCGCCTTAATAGCCTCAGGGGTCTTCAAGCGACGGAAAGTTTCCTCAAGAACCTTGGAGCCAGAACCCTCTTCGCAGTCAGCAAAGAGAATGACAACGCCACCCTTGCGCACTGCACACATAGCGTTATCCATCGTCTTTTGCATCTGATAGACGTTGATGTCTTTCGGGTAGCCGCCGCAACTTGCGATAACAAGGTCTGCCTCCTCTGGGATGACGCCGCCATAGACTTCATCGACAAAGTGGCAGGCTTCCTTGTGCGCGGCAATGTAGTCGCCTGCGAACATCTTTAAGAATTGATGCTTAGCGTTAAGAATGGCATTAAAGAGGAAAAGAGAGCGGCCCTTAGCAAAGAGCGCAACACCTTCCATCTGATCTTCGTAGCAGGGGTTTCCTGTCGTGCGGCCGAGACCTGCGTGTTCGTCGAGCATGAAACTGTGGTTAACACGGATGGTTTCCATCGCGGCGCACCCAGGAAGAATGGCCTTGCGCCCGCCACCGTAGCCAGAGAAATAGTGGTGAACAATTGTCCCAGTGAGGATGACGTGGTCGACATTACACAAGTGTTTGTTAATCCAAACAGGCGTGCCACGGGATGTGGTCCCGAAGAATTCAAAATCCTTATCAATTGTGCATGTCGAGTTGTACATGCGAAGGCGGCTAGCGACGTTTTCTCCAACGGCTGCAACCATTTCTTCGTGTGTCATGTCGCGGTGCGAGCCAAGAGAAAAGACAATCTTCATGTCTTCGTCTTTCACACCTAGGCGATTCATTTCTTCGACAAGCACGGGCATGAAATCAAAACTATTTGCCACACGTGTCGGGTCGTTGCAGATGAAGGCAACCGTGTCTCCGGGTTTCACAATCTTTTCGATGGACTCGCAGCCGATGGGATTGCGGATAGCTTGAAGGACACCAGCTTTTATATCCGCCATGACGGGGAAGTCTTCGGTACGAACTTGCGCAATGATTTGAGAATCATCGATTGAGAAGGTTTTATGCCCACGACCGTAGGCAAAATCAAATTGTTTCAAAGACACGGTTATGCTCCTAGAGCAATGAAAAAAAGATTAAAACATTATAAAAGGGCAGAAAAATAGCCGCCATAGGCATTTGCCCTTTAGCGCTCTAAGGATAGAAGAAGAGCACGTGTTTCTTCAAGGTTTAATTGACCAGGAGCAGAGGTGCTTCCAAAGCCCGCGAACGTTGCCGCAGATCCAAAGGCGCCACCCGCAACGCGGGTAAGGATGCCAAGGGGCCCCATGGCAATCGCAATAATGGGCGCGTCAAAAGTCTCTTTTGCCCTAAGAAGGGTAGAAAACACCGTAAGGACGTCTCTTTCGCTCTTAGGCATAACGGCAATCTTGAGAACGTCCGCACCGGCCGCATACATGCGAGAAAGCTTCTGAAAAAGAACGGTTTCTTTTGGCGTTTTTTCAAAATCATGAAAACTCGCAACGATTGGAATGCCGCGTCCCTTAGCAAAAGAAAATAGTTCTTTAACGTCACCGCGGCCGAATTCAATATCGATGGCGTCGGCCTTTGAGCGTTCCATAAAGGAAAGAAGGAGTTTCTTGTAGGTAGCTCTGTCGACTGCAGCGGCACCCCCTTCGCGACTTGTTCGAAGTGTGCAAAGGAGGGGTTTTGTTGTGGCAAGTCGAAGGCAGTCGAAGGCCTGTGTGAGGGAGTCAACGTCGTAAGTTTTAAAGGCATCAAGACGCCACTCGAGGATATCCACGGGTTCTTTATCGAGCAAGCGAGCCCGGGAGGAGAGGCTACGTTCTCCTTTAGAAGAAAGGCTAACAAGTACTTTAACGGGGCCAGATCCAACGTTAACAGAGCCAATTTTTACTGAACGCATCGTCGATTCCTTCGGGGCTAAGTTACAAGTACCTCGAAGTATAAAATGTGAGAACAAAGGAAATTTCAAAAAGAAAGCAAAAGATGCAAGAAGAGCAGTTGGGGATGCGGGTTGACAAGTGGCTTTGGGCGGCGCGGTTCTTTAAGACCCGAGCCCTGGCGAGAGAAGCCGTAGAACTAGGGCGCGTGAGAATCTCAGGCGTAAGGATGAAACCCTCAAGAGAAATCCGCGCTGGAGATCGCCTGCAGATTGATAGAGCAGAAGAGCGGTTCGATGTTTACGTTCTTAAACTCAGTGAATTCCGAGGCCCTGCTCCCGTTGCTCGAGAGCTCTACGAGGAAACGGAAGAGTCCCGTGAGAGGCGCGAGAGAATTGCAGCAAATAAGCGCTACGCTGAAGAGCCCGCACAATCGATTCGCAAGGGGCGTCCGACAAAGCGTGACGCCCGAGCGATTCGTGCTATCAAATATGGCTAAGTAGCATTAAGAAAAGACGCCAGCCATGTCCATACTAGCAAATCCTGTTAGCGGCAATTGGACGGGAAGGCCTGTCTTTTGGCTCTTGTAGATAGCGAGGACAAGTTCTAAGGCACGACGTCCGCAGTAACCATCTACGTAGGGATTTCGATTTTCTTCAATTGCGGCTTTCATATCCGCAAAGATTTGTAGGTGCCCATTCCCGTAGACATTGCTGGTTTTCTCGCAGAGTGCACGAATGGCTTTGTCTTCTTCCCTTTCGTCAGCAAATTGCCAAATAGCGATTTCGTTAGCGGATTCTCCAGAAATCTTCACCGTGCCTTTTTCGCCAAAGATGCAGAGAGTTTCTTCTAAGTTTTGCGGGAAAATGTTTGTTGTTCCTTCTACCGTTGCGATGGCGCCACTCTTAAAGTTAACAACGGCAAGCCCCACGTCTTCTGCTTCAATGTAGGGGTGAAAGCGACGCCGTGTTGAGCCGTAGACACTTTCGACTTCATCACCCATCATCCACCGTAGAAGATCAATACCGTGAATGCACTGATTCATAAGAGCGCCTCCATCACGAGCCCACGTGCCACGCCATGCGGCCTGCGCGTAGTAGTCGTGGCTACGGTGCCAACGAATTTGTACAGTGCCGTGGGAGAGTTTTCCAAAGCGTCCCTCTTCTAAGGCGTGGCGAGTAGCTTGAATGGCTTCGTTGTAGCGGTTCTGCTGGCAAACGCAGATTTTTACGCCTTTTTTCTCTGCCTTCTCGAGCATGGCATCGGCATCTTGTAGGCTCATAGCCATCGGCTTTTCAACGATGAGGTGTACCCCGAAGTCGAGAACAGAAAGCGCAATCTTCGCGCGTGCCCCGCTATCGATAGAAAGGCTTACAACGTCGATTTTGTTTTCTCTGAACATCTCCTTGAAATCGGTGTAGGTTTTCGTGCCTTTGAGCCGAAATTCGTAAACAATCGCGTCCATGGCGCGTTGGTTTAAGTCACAGACAGCGACAATATTCATGCCACACTTCAAGGCGGCGTTAACGTGATTTGCGGCAATTCGACCGCATCCAATAATGGCGTAATTCATAGTGCTAAAAAGTTAAAGAAGTTTGTTTTTATTCGTGGCTAGAAAAGCCGGAGCATAGAGAGCGGCTAAACGGATAGCCTCTACTAGACTCACTGAACTTGCAAGGCCTTTTCCTGCGATGTCGAAAGCCGTTCCGTGATCCACGGACGTGCGAAGGAAAGGAAGCCCAAGAGTGACAGAAATTGTACGTTCAAAATCGACCATTTTTGTCGCGATATGCCCTTGATCGTGATAGAGCGAAATCACTGCGTCAAAAGCCTTGTTTTTTAATGCAAAATAAAAGACTGAGTCTGCCGGAAGCGGCCCCGTGACATCAAAGCCTTCTTTCCT
Source organism: Duodenibacillus sp. (assembly GCA_963661915.1). Taxonomy (GTDB): domain Bacteria; phylum Pseudomonadota; class Gammaproteobacteria; order Burkholderiales; family Burkholderiaceae_F; genus Duodenibacillus. Next base: position 14,809 of record CAVLDT010000024.1, read on the forward strand.
AGCAAGCTCGACGGCGGGGGTAATTTCTTTGGACTCTTCGCTGCCAAAAAGTCCATTATCCGAGCAGTGTGGATTTAATCCTGCGACGGCAAGTCTTGGCTTGGAAATTCCAAGTGTTTCAAGGGAGACTACAGTTTTTTTAATAAAATCAAAAAGTTTTTCTTTTGTGACGAATTTACAGGCATCCGCAAGAGACATGTGTCGCGAGAGGAAAAAGACGCGAAGCGAGTGCACCTGAAACATCGTAAGTGGATCTGCTGTGCCACTTACTGCGGCTAGTATTTCTGTATGCCCGATATGGGGAACGTGTGCCAAGTGAAGGGATTGCTTGTTAAGGCATGTTGTAGCGATAGCGTCAACTTTGCCTTTAAGGGCAAGGCGAGCAGCAGCGGTTACGTATTCAAAGCCAGCCTTTCCACAGGTCGCAGAGGGTTTTCCAATTTCAAAATCGTCTAATTTAATGTTATCTAGCGAGAGAAAATTCAAATCCGTGTCGCTTAAGTCGCTTAACTCTTCATCCACCAAACGAATGACGGGCGAAACCTGCATGGTTTTTGCCGCATGCGTAAAGACTTCAAGGTTTCCTACTCCAAGTAAACGCGCGGTAGATTTAACGATGGGATTAACGCTTGCCGCGGCTAGAACTTCTGGACCGATGCCAGCAGGATCTCCCATGGGAACACAAATAAGAGGTTTCATTAGAAATTTTTTATGACTAAAAAAGTAGGGTGGAATAATAACGCTAGCTTTTAGCCCAAACGGTAATACGCAAAAATTGTGAATGCTTCGAGAGTGCACGAAAAAAAGGTTAACAGAAATGACAACAAAGCCCATTCGGTTCCCAGAAGTTCTTCTTGTGTTGCGTCACGGACAAACCGCCTGGAACTTAGAGCGTAGGCTCCAAGGGCGCATCGACATTCCGTTAAATGAGACGGGTCGCCTTCAGGCCGCAACCAACGGGAGAACGCTTGCCGCACTTCTTAAAAGAGAAGAAATTACCCCAGAATCCGTTCAAATTTTCTCTAGTCCCCTTTCTCGCACGATGCAAACGGCAGAGATTGCTTCGCACGAAGCCGGTCTCACCGCCCCTATTAATCCAGAGCCAAGATTAATTGAGCAAGATTTTGGGCTACTGCAGGCAATGACGCACGAGGAGGTTCAAAAGAAGTATCCGTATTGTTGGTACATGCGTCAGCATAAACCGCTTTCTTACCTTCCTCCGTTAGGTGAGTCTGGTGCGGCTTTTCAAGAAAGAATTTCTTCTGTAATTGACGCTTCTACTGGGGTGACCCTTCTTGTGGGGCATTTCGGTCTTTTGCGAACACTCATCGCCTTAAGTAAAAGCAATGCAATTAAGACGGACTTAGATTTTGAGACCCTCACGGGAGATCAAAACGCTGTCTACATGGTAAGAAATGGCGTTCTTACGCTACACCGAGCAAGCGAGACGAAGTAGCAGACGTTTGACAGGAGAGGGAAGCGCCTCGCTCTCCACCTCAGTCCACGGGAGCCACTTTCCAGATTCTTCGGGGTTTACTCCTGCGGGAAGCGTTTCTCTGTAAACCTTGGCTTGGAGCCTGTAGTGCGTAAAGTCATGCTGAAAACTTGCGACGGGAAGCCCTTCTAGGGAGTCGAACTCGGGTAGGCTCCAAAGGCCACGCCAAACGCCTTTCCCTGTACGTTTTACAACCCAAAGAGCATCTTCCCGCAAATAAAGTTTCATTGCCCTTTGGCGAATGGGTTTTGGCGCTTTTTTGATTCGGACAGGATAGGACTCTGCTCTTCCCAATTTGTGCGCTTCGCACCAAGCACAAACCGGGCACTTTTCGCAGTGAGGATGTGTGCGGGTGCAAATCCCAGAACCGATGTCCATGAGAGCCTGGTTGTAGGTACCGGCATTTTTCTTTGGAACGAGTTCCTCGGCAAGAGCCCAAAGCGTTTCCAGCGAAGAAGGACAGTCAACGGGTTCTTTTAGTGCGATAAGGCGAGAGAAAACACGGCGGACGTTACCGTCAAGAATGGGTGTTGCTGCATCAAAAGCGAAACTTGCGATGGCTCCCGCTGTGCTTTTTCCGATACCAGGAAGTTGCATCAACTCTTCACGGCTTTTGGGAAAAAAGCCACCGAAGTCAGCCTCAATTTTCTTTGCGCAGGCGAGAAGATTCCTCGCTCTCGAGTAGTAGCCCAACCCTGCCCAAAGACGCATGACATCCTCTTCATTTGCTTTTGCCAAAGAGGAAAGAGTAGGAAATGCTGCGATAAATCGCCCGAAGTATTCAGAGACAACGGGAACCTGCGTCTGTTGAAGCATCACTTCTGAGAGCCACCTCTTGTAGGCATCTTTAACCATCCAAGGAAGCCCCTGACGACCGTAGACGGGTTGCCAGGTAAGGAGCGCAGCGGCGAAGCCAGCAAAGTTTTGAGATTTTTTTCGCATTAGGGCATCTTAATCGGATTTGCTTTTAGAGGGGGAAAGTTCTCGAGCGAATTTCTTTACATAAATCAAAACAACAGAATTGGAAGAGGGTATGATTGCGCCCTAATTCGCCGAGTTAAACGACAACTTGCGGGGCGAAATACAAATTCCGCTAAAGCGTCTCCCGCATTTAGGTCGCTGGATTCATTCTCCGATTACTTCTTGCGTAAGGCGCTGTCCTTAAAACGCTTGATTTAAATAGGAGTCAGCAATGGCCAGCGATTTTCTTTTTACCTCCGAATCCGTTAGCGAAGGGCATCCAGACAAGGTTTCCGATCAGATTTCGGATGCAATTCTTGATGCCTGTCTCAAAGAAGATAGATTAAGCCGCGTTGCAGCGGAAACACTTTGCACGACGGGGCTTGTTGTCTTAGCCGGAGAAATTACCACCAAAGCCAAGGTCGATTATGAAGCGGTCGTACGCCGTGTTCTAAAGCGAATTGGTTACGACAATGAAGAATATGGCATCGATGCTAAGACCTGCGAGGTTCGCACCTGCTATGACGAACAGTCTCCCGATATTAAGCAGGGCGTTGATGAAAAAAATGGCGATCCGCTTACGCAGGGCGCAGGAGATCAAGGCCTGATGTTTGGTTTCGCTTGCGATGAAACTCCGACTCTGATGCCTGCGGCAATTTTCTATGCGCATCAACTTGTCGAGCAACAGTCACGCGTGCGTCGTGATGGCACGATGCCCTACCTTCGTCCAGATGCGAAGAGTCAAGTCACGCTTCGCTACGTGGATGGTAAGCCCGTGTCGGCTGCAAAAATTGTTCTTTCCACGCAGCATTCGCCAGAGTGGAGTGACGGCAATGCAATGAAGCCGGAATTTCGTGACGCAGTGATTGAAAACATCATTCGTCCGATTATGCCCTCTGAGTGGCTTCGCGATACGGAGTTCCTCATCAACCCAACGGGTCGTTTTGTTACAGGTGGCCCACAGGGAGACTGCGGTCTTACGGGTCGAAAGATTATTGTTGACACTTACGGTGGTGCTTGCCCGCACGGTGGTGGTGCCTTCTCGGGAAAAGACCCATCAAAGGTTGATCGCTCTGCTGCCTATGCTTGCCGTTACGTTGCAAAGAACATCGTTGCCGCAGGCTTGGCTCGCCGTTGCCAAGTGCAGGTCGCTTACGCAATTGGTGTCTCTGATCCGATGAACGTCACAGTACGCACGGAAGGCACAGGCGTTATTTCCGATGAGGCTCTCTCTAAGATTGCTCGCCAGGTCTTTGATCTTAGACCAGGCGGAATCGTGAAGATGCTTGACCTTTGCCGTCCGATTTACGAAAAGACCGCTGCTTATGGGCATTTTGGTCGCGAAGAACCTGAATTTACATGGGAACTTTGCGACAAGATTGAAGCCCTAAAGGCTGCCGCTGGTATTTAAGGCAGTAAAAAGAAAGGGCGCACCCCTCCTGAAGAGGGGTTTCCCGCCCTTACTTCGCTTAAAGAAAGATAAGACCGTGCCCCTTTATATATAAGAGCACGGTTTTCTGTCTTTTAACTATTTACCCAACGTACGCCACACGCAACGGCTCATCAGTTCGAGCGAGTTGCCAAGTGTCTTTTCATCAAAGTCAAAGTGGTTGTTGTGGTGACCTGCTGTGCGGTTCGTGCCAACCTGGACATAGGTGCCCTTGCCGCCAGCGGCCTGAACAGTACTCATAAAGTGTGAGTAGTCCTCAGAGGCGCCAAAACTCTTACGTTCGATGATGTTATTGAAGATGCCCATTTCTTTAGCTTCTTCAGCAACGACCTTCGCACATTCGGCATCAGACTCGCCACTCTTTGTGCCACCCATGAGTTTGATTGAGTAACCGCAACCCCACATATCGCCAGCAGCCTTGCCGATGCGTTGTACTTCGCCAAACATGTAGTCGTTCAAGTCACTTGTAATACCGCGGGTTTCCAAAACGAGAACAGCCTTAGGCGGAATAACGTTACGGCCTTCGCCTCCGATGAGTTTTCCGACTGTGATACGTGTGTCACCCTTACCGGAGCGCGGGATGGCGTGCATGTTCAATGTTGCCGTTGCGGCAGAGAGAAGTGCATTCTTTCCTTCTTCGGGGGCGTTTCCAGCGTGAGCAGGAACGCCTGTGTAGGTGATATCAGCCTTTGTTGTCGCAAGGAAGTTTGTTGTACCGCAAATGACGGTTCCTAGGTCTGCGGCCTGGAAGCCAATGTGCATACCAAAGATGACGTCAATGCCCTTAACAGCACCAGCGTCAACCATCGGTGTTGCACCGCGAACGCCTTCTTCTGCGGCTTGGAAGATAAAGCGAATCTTGCCCTTTAATTGATCCTTGCAGGCAGCGACAACTTCGGCGAGAGCCAAACCAATCGTCACGTGGCCGTCGTGGCCGCAGGCGTGCATGGCACCCTTGTTAACAGAGGCAAAGCCTTCTGCTGTCGGACGATGTGTCGGTTCGTCACACTCTGTGCAGTCGTTGCAGTCCATATCAAAGCGAACTGCGAGGAAGGGGCCTTCGCCACCGAAATCCATATCAGCCCAGAAGCCCGTGAGGCCGCCAGTCATCTTAGCAACGAGTTCAGGGTCTGCGCCCTGTGCAATAGCGCGTTCCTGATGCTTCTTAAGGATTTCTGGAGCTGGAACACCCATCATGGATTCTGCCTTTACGGCGTCTTTACCCATGGTGATTTTGTAGCCCAAGCTCTGCATCTTCTTGATGGCTAAAGAAGCAGTACGGAATTCTGTCCACCCAGATTCTGGGTATTTATGGAGATCACGGCGTGTAGCCGCAAGGCCAGGAACCAGTTCCTTGACTTTTGCAAGCATTGTCTCGTTCATAATTTCAAGCGTCCTCTTGTGCGGTTGATAGGAAAAATTCAGCCGAAACAACAATAAAAACTCCCGGAAAACCGAGAACTGTTTTGATGCCTCGGATATGGGAAATTGTAGTGCTTTCTAAGAGGAAAAAGGGCTCGTAAAAAGCCAAAAACGGCTGAAAAAACGCAAAATTAGGGGAAACACGTACAATCCGAAAAAAGTTTTACCGTATTTAAAAATAGTCCGTAGCGAGAATTATTTTTTTGTGAGCAAATTCGAATACTCGATATGCCCTCAATTTGGGAGAGATACCATTCAGCAACAAAAGAAAAAGAGCTTTCTACAAGCCTTCTGTGAACTAAGCACTATTGAAAGAGTTGTCTTCGCGGTAGCGATGCTCGTTGTGCTCTTCTTACTGACGTCATTTAGCCTCATAGGAGAGGTCGAGCACGAACACCTTTCCCTCGGACTTATGGCAATGATGTTTCTGCATCTTATCTTTACGCGTAGTAACCCTATTGTGCGGTCAAGAGACTGGACAAAAAATATTTTTGCCATTTCTTTTGGCCTTTGTTGCCTAAGCGGCGTTGCGCTTTCTCGCTACGACCTTCCGTTCTTTCCTGAACTTAATGAGGTTGAGGAAATTCGCGTTGTTCACTTTATGAGCGCTTATTGGTGCATTGTCCTTGCTGCAATTCACGTGGGAGAACAGGCAAAAACAATTGTTTCAATTTTGCCAGAAATCCTCTGCAGGATTGGTCGCATTGTTGTGTATGCTATGAGCATCTACGGCGTTTTTGTTTTATGCACGACACGCTTTGCTCTTTTCCTTTTTGCGGGAAAAGCCTTCGGGCAAGCAGACTATTCCGTGGGCTTGGGCGTGTTCTTTATGCAACTACTCGCGGTCTTTATGCTGATTGCAGTAGCAAGCGTCTACGGAAGGCGACTTTTGGGGAGGAGCCACCATGACAATTAGAAAAGAAAGGTTAGAAAAAGAGGTCAACCTCTTACGACGTCGAATTGATTGCGCAATGGGGCGCACCGAATGCGACCTTATTGTGCGGGGGGCAGTCGTTGCAGATCTTCTTAATGGCAGGCTCCTAGAAGGAGTCGATATTGCGATTGATTCAGGGACAATTGTCGATATTGGTCGCGATATTCGGGCTAAAGCAAAAACTGAACACAAGGCAAAAAAGGGAATCTATGTTCCAGGATTCATTGATTCTCATGTGCACATCGAGTCCTCTTTTCTCTCGCCCGCGGGATTTTCCGACTTGGTAATTCCCCACGGAACCACAACTGCGATTGTTGATCCGCATGAAATTGCCAATGTCGCAGGTTCGGCAGGAATCGACTACATGCTCAAAGCAAGTGAAGGTCTGCCACTTGATGTGCGTTTCATGCTGTCTTCCTGTGTCCCGGCCTCGGATTTTGAAAGTTCGGGTGCGACACTCGATGCTGATGCGCTCGCCTCGTACTTTGAAAATGAACGCGTTCTTGGACTAGCAGAGGTTATGGATGTCCCCGCGGTGCTTAACTGTAAGGAAGACATGCTTCGTAAGCTTGCCTTGGCTCGTCTTACGGGGAAAACAATCGATGGGCACGCCCCTCTCTTGGTAGGTTCAGAGCTTTCTGCTTACGCAGCCGCAGGAGTAAGAAGTGACCACGAAGGATCAACGCCAGAGGAAATGCTTGACCGCATGACGCGGGCTATTGCAGTAAATTTGCGAGAAGGGTCAGCCGCGCAAAATGTCGAAGGGCTTTTCCCTGGGTTTAATGAGGCCAATTGGACAGAGGCGATGTTCTGCTCGGACGACGCAGGGGCCGATGACGTTGTTATCAAGGGACACGTGAGCCGCGGGTTGCGTAAAGCTGTTTCTCTTGGAGAAAACCCCTTAAGAGCGCTTGCAATGGCAAGCATAAATGTCGCAAAGCATTACGGCATTCGAGAAAAGGGACTCCTGGCTCCAGGTTTTGCGGCCGATATGGTTTGTCTTAAGGATTTAAAGGATTTTGAAGCCTTAGAAGTTTGGAGCAGAGGCAATCTTGTTGCCGAAGAGGGGAACCTACTTCAGGCGGCAAAGGCGGCGCCGATTCCAGAGGCGGTTCTCCACTCTGTTCACCTTCCTTTTGTATGTGCGAGAGATTTTGCCATCAAGACTGAAGACAAAGCACACATCATTGGAATCATTCCAGGGCAAATCATTACAAAGCACCTCGTTGAGGCGCTTAAGACGGATGCGGCAGGTCGGTTTGATCCAAAGAGTAATCCAGGAGTTGTCAAAATCGCAGTCCTAGAACGTCACAAGGGGACTGGCAATATCGGTCTCGGGTGGATTAAGGGATACGTTGCTGAAGGTTCTCTTATGCACGGGGCAATTGCTACAAGTGTTGCCCACGATGCGCACAACGTCATCGTTGCAGGAGATAGCGATGCGGACATGGCACAGGCTGTCAACACCGTAAGAGACATCGGTGGCGGCATGTGTATTGTGAAAGCAGGACAGGTCATTGCAACACTGAGGCTTCCCATCGCAGGGCTGATGAGTGACTTACCCGCAGTGGCTCTTGCTGAGCAGAAGGTAGCTTTCCGAGAGACTGCTGAGCGAGAACTTTCAATTGCTAAAGGGGTAAATCCCGCTATGACGCTTTCTTTTATGGCGCTCACAGCAATTCCAGAGATTCGTATCACAGATAGAGGCCTTTTTGATTTTAAAAACCTCTGTTTTATTGGGGTTTCTAGCGGGCATCTAGGTGGTATGCATTAGAATCCGACCGACAATCGGAGAAAAATAAGAAAAATGAGCCATTCCCAACGAGAAGAACGCGAACGCGAGAGATTATCGTATCGACTTTTACCAGGCGAAGTACGCCATTACACAGAGCGACTTGGAGCCAAAATTTCTTGGTCTTTATTTCCTGCGAAAGAAAAATCGCTTGGAACCGTTGTCTTGCTTCACGGCATTGCAAGTAATGGGAGCCGCTGGGAAGAATTTGCAGAAAAAAGTTTTCTTCACGAGAAGTGGGACTTGTTGCGACTCGACTTGCGTGGACACGCAGGAAGCGTCAGTGATACGGTAGGAACACTTGAAATTTGGAGTGAAGATTTAAAGGCAATCCTTGAAGATGCGGGATTAAAGGAAATTGTCCTAATCGGCCATAGCCTCGGAGCACAGGTGGCAATTAAATTTGCGGAGATGTTTCCTAAGTTCCTTCGCGGGCTAGTTCTTTTAGATCCCTTGTTTTCTCAAGCTTTTACAGAGAAAACCCTCAAGTTAAAAAAGAAGAAGCCACTAATCGTTGCCGTGGATTATGTGAGTCGCTTCTTTAACTCTTTAGGTTTTCATAGAACGATTTACCCGCAGAATCTCCGAGACAAAGACCAAACAGCCCGTGTGATGATTGCAAAAGGCGGAAAAGAGTTAGACGCCTTTATCGAGCGGTATTCTTCTCCAAAGTATGATGTGAAGCTTATTCATTTAGCGCAATATGCTCGGGACGTGCTTGAGACAGGGCGTAACACCCCTGGGTCGGAAATCTTTACGATGCCGACACTCGTTATCGCTGCAAAAACAGGCACTTACACGGATTCCTCTATCGTTAAGAAATGGGTTGAAGCGATGCCTGCGGGGGAAATCCAAACAGTGCACTGCGTGCATTGGCCACTTACCGAATGCCCTGAGGAAGTAGAAGGCGCTATCCGTACGTGGTTTACTAAGACTTCGCTTCAAGCATAGAAAGACAATCCGCTCTACACCAAGAAAAACGCGACCGATGAGGGTCGCGTTTTCCTTAGGACACAGAGAAAAAATCAGAACTTGTAGCGAAGCTGTAAGCCGTAGATAAGCGAGTGTTGTGTTGACCACTTGCCGATGCGTTTGCTTCTTGGATTGTCTGTGTGGTCATATTGATAGAACTCAGAGGTTCCAAGACCTTGAACCCAAAGAAGGGCCGTGTCAACGGACCAGTGCTTATCGAAGTTATAGGATGCGCCCAAGGAGAGGAAAAGTCTATCGCCATCAGGAATCGTTGCTACGCGATAGGACTGATCGTCAACAGCACATTCTTCATAGGCAACACCACCACGCACGGTCCACTGATCATTGATTTTGTAATCAGCGCCTAAGGCAAAGAGCCATGTGTTGCGGTAATGATGGCGAATTGAGATGCTACCCATGGCAGCAGCCTGGTGCATAGGCATGCCACTTTGTTGAAGCGTCCATTCGTGGCAGTTCTGCCACTTGGCCCAGCGGATTGTTCCTGTGAGTGTTAAGTTATCGGTTGCTTCCCAGAGACCCGAGGCGTAGACCGTGTCAGGTGTTTTGATTGTGACCTTGGAGTCATATTTACCATTTTGGAAGAAACCACCGAGCTGGGAGTCAGAGAACTTGAAATGCCCTGTGGCCTTATGTTTGACAGCGGAGCGGTAAGAAAGGCTAAAACGCGTTTTTTCTGTTGGACGAAGAAGAAAACCAACGTTCCATCCCCAAGCCCAACTATCGCCAGTCTCTTCGCCGTGTCCAAGATAACGTCCACTCGAATAGGTATCTAGCCCTAACTTTGCCTTGGCATACTGCAAAGAAATACCACCACCAAAACTAAAGAAGTCGTTGGGTTTCCAAGCAAAGCACGGATTGATATCAAAGTCCATCAACTCAGCTTCTGTTCCGCGGTTGCCGTAGTTCCAATTGCCGTGAGAGTACTGACCGTAACTTGTGGAAAGGCCAAAGGGTGTTGTAATACCAAGACCCACCCACCAACTATCGTTAAGTTGATGCGTTACGTAGAAGTTCGGGAGAAATTCTGTCTTATTCTGACCGTCGTTTTTCTCTCCATTCGCATCAAGTTTTAAGACTTGATTCATGGTGACGCCAATCACACCGAGCTGTACTTGAGTGCCAGGGAGGAAGACCATTGCCGCTGGGTTATAGAACGGAGCAGAAACATCGTCTCCTGTGATGCCGGCACCAGAATAGGCACGGCCTAGCGTCACAACGGATTGTTCCGTTAATTGAAACGCAGCTGCTCCAGCTTCGGTTGCAACCATCACGGCTGCGCACGCCGCAGCGCCGATTGCCGTCATCTTCTTTAAAAACATTGTAAGAATCCTCTATAAAAACAAAACAACACGAATAACTTTGCGTTGCTTATTAAGAACAGGATTCGAATTTTGAAAAAAAATCAAGAGAAAAAACGAAGAAATTTTTAAGTAGAAACCCTAGAAAAAAGGCGTGAAAAAACTAAGAAAAAAAGTGTATGTAATCCCGTGCGTAACTATGGGGTGCTCAAAAAGCGAGCAAACAAGAGCCGTAGAGAAAATCCCTGTTAGCAGGTGGCTGGCAAGTTTCCGAGTCAGAAATTGTTTTCGTTGGTGAGCAAGAAGTCGATGATGTTTTTGTGCACAATACCGTCTTGGGAACGGCTAATCGGATCCATAGAAAGAACGAGTTTTGGCCAGTTGTCTCGTACCGCTTGAAGGGGAGAGAATTCTCGAACAATCGTTTCTTCTGAAGCAAGAAGGTAGGCGACCTGGATGTAAAGTTTTTTCCCATTATGTTCGGCAATAAAGTCAATTTCTTTTCCTGAAACATTGCCAACTTGCACTGACCATCCACGACGAAGAAGTTCGATGTAGACGATGTTTTCTAACACTTGATCAATGTTACGCATGTTAGAGCCAGGAAAAAACGCTTCTCGGAAACCGTGATCTGTTACATACAGTTTGGGTTGGAATCGAAAGATTTTCTTTCCATGAAGATCTTGTGATTCTGCACGTTCAAAGGCGTAGGCCTGCACGCCAGCGTGCAAGTACTCAAGTAGGGCATCACGAGAAATGGTTAATTTTTCTGACTTAAGAAACTTCTCAATGTTCGCCGCAGAAATTCGATGCCCAATTTCGCTTAAAAGATAGTGGTAGATTCTCTCTAGAACATAGGTTTGACGAATGTTCAATCGTTGCGCAACGTCTTTCAAGGCAATGCCCTCAAAAATATCGCCTAAATACTGGTGTGTCGCTTCAAGTGAGCGGTACTGCAGGATGCCAGGCATCCCCCCGTAAACTAAATATTCTTGCCAAAGTGTCGCATCACTTAAGTTTGCTTTTGGCTTTGATTGTTCCCTTCGAGCGAGAGAGTATTCGGCAAAGGAGAAAGGAAAAAGCTGAAACTGAATCGTTCGGCCTGCAAGATGAGTGGCAAGTTCGCTTGAAAGTAGTTTTGAATTTGAGCCTGTGACAAAGATGTCACACAGATTCTCTGCCCTAAGTGAGTTAATGCAGGTTTCCCATCCTTTCACATTTTGGATTTCGTCTAAAAATAGCGTTACTCGCTTTGTTGTCTTGGCAATGGCCTGCTTGAGATGCTTATGTAAAGCTTTTGCGTTGGTGAGTCGAGCAAGTTCCATCCGTTCGAAGTTCAGAAAGATAAAAGAATCTTCCGCACGCCCTAAAGAAGTTTTCATGTCATCAGCAATGAGTCGCAACAGAGTGGATTTTCCCGTGCGACGCATGCCCGTGATGACCTTAACCAAGCCATCTTCATAAAAGGGGCGAATTTGTCCGATGATTTGCGGGCGACTGATAGGCATTTTCAACCTTCGACTGTAATCGATGAATAAGGTGATTTTAGCAAACTCATCGATTATAGTCGATGCTTGTCTCCGAAAACGTCAGTTGATTTTTATCGTTTGTTGTTTTGGGGAGCAATAAAAAAACAGACTCGGGTTTGGAAGCCCGAGTCTGTCAAAGGGGTTTTGTCCAAGGGTTCGGCAGTTAGCCACCGCCCTCGGGTGAATAAGAAGTTACTTCGTAGATGGAACCGCGGTCCACCCTGTCGGGCAGGCCCGAACGTCTGGGTAGTAGCCTTTTTCCGCTTCGCACCAAAAGAGCGTATTGGTCCGAGTCGTTGTCACGGTTGGATTGCAAGGCACATTCTGTTGCGCCGCCGCATAATCCGTCGCCTGTCGAGAGGAATTAATCGCCGAGGCAGTCACTCCCGCAACCAACGCACCGAACATGAGAGGGGCGACCCAGTCAGAGTCGTGATGATGGTATCTTGGCGCAGGCTGATGATGCGCAGGTCCAGAACGATGGTGCATAGGTTCCGAGCGATGAGGCGCAGGGGCTGATCTATGCGGGCTCGCCGATGGACCGTGGTGAGAGGGGCCTGGGCCACCTGGCGCAGCAAAGGACGCGCTCATGCCACTCGTGAATCCAAGAATCGCACAAGAAAGCGCGCAGAGGATTTTCTTATTAAGGTTTGTCATAGTTGTGTCTCCTCTTTTTTGTTGCTGAGAATAAAGCGTTCTGCTTTTCGTTAAGCCCACTATAGCGCAGGAAATTTTCAAAGTTGCCCCTTCGAAACAATCAGAAATATGTTTTTGCAAAACTAGGGCAAATCCTCACATTTTTTGAAAATTGGGCAAAATGCGAGTCATGGTTACTTATGAACAACTTGAAAAACTTCGCGAACCACATGCGAAGGAATTGCGGATAGTCCTTTGGACGCTTTTTGTGTCGACGGCGGCTTGCATGGCAGTCGCCGCAAGTGATGTTTACGACCAAAATCTTGTGAGCGCTCTAGGGAACTTCGGACTTTTTGCTGTTTTAGGGCGTATTTATCTTGTTGCTCCTAAGACGCTCGCCATTACGCGCGGGGGATCGCCCCGCTGGGCTCGGGCAGAAGCCGAGTATCTGAATCAACACTTTCCTTGGTATGACATTGTTGGAAAAATTGGCTGGGTTTGCCTAGCTGTATCCGTTACGCTACAGCTTGCTTTGACGGCAGGGGCGATTTAGCCGTTTTAACGCAAATGCAACTGCCGCAAAAAGCGCGGTAAGTTGCCGATAGGAAAAGAATCGATTTTTTGCAGTCGAGAAAAAGCATTTTGCTCTTGACAAAGCGGGGGATAACACGCATAATCCTCCCCTCGCAGATTGGAGGGGTGCCCGAGTGGCTAAAGGGGGCAGACTGTAAATCTGTTGGCTTACGCCTACGATGGTTCGAATCCATCCCCCTCCACCAGCGACTTGATCGAACAGATCATTACGTTGTTGAGGATTGCAGTGCGGCTCCGAGAACGGTACCGAATTGCGGTTGTAAGCGGGTGTAGCTCAATGGTAGAGCAGAAGCCTTCCAAGCTTATGACGAGGGTTCGATTCCCTTCACCCGCTCCACAAACTCACAAACGTGCCCGTGTGGCTCAGTGGTAGAGCACCCCCTTGGTAAGGGGGAGGTCATGCGTTCGATCCGCATCACGGGCACCAGTTTTTTCGTTAAATATATATTTTTTCGGGATCGTCCCCGAGGACTTTTGTTCAGGAGTGAACTACCATGGCAAAGGAAAAGTACGAACGCACAAAGCCCCACGTAAACGTGGGCACGATCGGTCACGTTGACCATGGCA
>CAVLDT010000025.1:0-27601 GCA_963661915.1 Duodenibacillus sp.
ACTTTGCTGATGGTCTTTTCTTCTTTTATGCCTGCGATCAATCCATTTGGCGGAGCAATGCTTTTCCTCTCGATGACAAGTGGAATTGAACATGCGGAGAGAGCCAAGTTAGCTCGTCGTGTTGCAATCTATTCTTTTATTGTGCTTCTTGTGAGTCTTTTCGCCGGGAACATCATCTTGAAGTTTTTTGGTATCTCAATTGATGTTCTTCGTGTTGCAGGCGGCGCTGTTCTCTTCAGCACTGGGTGGAAAGTTTTGCATGAAGGCGATGCGGATGGCGCGAGTATGAAAAGAGATGGTCCTCCGATTCGACATGTTTATTCGGAGATGGCCTTTTTCCCGCTCACATTGCCAGTGACCACGGGGCCGGGTTCTATTTCTGTTGCGGTTGCTTTTGGTGCTACGCCGATGCATGGCGTTGCGCAGGTAGCGGGGTGTCTCGCGGGTATTGTTCTCAATTGCTTATTAGTTTGGGTTTGCTATGCCCACAGTGACAGCGTGACGCGAATGTTGGGTGCTGTAGGAACAAATGCATTTACTAGAATTTTCGCATTTATTCTGATTTGTATTGGTGTGTCGGTTTTCTGGACAGGGTTTAGCGGTCTTTGGGCCGGATTGCCTCACTAAAGAGGAGGGTAAAGGAGTTATGGCAAAGGTTTTCTGTATTGCCAATCAAAAGGGCGGTGTTGGCAAAACAACAACGACGGTGAATTTGGCGGCAGCTCTAGCAAAATATGGGCAGAAGGTTCTCCTTGTTGACCTAGATCCCCAAGGGAACGCAACAATGGGCTCTGGCATTGAAAAGAGTCAATGTAACCCTTCCGTCTATGAAGTTCTTATCGGTAAAGCTGGGGCGCGGAAGGCAATTATTAAAGCCGAGCAGAGTGGGTACGACGTCTTACCCTCGAATCGAGAGTTATCCGCAGCTGAAATTGAGCTAGTGGAGTTCTCAAAGCCTGATGAACAGCTAAAAAATGCTTTGGATCCAGTAGTAAAGGATTACGACTTTATCCTAATTGACTGCCCGCCATCTCTTTCTGTTGTGACAGTTAATGCATTTTGCGCTGCCATTGGCGTCATCATCCCGATGCAGTGTGAATACTTCGCCTTAGAGGGATTAAGCGACTTGGTCAACACCGTAAAGCGTGTCCGGTACAACAAGAATGATGACTTAAGGCTTATTGGGCTACTACGCGTGATGTTTGACCCAAGACTGACACTACAACAGCAGGTCAGTGAGCAGTTGAAGGAAAACTTCGGTGACCGTGTCTTTGACACAGTCATTCCAAGAAATGTGCGGCTTGCGGAGGCGCCGTCTTTCGGTTTGCCTGGGGTGATTTTTGAGCCGTCAAGTCGTGGTGCTCGTGCTTATATGGAATTCGGTAAAGAACTTCTTCACCGAGTAGGGATTCGTGGTGTTCGCAGGAAAAGGGAGAAGTAAATGGTCGCAAAAAAACAAAGACGTGGTCTTGGTCGTGGATTAACGAGCCTCTTGGGGGAAGATGTCCCAGCGGTTGCAGCAGGTAAGGATGTTATTACAGAGATTGACATCGAAAAACTCGTTGCAGGGAAGTATCAGCCACGAAGCAAAATGGAAATGGAACACCTAAAAGAATTGGCGGACTCCATCCGTGAACAAGGTGTTATCAATCCAATCGTTGTTCGACCGATTAAGGGTGGCAAGTACGAGATTATCGCCGGAGAACGGCGTTTTCGTGCCTCTAAGATTGCCGAGAGGAAGACGGTTCCAGCCATTGTGAGAAAAGTCCAAGACAAAGATGCTCTTGCTATGGCTCTAATTGAGAATATGCAACGCGAAGACCTCAATGCGATGGAAGAAGCTCTGGGTATTCGTAGGCTTATCGATGAATTTGATTACACGCATGAGCAGGCAGCACAGGCTATTGGGCGCAGTAGGCCGGCGACAAGTAATTTACTTCGCTTGCTGACATTAGCGAAACCCGTACAGAGGTTGCTTGCTGACTCTAAGATTGAAATGGGGCATGCTCGTGCACTATTGCCACTTACTGGGGCAGAGCAGATTGAATTATCTAATGAAATCATAGCTAAACAGCTTAGTGTCCGAGAAGCAGAAAGAATCGCTGAGCGTCGCAAAGAAGAAAAAACAAGGAAACCCATTAAAAAGGTGAGCAAAAAAACACGCGACGATCAGATTCTCGAAGAAAGACTTTCCGAGGCTCTCGGGGCTCCTGTGAGACTCGTTCTTGGTCGCAGAGGTAAGGGACAAATTGTCATTGATTTTGCAAATTTGGATGACCTCGATGCAATCGTCGCAAAAATTAGCCCAGAGGACTAGGTAATTGAGAGAAATTGCTAGTCGATAGGAGTAGTTTTCCTAGCCTCTTGACTAGTTGTTAAAGTAAATACAACTTTTTAAAATACGCAAAAATTCAAAAGAGACGAGGATAGAGTGAATCGGCGCACGGTGATTCGCGTGATCCTTTGGCAGTACGCCCTTGTTTTTATTGGGGCCTTCGGTGTCGGCATATTTTTTGGATTCAACGCAGCTTTCTCCTGCATAGCGGGAGGGGCATGTATTGCTATACCAAATACGCTTGTCGCACTGAGTTTGCTTGTCTCGCTATCGAAGGGTGGCGGGAGTCCTGCAAGTTTATTGCTTTTTGAGTTTTTAAAGATGGCGATAGCGTGCTTGTTACTGTTACTCGTCGCCATGTTTTACACGGGATTAAATTGGCCGGCGATGCTCTTGGGTGTCGCCATTGCCGCACTTAGTAGCTTGGCGCTACTTATTGGGAAATAGCGAGATTAAGGGATTCGCGTTTATGGCGACTGACGCACTCACTCCGACCGGTTACATGTTGCATCACTTGCAGCATAATGCCTCGATTCTCAAGCAGTCTATTGTGGACTTCTCTGTCCTCAACTACGACACAATATTTTTCTCTATTTTGATTCTTTGCGTGGCCCTTTGGCTTTTGAGAAAAGCCGCGGCTAAGGCAACGAGCGGTGTTCCTGGAAAGTGGCAATGCGCAGTTGAAATGCTTGTCGACATGGTCGAAGAGCAGAGTAAAGCGATTGTGCACGGCGACAGAACATTTATTGCTCCAGCAGCCTTAACGGTGTTTGTTTGGGTCGTGCTCATGAATGCGATTGACTTGGTTCCTGTCGATCTCTTGCCGTGGATTGCGGGATTCTTTGGAATCCACTATCTGAGACCTTTGCCGACAGCGGACTTGAACGCAACGATGGGTATCTCTGTTAGCGTTCTTCTTATGTGCATTTACTACGGCTTGAAAGTGAAGGGCTTTAAAGGGTTCCTTCATGGCCTTTATGCATCACCCTTTGGGGATGTCGTATGGCTTTGGCCGTTCAATTTTGCACTGAACCTTGTTGAATATATTGCAAAAACGGTTTCTCTTGGAATGCGACTTTTTGGAAACATGTACGCAGGTGAACTGCTCTTTTTCCTCATTGCGCTTCTTGGAGGATTCGCAATGTCATTTGGCTTTGTCGGTGGTTCTCTTTCGGTCTTCGGACAGATTGTGGCTGGACTTGGCTGGTGGATTTTTCACATTCTGATTGTTTTATTGCAGGCGTTCATCATGATGATGCTGACCTTGGTTTACTTAGGCCAGGCTCATGAGGAACACTGATTTTTTATTTCCTAAATGGAAACTTTAAGGAGTATGCAATGACCAACGTTGCAATGGTAGCTCTGGCCTGTGGCCTTATTATTAGTCTTGGTGCCCTCGGTGCTTGTTTGGGTATCGGCATTATGGGCTCGCGCTATCTCGAGAGTGCCGCTCGTCAGCCCGAGCTGATGAATGCCCTTCAGACAAAGATGTTCCTTCTCGCAGGCCTTATCGATGCGGCCTTCCTGATTGGCGTCGGCGTGGCCATGATGTTTGCATTCGCGAACCCGTTCGTCGGCTGATTGAAATTTTTCATCAATGACGGGGCTCAAGGATTCAAGCCGAATGGGCGGCAAGGTCCGAGCCCAATGGGGTTTCGATAATGAACATTAATGCCTCTTTGTTTGTACAGATGGTCGTGTTCTTCATCGGCTGTTACATCACGATGAAGTACATCTGGCCGCCGCTTATTAAGGCGATTGAAGAGCGTCAGCAGAAGATTGCGGCTGGATTGGCTGCGGCCGAGAAAGGCAACAATGCTTTAAATGATGCGCAAGTCAAGGGACGTGAAATTGAGGCCGAAGCGAGAGCTCGTGCATCGGTGATCGTCTCCGACGGCGAAAAACGCGGCGCGAAGATTGTCGAGGAGGCCAAGCAGCAAGCTAAAGTTGAGGCGGATCGCATCGTTGCGGAAGCCAAGGCTGAAGCCGTGCAAGAAATGGACCGTGTCCGTGAACAATTGCGCGAAGATGTTGCTGCGTTGGCTGTCGCCGGCGCGCAGAAGATTCTCGAAAGAGAAATCGATGCGAACGCGCATGCGAAGCTCTTGGCTCAACTGAAGGCGAAACTTTAACTATGGCTGAACTTTCAACGATTGCACGGCCGTATGCTCAAGGTCTTTGGGCAGCTCTCGGAGACAATCCGACAGCGGCTAAGGTGGAAGCGATTTCTGAAGGACTTGAAAGTCTTTCGGGAGTGATTCTTAGTCCAGAAATGTCGCCGCTTGTCACCGATCCTAAGTTGACGAAGACGGAGCTTTTTGAGGCCATAAAGAAATCTCTCGGTGACGGTGTTCCTAAGGAGCTTGAAGGGCTTCTCTTGGCCGTAATCGAGAACGGACGTCTTTCTGTGCTTGGCGAAATTGCCAAACAGTTCAAAGGGCTGGTGAATGCCGCTTCCGGCGTTGAGGAAGCTCATATCGAAAGTGCCTTCGAGATGACGCCGACGCAGGTTTCTCAGCTCGTCGAAAGTTTGGAAAAGAAGTTTCCCAACGTTAAGCTCAATCCGATTGTCACAGTTAATCCAGATTTAATCGGCGGCGTGTGTATTCGCGTCGGAGATCAAATCCTTGATGGTTCGGTGCGAGCAAGACTTGCACAGATGCAAGCGGCCCTTACAGCGTAAATACCGGAGTTCAAAAAATGCAGCTCAATCCAAGCGAAATTAGCGAACTGCTCAAGAAGAGAATTGAGGATCTTGGCGTTTCGACTGATCTTCGTACACAGGGCACCGTTGTAACGGTGACCGACGGCATTTGCCGTGTTCACGGTCTTCAGGACGTGATGCAGGGTGAAATGCTTGAATTTCCTCAGAACACATATGGTTTGGCTCTTAACCTCGAAAGAGACTCTGTGGGCGCCGTGATTCTCGGTAGCTACGAGCACATTCGTGAGGGCGATACCGTTAAAACAACAGGCAGAATTCTTTCTGTCCCAGTTGGTCCAGCACTGATTGGTCGTGTTGTGAATGCTCTCGGTCAGCCAATCGACGGCAAGGGCCCGATTAAGACAAATGAATATGACGTTGTCGAAAAGGTTGCTCCTGGCGTTATCGATCGTCAGTCCGTGAGTCAGCCTGTTCAGACAGGTTTGAAGTCCATCGATGCGATGATTCCTATCGGTCGTGGACAACGTGAATTAATCATTGGCGACCGCCAGACAGGTAAGACAGCCATCGCAATTGATACGATTATCAATCAGAAGGGCAAGAACCTTACCTGCATCTATGTCGCTATCGGCCAGAAGGCAAGTACGATTGCTAACGTGGTTCGTCAGCTCGAAGCACACGGTGCAATGGACTACACCATCATCGTTGCAGCTGCGGCCTCTGACTCAGCGGCAATGCAGTACATCGCTCCGTACGCTGGCGCGACGATGGGCGAATACTTCCGCGATCGCGGTGAAGATAGCCTTATCGTTTACGATGACTTAACAAAGCAGGCTTGGGCATATCGCCAGATTTCCTTGCTGCTGCGTCGTCCGCCAGGACGCGAAGCCTATCCGGGTGACGTTTTCTACCTACATAGTCGTTTGCTCGAGCGTGCTGCTCGCGTTAATCCGACCTATGTGGAGCGTTTCACGAAGGGTAAAGTCAAGGGCAAGACTGGCTCCATGACGGCTCTTCCGATTATTGAAACGCAGGCAGGCGACGTGACCGCCTTCGTTCCGACGAACGTGATTTCCATTACCGACGGACAGATCTTCCTTGAAACCGATTTGTTCAACGCGGGTATTCGTCCGGCTATTAACCCGGGTATTTCCGTGAGTCGTGTCGGTGGTGCCGCGCAGACAAAGATTATTAAGAAGCTCGGCGGCGGTGTCCGTTTGGCCTTGGCTCAGTACCGCGAACTTGCTGCCTTTGCGCAGTTTGCTAGCGACTTGGACGAAGCTACACGTAAGCAACTTGAACGTGGTCGTATCGTTACCGAGCTGATGAAGCAGCCGCAGTACGAACCACTTCAGGTTTGGGAAGAAGCCGTTACGCTCTTTGCTGTTGAAGTTGGTGCGTACGATGATGTTCCTGTGAAGAACGCTCTTAAGGTCGAGCACGAGATGCGTGAATACCTCAAGCAGCATCACCAGGATCTCCTCGATCGCATTGAAGAGACGAAGGTGCTCTCGGCAGAAGACCGTACTGTCATGCAGGATGCGATTGCGGCATTCAAGAAGACGGTGGCGTTTTAACGAGCTGAGGAACCTCCATGCCTAGCACAAAGGAAATACGCGGAAAAATCCGAAGCGTGCAGAACACGCGGAAGATTACCAAGGCGATGCAGATGGTGGCAGCCTCGAAGATGCGTAAGGCGCAAGAGAGGATGTTCCAGACGCGCCCTTACGCAGACAAGTTGCGCAACATCATTGCGCACTTGGCGGCGTCGAATGTTGCCTATAAGCATCCGTTCCTTGAGAAGCACACCAAGGAAGCCGGTAAGGTTGCCTTGATTATGGTTACGACCGATAAGGGCTTAGCCGGTGCATTGAACACGAACATTCAGCGTCATGTCTTGCATCAGATGCAGACCCTGCATGAAGAAGGCAAGTCGCTTTGCGTGACCGCCATCGGTAACAAGGCAGTGGCATTTTGTTCGCATATGCACTTGGAGGTTACGTCGCAGGCTGTTCAGTTGGGCGACCGTCCGAGTCTCGGAAAGCTCTTAGGCACGATTCGTGCGCAGTTGGATGCCTACAGTGAAGGGAAGGTTGATGTTGTTTACTTGGCGTACACCCGTTTTATCAACGCGATGAAGCAGGAACCTGTTATTGAACAACTCCTTCCGCTCACAGATGACAAACTGAAGTCGCTCGGAGAAAAGGAACGCGAATATTCGTGGGACTATTTGTATGAGCCAGACCCGCAAACCGTTCTCGATGAGTTGCTCAAGCGCTACGTCGAAACATTAATTTATCAAGCAGTTGCAGAGAACATTGCTTCCGAGCAGTCTGCCCGTATGGTCGCTATGAAGGCGGCTTCGGACAACGCTAAGAAGTTGATTGACGAATTGCAACTCGTCTACAACAAGACTCGTCAGGCCGGCATTACGAAGGAAATCACCGAAATCGTCGGTGGTGCCGCCGCCGTGTCGTAAAAGATTTGAGGACCGAGGAATAATTTATGAGTATCGGACAAATCGTTCAAGTTATCGGCGCTGTGGTCGACATTGAGTTCGCTCGCGATGAGATGCCGAAAATCTACGAAGCGCTTGTTTTGGAAAAGAGCGAAGACAATACGCTTGCCGAAGAAGGACTGACCTTTGAGGTCCAGCAGCAATTGGGTGACGGTATCGTCCGTACGATTGCAATGGGATCTTCTGATGGTCTGCGTCGTGGCATGAAGGTCAAGGCTACGGGGGCTGGTATTTCAGTTCCTGTTGGTCACAAGACGCTCGGCCGCATCATGGACGTTCTTGGACGCCCAATCGATGATTGCGGCCCCATCGGCGAGGAAGAACGCCGCACAATTCACAGAGCAGCTCCGAAGTTCGATGAGTTGAGCCCCTCTGTGGATTTGCTCGAAACGGGTATTAAGGTTATTGACTTGATTTGCCCGTTTGCTAAGGGCGGCAAGGTTGGCCTCTTCGGTGGTGCTGGTGTCGGTAAGACCGTGAACATGATGGAATTCATCAACAACATCGCTAAGGCCTACGGTGGCTACTCGGTGTTTGCTGGTGTCGGTGAACGTACCCGTGAAGGTAACGACTTCTACCACGAAATGGAAGAGTCTAAGGTTCTCGACAAAGTGGCAATGGTCTTCGGTCAGATGAACGAACCACCAGGAAACCGCTTGCGTGTTGCTCTGACGGGTTTGACAATGGCTGAAGCGTTCCGTGATGAGGGTCGCGACATCCTGCTCTTCATTGATAATATTTACCGTTATACGCTTGCGGGTACGGAAGTTTCCGCTCTGCTCGGCCGTATGCCGTCTGCTGTGGGCTATCAGCCGACACTCGCAGAAGAAATGGGCCGTTTGCAGGAACGTATTACATCTACGAAGGTTGGCTCCATTACGTCAATTCAGGCCGTGTACGTGCCTGCTGACGACTTAACGGACCCGTCTCCTGCAACGACATTTAGCCACTTGGATGCAACGGTCGTTTTGAGTCGTGACATTGCAAGTTTGGGTATTTATCCTGCGGTCGATCCTTTGGATTCCACAAGCCGCCAAGTCGATCCCAACATCATTGGCGAAGAGCACTACAGTGTTTGCCGCCGTGTACAGGAAACCCTGCAGAAGTACAAGGAATTGCGTGACATTATTGCGATTTTGGGTATGGATGAACTTTCTCCTGAGGATAAGCTCGCCGTTACCCGTGCTCGTAAGATTCAGAGATTCCTCTCTCAGCCTTTCCACGTTGCTGAAGTCTTCACGGGAAGCCCTGGCAAGTATGTTCCCCTTAAGGAAACCATCCGCGGCTTTAAGATGATTGTCGATGGCGAATGCGATGAGTTGCCCGAGCAGGCCTTCTACATGGTTGGCACAATCGACGAAGCGTTTGAAAAGGCTAAGACGATTAAGTAAACGGAGCAAAACATGGCAACGATTGTGGTTGATGTCGTCAGCGCAGAAGCGTCCGTCTTTTCAGGCGAGGCGAAGTTCGTCGCCTTGCCAGGCCAAGAAGGCGAACTCGGTATCCTGCCCGGACATGTGCCGCTCATTACTCGGATTCGTCCGGGGGCCGTGCGTGTGCAAACAGCGGAAGGAACCGAGGAAAGCATCTTTGTCGCAGGCGGGCTCTTAGAAGTACAGCCTGACCGAGTGACAGTGCTTGCAGACGTTGCGGTTCGTAGCAAGGATTTGGATGAAGCGAAAGCCAAGCAGGCTATCGAAGCGGCCGAACAAGCAAGAGAGAAAGCCTCTGGCGAAATTGATATCGCTCTCGTGCAGGCTAAACTCTCGGCCTTGTCTGCGCAGCTGCAGTTCATCAAGAAGCTACACCAAGGGCAGTAATTTTTGCCTTGCTGACACAAAGAAACGGAGGAGTGCGAGAGAAATCTCGGACGAATCCGTTTTTTTCTATTAGGATTAGGGGTAAGAGAACCTTTTCATAAGGAGAGAAGAAATGGCGACTTCCGAAGTTATTCAAGTTTGCACAGACGGTAGCAAGATTTCCGAAAAAGCCGTCGATGAGGCCATTTCCTTAGCGAAGAAAATGGAACTTCCGCTTGTTGCGGTCACTGTTGTCAAGGGAAATGCTGGAGAACGTGAAGACGTGCGAGCACGATTGACCGCCGTAGCAGAGAAGGCAAAAGAGGCTGGTCTTGCCTGTGAACTCGTTGCCGAAGAGGCGCAGGCGCCCCATCTTGGCATCCTTGCAGTTGCCGTGAGAAAGCACGCTCGCCTTATCGTGATGGCAAGCCGCGGTCTCGGCTCGATTGAGTCTGTGTTTTTAGGCTCTGAGACACAGAAGGTTCTTGCGAGCGCCGATAGACCTGTTCTTGTTGTTCGCTAGGAAAGTTTTTGGAAAAGCTCCGAGGGCAGAACGCCTCGGATAAGAAGTCGTTTGTCTCTGCTCGCTAATCCGCTAACAAGCGTGAGAGAGGAGCGGGGAAGACCAAGTTTTTTTGAAAGCCAACGGATGAGTCGTTCGTTGGCTTTTCCGTCAACGGGAGGCGCACTAAGGCTAATCTTCAGACGTCCGTTAAAATTACCCGTAACGGCGTCTTTTTTTGCACCAGGCTGAACATGGACGAGTAGAGATACACCGTCCTCTGTAGCCGAGAGCCACTCTGGAAGAGATGACGACATTTTTTGAGAATTAACTGAATCGCAGGATGCCATGGAATTGGAAAACGATACTTTTTTACGTGCACTAAGGCGTGAGCAGACAGACTATACCCCAATATGGCTGATGCGACAGGCGGGGAGGTTCTTACCGGAATACCGCAGAGTGCGTGAGCAGTGCGGGAGTTTTATGGCGTTGGCGAAAAACCCTGCGGCAGCGACCGAAGTGACAATGCAGCCCGTGGAGAGATTTGGGCTCGATGCGGCAATTCTCTTTTCGGATATTTTGACTGTTCCCGATGCGATGGGACTTGGTTTGGGATTTGTTGCAGGAGAGGGCCCAAAATTTGAGCGCCCTGTAAGAACAGAGGAAGACGTCCGAAAACTCTTTGTTCCAGATCCTATGGATAAGCTTCGCTACGTCATGGATGCTGTCGTATCTATTCGAAAGGCTCTCAATGGCAGAGTGCCGTTGATTGGCTTTGCGGGCTCTCCTTATACGTTAGCTTGCTATATGGTAGAAGGTGGCTCTTCGCGAGACTTTTCTTGCGTAAAAGGAATGCTTTACAGTAGGCCTGAACTGTTGGAAGAGATTTTGGATATCAATGTGAAAGCAGTCGCAGCGTATTTGGCAGCCCAGGTAGAAAGTGGCGCACAGGCGCTACAGATTTTTGATACTTGGGGAGGATCCCTCACGGAGGCGGCCTTTAAGAGATTTTCTCTTAATCCAATTCGTCGTGTAATCGAGCGCCTTAGAAAAATACTGGGAGAAAAATCCGTTCCTATCATCGTTTTTACAAAAGGCGGTGGCAATTGGTTAGAAGATCTAGCCCTCTGTGGCGCCGACTGCCTTGGTGTTGACTGGACCGTGAATCTAGCAAAAGCAAGAGCGAGGACAAAGGATGCGGTGGCTCTGCAGGGGAACATGGACCCTGCGGTGTTACTCAGTACAGAAGTGGCAGTGGAAAATGAGGCATACCGTGTGCTTGAGGAGTTTGGTCGTGTAAACGCGGGTGCAGGGCACATCTTTAACTTGGGGCATGGTGTTTTGCAACAGACATCGCCCGAGGCCGTAAAAGCGCTCGTAGACGTCGTGCATAGCGTTTCAGTTCGCTATCACAAGGCTTAAGAGAAGGGCATATTGGGAAAAGTTTTCCACAGCGAAGAAAATATAGGACAAGCGAAAATTTCTAAGAAGTAGTGAGATTTTCTTAAAGAGCGTGGCTTATAAGTCATTGATTTTAAATAAATCTTAAAAGAATCAACTGACGGCAAGAAAAGAAGTGAATACACGTGAAAAAAGAAGTGTTAGGGAGTTTTCCACAAAGTTTTCCACAGCTTGTGGATAACTGGGAAAAGTGAAATCTTTCAAACATAAAGCGTTTTAAATAAAACGGAAGTTTGTGGAAAACTCTAGAGGGAAGAATTTCTTTTAATCATGCAACATAACCTTACCGAACAATTTGCGCGCGTCATTGTTCAGGCCCCCCTCGGAGAGCTCGACTATCGAGTAGGGGAAGAAACCGAGGTTGCCGTGGGCGACCGTGTACTTGTTCCGCTTGGCACGCGTAAGCTTGTTGGTATTGTTGTTGCAGTTTCGACTCACACCGAAGTTGATCCCAAAAAGCTAAAAAAAGTCATCCGTACATTAGGAGAAACCGAACCACTACGCCCAGAATGGCTTGATTTAACAAAGTTTGCGGCGAGTTACTACATCCGTTCTTGGGGAGATGTGGCCATAGGAAGTTTGCCGAAATTTTTTCGCACACTTCCACGGGCAAGACGGGAGGCCGCTCTAGAGAGAGCGCGCAAGCTTACGCCACTAAAGACACCCCCCTCAGAACCGCCAACGCTTAATGCGCAACAGGAGGCGGCGGTTCGCACAATCTGTGAAGCGAAGGGTTTTTCTCCCTTTGTTCTTTTTGGAGTAACTGGGTCAGGAAAAACGGAAGTGTACTTGCGAGTTATGCGGGAATTCCTAAAAAAAGATCCAGAAAATCAAGTATTACTTCTTGTCCCAGAGATTAACCTTACGCCGCAGCTTGAGATGCGTGTAAGAGAGAGGTTCCCGAGAGAGGTTGTCGTAACATTGCACTCTGCACTAAGTGAAGGGGAGAGAGCAAAAAATTGGTTAGCCGCTCACGAAGGGAGGGCCCGAATTCTTGTAGGAACACGGCTCTCAATCTTTGCAAGTTTTAAGAAACTTGCCCTGATTCTTGTCGATGAGGAGCACGATGAGAGTTACAAGGCAGGAGACGGAATGCGGTTTTCTGCCAGGGATTTGGCAATTAAGCGAGCGCAGATGAATGCCACTGCCTGTGTTTTGGGGTCAGCTACGCCTTCCCTTGAAACATGGGAAAAAGTGAAAAGCGGGAAGTTTCCACTGTTGCGGCTTTCTTTGCGCGCCGTAACCTCAGCAAAACTTCCGAAGGTAGAACTTGTCGACACTAGACTACAGAGGAGAAGCGTATTTACAGATACTGTTCGTACGGCAATAGATGCGACGCTTAATGCTGGCGATCAGGTCCTTGTCTTTATTAATAGGCGAGGTTACGCTCCAACGGTAACGTGCTCGGCATGTGGTTGGGTTAGTCGCTGCCTACATTGTTCGGGATTTACTGTCTACCACAAAAAGGAAAACCGTCTCGTTTGCCACCACTGTTCTACGAGTTACCCTGTTCCTGCCCACTGCCCAACATGTGGCAATGCAGACATTGAGGTTATTGGCTCAGGAACGCAGAAAATTGAAGAAGCTATAGCAACGCTTTGGCCTGAGAGAAGAATTCTTCGCATCGATCGCGATAGTGTCAGAACAAAGAGACAAGTCGAAGAAGCTTTTTCTCAGATTCACAAGGGCGAGGCAGACATCATCGTTGGTACACAGATGATTTCCAAGGGACACGACTTTAAGCACGTAGGGCTAGTCGTTATTCTCAATTCGGATGCGCTTCTTGTGAGCCCAAGCATCAAGGCAGAGGAGCGGCTTTTTTCTTCATTGCTACAGGTGGCAGGACGAGCGGGCCGCTCAGGTAACGAGGGACGAGTCCTCGTGCAGACACGTTACCCCGAGCATCCGCTTTATGCTGAGTTTGTCGCGCAGGATTATGAGGCCTTCGCAAAGCGCGCGCTTTCAGAAAGAAAAGAAGCGATGATGCCGCCTTTTGTAAGACAGGCACTCCTTTTAGCGCAAGGGAAGTCTTTAGAGCTTGCTCTCGGTTTCTTAGACCGCGCAAAAGAAAAGGCGAAATTGATAAACAGAGCGCGTGTAAAAGTTTATGAACCTGTGCCGATGTCTCTTATGCGACTTATGGATGAAGAGCGAGCACAGCTCCTTGTAGAGGCGGAGTCAAGAGCAAAGCTTAACGCTTTCCTTCTTGAGTGGACTACCTTAATTGAGCATGAAAGTGGCATCTTTTGGACGGTTGAGGTCGATCCGACGGAACTTTAATTGCCACTCTGTGTGCAGGTATAATGCCACGCGCTGTCCCCGTAGTTCAACTGGATAGAATGCGGCCCTCCGAAGGCTGTGATGTGAGTTCGAGTCCCGCCGGGGGCACCACCAAACTGTAAGCCGGGTGAAGGATTTCACTCGGTTTTTTCTGCCGAGGAAAGTTCTCTTCGGAAAATTATTTATCGTTGGAATGTAGCGTGACTTCGCAACAAACAGAGAAAGACGAAAAAAAAGTATCTTTTGGATTTCGCGAAGTTCCGGAATCCGAAAAAGCCGAGGACGTCAAACAGGTTTTTGATTCGGTTGCCTCTAAGTACGACCTCATGAATGATCTCTTAAGCTTTGGCCTACATAGACTTTGGAAGCGGCGGACGATTTCTTCGGCCGAGTTAAAAGAGGGAGACCGTGTTCTTGATATCGCATCAGGAACCTGCGACTTGGCTCTTGCTTTTGCTCCGCGGGTAGGAAAGACAGGAGAGGTTTGGGCAACGGATATTAACCACGCCATGCTCTCAGAAGGAGAGAAACGCATAAAGCAAGCCCGCGCAAATGTCCGTGTTGCACAGTGTGATTGTGAAAAACTTCCTTTTGCAGATAACACATTTGATGTTGTGACAGTCTCTTTTGGTTTAAGAAACATGACGCATAAAGAGCGGGCTCTCTCCGAGATGCTTCGCGTTGCAAAGCCGGGCGGGCGCGTATTGGTTTTGGAATTTAGTCACTGTTGGAAGATTCTTCGCCCCTTTTATGACTTTTATTCCTTTGTCGTCATGCCGCGGTTGGGGCGGCTTGTAGCCGGTGACGCAGAGAGTTACCGCTATCTTGCCGAATCAATTCGTATGCACCCAGATCAGGAGACACTTGCCAGAATGATGCAAGAAGCAGGATTTGCTAAAGTTTCTTGGCAAAATATGACTTTTGGCGTTTGTGCCTTGCATATTGGTAAGAAGGCTTGAAAGAAAACCTTCTTACCCCCATGTACATGGTAAGAGAGACTTTTTGATTCAAACTAACACAAAAAAATACTATGAAGAAATTTCTTGCACTTTTTGCTGTTGTTTTAATGCTTGCGTCTTTGACACCAGATGCCGATGCGGCTATGCGTTTTGGTGGCGGCCGTAGTTTTGGCCGCACGACAAGTAGCCTCTTCCAGAAGGCAACGCCGGCAAAGCCCTCGATGGCAGGGAAGACGGCGCCAGGCGCTTCTCAGGCGGGGACAAATGCGGCAAGACCTGGTGCAACGCAACAGGCAGCTAAAACAGGAGCTGCGGGAGCCGCAGCAACGACAGCGCGTCCCATGGGTGGCATGCTCATGGGCATTGCAACCGTCTTGGGATTGACGGCTCTCATGAGTGCGTTGGGCCTTTCCGCTGAGTTTGCTCAAGTGTTGGTTGCAGTGCTTGGGGCTTTTGCTGTTTTTTATCTCCTGAGATTTTTGCTTGCACGCTTTCTCGTTGGCAAGGTTCAAAATAGTAGAACCAACTCCTACGAAAGAGCGCAAAGTGCAACCTATGAGGAGCGTGCCCCACAAAGGGAGACGTTTGACTCTGCGGCAGCACAGGCGAGACCTGGGAGCGTCATGGATAGTTTTAACGATGCGGGTCTCGAGAGTCTCACAGTTCCCGCAGGCTTTGACGCTAAAGCCTTTGAAAACGTAGCTCGAGAGAACTTTGTCCGTCTGCAAAAAGCATGGGATAAAGGAAATGTTGTTCCTGTTGCAGACTTTATGACTGACGACTTCTTTATTGCACTCACGCATCAGTTGCGTGAGCATGGCTATAACGAGCAGAAGAGCGAAGTCATCGATCTCACAACGAAACTCGTTGGCATCGTACAGCAGGGATCTGAATACGTCGCAGTGGTCACATTCGAGGGGGCGATGAAGATCAATGGCCAGTTTGAAGAGGTCCACGAACATTGGTTACTCGTGCAACCTATCGATGAGTCGACTGGATGGTTACTAGCGGGAATTGAACAGATGTAATCAATCGCACAACCGAAAAAATTTGAAAAGGGCTAGGTCATCGCACCTAGCCTTTTTTTACCCCCAAAAAAGGCGAGAGGGTGGGACAAAGGCATGTTGTATACATGCGACATCCCAAATCGGCACTATATTGGGAGATTTGGGGCAAGACCTCTTAAGGGCCGCATAAACACTAGCCTTCGCAAGAGATGTCAAAAAGAAAAAAAGGGCCAAAAAACGGTCAAAGAACTCCAAAAAATCTTCGAAAGTTTCATCGAGGTCAAACTTTGGGGGATTTCTTAAAAAAAAATTCCCTCAAGGGGAAAATTTTGGAGACATCTCCCTATACTGCGCCCTCACAAAAAAATTTCCGGTCTTCTCGTACGAATTCGTGCGAAGAAAGACTCCTACAAGAACCTAAGTCGTTACGCTTTTTTTGGAGATTTGCTAATGACTAAACTGATCGTACTGGTCTGCATTTACATGCTGGTCTCGATTGGAATAGGATTGTGGGCGGCTCGCCGCGTAAACAATACCGCCGATTATGCTTTAGCCGGGCGTTCGTTGCCTTTGGCAATGGTCATTGCAACGACATTTGCCACCTGGTTCGGTAGCGAAACCGTTTTAGGCCTTCCAGGGCGCTTTATCGAGGGAGGCATCGCGGGTGTCGTAGAAGAGCCGTTTGGCTCTGGCGCGGCGCTTATCCTCGTGGGCATGTTCTTTGCCCGTAAGCTCTATCGCATGAATCTTTTGACCATTGGCGACTTCTATCGCAAGCGCTATGGGAAGAAGATTGAGCTTGCCTGCTCGGTTTTCGTCATCCTTTCTTACCTCGGATGGGTGGGCGCACAGGTCGCCGCATTGGGCCTTGTCATCAATCTCTTAACAGAGGGTGCCATCAGCGTTTCTCTTGGCATGATGATGGGAACCTTTGTCGTACTCTTCTACACGGTTTATGGTGGAATGTGGTCTGTGGCATTTACGGACTTTCTGCAGATGGCAATCATTGTCGCTGGGCTCGCCGCTGTCGCCTATGTTGCTGGCGGCATGGCAGGAGGTGCGGAGAAGGTCGTTGAATTTGCAGCAAGCCGTGACTTGTTCCGCGTCTTCCCCGAGATGACTTTCCACGGCTGGATCTTTTGGATCTCTGCCGCAATGACGATGATGATTGGATCGATTCCGCAGCAGGACGTTTTCCAGCGTGTAATGAGCGCAAAGGATGAAAAGACAGCAACTCGTGGCCCGATTTTAGGTGGCATTTTCTACATCTTTTTTGCGTTTATTCCGATGTTTATCGTCTGCGCGGCTGTGCTTGCGATGCCAGGTGTTGGTGAGACACTCTTAAAGAGTGATCCTCAGTTGTTGCTTCCGACACTTGTCCGCGACTACATGCCCGTTTGGCTTCGTGTGCTCTTCTTCGGCGCGGTGCTCTCTGCTGTGATGTCGACTGCGTCTGCAACGATGCTCGCACCGACAACGACATTTGTGCACAATATTTTGCGCAACTACATCAACATTAAGCCTGAGCAGGAGTTGCTTTACTTCCGCGGTGCACTTGTGATTTTTGCTGCTTCCGTTCTTGCCTATAGCCTCTGGTTTGAAGGAACAGCAATCTACGACATGGTTGCAATGGCCTATCAGTTCCCGGTGGTGGGAGCCTTCTGGCCGCTTGTAGCGGGAATCTATTGGAAGAAGGCAACGACACAGGGCGCTTGGACCTCAATCGTGTTGGGTGCCATTGCTTGGACAGTGCTTACGGTAACGCCGTTAGGAGAGGTGATTCCGAGTGTCTTGGGTGGTTTTGTTGTAGCCCTCTTTGGTATGGTCGTTGGAAGCCTTGTTCCGAGCCGTTTCAACGAACGGTACCGCGAGTGGGCCCTTGCTGGTCAGATGCAAACTACGGCTTAGAGCGGTAGCATCCTTTTGCTAGGTTACACAAACGGGGCAAAACTTTCGGGTCTTGCCCCGTTTAGTTTCTAACAATGCCCTTGGGGTTTCGCGCAGGTCTCCCTCTGTGTTCTGCCTAGTACAATAACGGCTGTTTAGTGCAAACCCGCCCGAAATTTATCGAAGAGAAAAGGGCGTAAAACAAAGGAAAATTCAAAATGATGAATGTTGTTATCTTGGCCGCAGGCCAGGGTAAGCGTATGCATTCGCGCTTACCGAAAGTGCTCCAGCCGCTCGCTGGAAAACCCATGATTGAACATGTGCTCGACACGGTGGCCTCTCTTGAGAATGTCGCCAAGACTATTGTTGTCGTCGGACACCTGGCAGATTTTGTTAAAGCGAGTCTAAAGAATCGAGAAGGACTCGCTTTTGTTTTACAGGAGCCGCAACTCGGCACTGGCCACGCTCTGCAACAGGCTCTCGGTGAATTGGACATGGCTGCCGAACAGACACTTGTCCTTTTGGGCGACGTGCCACTCATTCAAACAGAAACCATTGCGCGCCTCACGGCTGCCGCAGGTGACGGAATGGGACTTCTCACAACTGTGTTGCGTAACCCCACGGGCTATGGTCGTATTCTTCGTCAAAAGGGAAGGATTGTTGCAATCGTTGAACAGAAGGATGCAACAGAAGGGCAAAAACAGATCCGTGAAGTCAACACGGGCATCATGCTTTTCCCAACGGAACGCTTAGCCGGTTGGCTGTCTGAACTTAAAGCAAGTAACGCTCAGGGGGAGTATTACCTCACGGACGTTATTGGCCTAGCAGTGCGCGATGGCGTGCGTGTGAACTCAGTGAGGCCGCATCGCAGCTTTGAAGTCGAAGGCGTTAACTCCAAGACACAACTTGCCCGCCTTGAGGGAATTTGGCAAGACCATCAGGCAGAACGTCTCACAGAAAGTGGCGTAACAGTAATCGACCCCTCAAGACTTGATATTCGAGGGAAACTTACCTGCGGCACGGATGTGACTATTGATGTGGGATGCGTTTTCGAGGGGGATGTGACGCTAGAGGATGATGTCTCCGTTGGCCCATACTGCGTTATTCGGGATGCTGTGATTGCAGCCGGTACAAAGATTGAGGCGTTTTCTCATATTGTGGGCGCCAAGATTGGAAAGAATGCGAAGGTGGGGCCTTTTGCTCGCATTCGGCCAGAAGCCGTGCTCTCAGAGGATGTTCACGTCGGTAACTTTGTTGAAATTAAGAAGTCCAACATTGGTGTTGGGTCCAAGATTAATCACCTCTCCTACATTGGAGACACTGACATGGGCGAACGCGTCAATATTGGTGCGGGGACAATTACCTGCAACTATGACGGCGTCAATAAGTTTAGAACCACGATTGGTAACGACGTTTTCATCGGCTCTGACACACAACTCATTGCCCCTGTCACCGTTGGTGACGGTGCAACGCTCGGCGCGGGAACGACGCTAGCAAAGGATGCCCCCGCAGGGAAACTTACAATCAGTCGGCTGCGTCAGATGACCATTGAAGGTTGGACGCGTCCAGAGAAAAAATCTAACTAAGCCACAAAAGGCGTAGGAGAAAAAACTATGTGTGGAATTGTGGCAGGCGTTAGTACGCGGGATGTAGTTCCTATTCTTTTAGAGGGGCTAAGACGCCTCGAATACCGAGGCTACGACAGTTGCGGCGTGGCTACCTGTGAAGCAGGCGAGATTAAACGTGTGAGAACAATTTCTCGCGTTGCAGATCTCTCAGAGCAGGCAAAAAAAGAAGGCCTAAAAGGCGTAACAGGTATTGCACATACCCGTTGGGCAACGCACGGAGGCCCCGTGGTTGCAAATGCACATCCCCATATTGCAGGGGGGCGCATTGCCTTGGTGCATAACGGCATCATTGAAAACTACGCAGAGCTGCGCGATGAACTCAAAGCAGAGGGAGTTCAATTTGAAAGCCAGACGGATACGGAAGTGCTTGCGCAACTCGTCAATCATCTTTACCGAGGCGATTTGCTTGAAGCTGTTAAAGCATCGCTTGAAAGAGTGCGTGGAGCTTATGCAATTGCCGTCTTCTCAAAAGAAGAACCAGGGAGGATGATTGGTGCGCGTCAAGGTTCTCCGCTTGTTTTAGGTTTGGGTAAGGGAGAAAACTTCCTTGCAAGTGACGCGATGGCGATTGCAAGTGTCGTTGACGAGGTTGCCTATCTCGCCGATGGAGACATTCTCGATGTGAGAAAAGATGCCTATACCATCTATGAACATAAGTATGGCGCATATAGGGCGGCAGTGCGTAAGAGAATTGTACTTGCTGGCTATGCTGGAGCGGCGGAGCTTGGTCCCTACCAGCATTACATGCAAAAAGAGATTTTTGAGCAACCGAGAGCTGTTGCAGACACAATCGATGCAGTGCAGGAGATTTGTCCAGAAATCTTTGGACCAAAGGCTAAAGAGGCATTCGCTGCAACAAAACGCATTTTGCTTCTTGCCTGCGGAACAAGTTTCTATGCGGCAAGTACGGCCCGTTACTGGCTTGAAGCAATAGCGCATTTACCAACATCCGTAGAAATCGCAAGCGAATATCGTTATCGCACGCCGATTGCGACCGATGACACACTCGTTGTGACGATTTCTCAGTCGGGAGAGACTGCAGACACGATTGCTGCCCTTAAGTATGCGAAACGCCTTGGGATGCAAAAGACGCTTGCAATCTGTAACGTCGAACAAAGCGCCCTTGTGCGCGAAAGTGCAATGCGTTTTATTACGAGAGCAGGTGTAGAAATCGGGGTGGCAAGCACGAAGGCATTTACAACGCAGTTGGCAGCGCTCTACTTGCTCACGCTTGTGCTCGCTAAGCTAAACGGCCACGTCACGGAAGAAAACGAAAAAACTCGCTTAAATCAATTGCGTCACATTCCAAAGGCAATTGCAGGCGTCCTTGCCTTGGAGCCTCAAATTATCGCCTGGGCAGATCGTTTCGCAAGTAAAGAGCACGCGCTTTTCCTCGGTAGAGGCCTACACTATCCGATTGCTTTGGAAGGGGCTCTGAAACTCAAAGAAATTAGTTACATTCACGCCGAAGCTTACCCCGCAGGGGAACTTAAGCACGGTCCTCTTGCACTAGTTGATGCCAACATGCCAGTGGTAACAATTGCACCGAATGATGAATTGCTTGAAAAATTAAAGAGCAATATGCAGGAAGTGCGAGCTCGGGGTGGTGAGCTTTACGTCTTTGCCGATAGCGATACAGAGATTGTTTCTACTGGCGATATGCTCGTGATTCGTATGCCAGAAAACGCAGGCGACTTGAGTCCAATGCTTCACGTGGTTCCCTTACAACTTTTGGCCTATCACACGGCACTCAAACGTGGAACAGACGTAGATAAACCGCGTAATCTCGCAAAGAGCGTTACAGTCGAATAAAAGAAAAGCTGTTTAAGAAAGTTCTTTAGAGCGGAAGAGGGGGAATCCTTTTTCCGCTTTTTTCTCAAGCGCTCCCTCGGCAAAACTCCTTAGAAAAGCCTAGCAATCAAAGGTAATGCGCGTAAAAAAATGTAAATTCTGTCGCAATGACAGGAAAATTTTTTTGGAATATGTAGAATGCTGAATCCTCGTTCAGTCAAGGGCAAAAATTTGCTCTGAACTGAACTTCAGTTTTTGAATAGATTTAATTTTTTTCCTCTCGAGGAGAATGCAGTGAGTGTGTTGAAAACCAAATCGAAAATCGTAGTAATAACCTTGGCGGCAGCTGCGGCGGTTGCTCTGAGCGGATGCCAAGAAAAGAAGGCAACGACCGTGAGGGCAACGCCCGTTGGAGTGCAGGTCGTAGAGCTTTCCGATGCGGTGATTTATTCAGAGTTACCAGGACGCGCCAATGCGTACCGCGTTGCAGAGGTTCGTCCTCAGGCCACTGGCATTATCCTCAAGCGACTCTTTGAAGAAGGTGCCGAAGTAAAAGAAGGTCAATCCCTTTATCAAATTGACCCAACAATCTATAAAGCCTCCGTTGCCCAGGCTCAGGCCTCTCTCGAGCAAGCCAAAGCGAACTTGGAATTGGCAAAAGCAGATGCCAAGCGTTCTCGTGGACTATTGAAGGCAGAAGCAGTTAGCAAGCAAGCCGATGAAACGACACAGGCAACGCTAAAGGTTGCAAAGGCAAACCTTCTTGCCGCTCAAGCAGCCCTTGTCTCAGCCCAAGAAAACCTCCGCTACACGGAGGTAAAGAGCCCGATTCCTGGAAAGGTTTCTTTGTCTGAAGTGACGCCTGGTGCTCTTGTCACAGCTAATCAGGGTGCTCGTTTAACGGTTGTGCAGCAGCTCGATCCCATTTATGTCGACGTGACGCAGTCCTATGAAGCGATGGCAAAGCTCAAAAAGCAGTTGGCTACAGGATATCTAAAGGGCAATACCTCGGATGCTGCGAATGTGAGCATCACGCTTGCTGACGGTACGGTTTACCCTTTTAAGGGGCAACTTACCTTTAAGGACGCTCTCGTTGATGAGTCAACGGGCACGGTTCGCGTGAGAGCGGTTTTCCCGAATCCTGATAGAACACTGCTTCCTGGGATGTACGTCAAAGCGAAATTAGTTGATGGCGTTCGCGAGAAGGTGATTCGCATCAATCAGAAGGCGCTTTTGCGTCATCAGAACGGTACGCCGTACGTTTTTGTTATCAACAAGGATAACCGTGTGGAGAGCCGCGATATCGAGATTCAGTGCGCAGACGGAACAGACTGGATTCTTGAAAAAGGCCTTTCCGCCGGAGAGGTCATCATTGTGGACGGAACATTACGCGTGCGTGCGGGCTCTCTCGTGAGTTACAGCACAGGAAAGGATGCCGCGGCGGCAAACAAGGCCGAGGCTAAGTAAGGCGCAAAGAGGTTAGTACTATGTTGAGTCGTTTCTTTGTCAATCGCCCGATTTTTGCTTGGGTTATTGCCATTGTCATCATGCTTGCGGGTGCTCTTGGCATTAACACGCTTCCTGTGTCGCAGTATCCAGATATTGCGCCACCGCAGATTCGTGTTTTTGCGCAGTACCCAGGAGCGAATGCTGAGACAATTTCTCGTACGGTCACGCAAGTTATCGAAGAGAATATGACAGGTCTCGATGGCATGCTTTACATGAGTTCGCAGTCGGACTCCATCGGCATGGCGGCAATTACGATTACCTTCGTTGCGGGTACGAATCCAGATATCGCACAGGTTCAGGTGCAAAACAAACTTTCGGTTGTGGAGCCGAAGTTGCCAGAGGCTGTGCGACGCATTGGTATTACGGTTAAAAAGAGAGCGCCATCTTTCTTGATGGCCTTCGCTATGTACGATAAGACAGGTAAGCTCACGGGCAATGACCTCGGGGACTACCTTGTCAACTATGTCAAAGAGCCTGTTTCTCGTATTCAAGGCGTTGGCGACGTTGAGTGCTTCGGCGCATCCTATGCTATGCGTATTTGGGTCGATCCCGATAAGCTCTACAAGTACAACTTACAGCCCTCGGATGTTGTCAGCGCGATTTCTGCACAAAACGTGCAACTTGCCGCTGGTGATATTGGTGCGGAGCCAGTGAGCGCCCCTCGCCTTATTACGGCAAAGATTCGTGCGAGTTCTTTGATGGAACGACCCGAGCAGTTCGAGCAAATTGCGGTTGTCACACAGAAAGACGGCTCTGTTGTTCGAGTTAAGGATGTTGCAAAGGTAGAAATCGGAGAGCAAATTTATCAGTTCGGCGGTCTCTATAACGGTAAAAGCGCCTCGGGTATGGCAATTAGCTTGTCTGCAGGGGCAAACGCTAAGCAGGTTTCTAAGGATGTTCGGGCGAAGCTTCAAGAGCTTTCTGCCTTCTTCCCTGAGGGTGTGCAGCTTGACTACACGATGGATACAACGCGATTTGTCGATGCGGCTATGCACGAAGTCATCAAGACTCTCGTCGAAGCTATCATCCTCGTTGTCTGCGTGATGTATCTGTTCTTACAGAATCACCGTGCGACGATTATTCCGACTATTGCAGTGCCAGTCGTTTTACTTGGAACCATCGCTGTGATGGGGGCTATGGGATACTCCATTAACATGCTCACGATGTTTGGCCTCGTGTTAGCCATTGGCCTACTCGTCGATGACGCTATTGTCGTTGTAGAAAACGTCGAACGTGTGATGGCACAGGACTTAACCGATCCAAAGACAGCAACCGTGAAATCGATGCAGCAAATCACAGGTGCCCTTATCGGTATTGCAATGGTACTTTCTGCTGTGTTCCTCCCGATGGCTTTCTTCGGAGGCTCCACGGGCGTTATCTACCGCCAGTTTTCCATTACGATTGTTTCGGCAATGGTCCTCTCGGTGGTGGTTGCCTTAACGCTTACGCCTGCTTTGTGCGCCTCGGTTCTTGTACAACATACAGTAGATGAAAAGCCAAAGGCTAAGTTCTTCGTTTCCTTTAACCGGGGATTTCACACCTTCAGTAAGTTTGTCTGTCGCGTTGCCCATGGTTTCTCACGCAGACCGAAGATGCTTGTTGTCTTATATGGCATCCTTGTAGCGATGGTTGTGTTCGGTTTTACACATCTTCCGAGTTCTTTTATGCCTGAGGAAGACCAGGGCGTTCTTCTTATCACTGGGCAGACTCCGCCAAGCGCAACCGCAGTGCGTACAGATAAGATGCTCAAGCGCGCCTCAGAAGTTGTTCTTGCGCAGGAAAAGGACACCGTTGATTCTCTGCAACTTGTTCGTGGTTTCTCCTTCGGTGGTACGGGTGAAAACATGGCCTTGGGCTTTGTGCAACTCAAAGACTGGGATGTCCGAAAGAAGGCAAGCCAATACATCGCTGCTGTTCAGCAGCGCGTTCAGGGCCGCCTCTTTGGGCCGGATTTAAACGACTTTGTTGCTTACATTTTCCCGCTACCGGCAGTTCCAGAATTAGGTGTTGCAGAAGGTTTTGATTTCTACTTGCAAGATCGCAACGGCGTTGGCCACGATCGCCTGGTTGAAGTGATGGATGAATTCATCCAAAAAGCTAATCAAGATCCGCGTCTATCTATGGTGCGCCACAACGGTATGAGTGACGTGCCGATGCTTCAACTTGATATTGATTACGGTAAGGCTCGTGCCCTTGGACTTTCTGATACGGATATCAATAACACGATTTCCATTGCCTTTGGTTCAAGTTACGTCAATGACTTCCTTGACCGCGGCAAGATTAAGAAGGTCTATGTGCAGGGCGACGGCGTTGCTCGCGGTGATGAAGCAGATATCGCCAAGTGGCATGTGAGAAACAATGAAGGAAAGCTTGTTCCCTTCTCTGCTTTCTCAACGACAAAGTGGACCTTCGGCGCGGGACGTCTTGAGCGCTACAACGCTATCGACGCGGTGAACATTCAGGGTCAGCCTGCCCCTGGGTACTCCTCTGGTCAGGCAATGCAAGCTATTGAAGAAATCTTGACGCAGATGCCGCAAGGTTACTCAATTGAATGGACAGGCCTTTCCTACCAAGAAAAGATTGCAAGTGGCAACGCCGCGCCTCTCTATGCGATTTCGCTTCTTGTCGTCTTCCTAGCTCTTGCTGCTTTGTATGAATCCTGGTCCATTCCTGTGGCTGTGATTTTAGTTGTGCCTCTTGGTATTCTCGGCGCCCTCGGTCTTACGGCTCTTACGGGAAGAGAAAACGACGTTTACTTCCAGGTGGGGTTGCTTACAACGGTAGGCCTTGTTGCGAAGAACGCAATTCTTATCGTTGAATTTGCCCGAGACCTCTATGACAGTGGCACGGACGTG
This sequence comes from Duodenibacillus sp., assembly GCA_963661915.1. Lineage (GTDB taxonomy): Bacteria > Pseudomonadota > Gammaproteobacteria > Burkholderiales > Burkholderiaceae_F > Duodenibacillus. Next base: position 25,197 of record CAVLDT010000025.1, read on the forward strand.
CTCGAAGCCGTTGTTGAAGCAGTTCGCTTGCGCTTAAGACCAATTCTCATGACATCTATCGCTTTCGGTTTAGGTGTCTTGCCACTTGCTATTGCAAATGGTGCTGGTGCAGGTGCTCAGTCAGCAATTGGTATCGCCGTTTTAGGCGGTATGCTTACGGGTACATTCTTGTGTATCTTCTTTGTGCCGGTGTTCTTCGTGATGATCACTAAGGTTTTCGGTCGTAAGAAGGTTGAAAAGGTTTAAGAGCGGATAGGAGAAAATATGCGTAAAACATTTGTTTTGTTACCGTTGGCAGCAGCCGTGTTAGCTGCAGGTTGCTCCTTTGCGCCAACGTATGAAAGACCTGCCGCTCCAGTCGAAGAAAGCTGGCCTGCGTCGGAAGCGACAAAAAATGTCCAGATGCTCACTGAAGGTTTACAGCAGTGGGGAGAGTTCTTTAAGGATAAGAGACTTTGTACTCTGATTGAACAGGGTCTCGCTGGGAATCGTAGCCTTCGCGCTGCGGTCTTAAGTGTCGAACAGGCCCGAGCGCAGTACAACGTAAGCCGTAGTGCCCTTTTGCCGAGCGTCTCCGCAGTCGCACAGAGAACGGCGCGTGGCGCTTTTGACAATGAGGCGCTTTCGCACTCAAACTCAATGTCTAATGGCTATACGGCCAATGCAATGGCTTCTTACGAATTGGACCTTTTTGGTCGTGTTCGTAACACGAACGAAATGGCCTTGCAGGCGTATTTCCAGACACAGGCCGCGCAACGCACAGCACAGATGACACTCATCTCGGAAATTGCCAATACGTGGCTTGGCCTCGGGGCTGCTAAGGATAAGTTGAAGTTGGCTAACGAAACTCTCGAAAGCCAAGAGAAGAGTTTTACGCTTATCAAGAATAGCTACAAACTCGGTGCCTCAAGCCTTATCGATGTACATCAGGCACAAACCACTGTTGCAAATGCACAGATTGCGAAGTCGCAGGCCTCCCAGCAGCTCGCTCAGTACCGCAATGCTTTAAGGCTCCTTGTAGGTGGAGCCTATGACGCTTCTCTTGAGCCTCAAACACTTCCTGCAGAGGTCACCAATCCGATTTCGGCGATTTCCAATGTCCCAAGTGAGGTTTTGCTTAATAGACCCGATATCGCTTCCGCAGAGGCGCAGTTAAGAAGCGCTAACGCCAACATTGGTGTTGCAAGAGCGGCATTTTTCCCATCGATTTCGCTGACGGGCTCTGCGGGATTCACGTCGAGCCATCTTTCAGACCTCTTTAAGTCTTCGAGCGCAATTTGGTCCTTTACTCCTTCTGTGAGTTTGCCGATTTTCCAAGGCGGAAAGAATATCCAAAACCTCAAAGCAGCGGATGCGGCAAAGCGCGCAGCGGTTGCAAAGTATGAGTCAGCCATTCAGACTGCCTTCAAAGAAGTTGCAGATGCCTTAGCAACCGAAGGGACGATTCAAGACCAACTCACCGCTACGCAAAATCTTGCTGAAGCGACACATACGACCTATGAATTGGCTCTTGAACGCTACAAGAATGGTGTCGATAGCTTCTTGCAGGTTCTCGATAGCCAGAGATCGGATTTTTCCGCACAACAGGCGCTTGTCAACATGCGCTTAGCACGCGCGTCAAGCCTTATTACGCTTTACAAAGTTATGGGCGGAGGTTCTCAGTTAGCAGAAGAAAAGCCTGAAGATGCGAGCAAGAAAGAGGCTAGTAAATGAGCCAAATGGAAAATGACGCTTTGGTGAGCCAGAGGCGAGAAGAGATTCTCTTCGCGGCTCTCGAGTGTTTCGGAGAAAAAGGCTTTGTTGCGGCAAAGATGAAAGATGTTGCTACAAGGGTAGGGATGAGTGTTGGCAACCTCTACAACTACTTTAAAAACAAAGATGATATTGTTGAAACACTCGCGCAACGCCAAATTGATCGCCTAATCTCGAAGATAGAAAGCGCAAATCGCGATGATACGGTGCAGCAGATTCACGATTTAGCAGAAATCGCGATGACGCGATTGAGCTTAAGGAATGCGGTCTTTGCATTGGATATCATGAATGCATCGACAAGTAACGAGAGGCTTTTGAAAGTTTTGCAACGTTATGACAGAGTTTGCCGAGAGGCATTACTTTCAACGTACAAGCAGATGGGAGTTAACAACCCTGAGGTGAAACTTGAAATGGATATGTGCCTACTCGATGGTCTGGTGATTCGATCTGTTGCAGATCCAACGCTTAATGCGCCACGGCTAGCTGAAAGTGTCGCAAGACAGATTGTCCTTGGACATGTTGTTTGAAAGTTACCAAGCCTAGAAAAGCAAATAGCCGCGCGATGCGCGGCTATTTCGTTACTACGAGAGGCTGAGGCAAATTACTTTAACTTAACGGGGATGAAGAGGCGACTCTGGCCACGTTGCACCAAG
>CAVLDT010000026.1:0-8002 GCA_963661915.1 Duodenibacillus sp.
CTAGTCAACCAGACTTGCTTTCACAAGCCTCTCTCTTTAGAGAGGGGTAGTTGACTTGCGAATCCTTCTAATCCGTTTTTCTTAAATTACTTTGTGCCTTTCGGGGGAAGACCCAAGAACGAGCGAATACTCGCGGGCTTACCCGTCTGAACACGACCATCGTCTGTCACAAAGACTGGAACGGAGCGAATACCCATGTCTTGGCGTAATTTGTTTGTTGCTGCTGTCTTCGTTTCATTGCAGTTGTCAGGAGCCTTGAGTGCTTCAATACCCTCTTTGCCTACACGGAAGGCATCAAGAGTCTTCTTACCCGGTTTCGAGCAAGCAATCATCTTGTTAAGCCGTTCGGAGGCAGGTCCAAGGATAGACGTAGCGACAAAGTCAACCGTGTACTTCTTAAGCAAATCCTCATCTGTGAGAATTTCTTCCATCGACTTATGGCACCAACCGCAATGCGGATCCACAAAAACACTTAGCATCCGAGGACCATTGCCTGCTGTCATGATGTTTAACGAGGAGCGTTTAGCCGTCTTCATCGGCTCAAGATTCACCTTTGGACGTTCCTGAACCTGTGCTTTAGGAGCGTTAGGCGCAGCTGTGGGCTGTGTCTTACCTTCTAAGAAGGAACGGATGTCACGAGGCTTACCGCGATTAAAGCGTCCATCAGGAGCGATGATGAAAGGAACACTTTGAACACCCATAGCGTTGACTGCTAACTGGGATTCTTTGAGTTTTGTTTCATCGCAAGTTCCGCTCTTGATGAGTTTATCCATTGCACTCTGTCCTGCGAGGAGTGCGTTAACCTTGGCTTCAGCAGGAGCGATTGAGCAAGATAGTGTCTTTGCTGCATCACGGCTCTTTTGCCCCAAGAATCCTGCGATGATGAATTCAAAGGTGTAATCCTTAGAAAGAGAAGGATCATCTCTAATTTCCTGAATCAAGCGATGACACCAACCACAGAATGGGTCTACAACAGCCACTACTTTCTTAGCACCTGCGCCGAAGGTAATGTGATTCGTCCGTTCAACTTCAAGGCCCAGGGCCTTTAAATCAATACGGTTGAAGGCGTAATCGAGTTCTTCTAGAGACTCAATCTTCTTCTTATTCCAAACATCAATCATGTCGCCAACAAAGACAAAGCGCCCGTTATCGAGCATGTAAAGAACACGGTTTTCCTTATCACGGAAAGCACGGAGTTTCTTCACATCCATCTCGACAACTTTGTCGATGGCGGGCATTTCCTTTAAAGCCTTAGAGAGTTCAGCCGTATCTTGTTTCGCTTCCTTCTCTGCGCTCTTAACAACTTCACCCTTGGTGAGAGTCGTAAGTTTTCCTTCTAATGTCTTAATAGCAGCCTGTTGGCTAGAAAATGCGTAGTACCCTGCCCATCCAACGAGAGCAACGCCAATTGCGATTGCAATAGCCTTCTTATGATTTAAGAAGCCTTCTGTGCAACCCTTAAACTTTTCTTTAGCAGCCGTTGTGTCTATGCTCACAATCGGTTTCTTGGCTTCTGTCGGCATAGCCTTTACAGTTTCCTTGGGTGTTGCCTTAGCCTTTGTAGCCTTTTGTGTCTTTTCAGTCTTTGTAGAACGTGCCATCTTTGCGTCCTCAACGTCTTTAATGAAAACCATGATTGATTAAAACTTCTTTTCCTTCTCCCCTTTCTCTCTGTGGTAGGAGTTAGGCCACAGAGAGAAAAGAGTTTTTTAGGCCTGATTAGCCACCCGCGTTGCCCGAGACGATCGAGGAAATGATTGTCGGGGCGTACTGCACAACGACAGCCATGGCGATACCGATGACGGCAGCCATAATGGACTGACGGACGATGCCGATACCGACACCAACGATGACGGACGCGAGGCTAACGAGTTTGCCGAGCGAACCCTGTGACCAGTCAGAAAGCAACTGGAAAACATCGTTAAAGTCGTTTTCACCTGCTGCGAGTGCAGCTGTCGCGCCGAGGGCGAGAGCAGCTACGGGGACTACCTTCGTATACTTCATATAAACTCTCCTTAAGAGTTATGTGCCTCCCTTCATCTGACGAGGGGCGCACCCGAGTAGGCGAAGGTGCGACTCGTTTTTCCTTGCGGATTTCTTACTTTGTTCTGTTCTTATTTAATCTTTGCTGTGTATAACTTTGGTTAGTTCCGTACTCAGTCAAAGCACTAAAGTCTCCTTCAGGCCCTTCCGAATACGTAGAAGGCGTTTTTGCTCCTTTGTATGAGGATCGTTGAGCCAATGGACGCATGATTCGGTCATTGGTTTGCCCGTCCTCTGTGGCCTGTCCCGGATAGATCCACTTGCGAGGTTCAATTTCCGTATAGACGATGCCCGGCGCAACTAGGTCACCGTTACTGTCAACATAGGGGCCAACCCAAATACGCATAATCTGTGCAGGAGTACGTACTGGAACAGGACGCGTTGGAAGGTTCGGAGTCACATAGTTATTGATGATTTCGTCATCTGTAACATCAAGAGTCTTTCCGTTACTTCCCTTATGGGAGCGTTCAGTTTTTGCTTCAGGAACGCCGTCTCCGTCCATGTCTCGGAGTTCAGGGTTTTCATCTTCAGCACGAACGCAATCTGTGCAATCTTCGTTATAGGTATTGCCGTTAATCGGGCTTGGCACAAGGCCTGAGTTTGTCCTCTCGTACACATCTCGTGCAGAATGACAGAAAACTGAACCCGGCATACCCGAACAGGCAAATTCCTCTTCACCCGGATTAAGCCATGCGCACCCGCTTGTCATTGCACCTGCGGAGATAGCCGTGGCGATTAAAAGTAGAGTCTTTTTCATAGTGCGTCAGCCTTTAGTTATTGATTGAACCCTGCCCCTGAGTGGAGAGTTTTGCGTTAACCTTGGGATCGATTTTTGCGCCACTAACGACAACAATGTCGACCTGTCTACCCGGTGTGATTTCGACAACGGGAACCATCGCGTTTGCGAGTTTTGCGTAGAAGTCAGCGACCTTTTCAGCGGCGTTGGATGCGCCTGTAGCGAGACCACTCTTCACGGCATCGCCTGAGAAGTTCGACTGGTACTGCACAGAACCTGAAGATGTTGTAGAAAGCACTTCCACAGGTGTGTAATCGAAAGCATCACTAATGCCTGACAAGAACCCTGCAACGAGAGTGCGAGCAATCATCTGTCCTTGCTTACTCACTAAACGACCCTTGATACCCTCTTTACCGTCTTCACCTGCTACGTAAGAGTTCAACTTCGTTTGAATGACACCACCATCGTGTCTTACGCAAGAAAGCGTTTCGCCACGGAACTTCGCACGTTCACTTGAGAGGTCTCCGTGTCCACTCATTAACATAAAGCACTCACGGACATCGCTCTGGAAGCGATTCGGCAAGATGGCAGTCTTGGTCAAGCGGACTAAAACTCGCATAGGATTGTCTTTACCACCTGACCCAGTTGGGAAGTCGCCGCCTGTGATTAGCGTACCCGTGAGAATTGAGCCGGCAGGAATGTAATTTACAGTCGCTGCCTCATTCTTTTTCTTAGCGTTCCGTTGTGCTGAAGAGCCAAAGGTTGGCTGTGTATCTTCAGAAACTACGACCATCGGACGAGAAACTGTCTTTGTTGCTTCTTTCTTTGCTGAATTGCTCTTAGCAGAAGAGGTTGTCTTGTTTTGCGTCTGCATAGGCTCTAAAGAGCCACCACCCTGCACTTGGCCACCAGTTGCTTCAGGAACTTGGAAAGGATTGTTTGCAAATTCAGCCGTCTGAGTACCATCGGACTCGTCAGTTGTATAGGCTTGAATTGGAACAACTGTTCCAGACATTTCACGTAGGCGAGAGACTTCGTTCTGCAACTTATCGAAGCGTTCACGCATCTGACGCTCAAGAGCATCATTACTACGTGTATCAGAAATGTCCTTACTTAAGCGTTCTACTTCAGCACGAAGGCGTTTGTTTTCGGTAGCCAAGGAATTGACTCGGCTTGCGATTGCGTCCATGCCCAAGTTACGCCGTTTTTGATCTGTTAAGACGTTAACTGAGCGGTCAGTCTTAGGAGAAACGCGAACAATCTTTCCTTCGTCTTGCGTGACAAACGTCAAGCAAAGCAAGAGAGCCGTTAAACCGCCACCAATCACTAGCAATTGGCGTTTCTTAGGCGGAATCTTTGAGAACCATGCTTTTAAGTTCATAAAAAAGACCCTCTCTTGTTACTGATACTGACGAGTGATGAGAGGTTTACGGACCTGATCACTACGGACTTCTTCGTCTTTCTTCGTGATAACGTAGACCTCAGTTTTCTGTCCCGGCTTTAGAACCTTCAACGGCCAACTCGTGACCGCTGCGATTCGCCATCCGCCACAGGTCTGTTCCTTAAATTCGACTGGAACATTGGAAACGTTCTCCGCAACACCTACGTAGATGTCAAGATTGAACCCTTCCATGATTTGACCATTGGCGAAGTCAATGTCGAGTCCTGCGTGTTTGCAACGGGGTAATGGGTCACTTCTACGGACAGCACGTAAGGAATAACCCGGCGGAATTTCCTGTAACGCGACCTGTCTCAGAGATCCTCTTAGGGTGTCAACATAAGGTTGTGCCTGTTCCCAACCTTCCGCGGACGAAAGCGCACGAGCACCTTTCTTGGTGTTCACTTTGTCTACGATAGATTGAGGCAATGTGAAATGAACTTCCCGTGGGGGAATTGCGCGAGGAAGCATCGTGACACTAAAGGCAATCTCCTCATTGTCCTTTTGGGTAATGAAGGCTGTGACTGCCGTAGAAGAACTGGTTGTGATGTAGATGATTCCGTCTCGAACACAGACTTCACCGCATTCGCCCTTTTTCTTACCACCTGAAAGAGTCGTACTGATAACCTGTGGATTTGTGAAAGGTGTAATCAGTCGATTCGGATGGTCTTTAGAGATTGGGATATAGACGTTTTCACCCGGCATCATCGGAATCCGCGTGTCGTTATTTAACTTCACAGGTGTAGAAACCGTTGATGCCTTTGCTTTCTGTGCAGGAGTAGAAGCCTGACTCTTTAAGATTTTGAGGTTCTGCTCATTCTGATTCTCGCCACGCAAGTAACTAGCAGGAACGGAAGGAATGGGCTTTGTTGCGGGGGTTCCATCGTTACGAACCATTGCAGCTGCTGCATCAGGTCTCTGATAATCCCGCTTACGTTCAATCGTTCGCTTAGAGATGGACTTCAAAGGCTGAAGAGAGGAGTTCTTCTCTTCCTTTGCATCGCTCTTAGCCTTACTAGGGGCATCAGCGAGGTTAATCTTCTCATCATCGAGAGAGACAGAAGTTACGTCATCGCCCTTCTTTTCTTCACCAGTAAGAGTCTTCTTCACAGAAGAGACCAAGTCATCTGCAATCTTTCCTGCCTGATCAAGTGTCTTTGCTACGACACTCTTTGTGGCATCTTCACTAACCGTTGCGCGATCTTCATCAGCAGCATAGGCACTAGATGTACCGAGTGCTAGGGCTACAAGGATGGGAATTAATTTCTTTTGCATCTTTCTATTACTCCAAGACTCGGTCTTCTTTCTTATTGACAAAACTATCGGGGGCGGCTTCAACGTACTTACGTTCTTTGTCGCGGATTTCTTGCATCTTCTTCTTTTGCTGTGCTTCCTTACGAGCATCCTTCTCAAGAGCAACCTTGGTGCGTTCGTAACCTGTGTAGGTATCGATATGCGTAATGAGCGGTGCGTAGTTAGAAATCTTCATGATGAATTCGTAAGTTCTCGGTTCATCACGTTCGTTTTCAAAGGAAGCCCCTTGGCGAAGGTAAGATGTACCGAAGACGAAAACCTTTCCTGAAGACTTTTCGTATGTAACGCGTCTTGGTTGGAAGCGTTGTGTGATACGTTCATCAATCAACTGGTCAGCGGATTCATTCACGCTCTCGATAACCTTGTGATAGATAGAGGGATCTAAGAGTGGCTTAAGTCTTTCGCCGATAAACTTGACGTTGCCCGGTGTGACGTTTCCGATGAGTTCCGCCAGAGCGAAGCCCCACGCTTCAAAGTAAGAGCGAGAAGCGTCTTCACGGGTTAACTGAGCATCTTCAGCCAAAGTGAAAGGAGTAATCGTGACGATGATTGGGCGAGTACAAATGTGGTATCCCATGAGAGCAATTGTTGTCACGAGGAGAATAAGTAGGAATCGGCTTGTACGAGCCTCTGTGCGAAGCCCGTTAAAGGAGGATAAGTATCGCTTTAAATCCATTAGAGAGCCTCACTAATCACGGGAAAAAGATTTTGATAAAAGGGTTAAACATCAATTTCACTTTTGAGGGATAAAGCCCGAGGTGATACAAGAAGTGGAAAGCCAGTCCGTCAGCGTGCAAATCACGGAATCGGCTATAGAACTTACTGAGCAAGTACCCAACAAATGTGCAAAGGAAAATCTGATGGATTGTGATTCCTAAACAGAATCCAATAAGGATTGGCAAACACTCATCCGCAGACCAAAGGAGTAGTCTTGGAGGGTCATCTGCTCTTGTTGGCAATTTAATCGGTTCCATCTTTCCGTTTCCTGTTGCTTAACACTTTTTGCATAAAAGTGAAGCGATGCTAACCTAGATTTATTTTTCAATTTTCACTTTTGGGGTATTAATTGACCCTAAAAATGCAAATCTCTATCAACTCCGACCGAAAAAGTTACTTGTTAAAGTATTCGCGAATGCCACTCTTACGAATGGCTCTCTCCTCAGCACGTTCAATACGTGTCTGATTACGGAGTTTTCTTTTTCGGTAACTATCTTCGAGTTTCGAGGCCTGAATCATTCTGTTTGTGAAGTACAAGCGTCTCGGGGACTCATAAATAAAAGGTCTTCCGCAAGTCCCTGCATACACAACGGCATTTGGGATGTAGGGCATTACGTAAGTAAATTTGAAATCAAGAGAGGTGATGTCTTCTTTAACGAGAGTCTTAAGAGAATCCCCTGCGCTAATCTTGCAGCGCTTTCCAACACCAAAGCGTGTCGCGAGATAAGAACTCATATCTGCTAATGCGCCGATAGAGTCAGGGCGAAGAATGAATGTCTCTAAGCGTTTTTCATCGTCAAAGAACATTGTGTAGTGTGCTGTTCCCTTAAAGGCAAAGCAACTACCGTAGTATTCGTACATATTCTCTTCTTTGTCGATACCAAGAAGACGGCAATCAACGGTTGTCTCAGGCATCTCGCTAGAAAGAGTCTTATTAAGAGTGAGGTTTCCCAACTGGACGTGTTCAGCCTTTCTCTTTTCGTTTTCGTCCTCCACGAACTCCATTTCGTCAAAGTTCGTAGCGACTCTTGTCCAGTAACGACCGAAATCAGATCCGTGCGAGACACGCCAAAATGGAGAGTCAACTGCCTTTTCTCCCTGCTCTACGAAGAAGTCCTGCTTCACTACTGGATTTTGAGAAAACTCTGTGTACTTAGCCTTAGAGTCTTTTTCCTTCTCGAATTCGTAATCCACGCCAACGAGAAGGTCATTGGAAATTAAGTACTGGAAGTAAATGCGTACTGGACCACTTCCAAGGGGATATGTGGTTTCCACCGCACCCTTAGCGTTCTTAACTTTCTTCGGGGCGTTTTCACAGACGATACTTCCGACCTGTGTTTTTGCATCTTTGTCAATGGGAAGGAATCTACAAGCATTCGGATACTTAGTGACAAGTGTCTTAACGGAATCCTTCATGAGGTAGATTGTTCCGAGAGCCTTAATCTTTGCATCTGCGAATGCTTCAACATACTGTTTTGAAGGTTCCTTGAATTTGTGCTCTGCAGCTTTCGCAATTGCGATTTTCTTTTCTCTTTGGTTTACCTCGCGCTCTGCGCGTGCCTTGGCTAGAGTGGAGTTAACAGAGCCTCTCTTGGCTTTACTAGACTTTTGCGCGTTTTGCTGCCTTTGCTGCGACGGAGTTGGCTTTCTCGCCGTAACGGGTTTGCGACTAGAAACCTTTACTTCCTTCTTTTGGTTAAGGGGAACTGGGGCGTTAAAGATAACGTTTCCGTTCTTGTCTTTAACTTGTCTAG
>CAVLDT010000026.1:8012-23616 GCA_963661915.1 Duodenibacillus sp.
CTTGTCTTGTGGGTAGAGCGATTGAGACACGGGCAGGGTTTTTAACCTTATGCACACCTGCAACATTCGCATTTGGGTCAGAAGCAGAGGTCTCTGCTGCCCATGCACAAGCAACAAGGCTTGAAATCAACGTTAAAGCGAATGCGTGTTTAATCATCTAGAGAGTGCGTCAACTAAGCGTCAATTGCGTCAAAAGATGAATGAACTTTAACGGTGAATTAAAAGTGGTTTTTCACTTTAGGGGGCATAAATTACCCCTGAAAATAAAAGGGGCGGTAAAGCCTAACCTTTTGTTATGAAACCGATAGAAACCGACTTTGTGTGCGGAAAAGAAAAGAGCCCAGTCGGTTAAGACTAGGCTTTGCAAACTCTCCTTTTTGGGGAGAAGTAAAGGAAATTTTGCGTTGCGCATTCTAGGCAACATTTTCTGCCATATCCAACATTTTTCGTACAACATTTTTCGTACAACACACCCAATGTGAAATCCCAAATTCACAGGAACGGCGTTCCCGATCTGTTTGTATTGACTAGAGATGCTTCCTGCAAATTCCCAATCATCTGGAAATGTTTGAATCCTTGCGTACTCTCGCACGGTAAGAGGTCTTGTTTCTGAAGGGTGGCACCGCTCTGTTTGTTTCTGTGCAGGAGAACAGGTAAGAGTCAAACTTGGTTCATCCCAAGAAAGCCTTCTAGCCATCCCAGTTTTTCCGCCTGAAAGATAGAAACTTCTACCCATATAGGCTTTTTGGTCTTCTATGGAGAGATCTTTCCAGTACCCGCCTTCAGGGATTTTTTCCATGATTTTTCGTTTCTTTTCAGGGTATTTTTGTCCCTCGGAAACTGGGCAATCTTTGAATGCTTCTCGAAGTGGAATTATGTAATCCATTTCTTCAGGGAAGATAAATGGAATATCTAGATCCTTTCTAACAGCAAGAATGATGAGCCTTTCTCTTTTCTGAGGAACATCCAAATATTGAGAGTGAAGAACTTTGTAGGCAACCCTATAACCCAAATCTTCAAATACACGAACCATGGTTGCAAGAGTCTTTCCGTCATCGTGATTTAGAAGTCCTTTGACGTTCTCACCTACGGCAATTTTAGGTTGAACTTCCTTTACGCAACGAGCAAACTCAAAAAAGAGTGTCCCCCTTGCTTCTTCAAAGCCACGGCGTTGCCCTGCGTAGGAAAAAGCCTGACACGGAAATCCTGCCTGAACAACATCGATCTTTCCTTGGTACTCAACAAAGGAAAGCGTATGTACGTCAGGGAAATTCCTTCTTAGGGTTTCGACCGCGTCCTTGTTCATCTCGTTTAAAAGAGCGTGTCGGATTCCCGCATTTTCCATCCCCAAAGCAGTACCCCCAGCACCAGCAAAGAGTTCTATGCAGGTATATGGGCTTTGGGTTGTTGCTTTCAGGATTTCGTACATTTGGCCCCCTTTTGAGGTTTCCAAAGAGGTTTGAGGCCCATCCCCCTCGATGGGACTCGCCCCTTGGAAAGTTTTGGCTAGAACCGCCATTGGAAGTTACAAATCATGAATCCTGCACCGCAGACGATTACGCCAAAGATGAGCGGTATCGCAATTGGCGGAATTGCCCATGGGATTGCAAAGGCCACAAATCCACAGAAAAGCGCAATGGATATCGCGTGACCAAACGCCCGTAAGAGAGAAGGATTCGAGTATCCGAAGGAGTAGAGTTTTATCTTCTTCTGACACATTCCCGTGATACAAGCCGCTATGAATACAGGTAGCCAAAGCGGTAACCAATGGAGAATCATTGATAGTCGCATCAAAAACCACCAGTAGACATCGAAGATGAGATCGATTCTGCTTACGATATACTCATCGGCTCTCGCAACCCAGTCTTTAACGTCATCAATCGTGCCATCATCTCCAATGTAAGTGGTCACTGACATTGACCGAAGAATCTTTTCTCGAACCTGCGTTTTAACAACTGAGTTGACGTACCAAACGCTTGCTGCGTTGTAGACATTGTTATAAGTCCCCTCCCCATAGAACTCGGCAATGGAATCTGCTTCCGTTTGCATTTGCCTAAGAATCTCCGAACGAGGGGCAATCAGGATGAGCGTAATAACTAAGAGAATTAGAACCCCTAGTGCTTGGAAGTAACTGACACCGTCTTTCTTTGCAGCCATAGGTCTACTCTCCTCCGAAAATGCTTTTTAAGAAGCGTTTGTAGAAGGGTTCCCTATCTTCTGTGACGAGAATCGGAATTCTTCCTTTAAAGAGAGTGCCACTTACCCAAGCAACGTACTCAAGAGGTGGAAGCATCGAAAGAAGCGTTCTTGGAAAGAGTGGAGCATCTTTTTCTTCGCGGCGTTGCGTGATACTTGCCCCACTAGCAACAATGGACTCAGCACCGATGCTCTGAGACTGAGCGTGTTGAATTGTTGCAATTTTTGTATCAGGGAGCATATCGCCAATGTGTTTGGCGGTTTCTCCGTCTTGAATCTGAAGGCAAATCAAACTACAAGCGTTGGCAAGAGCCTGTGTAGCCTTATCCTTAGAACCAGTTACGGCTGCAAAGTCAGCGACTGTTTGCGTTGCAACGTGAACTCTCACCTTTGCGCCACGCCCCTTATTGAGCAACTGGATGAAAGGCTGACTCGTAACTTCAGCCGCTTCGTCAATAAAGACATTAACTGGCGGAACATTGTTTCTAAGGTTCTTCTTCTTTGATCCTTGTTCGATTAAGTCGTCCATGTGAAACGACTGCGAATCAACTGAAGAGGGGCCACCTTCTGAAGGTACAGACCTGACATCATTTGCCATCTCGAAGTTATAGATGTTGCCTGCCGTGGCCGTTACGTCAGCCAAGACCAACATACCGATGGCCGTACCGACCTTTGCGTCAGCAAGGTTATTTAAGCCGATGTAAAGGACGGAATTACTCTTAATTAACTCAGCGATGGATTTGTGTTCGTCTTTCTGAACACCTGTGACGTTTCTCATGTCTCTTGGGTCATCAGGGTCAGGCGGAGAGAGCATTTCCCCTACGTTTCCTGATGTGAGCATGGAAAGAATCGGAATCAAAGACGTAATCATCTTTGAGAGGTGTTCACGGTTGTGTTCAAACAACTCGATGATGTCGTCAACACTTCTATCGTACCTACCCCAAGAGCGATAAAGTTTAATGAGAGCAGCTCCTCGCAAGTCAGGGTCTTCTCTTGCTTCTCGCTTTAGCGTGCCCAAGAACTCGTTTAAATCCTTCTCACTAATGAACGTAAGAAGGTAAGTCTCAAGAATCTCACAAACCAGTTGAGGCATCCGCCCCTGAATAAAGTTAATAAAACTCTTAAGAGTTGGGTTCTTTTTGAGAATATTTGTCTGTGCCTGTGCGAAAGTATTAACAACATACCAAGCAAACGAAGTAAACGCATCGGAACTTCCCCCTGATGGCATGAGTGTCGAAATACGTGTCGCGAGTTCTGTCGCATTCGTCCATGTCGCAAGTAGATTCAGTTTTACCGAGGAATCAGGGCGCGATGGATTGAATGTGTAGAAGTTTTGTTCTCGATGGAGTTCCTTACAGGCACGAGCAATCTTGCTCTGTAAATCAGGGTCAGCCTTGGGGTCAATAACAATTACCGTTTCCCCACGGAGAATTGCCTGACAGATAAGAAGGTCAAAGCACCGAGTCTTACCTGAACCCGTAGATCCAACAATCAGAACGTGTCGATCTGTTTCCCGAATTGGGAGATAAAGGTCTTTTTCCTCCGGTCCACAGCCATGAATCCATGTCTGACCACCTTTCTTCACCACGCGTTTTTCTTCTTCCATGTAGTTGTGAAAGAACTTAAAGGGATTCGTGAAGAAAAGAAGTTTGTTTCTAGTGAAGTACCGCCAGTAGTAGAGAAGCCCTAGAGCATCCTTCGTAAGTTTTCTATAGTCTCGCGCTAGGATTTGGCTTGCGTTTTGGGCTTCGGGTTGAGACCACGTAAAGCCTTTACCCATCCAACAATCCTCTGCGTGAACGTCATCCTTAATGTTTTGTTCAAGGTCTTTGAAGGTAAGAACTGGTAACGGTTCACCTGCAAGGCGTAGCGTTTGCTTCATCCGTCGCCTACCCAGAATGTACATATAGATTCCCATCCCTAGGCAGAGATAGAAAATAATCGTGCTTGGCCCTGTGAAGTAGTCAAAGAGGACGTAGATTGCGTAAAAGAACGAGACAGCGAACCACGTAACCGCAGCCCTCATCTCGTAATTCGGACGAAAGGTCTCAAAGAAAAATGGATTGTTTTTTAAGGACATAGTTTGCCTCCTACCCATGACCGAAGCCGTGGGCTTTCTGCGATATCGATCAAAAAATCAAAAGATCCTTTTAAAGATCTGCGCGCAGATACTGCTCTTCGCTTCTTCAATCGTTGAAAAGCACGTGTTAAGTGCAGGTTTCAATGCACTTCCCTCTGTGTCAAGGATTGAGAAGTAGAGCCTTTCAGGTACGGGATCTCTCAGCAACGTGCGCTCGAGGTGAGTTCCCACCGGTGTCGGCTCCCCCTTTGGAATTGGGAGAGCAATCTGGGCAAACTTAGCCTTCGCCAAGTAAAGCCGTCCTTCTACTGATGTCACTTCTCTGACGCTTAGGCTCACCAAGGCATTTGCTAAATGCCGAAGGGCAAGTTCTTTTATGCCCTCTAATGCTTTCGACTTCATATCAGAAGAAAAGCAAAACTCTTTTTTAGAGATGGCAAGCACTACCCCCGGTAGGTCCTTTGCGTCTTTAGCGATAAAGACTTCGTCTGTTGGAATTCTTGTTCCATTCCTAAAGGGGTTTAACTCTTTTTGTGACATCAGGTTTAACTTCAAAAGAGCGCGTCAGTTGCATTTTCTCAAGAATGGGAAAGGCAATTTTCACTTTTGGGGTAAATTAATACCCCAAAATTTCTATTCTGCCCCAAGGGTTTCTTTTGGAGGCAGAGCCAAAATGACCAAATTCACAACCGCACAGATGGTTGCTACAGCCAAGCAAATGCCGATATTTAGGAAGGAAGCCGACTCAGGCATTGCCCCATACATATAGCCCATTGCGATGAGGGAAGCCTGTGTGTATGTAAGGTAGACCGCCACAAAGAATGGCATTAGCATCCCTAAGACCAAGCCACCGAAAAGCCATCCTGTGCGCCCCACGTCGTGATACCTGCGAACTGCGAGCGACACGGTCGGGATGAAAGAAATGAGGAAAAAGAGAAGATAGATTCCTGCCAAAATAAGTCCCACATTGAAGAACTCAAGAAGAAAGAGAATTGTTACGAGAGCAACAACAAGCACATTGAGAAGGCAATGACCGAGTGCGAAGTACCAAAATTCTTCACGACTTGCCTTTCCACAGAAAGTGAGGATGTGCTCTCTTGTATAGGCGATTAAGAAACTGTTGAGAATCGTGTCCATGGAAAATCTCCTAAGAAAAACTATTTGAGATCGAGGTAAATAACACCTGATGAGAAATTGATGTCTAGTTTTGAATTGCGAAGCATGATTTTTAGTGCGGCCTTGTCTAAGCCACTTTCTTTAGCAATGCGATAGAAAGTAGAAAGATTTGCTTCGTAGTTGCCGTTCTTTTCTCGGATGGTGTTCTTCGGAAGTAGCCTTCCGCCACCGTTACCAATATCCTGTTTCAGTTCATCAATGAAGTCATTTAGGCGTTGCTCCATTGTCTTGGGCGGAGTTACCTTCACTACAGGAATTGTTTCGGCTTTTGGCTTACTTTTTTCCGTTGTTTCACGGGAAACGCCACCTTTTTGAATCGAGGAAAGAATCCTCGCACGGGCTTGGACTAAATTATCTTCAGTTGGATTATTGGAAATTGAATAATTGTCTTCAGAGATTCCCTCTTCTGCTGCAACTTCGGCATAGGGATTTTCTTCAGAACCAAGAGGATCGGATTCTTCGTTGTATTCCTCTTCTTCGTGGCCTTCTGAGTTGATGACCCCGTCCTCATCAGAATCTGGAATTTCTGAGGCAATTGAAGATACGTCGGACGCGGGCGCGGTACCGGCTGCAGGCTCTGTAACTCTAGTAGAGTTTTGTACAGGGATTGGGGTGAGTTTTACCCTCCCCTTGGACGGACTAGAGTTTCGTGGAGGTTCCGCGGTGTTTTCCCGTTCTGGAATCCCAACTTTCCCGTTTTCTGCCTCTTCTTTCTTTTCCGAATGACTGGTGATAATAGAAAGGACTTCCTCAAAAGTCTTTTCCCCGTCATCAAGTTTCATCACGCTAATTGCGTGTTCAATAACGTCAATCGGTCTTTCTCCATTGATTAATTCATCAACGGTAACGCTAAAGGACTCAGGAACCGTGCCGTACTCTCTTCTCCATGCTTCACGCTGATTTGAACTCGCTTCTTTACCGTGTACGTGCGCTTCAATCATCGTTGGCAACATATCAAAGCCAAAGAGGTGTTGTGCGTTGTAAAAGCGTAAGCATGAGATGTAGTTATTCTTTAAGACAATCGGGCAAATCAACCATGAATAGCCGTGGTTATTCTCTTTTTCTAGAAGGACTCGACCGTGAACAAGGTTATCGAACATGATTGCCTTTGTTCGTGGGATATAACTTGTCTTCGTTTCTTGGGCAAGTTTCCTACTTGCTTCAGAAATCTGAGAAACAGTTTCATCATCCCATTTCAAGAAGGCTCCTTCTCGTGTCACAAAGACCTTTGAATCAGCCTTGTTGTATGACCACTTTCCTGAAGTGAGAAGCATCTGTATGGCACGGCAAATCTGCCCCGCATTACTCGTCTGAATAATTCTGTTATTTGCCGAGAGTTGCGCCCTGTGGACTTGGTCATCGGAAGCAGATCTCGTGTCAGCAACCTGAAGAATCTTCCCTAGTGAGCCTTTACTCATGTCATAGACAACGTCACGCAGGGCCTGATAAATCTTTGGATTCCCGTCATTGCAAAGAAAGTTCACGAGCGAATCCGAGAGCAAACACCTCAGCATGAAGAAACTATCGACTTGATGCGACTTCGGACTTCTATCCTCAATTGTCCAACTAATCGAATATGCTCTTACTTTGTAATATTTAATCCAGTTACGCATCGGAATATCCATGCGTCTAACCTTGTGCGTATCAGCGTCAACAGTTCGGATGTTTCTTGTTAACTTACCAAGGTCGTGGGCAAGTCCTGCAATTGCAGCTGCCATAACCCACCGTTTCTTGTTCTGATACTTTTCCTTTGGGGTTTCGTCTGCATCAAAGATGTGGTTTCTTGCTGCAACAACGGCATTAATGGCCGTCTCTACTGAATGTAAAAAGAGACCGCCTTCGTAGGAGTGATGGTCTTCTTGAGATGCAGGGAGTAAGTGAACTGCTGCTGCTAATTTCTCTACGGCAGGAAGGAGATACTGATTTGTATCTTGTTCAGACAAACCTGATTCACGAACCAAACGGCTAATGGCTGATTTGTACCGCTTAATAATCTCAACCGAAGGGATTGCTTCGATTTCCTTCGGAAACGGTGGTGACTCTAGTAAGTCTGTGGGCTGATATTTCCCAGTAGGATCTGGAACCGTGCTTAGGAAACTTAAATCAAGGAAGTTCGATGGATTCTCGTCTTCCTCTTCCCGGCTAACCTTTTTTCCTACCGCTCTTAGTATAAGAAGAAAGACAAAACTACCCAAGAGAACTGCCCAACCCTCAGCAGTCGTTACTAGCCACCCATATTTTTGCCAAAGTGAATCCATAGAAACTCCGAAAATTTCCTTTTGGTTCACAGTCTGCCTTCTTTTTTGCCCTCAATTTCACAATTTTGGGTCAATTAATACCCCAAAAGTGCAAGTTTGCTCATCAAAACTTGCTAAAAAGATGTCTGCGGTACGCAACTGGCATTAATTTTTTGGAAATATTTCCTATGCAGAAAATTACAAAGTACGGCCTTCTCTTTAGTCTTAGCACCCTTTTGTGCGTTGGATGCAGTACAAAAGCCCCTATTCCTTGCCCTGAAGAGCCTATTACCGAAGATAGAGTTCTAAAGGAAGCAAACGTTCGCGATGCCACGGTTCTTTGGACCGATGGGTCCGTGGGTGGTGCTGCTGAACGACAGCAGGAATGGGCGGATTTTCTCTACGATGAACATTTTGTAGGAGAGGCTCTTATTCCAAGCGTTAAAGACGAAAAGACTGCTCCAGTTGTCGTTGAAGAAAAGAAAGATGCGTCTATCTACTCTAAGGATCAATCTATCTATTCCAAGGATCGCTCTATCTACGCCAATCAGAAGACCAAGAAGAAGGTAGCAAAGAAGAAGGTTGCTGTAGCACAGAAGAAAATCAGCCCCAAGAAAGTAACGAAGCCAGTTGTAGCGAAGAAGGTAGAAAAGAAAGTTGGTACGACGGTGCTGGCGAGTTCAGTCAAAAAGCCACAAAGCCCTACTCCCTCTAAGAGCGACATGAAGAAGAAGTCTTTAGTCATCCAAAAGACTAGTCCAGTTGTGCCAGTTCAAAAGAAGGAGGTAATCCCCGCGAAGCCCGTTACGCCCTCTGCGACTCCCGCAGGTGAAAAGGCTACAGTAACTACTGTTAAAGAAGAACCAAAGGCAGTTACACCGCCAAAAGCTACAACTGAAGTGAAAAAGCACATTGTTGCTACGCCACCTGTTGCGGTAAAAGAAGAAGTAAAGGAAACCGTCAAGACAGTAGAAAGAAAAGTCGAGGAAAAGAAGGTAGAAACGACTAAGGCTCTTGAGAAAGCGGCTACTCAAGATCCAACAAAACCTCGCATCATGGCTCGTCCCCGTACCGTGAAAGGTCCTTCTTTCAAGACCGTTAAGACAGACAAAGTCGATGGACAGAAAGTGGATTCCAAAACCATTGTGGAACTAAAGGACGTTCCTCAAAAAAAATAGGGTAACTCTCTCCCTACCCTCTTACCCCCTCCTTTGGGGGCTTTTTTTTGCATTGAGAAAAAATCAAGCCACTCCCCTATTCCAAAGAAGTGGCTCTAAAAAACCGCGCAGGAAAACTTCTTTTCCTTTAGATCCGCCTTTTTTTAAAGGAGAGGTCGGATTGCTGAGTGACAGCGACTTCACGCAAGTTTTTGACGACATCATTTTGTCTAAGTCAGCCTAAAGCAATGCAATGCCTTAAGCAAAAGCATTTTCTCATATCTTTTTAGCGAGGGCAATTGCGTATTTACGTAAGTCTTTGCCCCTAATAGAATCGGCTCACCCCTTACCTAAAGAGAGTGAGCCTTTTCTCCGTCTCCGTGCAGGGCTTTTGCCCTTTAGAACCGACTGGAGAATCGGCCTGTCCAAAGTTTGGAAAATAAGTAACCGAAAAACAAACTTGGACAACTACACACAAAGAGACGTTCCAACCAACCACCTGAACAAATCAGTTGTAACTCTTCTGTTTCGCCCGGAAAACCCAAGGCGGATCTGGTTTACGTTCTTTCCAAATTCCCCAATGAGAGACCTGTGCTTCGTAAATGAGGTTGTCGTAAAGTTCAAGCCTTTCTTTGGGCATCATTTCAAAATCATCAGGGTTAAGCCACGCAAGCCCTTGTGCTGATTGTGTTCTTGCAGGGTCAACACCTTCTGCATCTACGAGAACAACCAGTTCTTCAGATTCTTTGTCGCGGCCTAAGATTTCAACTTCAAGGCGTTTTCCATAAAGAAAAATCTTTAGGTTTGCTTTAGCTTTGGAACCCATTCTTTGTCTTGGTTCAGGGCAATCGATTCCTCCAAGCCTTGCCCTTTGGCGAACGTCATCGCCTTCGATTTGAATGTAGAAGGTATCGCCGTCTACTACCTGATCGCAGGTAGCGAATACTGTTCTAGCAGTAACGGAAGAACTTAGTGCCAAGCCTACTGCCAATGCGATTAGGGATTTCTTACTCGGAAACTTCATCAGCAACCTCCGTCTTCTCTTCTTTAATTGCTTTACTTAACTTGCAGAAAGCCGTTACCGCCGAGTTTTTCTTTCGCATGATTTCTGCCATCAGTTTGCGTATAGAGCGCAACTGGCGTAGTTCGTTTTCTACCTGACTACCAATAATCTGTACCCACGTAGGTTCTCCACGGAACATATTCATGGAGAAGTCTCCGTTTTCCATCTTGAACTTATTAAGTTCAGTTACAGCAGAGTTCACCGTTTTTCCTGAACTATTAGTTTTCTGCCGTACATTCGGAGTGTGATAGTGCCTTTTATCTTCTACCCATGTTTTGGCAGTACACCAAACCATCTCAATAAAGCCCGTCTCACGATATCTCACATAAGGGAAGATGAACGTTGCGTTCTCTTTGTCGTCACGATTGTCTAAACGTCCACGATTAAAGAGATCTGCTTTCTTCTGCGCAAAGAGTGCAGTAAGGAGACGAAGCCTTTTTGCTGACTCTTCAAGGTTATTGAGTTCTGCTGCGATTTCCTTTTCCACACTTTCATCTGTGATTGACTCACGGTCAGCAAGTGCTTCAGGAGAAAGAAGTTTTGCAATCTCGGATTCGCTGAATTTACTTAGCATCGCCCAGTTCCTCTTTGATTTGGTCCAAAGCGCGTTCGGCGAATTTCTTCTCTGTAAGTTCTGCTTCGAGTTGCTCTTGCTTTGCTTGATGAGCAGCCGCATGAATCTGTGATTTCAGTTCACAGAAAGGACAACGATACTTTCTCTTTGGTCCCCGAATGTGCCTCAAGAACGAGAGACCACAAGTGGGACACGTATCGAGTTCGTAGCGTTTAAAGTAAGGAGCATCGGCATTAGAGAAATCGGCTTTTTCTGCATCAATATCCTCAGCAATCTCAAAGGCCTCTTTGAGGGATAGTTCTTTATCCTCGTTGGGATAAATCTGTCTAGCCTGTTTCTGAGAAATGAGCAGAGCGATGAGAACGCTCACGAGATTTGTGGACTCACTAGAGAAGTTCCTATAGTTGATTGCAAAGATTGAAGTAAGGATTCGTCCTTCTAAACCATCCTTAAAGAGCAAGGTTTGACGGCGCATCGAGGGCGTGGGACTTGTCTTTAGAATCATCTTCTTTGCGTACTTCAGGCGATTAAGCGAGAGTTTGCAAATCTTATGGACCTGTTCGTTACTCATTCCTGCACGGATGAGGTCTTCCGCAAGGTCTACGACAGGTTGCATTGCCTTTGTGAAATCGGCAAAAGAGATGCCGTCTTTGGGTGAAAGCAAACCACGACTGATTAGCATCTCCAGTTGAGCATCTAAATCAGCAATGAAATTCTCTGTTACGCCATACATCTTGGCGATTTCGCCTCTTGAAAGCACCCCATTGAGTTGATGCGTGAGGATTTCTGCTCTGTCTTTTGTCCTAATTCGGCTCATGCGCGTACTGCTCCAAAAGAGAAAGACGTTGCGTAAAGTTCACGGGCAATCTTTGCAAAAGCGACTGCTTGCTTAGAGAACGTGGACTGTGCGTTTGTTGCTTCGATGGACTGGAGATAATGAGAAATGGGGGCTGTGAGTTCAAACTGGAGAATCGAGCATGTTCTGTCGCAAAGACACATAACTTCTGCCGAAGAGATATAGGCAAGTTTCTCAGCCAATGTAGGACTAATCACAAAATGAGCAACTGCCATCTGCGGGTCAATCCTTGCGTAGTCTCTCACGGTAAGGAGATATTCCTTAGCGAGAAGTAAGACCAGGGCCTCTGCTTCTGTCTGATTCTCTAACGCCTTCCTTTCCTTGGGCGTGAGATTCATAGTCGAGGCTTCTGCCAAAACTTCTGTTTTCTTCAGACGAAGACCTGCAACGTTTCTTTGAATCAATGCTGCGAGTTGCGATGTTCTCGCATTTTTCACAGCAGTAAAGAAATCCTTACTTGTTTCGAGAATCTTTACTGTCTCCTCGAACATTGGATTCTTCGTTAAGAACGATTGAAGATTGTTGTAGAAATTCCTTTCAAACTGAGAAAGACTCGTGATAGAAGAAAGTGCTGAGGCACAACTCTTCGCTAACAAATCTTCGCAGGAGGCTCTGCATACGAAAAAACCTCTTCCTTCGCCTGTATCAATCATTGCTAACTACCTCTCCCCTTAGATTTCGTTTTGCCTGATTAAGATCGATTTCCTTTACACGCGTATAGATACGAAGAACCATCCGTGCATAGCGTTTTGCACGAACGGGGTCTGATGTGTGATAAGCACCAATGGCAGCTACCGCATCGTTTGGGTTACGGTCAATACATTCACTTAGGATTTTTGCTGCGACATTGACGTTAATCTGTGGGTCTAGTAGGTCTGAGAGTTTTGGTACTCTGTGTCCGTGCCATGTGGTATTGATTTGGCAGAGACCTACGTCTACGGACTTATTAGTTCTAAGAAGTTGCCTTAAGAGTTTGGAAGCGTCTGTACGTGTACGTGGGTAGTAAGGCTTATTGGTTCTTAAAGCATACGGAGAAGGGTTGATGTAATTTCTACCGAGTTCTTCTGATGTGACTGCTGACTCGACTAAAGAAATGGAATAGAGCAAATCGGGATCAACATTAAACCGCTTACCTGCCTTCTCGAAAATCGTTTCCGACAAGTCAAGAGCAAAACTCTGCGTGGCAAAGAGAAAAGCCGATGCGCCGATAAAGGCAAGGTGCGTCAATGGTTTCATGGAATTAGCCCTTTTCGCGCAAGATGCCCCATTCAATATCTGGACGAAGGTCTTCGCACATGACCTTTCGGTTTGTGATTTTTTCAATTTGGGGGCACCAACGCGAAGGAATTACTCTGCGACCCTTCTTAACGGCACTAACGGCAGACTTAGTGACACCTAAAAAGTCGGCTAAGGCTTGAAGACCCGTCTTATCTTTACTAAACTTGCTACCAACTAAAGCGCAACGCATTGCGGTTTCGATGTATTCGGTAATTGTGAAAGTAGTGCCGTTCATTGCTACAAAAACCTGTGCAAAAAATTCGTGAAAAACTGCGTCAAGCGATTTGAAGAAATGTGAAGCAATAGTAAACGAAAAGGAAACCCGTTTTCCAGTTTCCGCAAATTAGTTATGCAAAATTTGACAGGAGTCAAACAATCTATGAAGCAATGGTTTATGATTCTGCCTAACTTTCGGGAACTACTTAGTACAAAAATGCTATTACCCCCCCCCTTGAAAATTTTATGGAGTTGTGCTAGTGACAAACAAAAATGAGAATAAGGTTGCACTTAAACCAACTCAACCCAGTTCCGTAAGGGGCGAAAAACTTAGAAAGGCGTATGAGAAATACCACGAATACACAGGGATTTCTCAGAGGGAACTCGCAAGAATCTCTGGCGTTGGCACGCCAAGTAATCTTCTTCAGTTAATGCACGGGCGTAGACCAATCGGGCTTGCACCCGCGTTGAAACTCTCTCGAACGATGAAAATGCCCATCAACGAGATTCTTGAAGATGACAGTTTGCATCTTCTCGTTGACTGCTATTCGGCACTTAATCCTGAAGCACTTAAGAGAATGGGCAAAGGCTACAGAGTCGATGTCTATAAGCCTAAAGAGGCTCTTAAGCAGATTGAAAGTGCTACAGGTAATCCTAGTAGAGAAACCTACGCGAGTTACGAGGCAGGTCGTAAGTTAATTGGTTTGGAAGTTAGAGGTGATGAACTCTCTCCACTACTTAACAAAGGCGATATAGCCATTGTTGATTTGGAGATGCAGCCAAAACCAAAGGACATTGTTTTCGCCTGTATTAAAGGCCAAGAAGAACCCCTTCTTCGCAAGTACACAGTTATAGATGTTGACGAGGACGGGAAAGACATCTTTACGCTACGCACCTGCGATGAGGCCTATCTTCAGTTCTCATCCAATCGCTTTGAAATCAAGATTCTTGGCGTTGTGATTGAGCGGAAGTGTTTCTTGCGTGAGGATTAGAGGGAGAGAGGGTTCTCCCCTCTCCCTGTCAATACTATTGATACGTTTTTAGCGCATCTTCGCATTATTTCACAGTTTTAGGGGCAATTTATACCCCAAAATGTGAATTTTGCTTTACAAAGTGCCACAAAATACCATCAAGTTTCCACTTGGAGGTATATTTCTATGCACTACCGCTTTACAGTCAGAACGTCATTAGTCACCATTGTCGTTGTAGCACTAATGAGCGGATGCTCTTCTACTGACTCGTATTCCCTTGTTTCTAAGCACCCAAAGGCTTTATCGGGCGATGTGATTCCCGCGTTGATGCGTACTGCCAAGGCTCGCTGCGGAGCGGAAGGCGGAACTATTCAATTTCATGAGTTCTCTCAAACTGAGTATGACGATAGGAATATGCGGACTTCCCTCCTCTACTCGTGCCTAAACCCAAAGAAAGAATTGGCTGTTAATGACACGGAAAAGGCAAAGCTGGCTGAAGACACATCTCCAGTACGCGACTTGGCAAGAGGGAGGTCTTTTGAAAGTCAAGAGTATGAAGACACGGTAGCAAGGCTTACCACACGCGGGGAAACTCCTGTAGAAGAAGCAAAGCCAGTTCAAGCACACCCAGATCCAGTTGTACCAGTGTCTGCTGAATGGCCTGTTTATTCTGATCAAGACGGGGAAGGCGCAGGAGAAGTTCCCACTTCTGACCAGATTGCATTCCTTACTCAAGAGCCTAATCTGCACGAACAGGAAATGGTAAGCAATAGTAAACACCACTTAGCGCAAAAATCTAAATTAAGTCTCAAAAATCGTGCGGATTCTGTTGCAAAAAATGAGAATAAATTAAGTAAAAACGCAATCGTAGAAGAGAAGCGTCAGGTTCTAATTTCTGAATCGCAGAATACTGTAAAAATCTCAAAGCCAGTCGCAAAGGTGGAAAGTTCTCCTAAACCCAATACGTTTGAGGCAGATGTGGATGCTCTCAAAGCAAAGGCTAGGAGTCTCCATAAGGAAAGATTCTCTCGCCCTCTTCAAAGAGCCACGCCTAAACCCATTGAGCAAAAGCCAGTCGCAGTCGCTCCCAAACAGATTGAGGTCAAACCAGTTTCTATCAAAGCAAAGCCTGTTGAAAAGGTTACTGCTAAGAAAGAAGAGAAACTCGAATCAGCGGGCTATGTGGGTAGACCTATCATCGAGGAAGTTTGGTAAAGGAGAAAATCATGCTTAAGTTTCTAGACGCAGAGAAACGTTCCTTTTGGATTGCTATAGCATTTATCCCAATCACCTTATTGCTCATTAGCCATTTTGTCTTCGTGAAGTGGCTATACATGAGACCCTGCGCCGAGTGCGTGCATATTCGTTTCGCATTCTTTTTGTGCGCTATCTTCTTCTTGTTGGCGATAGTTCTCTACAGAACTCGCTACGTTCGCTATGTAACTTCAGCGTTGTCCTGCGGGGCAATCATCTACGGAATGCAACATAGCATCACCCTCATGAGTACAGAATCCCTCGGTTCTTGTGCATATAGCGCAGAACCTTTCTCGCTCTACGGCTTTGAAACCCTATTCCCCACCCTTTTTAAACCTACGGGGGAATGTGGATTTACATCCCCTTTTCCACCTACTGGCGTGAGTTTTGATGGATTGCAGGGTTATCTAATCAATCTCTACACCCAAGCAGATGGTTGGTATCTCATCCCTCAATGGCATTTTGGATCTATGGCAGGAAGCACTTTTGTCATTCTCTTCTGCTTATTGGTTCTTGTGACATATGTGGAGTTTCAGGCCCATATTC
>CAVLDT010000026.1:23626-24929 GCA_963661915.1 Duodenibacillus sp.
GCGATGAAGTGAGCCGAAGGAAGAAAATCCCCAATCACATCCGCCAAGGAATCTATGAGAAGTTCCAGGGCCGTTGTGCCTCTTGCAGGGCTTGCAATTACTACAAGGGCGGCGGAGACCAAGAATACCTTCGTACTCAGATTTCTCAGGCAGTACAGAGGCTATCCGAGAGGATTTTCATCTATCGGATGGCTCTAGCCTATGGGTTAATTTCTATCCACGAGAAACCTGTAGTTTTCGTTTTCGAAAAAGAAGAAACCTAGGACTGGCGCAACATTTGTGCCAAAATCCCTATCACTTACATTTGAGGCACATTGATGCGATCTATTGACTTGTTTGCAGGTATCGGCGGAATACGCCTTGGTTTTGAAAAAGCGTTCGGAAAGAGTCTAGAAACCGTGTTCGTTTCAGAATGGGACGAGCACGCACAAGAGACATACAGAGCGAACTTCCATGATGCTTTCCCCATTTCGGGCGACATCACCAAAATCTCTGAAGAAGACATTCCGCCTTTTGATATTTGCCTTGCAGGATTCCCCTGTCAGGCTTTCTCTATGGCAGGGAAAAGACAAGGCTTTAGCGATGATTACTATGGACTTTGCAGAGGTACTCTCTTCCTTGATGTAGTGCGTATCTGCGACAAGCACAAGCCTAAAGTCATCTTCTGTGAGAACGTTAAAGGTTTAACTATTCACGACAAAGGAAGAACCTTTCAGATTATTAAATCTTCTTTCGAGCAGATAGGTTACACCGTTCACTCTGCAATCCTTAATTCCAAAGACTTTGGCGTTCCTCAGAACAGAGAAAGGATTTTCATCGTTTGCTTTAGAAACGATATTGACAGTTCTTCCTTCTCTTTCCCTAAACCTCAAAAGAAAAATCCAGTTATTCGAGATATTTTAGATTCTGCTCCAGTTCCCGCTAAATATTATCTAAGCGATGTTTACATGGATACTCTCCGTAGGCATAGAGCGCACCATGAGGCCATGGGAAACGGCTTCGGTTACGAGATTAAGGATTTGGACGGAATCGCCTCTGCAATCGTTTGTGGTGGGATGGGAAGGGAAAGAAATCTTATTGTTGACCATCGTCCTCACAGCACGATTCCTACAACGCACATTAAAGGCGAAATCAATAAAGAAGACATACGTAAGATGACACCTCGTGAATGGGCAAGATTGCAAGGTTTCCCTGATAGTTTTAAGTTAGTCCTTTCAGATGTGCATCTCTACAAACAGTTTGGGAACTCAGTAACCGTCCCAGTTATTGTTGCGATAGCGAAACAGATTAAAAAGGTTCTTCC
>CAVLDT010000026.1:24939-25971 GCA_963661915.1 Duodenibacillus sp.
GGTTCTTCCCACGAATTAGGAGAAACGGATTATGACTACCAACAAAGCAAAGACTAAAAACAAAGGGGAAGTATCCGAGTTCTATGCTTTTGTCCATGTTTTGCAATGTGGCCAGATTCCTTTGGTTGATGGAAAATTGAAAAAGATTGGCAAGACATTAGATTTCTATTGGGCGTACCGCAGGGAAGATAAGGACAAAGTTACTAAGGCAGAGATTTTCAACGAATACGATTTGAAGACTGACCCTAATCGAATCAAAGTGGTCAAGTCAGGGCAAGTTATAGGGCATGTCGATAAAAACATTCTAGGCGGATTAGACAGCAAATTACTCGAATTAATTAAGTCGACCAAGGGCAAAATCAAGGAGGCTCAACCTCTTCTTACTAGATTAAAAACAATGCTGTATACGAAGAATATTTCCGCAAAAGCATCCGACAAGAGCGATTTCTCAGGGGCGGTTCTTTCACAAGATATACCTGTTATCCAAAAACTGGGATTTTCAGTTAAGTCTCATCTTGGCTCTGCACCGACACTTATCAATGCAAACAAAGATAATAGTGCCTTTCGTTTCGAGGTTTTACAAAATAACAAAGGGCTATCTTCTCGTGAAATTCAAAATCTTCTTGCCCTATCCGAGAACGAAGCGCCTGAAGAAATATGGCAAGGCAAAGTGGAACTCAAATTTAAAAGGACTTTGGGGGAAAACCTAGATTACAACTTGCGGCTAATTGATTCTTCTGGTCCCGAATTAGTTGCTTCACTACTTTGTGAAAGTTTTTCGCAGAAAATTCCTCTCTCAACAAATCTTGCAAAAATCATCGACATGATTTGCGAAAACGATCGTGCTTCAAAATATCCCGTTATTCAAGGACTAGGTCTGACGAAGAAAGACCGAGTTTCTGTGCTTTCATTTAAGATAAAGAGCATTCTTCTTGCCTTCACTACAGGAGCAACTGTTAGCGCGAAATGGGATGGCAAAGATGATGCGAACGGGGGTTTTTTAGTAGTTATGAAAAATGGGGACGTTGTTTG
>CAVLDT010000027.1:0-23233 GCA_963661915.1 Duodenibacillus sp.
GTCTTTAGGTTCATTTCTCGGAGCCTGTCGGCTATCTCGCTGGCAGAGAATTCGCAGCCGACTTCAGTACGATCTAGTAACGTTCAAAAGAAGCCCGCGGCGCAAGCCCCGGCAATGGACGATGACACTCCCTTTTGAGAACTACGCTTTTTGGTATGAAATGAACCGGAGAGACTACGTATATGAAACTAAAACCGGAAGAACTTAAAGAACTAGCGAAACAGACTGCGATTGAATTAGCCCCCCTTCTCGGTTCAAAGTTTGTTACGTCAAGCGGCATTGCCCTAATGTGCGGATTCAGTGCAGGCTCGAGTTCTGTTTACAAACTGATCAAGAACCCGACTTTCCCGAAGCCAATTCAATTGGGCGAAGAAGGGCAAGGCAGAAGGCGCTGGTATCGTGAAGACGTGGAAGCGTGGCTTGAGAACAACTACTCGCTCAAGGGAGCCGTTAAAGCATTCAACTGTTGGTAGTAAAGCAAACCCCTCCGAAGAGGGGTTAATTGTCACTACGGTGGATTGCAATCTCCAGTCCCGTAGAGGCCTTGACACTTAAGCCAAGGACTTGATCAAGCAGTCTTAGACTGCCGAGCCACAATCATTCTATGGCCAATAAATTTCAATGTCAATGGCTAATCGCAAATAGAATACCCGTTCGGATTTTTTCAAGAGTTTCTTCATCAAGTTCAATAGAGAATCTGCTATAAGAGAACGTATAAAGCATGTCACATTTCGCCCAACAAAAAAGTGAATTGAATTTAGGACTTATACTCATCGGCAATACAATTTCTACGTCGAATGAAGTTTTTCCTTTTGGAGCCGTTGTGCTTAGAGGAACAACGGTCACTAGTCCGTGTCTCTTTTGATTTGGCCTTGTGAGACAAACAACAGGTCGTCTCTTAACCATCTCTGGTTCGCTAAATTCCTTAGGAAAATCACATATAAGGATTTGTCCATACGAGGGCGGATACTTTATCGACATAAAACACCCTTTAATCTAACATTGCTGCGATTTGCTCAGCCGTCTGCCGGTAATACCGCATCAGCATTTTCAAATCCTTATGGCCAGTCTGTCTAGCCAAGGCCATCACATTCAACCGCGGTACTCCGGTTTTTGGGTCAGGACTTGCAGCCCACGTAGCAAACGTTGCACGGCCGTCATGAAAGTGCAGCCCTTCTTTGATTTCGTTTCCCCTGGAATCTAGAACAGGCCCCAATCCGGCACGATCTCTTACCTTTCTAAAGAGAGCGTCTCTGATGTCTGCACTCATTGAAAAGAGTGAGTCGCCGTTAGACTCACGAACTAGCGCGAGAATCTTGCGCGCCTCTGCGCCAAGAGCCACGTCTCGCCGGCTAAGAGTCTTTGTGGCGTTTGCTGGAATGTGGATTACATTTCCCTCAATCCAAGACGGCTCTAATTGTCGAATCTCGCCCGAACGCATGCCTGTGCGACACGAGAAAAGAAAAGCCGCAATTACCAATTGGGTTGTCGTTGCTGGAGGCGTTTCGCTGTCCCAGCCACAAGCAACCAAGAGTTTCTCAATGTCCTCATCTGACGCAACTCGCTCGCGATGATCTGGCGCCTTAGGCAAGTGAACGCCCTTAGCCGGATTACAAGACATATATCCACGCTCAACAGCCCAATTGAAAACAGCAGAAATAGTTTTGAACTCACGAAGGACCGTTCCAGGAGCAATCGGCTTACCGGTTGCTGGATGTTTAGATTCAATCCGAGAGTCGCAGTAGTTCTGCATGTCTTTCCGCGTAATGGAGCGAGAGTCAAGTTGCGCAAAGGGAGCGTTCATTAATTTCCCGATGCGTAGACTCTCAGACCGTGCGCCGCGTTTCCGAGCGGTAACAAGTTCTCTATATGAAGAAAAGATTTCTGCTACTTTCATTTTGATTGCGCACGCTGCGGCCTCAGATGTTGCTGCTTCGGCAATCTTTTTGAAGCGTTTAGCAGAAGCCTTGTCCTTGAATGTCTTCTGCATCTGTTTCCCGCCAGCGCGAAATCTGACACACCAAGTTCCGCTTTCTGTTTCTTGAATAAAAGCCATGAAAAAAATATCCCCCCATCGTTATCCCCAGCGAAAACCCATCAAATTTTGCAAAGTCCCGCAAGGTTCTGCTAAATTTACACGAACTGAAGGCAACAAAAAACCCTGTTAAAACAGGGTCTGCAAGGTTCTGCAACGTTTCTGAAAAGTGAGGGTGGTGCCCGAGACGGGAATCGAACCCGTACGCCGTAAGGCTGCGGATTTTAAGTCCGCTACGTCTACCTATTTCGTCACCCGGGCATCTGCGGCAGGTCGCACATTCTACACGAGCGAAGTGAAGCTATCGATGAAATTCGACTGAATTTTTTTCCTTAGAGCAAGAACCTTAAGTAATTTATTTCTTCTTTCTGCCATTGATGCTTACATTTTCCCTGTTTTTACGATGCTCTAGAGAGAAGTGCTTTAGATAGAATTCCAATGGTTTCGGAAATTTTATTTACTAGAGCAATGTTGATACGTAAAAAGCACCTTTGTGCCCTCTTCCTTTCCTGCTTTGGGGCCGCTTCGTACGCAGAAGGTCTATCACTAGATTTTGCCGCGGCGCGTTCCATGGCGCACGAGAGAAGCGATGTCATCAAGATGAGTGTCTCAGAGACGGCACGGCGCTCACATGAGGCCGAGAGCCTTAAAAGTCTCCACGGCCCTAAGGTCACTGCTGAGTTTCGGCAACTTTGGGGTAGTAAAGATGTCGACTTGGGAAATAAGAAAATTTCCCTTGGCGCAGGTCTCCCTTCCATCTCCGTACCACTCACGTTTTCGCAAGATCTCTATGGTCCCCGTGTGATTGGTGCAGTGGAATTGCCTATTTATATGGGCGGAGCGATTAGCGCCAAGATTGCAGCTTCTGAAGCCGCTGTCACGGAGTCACGGGAAGATGAAAGAGCCACGCACAATAGACTTGATGTGCAGGTCGTTCAGAAGTACTTTGGTTTGCAACTTACGAGATCGGTGGAAAATCTTCGTCGGGCAAGTTTAAATGAGCAAGACGACCAGTTGAAACGTGCCATGCGGTTAAATGATGTTGGTTCAATTAGTAAGTTGGAAAAAATGGCTGTGGCCGTTGACCGCGATAAGGCCGCGCGTGAACTCATCGCAAGCCAAACCGATACTCGTATTGCAGTAAGCGAACTTAGCCGTCTTTTGCATGAGGACTCTATCGGGAAACTCACAACGCCCCTTTTTGTCATCCCAGGCTCGATTGGAACACTCGATAGTTGGCAGAAGAAAGCAATTTTCACAAGTCCTCAACTAAGAGCAGCGCGAGCGAAACGGCATCAGGCAGAATCTGGCCTTAAGGCCGCAAAGGCTGCGTGGGCTCCGCAGATCTACGCCTTCGCACAAGGTAACGCTATTAAACATTACCTCTCAATGACTGAGCCCGATTGGGTTGCTGGTATTGGCGTCAAGATTACGCTTTGGGACAATAAGGACAGAAGTGAAAGCGTCGCCGCTGCCCGGTCTCTAGTCGATAAGGCAAGCGCTGGAATATTGGAAGCAGAAAGCCAAATTGAGCAGGCTGTTGAGACTGCTTACCTGAGGACCCTTCAGATGCAAGATCAATATCAATTGACGCTATCAACACTAGATCTTGCACGAGAGAACCTACGCTTAAGGAAACGCGCCTTTGAAGAGGGTCTCTGTACTGCAACGGAATTAAATGAAGCTCGCACAAAGCTTCTTGCCTCAGAAATCGCCCGGCGTGTTTCTGCCTATCAGTTTGTTGTCTCTTGGGCAAGCCTAAATGCCGTCTGTGGCACATCAGAAGAATTCGTCGATTCGATTTCTCGCAAAGATAATTTTATTGAGAAGTAGTAAAGCTATGAGCATTGCATTGACACCGCGTATTAAGAAAATCTTGACCTGCCTCCTTGCGGTCGCTCTTATTTTGGTCGTCTACGGATTGTGGAAAGCAGCACATCCAACGCTTCCCCCATTTCAGGGACAGATGGAAGCACGCGTGATTAACGTTGCGGCGAAGATTCCAGGACGCATCGATAAGGTTCTCGTCCGAGAAGGCGAAACCGTTAAAGAAGGCGATGTGATTCTTGAGATTGCAATACCAGAAATCACAGCTAAGCTTGGACAGGCCTCCGCACAGAGCGAAGCCGCGAGTGCAAAATCTCGCCTAGTTGATATCGGAGCAAGAGCGGAACAGGTTGCCGCCGCAAAGGCGCAATACCAGAGAGCCGCCTCTCAGGCAACCCTTGCAAAGAAAAGTTATGCTCGAGTCCACACGCTTTTTAAAGAAGGGCTGATTTCTGCGCAAAAGCACGATGAGGCAAAAGCCGCATTAGACAATGCAACAAATGCCACGGCGGCAGCAAAGAGCCAATATGA
This sequence comes from Duodenibacillus sp., assembly GCA_963661915.1. Taxonomy (GTDB): domain Bacteria; phylum Pseudomonadota; class Gammaproteobacteria; order Burkholderiales; family Burkholderiaceae_F; genus Duodenibacillus. The sequence continues at coordinate 4,394 of CAVLDT010000027.1, forward strand.
CATCGCTCTTAATGGCGCACGAGCGGAGGAAAAGGAAGCCGCTGTTGCCCTTGCGCGTCAAGCCGCAAGTGGTGTCTCCGAGGTGCAAAGTCTTGCCAGTGAAGCGAAGGTTCGTGCTCCGAGGACAGCCGAGGTCTCTCGCATTGTTCTTGAAGCAGGAGAGGTTACTTCGGCAGGTTTTCCCTTGGCTACTCTTATTGATTTGAAAGATCAGTGGGCAGTTTTCAATATTCGCGAAGATGAGATGCCAGCCATTAAGATGGGCGGAAAACTCGTTGGCACAGTCCCTGCTCTTTCTAATGCAAAGGTTTCTTTTGAAATTTACTACATTAGCCCGAGAGCTGACTACGCCACATGGCGCTCCACAAAGCAATCCACTGGCTACGACATGCGAACCTTTGAAGTGCGAGCGCGTCCAACAGAAGCCCTTGAGGGGTTACGCCCAGGGATGAGCGTTATTGTTAATCGCTAGTCCAATAGAAGAAAAATGGCTTGGTTTGAAGTTTTCCGTGAAAGTGCCCGTAAAGAGGTTCGGGAGACCGTACGTCGCCCGGCTCTCTTGTTCACAGGAATCTTTTGGCCTTTTATTCTTGTTTGTGTTTTAGCTTCAATCTTTGCCGCAGGATTGATGCGCTCCTTGCCGGTAGCGGTAATCGATTTAGATCGTACGACGATTAGCCGAGAAGTCGTACAGACGCTACAAACTATCCCATCTGTCGAGGTCGAGCGGTTCGAGAGTCGCACTGAAGCCCTCCGGGCGATGAAAGCAGGACGCGTCTATGCAAGTGTCTTTATTCCCAATGAGTGGAGTGTTCACTTAGTTTCTCGCACGGGGGAAAGCGCCATTGAACTTTCTTTTGCGAAAAGCTATTACGCCATTGCAACGACGCTCGAAATCGATATTAAACAAGCCCTTAATACGAAGTTTCAAGAGATTATGGCGCCTTACTTAAGTGGAGAAGGCGGTAGCCTCAAAGGCACAGCCGTCGCCTTTGAAACGCTTAAGGCAGATATCTTTGTCCCAGGAAACCCAAACTTTAACTATGCGCCTTTCCTTTTAAGTTGCCTTGTTCCTTGCGTGTTTGCCTTAGGGGTCATTCTCACGATGGTTGGTGTTTTCTCGCGTGAGTGGCGCGAGGGGGAAATTCATAAAGCCTTCCCCATAGATGCGACTACGAAGGATTCCGTCTCGGCAAAGCTTCTCGGGAAAGCCTTCCCTTGGGTCTCCTTTTACACTCTAGCATCGCTAGCATACGTTGCTTGGTTTGCGGGATACATGGGTTATAGCCCTGCTGGTTCTACTTTCGTTTGGGCCCTAGGGGGAATCTTCCTAGTACTCAGTATGGCATCCTTTGCCCTTGCCTTCGTTGCCTGCTCTCCGCATTGGATTATTGCGATGTCGGTTGCAATCGGTTTTTGTGCTCCGATTCTCCCCTTCACAGGCTTCTCCTACCCTTTGGATTCGATGGATTTAGCGGCTAATATCTTTGCTCTTATTCTCCCCTTAACTTGGTTTTTACGGATTGAATCTGCCGAGTGGGTCTTAGCAAGTCCCCTTTCTCACTCGCTTTGGCTCTTAGGGATTTCTGCTCTCTTTATCCTTGTCCCGCTTTCAGTGGGGTTACTTATTTTCCCAAAGAGGATTGCAGGCTGGATAAAGAAAGAAACGACGCCGAGGGAAAAAAAACCTGAATTCGTTCCAGAAACACTCTTTGCCAAGACCTTTGAGGGAGTAAAGCGTGGCATTTTCTCCCCTGAGACCTGCATTATCTTTATCTTTGCCATTGCTTTTTATTGTTTCTTTTATGCTTGGCCGTATATGCATCAGAGTGTCACGGGAATTGAGTGTGCGGTGACAGACTTGGATCGCTCGACGACTTCTCGAGCGTATATAGAGAAACTAAAGAGCTTACCTGCGCTAAAGATTCTCTCTGAAGACTCAGACCCAGCGAAATCTTTAGACCTTTATCAGAGAGAAGCAGTTAGTGCTGTTATTGAAGTTCCACGCGACTTTGAAAAGCATCTTTTAGCTGGAAAATCCGTAACGGTTGCTGTGACTGTGAATGGCTTTTACACGGTTAAAGCCCGTGCGGTGCAGGCAGCGGTGCTTGCTACGACACTCAATGAGGCAAAACTCCCACAGGCAAGAAATTTAAATCGTGCAGGTACTGCAACGAGTCGCCTACAGGCACTCTCTTCTCCTCCCGTCTTTTTAGTCGATCAGAACCTCTTTAACGCCATTTCAGGCTACGCGAGTTACACCGTACCTGTTGTGGGCCCTGTGATTCTGCAAGCGGTACTCTTCATGTGTGTTGGAATGACTATAGGGGGATGGCTTGCCCGTAAAGAACTTGATACCTTCACAAAGAGAATTCTTCAAAGTAGAAAGGATTTCTTCCTTTCTCTAGCGGGTTTTATGCTCTTTGGTTTTGTTTGGTTCTGTTACGCAGAGGGGCTCGTCTTCTCTTCCTTTGAATTCCCGACGATGGAAAACTTCGCAGGGACTCTCCTTGTGATGGCGCTTATGCTTGTGGGCTCTGTGAGTCTTGGCGTCGTGGTAACGCTTCTCTTGGGTTCTAACGCTTATATCGCACAGTGTCTTGTTCTCGTTTCTGCGCCTGCAGTTTTTCTTTCAGGAGCAATTTATCCTGCTACTGGTTTTGGACCACTAGCAGAGTTTGCAAGCGTACTTCTTCCGACAACGCCAGGGATTGAGGCAATGATTGCGGTAAGTCAAAACGGTGCGGCTCTACTAGATGTGTTCCCTGCGGTCCTTCTTTTAGCCTTGCAGGCAATCCTTTACCTATTCGCTGTCGATTATCTTCGAGAGAAAACAGCCGTAAGGCTCGGAGTAAAACCGTGACCGAAGAAGTGCAATTAACGCTATACGCAGCAGAAGGCGGAGGCCTTGCCCCTTCTCTTAGCACTCCTACGGAGGGAGATTTAAGAAACATTCACGCCTCTTCTCTTTATGACGCAAGCGTAGAAGAGTTCTTTACTCTTTATGGTGCTCCACGCTCGATAGGTTCTGTCCACCTTAGGAAGGGTTTCTTTGAGGCAGCAATTGCCTACTTAAAGAATCACCGAGAAGCTTCGCTAATCGCCACTGGGCTCTTCTCTCGCGCAAGATTAACTGCGCTTTCGACTGCGCTAAATGCGGCTGGGATTACTTACCGAATTGTTGAAAAGACGCAACCGAGGTCTGCAAGGTTTATCCCAGAGGCTTTAGAGGCTTCTTTCGCAGGACGGCTTCTTTTAACCTCAGACCCTCTTTCCCGAGCGATTTCGCAAAGCGGCGTCCTTCAGGGAGAATCTCCTGCAACATTTTGGGATGCGTGGTTTAAAGAGTTTTACGCAGAAAGTTTCCTTTCTGGGCTCAAGATTCGTGCTGAAGGAAGTTTCTTTTCCTTCTTACGGGAAACGGCACGCTATACGGCTAGACCTGTGAATTGGTTTGATATTGCAAAGCGCTCAGCCATAAGTCAGGCAACGGTGCGGCGTTGGAGCGAAATGATCGAGCGTCTCGCTCTTATTGAACTTGTTCCTTGCGCGAAAGTGGAAGGGAAAAGGCGTCTAACAAAGAGAGAAAAACTATTCTGGAATGCCCCAGGATTGGCTCTTTGGTTAAGTAGAGAGGATTTGAAGGATAAAGAGACATTGAAGCGATACGCTTTAAATCTACTTTTTCTTGCTTTAAAAGATGCCCTCCCGAAGGGAAAGTTTTCCTATGCACTCGATACGAATAAGAAAGAAATTCCGCTTTTAGTGGAAAGTGACTCTCTAAAGTGCGGCTACTTTGTGCTTACGGAGGATTCGGACGAAGAAAAAGTTAAGCGCATTGCCCATAGCTATGCGAAAATCTCAATCCTAACTCAGGGTGCCCTTTTAAAAATCCCTGACGCAGAAGACGAAGACGGCGCAACTTTCCTTAATATCGCAGCGCTCGAACTTAAAGTTTAAAAAAATTAAAACGAAGAAAAGATGGGAGAAAAAGAAAATGCGTAACAAAAAAAGTGTTTTATTCGTAGCACTTTCTCTTGGTCTGGCTGCAGCTACGCTTTTTAGCTGTGCCTCGTATGGAGATCCAGTAGAAAAGGTTACGCAACTCTCTACGAACGACTATAAGCTTTATCTCTATGAGCCTTGGAAGACAACGTACTCGCGTTTTCGTGATCGTCAACTTGAACGGGCTAAGTACGTTTGCACAAAGAAAGGCCTTGGCATGATGCCCATTGATGCACGTACTGACCCCAAGGACACGGGCTACGAAGGAGAAATCGTTTTCCGTTGTGTTGGTCGTTTAGAGGGGCCAAATCTTGGCCTCTTCTAAGGGCTAGATAAGTTACAAAAGACAAAAACGCCGTCAAGAGAATGTGAATCCTGACGGCGTAAATCTATAAGAACTTAGATTTTCTTAAAAATCATCGCGGCGTTCGTTCCGCCAAAACCAAAGTTATTCTTCATTGCAATGCGTATTGGCATTTCACGAGCCACATTTGCGCAGACCTGAATCGGACAGGCACTATCCTGATTTTCTAGGTTAATCGTGGGGGGCACAACTTGATCACGAATCGAAAGCACGGTAAAGACTGCTTCTATTCCCCCGGCTCCTCCTAAGGCGTGTCCTGTTGCGCCTTTTGTAGAGGTAACAAGAAGAGAATCTGCCGCAGAGCCAAAGACAGACCGAATCGCCGCCGCCTCACTTGCGTCTCCAAGAGAAGTGGATGTGCCGTGCGCATTTAAGAAATCGACATCATCAACACCAACGTGGGCTCTCTCAAGGACTCGCCTCATTGTGCGCTCTGCCCCCTCTTGAGAAGGGGCTGTGAAGTGATAAGCATCGGAAGTTAAGGCATAGCCAATAACTTCGCAGTAAATCTTCGCACCTCGAGCCTTAGCGTGTTCATACTCTTCTAAGACGAGAGCCCCTGCTCCTTCGCCTAAAACAAAACCATCTCTGGCTACATCATACGGTCTTGAAGCATGCTCAGGATCTTCGTTATTTCTTGAGAGTGCGTGGATATTGTCAAAGCCGCCGACACCTGCTGGGTGGATGGGGCTTTCTGTACCACCAGCGACCATGACGTCAGCATCGTCTCGTGCAATCATCCAAGCGGCTTCCCCAATCGAATGCAATCCCGTTGAGCAAGCCGTGCCGATGGCAATGCTTGGCCCCTTTAAGTGGCGAAGAATCGAGAGTTTTCCATTTGTGGAATTGATAATTGAGACGGGAACGACGAAGGGAGAAAACTTCCGAGGCCCGCCCGTGAGGTACTCAGCGTAGTCGTGGCACTTTGTGTTAAGCCCACCAATGCCAGAACCAATAAGGCACCCTGCTCGCTCACTTTCTTCTTCGTTATCTTTGAAGTCAAGACCCGCGTCATCAAGAGCTTCAATTCCTGCAGAGACCCCGAATGCTGTGTAACGCTCAAAGCGCCTTGCATCTTTCGCTCCGAGAGAAGCTACAGTGTCAAAGCCCTTAACTTCCGCTGCAATGCGGCAGTTAAAAGCACTTGGATCAAATAAAGAAATCGTCCGTACGGCGGTTTTGCCCGCAAGAAGTGCCTCCCAACTACTTTCGGCAGTATTGCCAAGCGGAGAGACAAGACCGATTCCTGTGACGACAACACGTCGCATGCGTTTAGAGCTCGCTAAAACTGAGAAAGGGTCTTTCTTTCAAAAAAAAGACCCTTTAAATAAACCAACGAGATACCACAAAGGCTTTAGGCCTTCTGATTGGCACGGATGAAGTCAATCGCCTGCTGCACAGTGCGAAGATTTTCTTGCTGTTCATCCGGAATTTGAATCTTGAAAGAATCTTCAAGAGCCATAACGAGTTCGACAGTGTCCAAACTGTCGGCGCCAAGGTCTTCGATGAAAGAAGCTTCGTTCTTGATGTCCTGAACATCCTTACCGAGCTGTTCGGCGATGATCTTCTTGACTTTTTGTTCCAACTCGTCCATTTGTTACTCCAAGTATTTGTGTCTATTAATCGTAAAAGAAACACCAGGACCGTTGCCCTCGTTTCCTAAATTTATGGGATTGTATCAAGGTTTTTTGCCTATGAACGACTAACCTGTGAACAATCCACCATTTGTATGAATCACGGTGCCTGTGATGTAGCTAGCAGCATCGCTTGCTAGGAACAAAACAGAGGCGGCAATATCTTCAGGATTTCCGAGTCGACCCGCAGGGATTTGTGCCAAGAGTGCCTCGCGCATCTTCTCTGGAATCGTCTTTGTCATATCCGTATCGATAAAGCCTGGCGCTACACAGTTAACGGTAATTCCGCGAGCGGCAACTTCACGGGCTACGGATTTGCTCATCGCGATTAGACCCGCTTTGGCAGCTGCGTAATTGGCCTGCCCTGGGTTCCCTACAGCCCCAACAACAGAAGCGATACTCACAATCCTTCCAAAACGTGCCCTCATCATCGGCCGAAGCGCCGCACGAACGAGTCGGAAGGCTCCGGTGAGATTCGTATCAAGCACTGCGGCCCAGTTTTCATCTGTCATACGCATGCTAAGTGCATCGCGTGTAATGCCAGCGTTGTTAACTAAGACGTCAATCTTTCCTTCTTTAGTAAGGATTGTTTCAATAAGAGCTGCGGGAGCCTCGGCATCTGTAAGATTAAAAACGAGCCCCACGCCCTTTTCTCCTAGGCATTCTGAAATGCTCTTAGCTCCAGCCTCAGAGGTTGCGGTTGCATAGACTTTTGCCCCTGAGGCGGCAAACATCGTTGCAATCGCCTTCCCTATGCCACGGCTTGCTCCTGTGACAAGGACAACACGGTCTTTAAAGGAATCTGTAGAAAATGTCGGATTCATAGGATTATGGCTCCCTAAAGAGTTTCGACAAGGCTATCGAGTGCGGAAAAGTCTGCGTAGTTTAAGAGCTTAACGCCCGAAAGAGTTCTCTTAGCAAGTCCCGTGAGTGTTCTCCCTGGGCCTACTTCCAATATTACTTCAACGTGATTTTCTTCAAATAGGCGCTGTGTCTTTGTCCATTGAACAGGGTGCGAGGCTTGGTCTGCGAGTGTTGCTCTTACTTCTGAGGCGTTGCTGTGAGAGGCCGCATCTAAGTTAGCGATGACAGGGATGTGTTCCTTGAAGATCTCTACTGCACTTAATTTTTCTTTTAGGTCTTCGGATACCTCTGAAAAAATCTCTGTGTGAAAAGCAGCAGAAACGTTAAGAGGGATAACGTGCCTTGCTCCAAGTTCTTCAGCACGAGCTTTGGCTTGACAAAGGCCCTCTAGAGTTCCTGCAATCACAATTTGCTTAGGCGAATTAAAGTTTGCAGCCGCAACAAAGGCCGATTTCTTCACATCTTCGCAAAGCGAGACAACCGCATTCTCTTCAAGCCCTAGAACTGCAGCCATTCCACCTGGGTGCACTGAGGCAACTTCTTTCATGCGTCTTGCTCGGAATTGCACAAGCTTTAAGGCATCAGAAAAAGAGATTCTTCCGGCGGCAACGTAAGCGGCGTACTCACCTAAGCTGTGACCTGCGAAGTAGGCTGGTGCCACTGGGAGCCTATCTACTAGTGTTCGCCACATAGCAACGGAAGCCACAAAGAGAGCTGGCTGTGTGTAAGAGGTCTCGTTTAGTGTCGCCTCTGGACCTTCTGCAATAAGCTTTGAGAGTGCGTAACCCAAAATGGCATCAGCCTCACTGAGAGTTTCGCGTACAACGGGGACTGCCTCGAAGCTACGAAGCATTCCAACGGATTGAGAGCCCTGACCAGGGAAAACGACTGCAATTTTCATAGTACTGGATTGTATAAAAATCCAAGGCAACAAAAAAGAGCCGCCCCGTTCGTTTGCATCAGATTTATTGTTAAACCGATGCGCGAAGGCGGCTCATTTTTGTGTAAATCTCTTTTGTTCCGAACGGAATCGGAACACTTAAAAAGAAGCCTTATTCTTCGGAAGCTTCTTCTTTAGTCGCAATAACCTTCTTGCCGCGGTAGAAACCCGTAGCACTGATGTGGTGACGACGATGCACTTCACCTGTTGTCGCTTCGATGGCAACTGGCGGATTCGTCAAAGAGTCGTGGGAACGACGATTACCGCGGCGGCTTGTAGATTTTTTATTTTGTTGGACAGCCATTTCAATACCCCACAAGGGTTAATCAAATCAAAGTGCGCCATTATATCCAAATTTAGACGTACCTGCGAAGTGCGACGCACTGAAATTTTTAAGCGGCCAAGGGGGACTCTCCCCTTTCTTGGCCGCTTTGGGTTCGTTTTGAGATTACTCTCTACGTATTACTTTGTTACTTTAACGGTGTCAAAGCCAGCAAAACGCTTGCTGTCGGCTTTAGCAGTTAACCAGAGGTCTTGGAGAATACCAAGTGTGGCGTCCTTTAAGACAACTTCTTTATCGAATGTGAAGACTGCATCCTTGATGCCATCGCCATTCACATCACGCACTGCCATAGACTTTGCCTTTGCAAGTGTGATTGCTTCGACATCCTCATTCGGATAGACAAGACCGAAACCAACGGAAGCCTTGTCAATCTTCGAGGCCGCTATCTTCTTAGAGCCAAAGACTGTGACTGTCATGTCGCCTTTGCTACCTGCGGCAACCTTCGCATCATTGATTTTCACATTAAGGCGAGGAAGTTTTTCAATGAATCCACGGATTGCAACTGTGGCTTCGTTGTATGTACGGGTGTTGTAGCCGTGAAGCAATTGTTCTGCCTTCTCTCTTGAGAAGTTCTTTAAGAGATACTCTGCTTCCTTATGAACAGCCGCAGCCTTGGCATTCCAAGACTTATCGAGTTTTGCAATCGCCTCAGAAAGAGCCTTTTGTTTACCGAGCAGTTCTGCGTAGTTCTGGGCATCGAGGAAGGTGTACATCGCAAAGTCAGGCTTGTAGTCAAAACTTGCGGGTTTGCCATGGAATTGCTGAGCTGTTGCTTCTTCTGCTGTCATAAAGGACTGCGCAATTGAGGGCTTTGCCAGCGGATAGAACGGCACATAGGGAGACTCGGAGGGGCGCCCAGAGGTTCTCCAACCACGAATCAAAAGCGGGTCGTCAGCCAAGACATAAACTGCGGATTCAAAGGTTCCGATATTGCAAATATCGTTCATATTCTTGTGGAAGACACCACCAGAGCGTTTCTCGTGCTTAGAGTGAGAACTCAATACCTTCTTAACATCCGCAACACCAAGCTTATGCTTTGGGATGTAGGAGTACGGGAAAGCGTTTTCGTCCTTGATTTCTTTACCTGTGATGAGTTCCCAAGCACGCTGTGAGCGATCTTTAATCCAGTCAGCGGCACGACGCTTATCGGTCTGATAGGCCTTGCGGAAATTGAAGTCTGAGTAGTCTCCTGCCTTCGCGGGTTTGTAGTTCCCAACCTTAATAGCGTGTTCGATTAAGTCAGCCGAAGCGATGACATCTTCGCTCTTAAGGTCAACGTCCATCAACGTGTAGGCGTTAGAGACATAGGTAACTTCGTTATCCTTAAGTTTCTTCGCGACATAGCGCCCACCGTGCAGTAGATTAATCTGCCAAGCTTCATCCTTATCTGCGACCGTGTAGATACGGCCTGAGGCACGGTACCCGTAACGCGTCACTAAATCAGCAGCAATACGCACAGCGTCTCTTGCACTTACTGCACGCTCAGCGATGATTCTACGAATGCCGTAGCCAACGCCACCCTCTTTCAATTGTTCAGCGCCTTCTGTGGCATCGTAACTTTGGTTAGAGGCAACGACAACACCTTTCTCGTTAACGAAACCATCTGAGTAGGAATAACCAGCCGGATGCAGGGTCTGAGACCAGTAGAAGCCTAATGTATGCGGAACTTGGGGAATCTTCGCTGCATCGGGTTCATAGGTGATGGTTTCTCCTGCCTTGTGGTCAGCAGGTTCAACCCAATACTGCGAAGTGACGATGCGTAGATCGTTATCCTCATTGTGGCCAACGATAATGGATCCTGTCTTTGAGACGGCTTTCCCGACAACCATTGTTGAGCAAGAAAGCGCAGGGGCTGAGGCAATGAGACCAGCAATTGCGGCCGTTACAGCGGTGGCGATGTAGGTAGATTTCATGCGAATCCCTCCAAAGGAATTTTTTCTATGAAATAAGGGGAAGGTGTTTGGGATTTGGAAAAACTCTCGTGCGAGTCTATCACGGGAAAATGCCGGTAATTGGGAAAAAGAAAGCGTCGCAATTGCTGAAAAATGCGACGCCCGTTTAGTTTTAGAGTAATGCTTGAAAATACTCTACGTTTTAGCATTTCCGTAATCGCGATGTCCGAAGATTGCAGTCCCTACTCTTACCTCAGTTGACCCAGCCTCTAGGGCCTCAGTCATGTCCGCACTCATCCCCATAGAAAGCGTGTCAAAGTGAAAGGTATCTTTAAGGGAGTCATAGAGCGCACGCATCGCGCGAAGGGGCTCTAATCGAGCTTCTCGCGTGTCGGCAGGAGCTGGAATTGCCATGAGGCCGCGTAGCTTTAAATTCGGAAGGCTTTCAATGATGGCCGCAAGAGTTGGAACATCCTCTGACTTTACGCCAGATTTACTCTCTTCCCCATCAATATTCACTTCTATCAGAACATTTAAGGGAGAAAGCCCCGCTCTCCTTTGTTCGCTTAAGCGTCTAGCAATCTTTTCGCGATTCACGCTTTCAACCCAATCAAAGCACTCAGCAATTGGACGGGTTTTATTCGCTTGAACGGGACCAATAAAATGCCAAACTAGCGAAAGTTCTGGGTGATTTTCTTTAAACCACTTGACCTTTTCGCAACCTTCCTGTGCGTAGTTTTCTCCGAACTCGCGTTGGCCTGCCCGAGCTGCTATGAGAACGGCCTCTTTTGGGAAAGTTTTACTCACAGCAAGGAGTTTGGGATTTGCTTCTAGAGAAGGACTCTTTGAAATTTTCTCTTTTACTGCTAAGAGTCTTTCTTCAATGCCTTCAATTAGTTCTGTCATTTCTAAAGTTTTCTCTTTTTTAATTCATGCGGGCAGCATGTTTAAGTTCTTTTGCACGCCATCCGAAAACAAAAAGGGTTGCGAAATAAACCACAGCAGCTAGTGAAACAACCCCTAGGACTTTCACAAGACGCATCATCCACTCGGATTGCATGGCGGCCCAGTCGACGCCCTGTTGAGCCCAGATGAGAAGCGCTGCCATCGCAAGAGAGGCTAGAAGGATTTTCACAACGTAGAAGAACCACCCGCCCCGAGAGACATACCAGCCACGCTTTAAGAGGATGATAAGAAGGGTTGCAGCATTAAAGCACGAGCCAATTGCCACCGAGAGAGCAAGTCCTGCGTGAGAGAAGACAGGGACAGTGAAGAAGTTACAGCCCTGAACGACGAGGACAGCGAAAATGGCAACAATGACGGGGGTCTTAATGTCTTTTCTTGCATAAAAGGCAGGAGCGACAATCTTAATGCCAATGAGACCAATCATCCCAACGGCATAGCCTCGCATCGCTATGGAGGTTTGTGCCACATCAACGGCTGTGAAGTTCTTCCCTTGGAAAAGAACCGCGGATAGCCCTTCTGCTAGAAGTCCTAAACCGATGGCCGCGGGAATGGAAAGAAGCAGGACGATTCGAAGCGCTGTATCGAGTAAATCTCGATAGTTTTCCGTCTCTCCCCTAGCAAAAGCTCTCGAGAGGCTTGGCAGGAGAACAGTCCCTAAGGCAACGCCTAGGAGAGCAGTTGGAAATTCCATTAAACGATCTGCGTAACTAAGCCACGTCACAGAGCCTTCCGCAAGGCGCGAGGCGATGTTTGTGTTAATGAGAATAGAAATCGGAGCCACTGCTACGCCAACGAGTGCCGGAACCATGAGTTTCAGCATGCGGGTAACAGCCTTATCCTTTAAGGATTTAAAAGGAGAAGTAAGGCCAGGCAGTAGTCCCATCCTTTTTAGTTGTATGAGTTGTGTTCCAAGCTGCAGGACGCCACCAACAATCACCGCTATCGCAAGAGCCCAGACGGGCTCTTCTAGCCTTTCGCTTAAGAGAATGATGAAGGTAATGAAACTCAGATTCAAAAGAACAGGCGTAAAGGCAGGAATTGCAAAATGTCTCCAAGTGTTGAGCACAGCGGCAGCCATTGCCACTAGGCTCATAAAAATAATGTAGGGAAACATAAAGCGGGTAAGAGCCACAGCAAGCGTAAATGTCGCAGGGTTTTCCGAGAATCCCGTTGCAATTAGCCAAACGATTGCAGGGGCAAAGAGGACTCCTAAAACGCTAGCGATGAAAACACTAGAGGCTAAGAGACTAAAGACATGATCCACGAATTCGTGCGTTCTCTCTTCGGATTCTTGCTCTTTTACCTGCGAGAGCATGGGGACAAAGGCTTGCGAAAAAGCGCCTTCTGCGAATAGTCTACGTAAAAGGTTCGGGATTCTAAACGCAACGTAGAAAGCATCTGTTGCAGCAGTGACGCCAAAGTAACGGGCGATAAGCATATCGCGAATGAGTCCTGTGACTCGAGAGAGCATCGTAAAGGCCGAAACTGTGGCAGCCGAGCGCAAAATGGACATAAATTCGCGGTTTTCTCAAAAATAATCTATTGTCGCCAAGCACACATTTTGTTAGAATGTGGCGCTTTTCGAAGATAGGGGCGAAATTTCTCGCCCTCTTTCTTTTCGTTAGGCAACATTGTAAACATATACCGGCCGAGCTCACGGCTGATGAATGCGAGGGCGCACCGGCGAGTATTTTTTAAACCGTGTGCTTTCCCGCTTAAGCATGATTTTTTAGGAATACCTAAATGGCTAATACAAAACAAGCTCGCAAGCGTGCCCGTCAGGCCACCGCTCGCAACCAACACCTCTCAGCACAGCGTACGCAGTATCGTACCGCCATTAAGTCTGTCCGCAAGGCTATCCTTGCTGGTGATAAGGCTGTTGCCGCTGAGACCTTCAAGAAGGCCCAGGGTTTGGTTGATGCGATGTGCGCTAAGGGTGCCCTGCACAAGAACGCCGCCGCGCGTCATAAGAGCCGTCTTTCCGCCGCTATCAAAGCGATGGCCTAATAAGAGAGACCGCCCTTTTTGAGCTCAGCCATCTTTGTCCCTCAGCTCTGATGGTTTAGCCGTTTCAAATTAAGAAAACGCATCGATTGCTCCTCGGTGCGTTTTCTCATTTTTAGGTTTCTTACATGCAACAAATTCGTAGCCTTGCTTACGCCGCAGAGTTTGCTGCCCTCATTGGCATCTTTAGCCTTATTGTCATTCCCATTGGCCCTGTTCCTATTACTTTACAGGTGCTTTTTATTGCCTACACAGGACTCATTCTTGGTCCTAAGCGCGCGATGCTATCGGTCTTTATCTACCTTTTAGCAGGACTTGCAGGGCTTCCAATCTTTGCCGGTGGCAAAGCGGGAATTGGTGTCCTTTTTGGACCCTCGGGTGGATATCTAGTCGGATTCATCATCCTTACCTTTTTTGCTGGCATTGCAAAAAATAAATCACTCTTGGGCGCCGCGGCGTGGCTTACGCTTGGCCTTCTCGCTGATCACTTCCTAGGAATCGGATCCATGGCTCTTACGCTAAAGAAAAGTTTTATTGAGGCTTTCTACATGGGTCTTGTCTTCCTCCCGGGAGACGTAATTAAAATCGCTCTTTCGCTATTTCTTTGGCGGTTAACCCGAAAGCGTCTTTCTCTATGATTGAAGTTAAAAACCTCACAACGGCCTTTTTAAAAGAGATAACACTTACGATTCCCGCTCGTGAGATTTCTTTTCTCTTTGGCGCGAATGGCGCAGGGAAAAGCTCTTTACTGCGTGTGATTTCAGGACTGGAGACGCCTACAGGAGGATCTGTGACGAAAGAGCCTTCTCTTGGCCTTTTAATGCAAGAGGTGGATTTTGAGATTTTTGGAGGAACGGTCTTAGAGGACATTCTCCTCTCTTTAGCGACGCCTTCAGAGGAAGATAAGAAAAAAGCCCTCGCCCTTGCCGAATCTTTTGGGCTTAATCCCGAAGCACACACAATGCGACTTTCTTATGGGGAAAAGAAGAAACTTGCTCTCGCGAGTCTTCTTTTTAAAGCGCCAGAGACACTGCTTTTTGATGAACCTACAGCCGCGCTTGATTGGCCATCCGTTTTGGCATTAATTGAAGATATTAGAAGAATAAGAGAAGGTAGAACACTACTAATTGCTACGCATGACGTAGAGAGTTTTAAGCCCCTTTTTGAAGAAAAGACAGAGGGTTTTGTTCTTTATAAGGGTAGGCTTGTGGCGGCAGGAAAAATTGAAGAAATCCGAAAGAGTGTTTCCTCACACAGAGAATGGGGTATTAAACCCTTTTAGCCCAGGTATGTTTGAGAACTCTCAGAATCGTGCATCGTTTCTTTTGTCAGTTTTTTTGCCGCTAAGCATTGGCTTGTGGTTTTTCCCGCTCGCATTGCTTAGTACTCTCGTCGTGGCTCTTGCGATTCTCCTAATTAAAAGGAAAGGTCTATCCTCTATCCTTCACTTCTTTATGTTTTGGGGCTCTTTGGCGCTATTTTGGGCTCTTTTCTCTACTCTTGTGAGCCTAATTTCAAATGAGGCTTCGTTTGCCTCCTTAGTTGCTGAGGCGCTTCTACTATTTTTTAGACTCATTACGCTTTTTCTCTTAACCTTTGTTTTAACTGAAGAAACTACACCCGTTTCTCTTGCAAAGGCTGTTAGTGGAATTGTGAGTACGTGCTCACAAGACCTTGCTACCAAGTTTGGTCTTGCAATTCTTTTTGTTAGGGTAGCGCTTGAGCGTAAGAAAAGAGCATTTTTGGGGTTTCAATCTGCCTTAAAGAGTCGATTCCCAGAAAAAGGAGTTTTTTTTCGACTGAAACTTCTTCTCCCGCGGCTTGTGGAAGACTCTTACATGGCTTCAGAACTTGCGAGTTTTGGCGCCCTTTCTCGCGGCCTTGAAAAGGATGACCTCTGGCAGTGTGGCTTTCAAATGAATAAAAAAGAGCGCACCCTCGCTATTTTCCTTTTAGCCCTGGTGTGCGCCCTCTTCTACTTTCTTTAAAGGGGCTTATTTTCCCCCTTCACTCCCTTTAATGGCTGCGGCGATGAAGTCTCTAAAGAGTGGATGCGGTCTTGTGGGGCGAGATTTAAACTCAGGGTGGAACTGAACACCAACAAACCAAGGGTGAATTGACCTGTCCAATTCGATGATTTCCACAAGGAGTCCATCTGGCGACGTGCCGCCAATCTTTAGCCCTGCGACAAGGAGCCTCTCTTTAAAGTTATTGTTAAATTCCCAACGATGGCGGTGACGTTCGGAAATTTGACACTCTCTGTAGGCGGCAGCTGCAAAAGATCCCTCTTTAAGAACACAGGGGTATTCTCCTAAACGCATTGTGCCGCCTAGGTCTGTGATATCGCGCTGTTCATTCATAAGGGCAATAACGGGATTCGCGGTCTCATCCGTGAATTCTGTGCTGTTTGCATCCTTGAGACCTGCGACGTTACGGGCAAATTCAACAACCGCACACTGCATTCCAAGGCAAATGCCTAAGAATGGAAGTTTCTTTTCTCTAGCATACCGAATTGCTCGAATCTTCCCTTCTACGCCGCGGTTTCCAAAGCCCCCAGGAACAAGAATTGCATCAACCCCAGAGAAGACTTGATCGAGACTTGTGGTCTCTTTTTCAATCTCTTCGGCGTTAACCCAACGAATAGATAGCTCTGTTTCATTGAAAACCGCTGCGTGGTGAAGGCTCTCTGTGATGGAAATGTAGGCATCTTGAAGATCAACATATTTTCCAACAACAGCAACAGTTGTCTTTTTACTGTAAGTGGCGTGGATGCGGTTAACCATCTCATGCCACTCACGCATGTCTTTTGCGGTATCTTCTAAGCCTAATTTCTTTAGAACGATTGTATCGAGGCCTTCTTTCTCCATGAGCACTGGTACGTCGTAAATGGACTTAGCGGTGATGTTTTCAATCACAGCCTCAGGCTCCACATCGCAAAACATTGCCATTTTCTCGCGCATTGAGCGGGAAATTGAGTGTTCCGTGCGGCAGACGATGATATCGGGTTGAATACCGATACTGCGAAGTTCTTTAACAGAGTGCTGTGTGGGTTTGGTTTTAAGCTCCCCGGCACCTGCGATGTAGGGAACGAGTGTCACATGAATGTAAAGGACGTTTTCTTTACCGACATCCTTTTTCACTTGACGGATTGCTTCAAGAAATGGAAGGCTCTCGATATCCCCTACGGTGCCGCCAATCTCAGTGATCACAAAGTCAGCGTTCTCAAGTTTCCCTACTTCATAGACATGGGCTTTGATCTCGTTTGTCACATGCGGGATAACCTGAACGGTGCGGCCAAGATAGTCGCCGTGACGCTCCTTGTTGATGATGGATTGATAAATCTTTCCCGTGGTGATGTTCGAATTCTTTGTAAGGTTGATATCAATAAACCTTTCATAGTGCCCGAGATCAAGATCGGTTTCAGCGCCATCATCTGTGACAAAAACCTCTCCGTGTTGATACGGGCTCATCGTACCTGGGTCAATGTTGATATAGGGATCGAATTTTTCAATCGTGATTTTGTAACCACGGCTTTTTAAGAGGCGACCAAGGGACGCGGCGGTAATTCCCTTCCCTAGGGAAGAAACCACGCCACCTGTGACAAAGATATATTTAGTCATACGTTTCATTTAGAGACTTCTTTAATGGGAAAACAGTTCAAAAACTTTTGGCTTAAAAGAAAAGAGGTCTCTTACTATTTAAGTTGATTAATAAAACTGAGGCTTACAAAGAAAGGCGGGAACCGTAATCCCCGCCTCCTTGCGTGCGACTTAACTAGTTATTGACTCCAAAGAGAAGTTCTCCGTATGTGGGATAAGTTAGATACTTCTCCGCAACATAGGGTTCTGCTTCGTCTACTGCCTCTCGCAGGGCGTCCATCGCAGAGAGTACAGAGTCGTGATAGGTACGAGCCTGTGCTTTTAGGGAAGAAACCTTAGATGCCTCATCCTTTGCTTTCTTTAAGAGCTCGGCACGTTTGTAGATTTCTGCGCTTAGCGTGGAGAGCTTATTTGCAAGATTCGCTTCAAAACCAGCGGCAATCCCTGCCTTACTCTTAGTCAGCACTGCCTTCGTTAAATCCGCTGTATAACTTTCAAATGCAGGGAGAATATCCTTGTAGAGCATATCCAAGGCGGTATCGGCTTCAATTGCGACAGTCTTTACATAGTTTTCTAAGAGGATGTTCATCCGAGAAATCGTCTCTACGCGGCTAAAGATTCCATACTTCTCTAAGAGTGCAAGGTTCTTTTCCTCAGCTAAGAGCGGTAGACAGTCTGGCGTTGACTTTAGGTTAAGGAGCCCCCGCTTCTCGGCTTCTTTTACCCACTCGTCTGAGTAGCCATTCCCATTAAAGACGATTCTCTTATGTTTTGAGTAAACCTCACGAACAGTGTCATAGAGAGCCGCATCAAGGTCTTCTGCACCTTCAAGTTTATCTGTGAGGGTGTTTAAGGCATCCGCAACGATTGTGTTAAGGATGATGTTGGGACCTGCGACAGAGAAACTTGAGCCAAGCATACGGAATTCAAACTTATTGCCTGTAAAGGCAAAAGGAGAAGTGCGGTTTCTATCAGTGTTGTCTTGCGTTAAAGCGGGGACTGTGTCTTCAGAAAGGTGAATTGCCCGAGCTGCATGCGGTGTCCAAACCTTCCCAGCGGCAATCGCCTCTAGCATCCCCGTGAGTTCCGTGCCTAAGAAGATTGAGACGATTGCAGGTGGCGCTTCATTGGCGCCAAGGCGATGGTCATTGCCAGCGCTTGCAACAGAGATTCTCAGTAAGTCCTGATGTTCATCCACGGCTTTAATCACAGCCGCAAGGAAAAGAAGGAAGCTCTTATTCCTGTAGGGATTATCCGTTGGAGAAAGAAGGTTTTTTCCTTCAGCGGTGCTTAGAGACCAGTTGTTGTGTTTCCCAGAGCCATTGATCCCGGCGAAGGGTTTTTCATGTAAGAGACAAACCATTCCGTGCCTGAGAGCCACCTTCTTCATGAATTCCATCATGATTTGGTTGTGGTCTGTAGCGATGTTCGTGCGGGTAAAGATCGGAGCAAGTTCGTGTTGCGCGGGTGCTACCTCGTTATGCTCAGTCTTGGCGTGAACACCAAGCTTCCAGAGCTCAGTGTCAAGGTCTTTCATAAATTCCCGCACGCGGGGCTTAATCATTCCAAAGTAGTGGTCTTCAAGTTCTTGGCCGCGGGGGCTCGGTGCACCAAAAAGGGTTCTTCCTGTGTAGACAAGGTCTTTACGCTTATCAAAGAGAGCCTTATCAACGAGGAAATACTCTTGCTCAGGCCCTACAGTGCTGTAAACACGCTTTGTTTCAATGCCTAAGAGCTTCAATGCTCGGACTGAGGCCTTGGAGATGGCATTCATGGAACGCAAAAGTGGTGTTTTCTTATCGAGGGCTTCCCCTGTGTAGGAGCAGAACGCAGTCGGGATGCAAAGTGTGTCATCCTTAATAAAGGCGTAACTTGTCGGATCCCAAGCGGTGTAACCGCGAGCTTCGAAGGTCGCACGAAGACCGCCCGATGGGAAGGATGATGCATCGGGTTCGCCTTGGATGAGTTCTTTACCAGAAAACTCCATGATGACGTGCCCGCCTGCGGTTGGCGAAATAAAGCTTTCATGCTTTTCTGCCGTAATCCCTGTCATCGGTTGGAACCAATGTGTGAAATGTGTGCACCCGTGTTCGAGAGCCCAATCTTTCATTGTCTCAGCGATGATGTTAGCCATCGGTAAATCTAAAGCCTTCCATTCAGTTACTGCTTCTCTAAAGGCCTTGTAAACAGGCTGCGGTAAACGATCCTTCATTACGGTTTCGTTAAAGA
>CAVLDT010000028.1:0-21987 GCA_963661915.1 Duodenibacillus sp.
AAGAGGATGCGAAATATAAAGGGTTTGAAAAAAGATTGCAAGAAAAATTTGAACTCGTGAAAAATTTTCAAAAAACGTTGCTTTCTTCTGCCAAACGAAACGTCATTTCTTGGCTTGTTGGGCTATTTTGCCAATTAACCATAACTTGTTATGCCTAATAATGTCTAATGAAATTGACGTAACTTAAACTTGTGTTTGTTTTACTAGACTTTTATGACTAAAGCGACATCTTCCACGCTACTAACAAGAAAACTCAATGCGAAACTACAAGCTGTCGGAAAACAAATTCGGATGGCACGCCTCAGGAGAAACTTATCGCTAGAGCTTGTCGCCGAGCGCTCAATGTTCTCGCGCAACAGCTGGCAAAGTCGAAAAAGGCGACCCCACTGTTTCGATGGGAGCGTATTTGCGCGTTTTGAATGCCCTACAACTTACTGACGATATCGATCTTATTGCTCGAGATGACAAATTAGGGCGAGACCTACAGGATATGAGGCTTCGGAAAAGAGCCTCTTCGAAGTAAATACCATGACAACTCCTTCTCAAAATCTTTTTGTCTACTTGGACTGCGATTGGACAGAAGGAACCGTTTTACTCGGATCACTTTTTTGCGAGTATCTTCACGACAGCCCAAAGTACGACTTTGAATTCAATCGGACATGGCTTATCAATCATCCGAATTTGCGTTTTTCGGAAAAGCTCGCTCCCGCTATTACCCGCCAACAGCTTCTAGGAGGCAAGGAAACCTTCGGTTTCTTGTCTGATGTGTTACCTGATTCCTGGGGAAAGCTCCTCTTAACGCGAAATGAGGAACTTAAAGCCATCAAGAGAAAACGCAAGCCTCTACCTTTAGGTGCTGTAGATCAGATTGAAAAAATCAACGACTTCACTCGGATTGGAGCAATTCGTTTTAGACACTCTCCCGAGGGGCCTTTCTTGAACGAAGGCTCCTCTCTTGCCGTTCCGCCACTGACAAGTTTGCGAGAACTTGCTCGGGCGGCAGCAGAATAGAAAAAAGTGAACTCAAGAACACATCCCAAAAGAAAAATAGTTGCGTCAATTGCTCGAACCTGGATCCTCTTTAGGCGGAGCCCGTCCTAAGGCTACCGTACTCGACACAGAGGGAAATCTATGGATTGCAAAATTCCCATCTGTCAATGACACGCACGACCTTGGTGCCCGGGAAGAATTTTCCTACAGGATGGCACGGATAGCAGGGATTAAAGTTTCAGAATCGAAACTGCTCGAAATCGATGGTAAACATCATATTTTTCTTGTAAAGCGTTTCGATCGCAATGGTAAAAAGAGACTCCACTTTGCCTCCTCTATGACACTTCTCGGTTTAAAAGATGGCGATGGTGCTTTAACAGGCCACGGCTATTTAGATATTGTTGATGCGGTTCTTGAAAACTCCGCAAGCGTTGAAGAAAACCTAGAAGAACTTTTTAGACGTGTCGCCTTTAACATCGCAATTGGTAACACAGACGACCATTTTAGGAATCACGGTTTTCTTCTCACGGCAAAAGGCTGGACCTTGTCTCCTGCCTATGACATGAACCCAACTCTTAACAGGCATCAAAGTCTATTGATCAATGGGAAGACGGATGCCTCTGATATAGAGATTCTTCGAGCAAGTGCGAATGAGTATATGCTCACTCAAAGAAAAGCCGATGAAATTATCCGTGATGTTCTTAAAGCGATGAAAAATTGGGAAGCCACAGCCAAAAGACTTAAGCTTCCCACGCGTGAAGTCGAGATGTTTGGTTCTCGATTTATTTCAGTTCCTCGTTAAAGAAGCAAGTTAAACATCTTTGCTCCCTTAAAGAGGAATTTCCTCTATCGAAAAAAAGTGAACAAGCCTCACTTACCCTTGTTCTCGATAGTTGGGTTTTCAACCCATTGCTCGATTTCACCCTGGTCATATTCGCTGATGATATCAACGTCACAGCAAAAATCGAGTAACGCCTGAAAATTGACAACCGTCTGCCCGTAGAGACCCTCCGCTTTTAGTCTTTTCTCCGTGATTGGCAAATCAAACCCCGTGGGAGCGAGAACGGCATCGACTTTCCCGCCCAAGCGACGAACAGCCGTTGCAGCCTTTATGCTTGCCTCCCCCATTGAAATATGGTTTGCAATAAGTAGCCCGGCTTTGCCGCGGATAAAACGCCCTTCAATACCTGCGAGTGGGGCTTTTTTTAGAGACTCAATTGCGAAAACTGGCACTCCCATACGATAACCAACCGCTGAAGCAAGAATAGTACTCGGAGAATCCACTGCGACAAGGAACTCTGGCTTCATCCGACACTCATCTGCCGTGCAAAGCATGGCATCAACGAGGTCTCGCCAATCTTCCGCGTCCATAATGAAAGTGCGGTTATCAAAGAAGACAGGCGTTACGAGCCCAGAAGGAAGTCGCCTTGGGTTGTCCAAATCAACCACAAGAGCCCCGGGGGTATTAACAATCTTTTCTTCAACAAGTGCTGATGCGTAAAACCCAGGAGAACTCGGAGGAAATTTTCTATCCATTTTTGCTTCTCCCCTTTTAAATTCCCAATACCTTGCGGCCATTGACTGTCGCGATATCGACCAAGGCATCAAAGTCATTGATGTGGCATGCCGTTGCAAGGATGCGAAGTTCTGTCCACATGTCTCCGTGCGACCAAGGTAGAACAGCGTCACTAACGTTATCTGTGCCAAGAGCAACAGTGACATCCGCTTTAATCATCTCATCGACAGGCGTAATTGCGTTGTGTCGGGGCGTCAAATATTCTGAGCGACGCGTGTCAAGCCAAGAGGTCGGGCAACAGACCGCCATTAGACCTGACTCCTTCATATCCGCATATACGCGTTCTCGGTAATGAAGTGTATGTGCAGCAAGGGAAATGCAGTGTACTGCGGAAACTCGATTCACCATGCCAGTCTGTCGCGTCATCGTGCAGAGAAGCTCTGTTTCTGCTTCGGTAATCGTGTCAAACTGATCGATATGCAATTGAACGAGTTTTCCCTGCTCTTTAGCAGTTCCCAGTAACACATTTATCGCTTCAAAACCCTTACCGTGATCGATTTCATCGCGCATCGGGATACCGCCGATGATGTCAACCAAAGAGGCTGCCACATCAAACCAGCGTCGTGCCTCAGGGGTGATCACACCCTTGATAGCCTGATTGATGAACTTTACCGTGATATCCCCTGCAAACCTCTCTCGGGCTCGCATTCCTCCCTGAATAGCCCGTTCTTCAACGACAGGGTCAATATCAACGTAACTTCCGCAGGCCGTGCACCCTTGCTTGATCATCTCTTCAAAGAAACGCGAAAAACGGTCGTAGTAATCCACTTCCGTAGATTCTCGCTTGAATTGATCAATGGCATCCCACTTTTCCTGCAATGTGCAAGTCTGCGAGATGCGAAGCATCTCAGGGGAGATCGTGTAAGCACGGTCTGCATGTACATGGGCATTGACCCAACCGCCTGCGGCCCGAATACGCGGCTCGAGAATTTCTCGAACCGTGGTAAGGGGTTTGGAAGTCGTTTGCACTGTGTTCATAAAACGCCCTCTCTTCTAGAAAAAAACGTTCTCTTTACTGCAAGATGTAACTCATAACGATCATTGCCATGAGGTTCGTTGCGACACAAGCAGGGGCCGTGCGCTTAACGAGTTCCAAGGGGTCGACCTTCGCAATACCCGCGCAGATAAGGGTGACGCCTGCCACGGGCGAGAGCGTACGGCCGAGGGCTGCACCCAAGTAAGCGGTCATGCCAACAAGGTCGCTATCCAGACCAAAGGATGCTGCATGTGGCGTAATCGCCGTGTTAAAGGCAAGAGTTGCCGCATCGCCAGAACCCGAGAGAGCGGCCAAGAGGAATGTAGCCCAAGAGGCAGAAATCTTCGCAAGATCCACGGAATTCTTCATCGCATCAATTAGAGAACTAATGAGACCAACTTCAGTCATACCAGCGGTAAAGACACCTGCGGCGGCAATGAGAGCAACAATCGAAGCAAAGCCGCTACCCATCCCCTGACAGAATTCATTGACAGCTTCAAAGGGGCTCTTCCATGTCACAAGGAGCGTGAGAGCTGAACACATCAACATCGCTTGCGGAACCGAGAATTTGTAGATCCAACCGACCTGCTCTGTTCCCATAATCAAAATGATGATTGGCAACACTGGCATCAAAGCCCGAAGGTAATTTACCTTAAAAGCACGAACCTCGGCCATGACGACATCGGCTGCACTTTGCGCATCTTTTGAGACGCCCTCTCCGTTATAGAGTTCCTTTTTCCAAATGGCTGTAAGTGTGATGACAACAAGTGTGACAACGAGCCCTGCGAGAGAAGCAGGCAAGGCCTTCAATACAAGCGTTGGAACATCGTGCCCCGAATAGGAACCCACCACAGCGGCAAGCCCGGAAGAGACACTTGTGAATTCACCCCAAGTTCCAAGGAGAACCGTAGCCGCGGCCATCGCTGGAGGGATTCCTGCACGCATTAAAACGGGAACGATAATCGGCGCCACAGCGGCGGCTAAACCCGCAGGAGAATTAATGGCATTAGAAAAGAGCCAAATCAGGAGTACCGACATCGGCACAAGGAGCAGTTTGACTTTGAGTAGGTAACGCAATGCGAAGTAGGAAAAGTGCTTGTCGCACTCTGTAAGCGTAATGATGCAGGCAAAACCCATTGAACACGCAATAACTGGAACAAGAAAGCTATTGGTGAGCATCTTTGTGAAAGCATTGATTGCTGCAAGCGGATGTCCCGCGAGAGCGCACATTGCAACGCCAGCAAGCAACAGACAAGTCTTAGCGTCATACTTCTTGATGATTCCGACAAGTGTCGCAATAACGATGGCAAGGCCTAACCAAAATAACATGGCTTGGGTCTCCTATGGTGGAAAAGTATTTTTTTAAGTGAAAACTCCTTTCTCGCTATAAAACGAGTTCGTGCATTATGCGGGAAGATGTTGGGAAACTGTTAAAGAATTTCCCAAAAATTTCCCTCAGGTGATGTGTGAAAACAATACTTTGGACTTTCTATACAACGGAGAATCTTGAGAAATCCATTGCAAAAACTCCCTTTCCTTTGCTCAAAAGAAACAAAGAAAAAGGAGGTTTTAAATCAGCTCACTCTAGACTTAAGAACAACGCCTACTCGTACTTCGCCCAAGCAATAGCACCGTTTCTTACTTCTTCGGTAATGCGCCCATTTCTAAAAGCACGCTCAACCACATCCGACAAAGCAATCACTTGGTGCAAAGTAAGATTCGCGTCGGATAGCGCCACACTTACCTCTGGTAGTTCATAACTTGTCAGAGCCACAACATCGGAAATTTGTGCCCCCAATCTGCGAAGCGACTGGGTAGCCTTAAGTGTCGATGCCCCTGTGAAAATGTTGTCTTCAATAAGAAGTACCGTTTTCCCTTTAACAACGTTTGCAATCCTCAGGTCTTTCTCGATGTCTGTGCGTTCTGCAATAACTAAGGCAGGCAACCCTAAACGATAAGCAACTGCTTGGGACAACATCGCGCTCGATGATGCCGTTGCCGCGACGAAATCTATATTTAGGCAAGCCGCATCTATCGAAAGAATCGTTGCATCTACAACATCTCGCCAATCCTCAGGATGCAAAAGGAGTTGCTGTTTATCAATATAAATTGGAAGCTCTCTTTCCCTTAGAAGCATGGGATGCTGAACATGAAATGTAATCGTCTGAGTCTCTATGAGTTTTTCACACAAAAGATCACGGACGATGCGGCTTTCATAACTTGCAATAAATTTCCTTGGCATCTTAAATCCCCATGACTTTGCGACCATTAACTGTCGCAATTTCGATTAACGCATCAAAATTGTTTAAGTGGCATGCGGTGGCAATCATGCGAAATTCCGTCCACATGTCTCCATGTGTCCAAGGCAAAACTGCATCACTTACATTATCCGTTCCGAGTGAAACAACCACTCCCGCTTCAACCATTTCTTCCACAGGCGCGATTGCATTGTGTCCAGGACTCATTGTCTCTGTCCGGCGTGTATCAAGCCACGCTGTGGGGCAACAAACAACCATCACACCTGCTTTCTTCATCAACGCATAAAGACGTTTACGGTAACTTTCCGAATGCGCCGCGATAGAGACGCAATGCACAGCGGACACTCGGTTCTGAAGGCCATACTCCATCGTTTTATAACAAAGTTCTTCTGTTTCGCACTCTGTGACCTTGTCAAACTGGTCAATATGCAGTTGCACCGGTTTTCCCATCGCCTTCGCTGTTCCCAAGAACACATCAAGTGCCTCGCGACTCCTTCCAAAATCAAATTCGTCGCGCATTGGAATCCCTCCAATAATGTCAACGAGTGATGCTGCTCGGTCAAACCACTTACGAGCCTCTGGGGAGATAACGCCTTTAATCGCCTGATTAACGAATTTCACCGTGAGATCTCCCTGGAACCTCTCTCGAGCCCGAAAACCTGCGTTGATAGCCTTGTCACCGACAACGGGGTCGATATCGACATAACTTGCACAGGCTACGCATCCCTGCTCGACCATCGCTTCGAAGAAACGACAAAATCGATCGTAAAAATCGCTTTCCGTCGATTCTCTCTTGAACTTATCAATGGCATCCCACTTTTGTTGCAAAGTGCAAGTCTGCGTTATGTGTAGCATTTCTGGTGAAATCGTATATGCCTTATCCGCATGAGAATGCGCATTTACCCATCCTCCTGCATCCTTAATTCTCTGTTCGAGAATTTCTCGAACCGTTGTTAATTTACTTTGAGATTCGCCCATAAGGGTCTCCTTCAATCTTTTAGCCTTTCAAGGTTTTTTCTCTGAGAACATTGCAATAAATCTTCTTATGCCCACTTGGAAGTGTTTCGCAATACACTCCTTGCAACTCGGGCGTAAAGCCTGGAAACAAGTTAATCAACTCCTCGAGGACAAGGAAATACTTCAGCACTGGTCCGCCCCAAACCTCTCCGGGAACGCAACAAACGATTCCTGGTGGATATGGCAACGCACCTTCAGCAGCGATTCTCCCTTCCGCCTCTGAGAGAGGAACATAGTCTGTTTGTCCTCGAATAAACGACCAATGCGCCTGTTGTGGCTGCATAACCATTCTCGGAAAGTTATTTTTCCGAAACATTGCCTTCTGTAAATCTTTTACAGCATGCGCTTTATAGAAGTTATGCATTTGCAAGCACAGCTGGCGCAAGGAAGTGCTTTGATAATACGATTCGAAAGAACGATAGACTTTTGGAAGAACTGCCTCAAGAGAAGCATCTTCATCGAGCATCCGCTCAAAACGAGTCAGCTGATTCACCAAACGCTCAAGTTTGGCTTGGCTTTCAGCAGGCGTCATCAGAAACAACAAAGAGTTCAAATCTGATTTTTCTGGGATGATGCTATTTTCTCGCAAAAACTCAGCTAAGAGCGATGCAGGCACTCCAAATTCTTCATACTTCCCCGATTTAATATCGATGCCTGGCGTTGTTAAAAGTAACTTGCAGGGATCGACAAAATATTGATGATCTCCGTACCCTTCAAATCCATGCCAAGTGCTTTTTGGATTGATTTCAAAAAAACGTCTGTCATCAGCAATAGTTTCTGTAGGCCAATCCTGCCAGGCTTTTCCATCAACAACATCTGGGATGAATGGCTTGAAGTACCGGCAATTCGCAAGAATTAACTTTCTTGCCTCGATTCCTGTTAGAACACTTTGCCTCCAGATTGCACGACCGCTTTCACCTCGATTCATCTTGGCATTGACATCAAGAGATGCAAAAAGAGGATAAAAAGGAGATGTTGAAGCCTGCATCATATAGGCGTTGTTAAGGCGCTTATGCGGGACATATCGAACTTGTCCTTTGATATGGCTATCCTTCTTATGAATTTGAGAGGCTTGAGAAAAACCTGCCTGCTGTTTATGAACAGACTGCGTGACAAAAATACCTGGATCCTCTGGACCAAGTTCAAGAAGCATCGGAGAGCAGTCCTTCATCATTGGAATGAATTGCTCATAACCAACCCAGGCAGAGTCAAACAGAATGTAATCACAGAGTCGACCAATCCGGTCAACAACATAGCGAGCGTTATAAATTGTTCCGTCATACGTTCCGAGTTGAATTACTGCAATTCTGAACGGGCGCTTTTCTTTTGCTCTCTCGGGCGACACCTCTGAGATGAGTTTCCTTAGATAGGTTTCGTCAAAACAATGATCATCAATGCCCCCAATAAACCCATAATCATTACGTGCCGTTTCTAGATAAACAGGTATTGCCCCTGACATCAACAAAGCACCATGCTGAATAGACTTGTGGTTATTTCGATCAAAAAGCACAAGATCTCCTGGAGCAAGGACAGCACTTAGAACGACTTTGTTGGATGCAGATGTTCCATTCAAAACGAAGTAAGTTTTGTCTGCGTTATAGGCCCTGGCTGCGGCTTTTTGTGCCAGCAGAGCTGCTCCCTCATGGATGAGCAAATCTCCCATACTTACATCGGAATTGCATAAATCCGACCGAAAAAGATTTTCCCCATAGAAGTCATAAAACTCGCGGCCAACAGGATGACGTCTATAGAACTCACCTCCTTGATGCCCAGGGCAATCAAACTGTGTATGACCTTGTGCTACATATGTTTCTAGACAATCAAAAAATGGGGGCAAAAGTTGCCGCTCATATTCTTCAGCTACCGCATCAATCTGCCGACCATAGAACAGGGCATTTGTTAAATCGTAATTAAAAATTCCCCGCACATGTCCGAGTACATTCGTAGCAAGTGGCATATCCGGCGAATGCACAACAAAAATTGGTATTCCGAACCCTGTCTTACGTACAACATCTCCCCACTTTTCTGCATCGGCATCGTCTAAAACAACAGCAGAAACTTCCGTGAGGTCAGCATCGACGAGATTTACCGTCTCACGTTGAGTCTCAATAAAGCGCCTCAACTCCTCATTGACAGCTACCTTCATGCGCCTCATTTTGTCCCCTTTTCTGCTGTTAACTTCTCTTGAGAAAGGGCTCTGCTTTGAAGCGAATGATTTTCCACCTTAGTTTCCTTGTGTTCCTTTGCTGTTTGCTCACGAACTTTTTCTGCAATTTCCAAATCCTTAAGACGTGTTGCTAAAACCTGATCAACACGAGCTCCCTCTACATCAATCACTTCAAAGCGCCAGCCAGCGAATGTCACTCGGTCGGTTAACCTTGGGATTCTCCTTAACATGTACATCATGAATCCAGCAACCGTTTCATAAGCCTCTTCGTCTGGAAGTTTTGTAATGTCCAACATTCTCTCAACATCATCTACAGGAGTTGCACCATCAATGAGCCAAGATCCGTCATCTCTCTCAACAATTTGCAAATCATCAGGGACAGCCACATAGTCCCCCATGACTATCCAGAGGATGTCCTTCAGAGAAATAACCCCCACTGTGAGGGCGTATTCGTTGACAACAACCGCAAAATCAGTCGTTTGAGATTTGAACTGCTCCAAGGTCTCCGAAAGCGTTAATGAATCAGGAACAGAAATTGCAGGTCCAATGAGGCCACTATCTTGAAGAGCAAATGGCTTTCGTTCAGCGTATTTTTTTAAAAGTTCTTTTGAATCGACGATTCCGACCACCTTATCAATGGACTTGTCGCATACTAAAAACTTGTCATGCGGATTCTCTTGGATTTTTTTCGTAATGCTTTCATAAGATTCATTCAAATCGAAGAAAACGATACTATCGCGAGCAGTCATGGCACTTGGAACCAAACGACTTTCAAGATCCATCACATTCGTAATTGCGGTTTGTTCCTGGGGATCTAATAAGCCAGCAGCGACGCCCGCCTCTACTGTAGCCACGATATCCTCGTTGGTGATTTTTTCTTTTGATGTCGTAGGCAAACCCATCATCTTCATAATGAATCCCGACATCGCGGTTAGTGCCCAAACGAGAGGTTTAAAAATCAGAATGAAAAATTGCATTAATCGGACCATTCCAACCGCAATTGATTCTGGTCGACTCATCGCAACTCGTTTTGGAATAAGGTCCGCAAACATAACAAAAAGAAGCGTGACCAAAACAAAAGAACAAGCAAAAGAAACGGTGAGCAAAATCTCTTCTGGCAAAATTCCTCTTAGTAAGTCTTCAAAAACACCCGTGAAAGCCGCCTCACCGAGAATACCGCCTAATATGGCAACTGCATTAATTCCAATCTGCACTACGGAAAAGAATGAGCCTGGATTCTCTTTAAGTGCAAGCACTAATTTCGCGCGTTTATCTCCCTTTTCTGCCATGCGTGAAAGTCGCAATTTCCTCGATCCCGCTAACGCAATCTCTGACATTGCGAAATATGCGGCCGCAATAAGCAAGGCAATAATTACCAATACATTTACAAACAGACTCATAACTGCATTACCTTTTTAATATTTTTACTCTCAGCGATAGGCACTGATTTCCTATGTTGTAAGTTAATTAAAAAATTCCTCGTTAAATCTTGATTTTCTACTGTGCGCCTTAGAAAACTAAGGCGCACACTTTTCAAAAATTACTGCAAGATATAACTGAGAATGATCATTGCCGTAAGGTTTGTGAAGATACAAGCGGGTGCCGTGCGCTTAACCAATTCCAAAGGATCGACTCTCGCAACACCTGCACAAATCAAAGTCACACCAGCAACAGGAGAAAGTGTGCGACCAAGAGCTGCTCCTAAATAGGCGGTCATACCAAGAATGTCGCTATCCAAACCGAAGGATGCAGCATGGGGAGTAATAGCCGTATTAAATGCGAGTGTCGCAGCATCGCCAGAACCTGAAAGTGCAGCAAGAAGGAAAGTGGCCCAAGAAGCCGATACCTTTGCAAGATCTACCGAGTTCTTCATTGCCTCAATAAGAGAACTAATAAGGCCAGCCTCGGTCATACCTGCAGTAAACACACCTGCTGCAGCAATAAGAGCGACAATGGAAGCAAAGCCACTACCCATGCCCTTGCAGAATTCATTAACGGCTTCAAAGGGACTCTTCCATGTCACAAGAAGCGTTAGAGCCGTACAAATTATCATTGCCTGGGGTACAGAAAATTTGTAAATCCAACCAACTTGATCTGTACCAAGGATCAAAATAATAATCGGGAGCACTGGCATTAGAGCACGAAGATAATTCACCTTAAATGCAAGCACCTCAGCCATAACATTCTCTGCAGTATCCTCTGTCGTTTTTGCCACGGATTCTCTGTTATAGAGTTCCTTTTTCCAAATTGCCGTAAGCGTAATAACAACAAGTGTTACGACAAGACCAGCAAGAGAGGCTGGTAGCGCCTTTAGAACAAGGGTTGGCACGTCATGACCCGAATATGAGCCAACAACTGCCGCAAGCCCTGACGATACACTCGTGAATTCACCCCATGTCCCTAGAAGAACTGTCGCAGCTGCCATAGCTGGCGGAATTCCTGCACGCATTAAAACGGGGACGATAATCGGTGCAACTGCTGCAGCTAGGCCTGCTGGAGAATTGATAGCATTCGAGAACAGCCAAATGAGAAGAACAGACATCGGGACCAAGAGAATCTTCACCCGAAGTAAGTAACGTAATGCGAAGTATGAGAAATGCTTATCGCATCCTGTTAAGGAAATAATGCATGCAAAGCCCATTGAGCAAGCAATGATTGGCACAAGGAAACTATTTGTAAGTAGCTTCGTAAACGTATTAATAGCCGTCAATGGATGACCAGCAGCAATGCACAAAACAAGGCCAGCTATAAACAAGCACATTTTTGCGTCATATTTTTTGATAATTCCCACGAATGTCGCTAGGACAACCAAAATTCCTAACCAAAACAACATAAAAGACTCCTCTGATTCTCAGTGATTTTTGTTTTTCCGCATTATGGAAAACTTTTCCATAATCTGAAGATGAAAAAATATGAATAACTTCTCTTTTTTTCTTTAAAACTACTCGAACAAACTACCCTTGCTTCAAAAGACGAACTGCCTCTTCTGTCCCATCAATGATTGGCAGTTCAAATTTTTCTCTTAAGCCTGTTGCAACTGATGCCATCCCAGCACAGCCCAAAACGAAACTCGCATACGCCCTCTTCTTAAGAGCCTCGTTAATTGCGTTAGATAGACACTCAAAGATCTCTTCCTTGCGCATTTGCTCTGTGTAGCCAGTTGCAAAGGTATCAAAGAGACCTTCAAAGCCGTAACGCTTTGCAAGTTCTGTCTTGCGAGGAATCGACTTCTCGGAAATTGCGAGAATCGCAGACTTTCCTCCTAATCTTGCGGCTGCCGCTAGAGATGCAAAACCGATTCCCACAGTGGGTCTCCCTGTTGCCTCGCAAATTGCCTTCACGGCTGGGTCACTGTGACAGGCGATGACAAACCCTTCTGTGCTAGAAGCAAGTTCTTCTGCCTTCTTGAGTGTCCAAAAGGCAGCTCTTACTTCGTCAACAGCACTGTTAATTAAAGCGGGAGACTCTTTCACGCACAACATCCGAAGAGAGTCCTCACGAGTTGCGACACGCTCTGCACTCTCAAGGATTCCTGCATTCATTGAAGCACTGGAATTAGGATTGATGATTGTGATTTCCATAGTCTCAAACCTCGTTAAAAGTCAGCGCGGTTCGCTCTTTAGGAGGGGAAAATAAAGAGCGAACCCGCGTAGCCTTTTCTTAATCGGCCTTTGCCGGATGAGCGGCAACGAATTCACCTGTCCGTTCGCCAACGAGCTTACGGTCTTTCATAATGACTTTGCCGCGCAACACTGTTGCAACGGGGTAGCCCTTTAACTTAAAGCCATTAAAGCCAGAGACCTTACTCACACTCTGGAAGCGACTGATATCGACTGTTTCTTCATAGTCGTAATCGACAAGCGTGATATCGGCATCCATTCCAACGCGAAGGAATCCCTTCTTGTGATCGAGCCCAAAGAGCTCTGCGGGCTTTTCCGAGAGGATTCGAGCGATGTCGTTTTCTGTAATAAGACCCTTATTTACAGAATCTGTCATGAGCGGTACAAGAGTTTCGATTGTGCACATGCCTGAGGGGATCTTAAAGAGGCTCCCTGCTTTTTCTTCTGCCGTGTGAGGGGCGTGATCGGAGCAAACGTGCGAAAGAATTCCTGCACGCAACCCTTCCCAGAGACGGGCCTGGTCAGCCTTTTCACGCACAGGGGGATAGCCCTTAATCATGGGCCCCACGCGCTTGAAGTCTTCCTTGGTAAGCGTCAGATAGTGTGGGCAAGTTTCCGCTGTTACCTTCAATCCTTTTTTCTGCGCAGCGTCGACCAAGTCAACAGTTTCCTTAGCAGATGTATGAAGAATATGAAGGTGGCACCCCGTTGCCTTAGCAAAAGAGATTGCTGTCTGCACAACCGTCTCTTCACAGACGCTTGGGCGGCAAGCCAAGAGAGCCTCATACTCTGTTTCGTATTCCTCAGGCTTTACGCGATCCGTGAGCCTACGGATAAGAGAAGAATTCTCCGCATGAATGCCAAGGAGCTTTCCAGTCTTAGCGACGGTTTCAAAAATGCCAAAGACCTGACCGTCATCCAAGGGTGGGAAGACATCGGGGTCATTGGGGTCATAGTTATAGATGAGGTTGTAGTTACTCTTCTTTAAGGCATAACCCCAGAAGAATTTGTAGCCTGCAACACCGCACTTATCGAGTTCAAGCAAATCCTTGTTATTTAAGTCACCAACGCAAAGCGCCCACATCGCAAAGTCCACAAAGGCTTTGCTTGCAAGATTGGCTTTCTGCGCTTTGAAGTTTTCCACTGTGCAAACAGGTGGCACGGCGTTTGGCATTTCAACGACAGTCGTGATACCGCCCATCGCTGCACCGCGAGTTGAATGCGCGAAGGTTTCCTTATGAAGCGCTCCGCCATCGCGAGAATGCACGTGCGTATCGATAAAGCCCGCGTAGACCTTTTTCCCAGTTGCGTCAAGCGTTTCTTTCGCTTCACCCAAATCTTCCGTTGTGATGGCGGCAATTTTCCCGTCTTTCACATAAATATCTGCTTTAAAACTTTCCGTGGATGTAACACACGTTCCGTTTTTAATGGCTAGATCCCACATATTGTTTATTTCTCCATTCAAAAAAATTCTTCTTTGAACTACCTTTAGTTGTAGTTTGCAATCGCCGTAAAGAGTACCTCTGCACCTAAGAGGAAGTCATCCAAACGCATCTTTTCATGCGGGTTGTGCGATCCATCTTGGTTTGCAACAAAGATCATCGAGACAGGCACTCCAGCGTTTCCGAGAACAGCCGCATCGTGGCCTGCACCACTTGGGATGTACTTCGTTGGGATTTCCGCTTTCTTGGCGCTCTCTGCTAAATGCGCCATCAAATCTTCATCAATCGCAGAGGGTTCACAGACAAGCAAGCGATCGAATTCAAACTTAACTCCACGGTCAGCACCAACTGCCTCACTCTCGGCAAGAAGGAGAGCGTGGAAGCGATTGAGCGTATCTCGAGAAAGCGAGCGGATATCGATACTAAAGGTGACCTCCCCCGGGATGATGGCGATCGCCGCAGCAGCATCGGTCTTAAAGACACCTGCGGTAAAAACAAGGTCTTCGCCACGAACAAGCCACTCTGCCCAATGCTTATCCATGCGCATAAGGAGATCTGCCATTGCCATCACTGCATCGTGGCGATACTGACGGTCAACAGCGCCCGAGTGTGCTTTCACGCCAACACAACGGCATGTCTTATGGCGTAAATTACCGCGGATGCCTGTGACGATACCGACGCGCGCCTTTTTCTGTGCATCAAGTGTCGGGCCCTGTTCAATGTGAAGCTCTGTAAAGGCAGCAATGCGAGAGAAATCAATCGAGGGGTCCTTCTTTAACATGTCAGCTGGATTGAAACCTGCCTTACGAATGGTTTCAGCAAGAGTCACGTCTTCCGTGCGGTGCTTTAGTGCGAGATCAGCTTCCGTGAGCAATCCTGCCATCGCAAGGGAACCCACATAGGCCTTACCGAACCAAGAACTCTCTTCCATACGGAAAACGACAAGTGTCACATCACGAGCTGGCGTAAAGCCGATTGTCTTCATCCAATTAATCGCTGTCATCCCTGCAACAACACCCGCAAGGCCATCGTAGTGGCCGCCCTGTGGGACGCTGTCACCGTGCGAGCCTGTCATGTAGCAAGGTAAAGACCTGTCTTTGCCGGGAAGTGTTGCAAAGAGGTTCCCGCAACGGTCAACCTTAACTTCAAGCCCGAGGGATGCAGCCCAAGCCTTTACATAGTCGTGAACCTTCTGCTCAAG
Organism: Duodenibacillus sp.; assembly: GCA_963661915.1. Lineage (GTDB taxonomy): Bacteria > Pseudomonadota > Gammaproteobacteria > Burkholderiales > Burkholderiaceae_F > Duodenibacillus. The sequence continues at coordinate 15,248 of CAVLDT010000028.1, forward strand.
AGGGCCGTAGCCCTGACGCGAAATTCCAATAACGGGGTCTTTGGAAAATGAACGGATATCATCAAAAACCTTCTCGGCAAACTCTTTAGCTCCGACACGCAATTGCGTCATGGTAGGACTCCTCTTTTTTTTCAAACTGAAGATTTGTTTGTAGTTTTTTTCCACATTGCGGAAAACGTTTCCGTTTTTGTGATAAAAATTAAAAAGCGCGAATATTTCCTTTCCGCATTTTGGAAACAGATTCCATTATATGGGTAAAATACCAATAAATTTTCCGCTAAACGGAAAACTTTTCCAAAATATGAATATGTAACAAAAAGGAATTACCTTGCAAACCATTGACCGCGCCGTTGAGATTCTCACGGTTTTAAGTAAGTACCCTGATGGAATCACTGTCTCAGAATTAAGTGAAACTATGCACCTTTCCCTCGGGACAACACATCGTTTTTTGATGTCCCTTATGGAAAACAACCTTGTGATGCAGGAGAAATCCTCTAAGCGATATCGTTTGGGCTTTAAGATTCTTCGTCTCGCTTCAAACCTACTTAATAAGGATCGCCTCATCGATGTGGCAAGACTACCAATGCGTAAGGCCGCTTCCGAGGTCAACAACATCGTCTACATCTGCCAAGAGCACGCCAGAGAAGTTCTCTGCACACACTGCGAAGACCCCACAACAGAGACGCACTCGAAATTTGCCGCCCAAATTGGAAACGAAATGCCCTTTTACGCAGCGGCAACAGCAAAGATTATCTTCGCCTATCAACCTGATGTTCTTCGTATGCTTTTTGAGCAGGAAAAGCCCTTAAAGCGCTTTACCGCAAGGACAAAAACTTCTCTTGAAGCAATCCTAGAAGATTCTGAGAAGTCAGCTGAGCGAGGCTATGCAATCTGCGATGAAGAACTTGAAAAAGGTGTCATCGCACTTGCCGCTCCCATCTTTAACTACGAAGGTAGAGCCATTGCCTCCGTGGGTGTAACAGGCGTCAAAGGGAACTTAAGCCTTCAGAGCACAAAGGACGCTATCTGCGAATGTGCTCGCACGATTAGCGCTGAGCTTGGGTTTAGCCGCGCTAATACGCGTCGTTAAGAGAAAGCTTCGCACGGCGTCTTCGCCACCCTCTATGCACGCCGTGCGCTTAAGACGCCCTTGATGTCTCTAAGGGCTTTAAGTCCGCGATTTAGATCATCCGTACTGCGAATTTCCACGGAGAATCGCATGTGGACGTCCCCTTTGCTGATCATCGTATTCATACCGATAACGCGAAGATTCTCTTTTTGAAGCAACTCGGAGATATCCTTTAAGAGCCCCGTGCGATCTCGGGAAACAACATAGATATCCACTGGATAAATCGCATCCTCAGAGGTTCCCCAACTCACATCAATTAGGCGAGCCCTGGCGATATTTTCTAGATTCCTAACATTGGGGCAATCGAGTCTATGAACTGTAACGCCCTTTCCTCGTGTGACGAAACCAACGATTTCATCAGGGGGCGCCGGGTGACAGCACCTTGCAAGCTGCGTCATAAGAGAGTCCATGCCGACAACGAGAACGTTACTGCGGGACTTCCCCTTACTTGCAGCCTTTGGAACAAATTCAGGTTCTGGGGCCTCTGGCACAGGGGTGAGAACCTGCTCGATTGCCCGCATGCTGAGTTCGTCCTTTGCAATCGCAATGCAAAGTGCATCGGTGTTTTCAAAACCTAAACGCTCAGAGAGGTCTTCAAGCTTAGTCATCGTCTTACCCAAACGGGCAAGTTCCTTATCTAACCTCTCTCGGCCCTCGGCAATCTGTGCTGCCTGTTGCTGCGCGTTAAACCACTGACGGACTTTTGTTCTGGCCTTAGGACTTGCAACGAAACCACTTTCTGGATTAGCCCAGTCTCGAGAAGGACCGCCCTCTTTTGCAGCGATAATTTCAACAGTCTGTCCGGTCTTAAGTTTGGTGTTTAGAGGCACCATCACGCCATCGACCTTAGCACCGCGGCAACGGTGACCAAGCTGTGTGTGAACAAGATAGGCGAAGTCAATCGGAGTAGACCCCTTCTGCAATTCAAGGACTCGACCCTGCGGCGTGAGAGCATAAATTGTCTCGTCAGCCACACCCACTGTCTCAGGGCTTTCTTCAACGTCCGCATGCCAAGCGATAAGTTGGCGTAGCCACGCGACGTGCTCTTGCTCAGCTTCACCTCCCACAGTCTTTTCGGAATTTCCCTTTTCCTTATAACGCCAGTGTGCCGCAACCCCCATTTCGGCAAATTCATGCATCTCATGCGTACGAATTTGTACTTCAAGGGGGCGACCATCCTCTCTAAGCACTACCGTGTGTAGTGATTTGTATCCATTGGGCTTCGGATTAGCAATGTAGTCATCAAACTCTTTACTAACGGTTTTGCACTTTTCTTGGACGATGCTTAGGACCTCATAGCATTGCTCAACTGTGTCGACAATGATGCGGATTGCATCGATGTCAAAAAGCTGCTCAAACTTTAAGTGCTTACGTTGCATCTTGCGGTAGATTGAGTAGATGTGCTTTGGGCGTCCACTCACCTGCGCTTTGATACCGTTTTTACTTAAGAGAGATTTAAAAGCGTCTGTTGCTTCTCGAATCCACGTGACACGTTGCTCGTGGGTCTGTGCGAGGTGACGACTAATTTCGTAATACTGCTCAGGTTGTGTGAATCGGAAAGAAAGATCTTCCAACTCCCACTTCAATTGCCAAAGACCCAAACGGTTCGCAAGAGGCGCATAGATTGCTAGCGTCTCTTCTGCGTAACGCACCGCAGCGCTCGAGGGTCTATCTTCCTTTGCGAAAAACCTTAACGTCTGCACGCGACTCGATAGCCGCAAGACAACCACCCGTAGATCGCGGCACATCGCAAGAAGCATCTTTCTTAAGGCCTCAGGCTGATAGACCGCCTTCGCTTCCTTATCTTCACTACGGGCCCGTTCACTTACGACAACGAGTCGATACATGTCCTGCACGAGTCTTAAGACAATGGGGCCAAACTTCTTTTCAATCCATTCGTCCGCATTCTCAACATAGAGATGCACACTAAAGAGATAGGCGGCTGTAAGAAGATTCTCATCCTCTTTGAGGCTTTTGAGGATCTCTACCATTCCGTCAGAGTGCACAAGGCGTTCCTCTCCGGAATTAAGCAGTTTCCCTGCGTAAAGAGGTTCCACAAGACTACGAGCGACCTGCCAATCGCAGACCGCAGTGCTCGGCGTTTCTTTTTGGATTTCAGTCATACCGTTCTTCAGGTAGTGAGAATTTTTCTTCTAACCTCGCCCTTCTTCTTTTAGAGGGTTTTCTCTTGAAACAATTGTACCGAAAGCAACCCATAGTGCCGCGGTTAAAAATCGCAAAAGAAAGGAAGGATGGTAAGGATTTGCAACCGAAGCGATTAAATCCTTTTAATTAACAAGGCACTGCTTGGGGCGCCTCTAAGAAACCTTTTTGCTGCGTTCGATTGTAAGTCCTACTGAAAGAAAAATGAGAGCTGCGCCAATGAGTTTTGGTGCCGTGAAAATATCCAACCCCATTGCAACAGCAAGTGTGCAGGTCACAACAGGTTGAAGGTAGTTAAAAATACCAACGACTTCAGGAGCACAGCGCCTCTGTCCCTCCAACATAAAGGCAAAGGCAAAGATTGTCCCTCCGAAGACAACGTAGAGGACTTCAATCCAAGTTGTTGTGGAAATCAACATGAAGTCGCACTGCATTGCATCCCAGATTCCCAAGGGACACATCACCACTGAGGCAAATAGGAACATCCACTTCATCAAGATATACACGGGGTAGCGCGAAAGGAGATCTACGAAAAAGACGAGGTAGCAAGAAAAACTAAAGAGAGCGAAAAGAACCAGTAAATCTCCTTCTAACGTGGCTACGGCATTCGGATCCGTTGCAGAAGTAAGAACCATTGTCACCGCCCCTGAGAGCCCTAAGAGGACTGCGGCGATCCTTTTTAGACCTACACGGTGCCCTTTAAAGAGAATACCGAGTAGCAGTGCAAAAACAGGGATTAGTGTGCAAATAACGCCAGCATCGATGGGAGAAGTTTTTGAGAGTCCATAGATGAAAAATCCTTGATCTCCAACAATACCCAACATTGCCGCAAGGAAAAGGAGAGCAATGTCCTTCTTTGGCACCCGCATCGGTGGTTTCTTCAATGAGAAAATCCAAAAGAATGCCGCCGCCCCAATCATGCGAACTGCGGTGAGCGTTAGTTGCGGGATTCCTCCTGTCATTGCGGCTTTCGCCACTGGCGTCATCGCCCCGAAAAGAAGGCCCATCATCACGAGACAAAAGTAGGGCCAAAGCGTTCCTGCAAACACCCCCGTAAGTTCGAACGAAGTTTCCTTTTCTTTTGTCATGCTTGAAATCTAAACCCCGCTTCACCTAGATACAAAAAAAAGCCGCCACCGTCTTTTAAGTGAGCGTGCATTTTATCCCCTCTTTTTTGAAGTTCGGTCTGTGGCGGCTGAACCCTGGAGAACCGCCGCAAACCTCACTTCCCTAAAAGCCCGAGGGGCATGGCTATTTAGTTTCGGATAAAAGAATCCGTGTTACATCACAACCTTCGCGAGCATCATGCCAAACGGAACTGCAAGCAAGATACTGACGCAGCCTGGGATAAAGAACGGATGATTAATCACAAACGATGCGTTCCACTTCGGCCCCATGAAGGAACCCGTGTCATCACAAGAAACCGCAAATGCAGTTGTCGGGTAGACGTTTGTGATAAAGAGCGCCGAGCAAGCAACGAAGGAGCCGCAAATCGTCGCGGCATCCACACCTAAACTCGCCGCAACAGGGACAATCAAGGCAGATGTTGAACCCTGGCTAAAGAGCACCGCGGAAACAAGGAAGAAGACGCCCGCTAAGAGATACGGATAGTCTTTTAAGAGAGCAACCGCGGTTTCCTTAACTTCTGGGATATGGGTGTTGATAATTGTTGAACTAAACCAAACGATCCCAAGCACGACAACGAGAGATTCGAAGCCACTGCGGAAAATCGGCGCATCCTTAATCGTTGCGAGTTCGACGTGGCAGAAAAGATACATCAGCCATGCGCAGAACATCATGACCATAACGATAATGTCACGGCTTCCGAGAGTGTGACCAATTTGCTTCTTAAAGAGTAAAAGTCCAACAATCACGCAAACGCCCGCAAGGAAGATTCCCACTGAGAGCTTTGCTTCTTTTGTTGCAGGCTTTTCCTTTTCTTCTTTACTCTGCAAGGAAACAAGGCCCTTCGCAAGACGCTCCTGATAGATGGGATCATCGGCAAGATCCTTACCCTGGAAGCTTGAGATCACAGCAGCGACCGCCGCCGCGAAGGCACTTGTCGTGATGATGACAAGAAGCACTTGGCCAAAAGAAACGTTCATCTTTTCAACGACAACATACATTGCGGCGGTAGCAGCCGAAATGGGACTTGCTGTGCAAGCAATCTGGCTAGCAATCACAGCACTCGTCAAGGGCTGAGCAGGACGAACACCATTTTCTTTTGCGACTTCCTGAATAACGTTCAAGATACTCATCGCGGTAAAGCCCGTGCCGCCCAATGTTGTAAGCGTAAAGGCTACGGCGGGAGCCAAAGCGTTAATGTATTTCGGGTGACTGCGAAGAAGTTTTTCTGCGCATTTAACCATGTAGGTAAGGCCCCCTGCCCTCTGCATAACGCTGATTGCAAAAATCACCGTCATGATGATGAGCATCACATCGATCGGGACGAACCCAGGCTTCATGCCAAAGACACCAACACAGATAACCATACCAACGGCACCAGCCATACCAACGCCGATACCGCCAAGTTTTGCACCATAGGCAATACAGACTATGAGCAATAGCGCTTCCAAGTAAATCATAAAAACTTATCTCCTTGCGATTATGAAAATCCCTGAAGAGCAGTGTGAGGCAAGGTTCTTCCCTCGAGAGCCACTACTTTCAGTACGACTGCGGGGAAATGAGCTCCCGCTTAACTTTTCCCGGCGCATGGTGCCTAAAGACACATTACAAGCGTGAGGGAAAATTCCTTTTAAAAGTTGGCGCACGTAGCCAACTCTTTGAATATCAAACTTAGGGAAATTGTGTTTTTTAGAAAAGATTGAAGGTAAGCACGCAAAGTGATGCACTGCAACGCATGCGCAGCCTCTTAGTTGCCACTCAAAAGGCGCTGTGAGAGTACCCTCACCCACCTTAATTCTCCCCTTTCCTATTGACCTTTCCAAAACTTTTTCGCTCTGGGAAAGGCCTGCAGTCCCACAAAAGAAAAACCCGCGCACTTATCGTTTTTTCTGGCTTCTTTTGGAAACGTCCGTCTTTTAAAGATATAAGTGCACGTTTATAAAAACTGTAGTGACCGCATCCTACGGGGAAATTGTTTTCTTCGAAATTGTGTATCTACGCTAGTACATTTACGCAAGAATTAGCAGAAGTGATGCAACTTCAGAGTCCAAATTCTGAGAAATGAAAAGACACTTTTGAAAGATTCGCGACAGAAAATACTTCGGGCTTTCCCTTAGAAAAAAAAGGAAAGCCCGAGATGGATTAATGCGATTTAAGAGAACGACTTAGCACTCGATTAAAAGAATCATCGCCGTAATGACAACGATTGCAACAAGATTAATCACAATGCCTGCACGGAACATGTCGATAATCCTCAACTTACCCGTACCAAAGACAATCGCATTGGGCGGCGTGGAGATCGGGAGAATAAAGGCAGCCGATG
>CAVLDT010000029.1:0-21520 GCA_963661915.1 Duodenibacillus sp.
AATTTTGGGAAGGCTTCTTTAGGTAACGCTCTAATTTAGATTACTTCGTACCGAAGAGGCGGTCACCAGCGTCGCCTAAACCAGGAACGATGTAGGCGTTTTCATTCAAGCGGTCATCGAGAGAGGCAACCCAAATCTCAATCTTCGGATGACGCTCAAGCATGAGTTTCACACCTTCGGGCGCAGCGACGAGGGCGATGAACTTAATCGATTCGACGTTCACCCCTCTCTTTAAGAGTACTTCGACGGCGTGGCAAGCCGAGTAGCCGGTGGCTAACATCGGATCGCAGATAAAGAAGAGGCGATCGGTTACGTTCGGTAACCGGACCAAGTATTCAACGGGGCGCTTATTTTCGTCGCGATACATACCGATGTGGCCAACGCGAGCAGAGGGCATCAACTCCAAAAGACCATCGCTCATTCCAAGGCCAGCACGAAGAATCGGAACGATGACTTGTTTCTTACCAGCGAGGGTGGGAGCTTCCATTTCCGTAATCGGCGTTTCAATCGAACGGCTCGAAAGCGGAAGGTCACGGGTGACTTCATAGCCCATCAGGACTGTGATTTCTTTCAAAAGTTGACGGAAGACGTTTGTACTCGTCTCTTTCTGACGCATGATAGAGAGCTTGTGCTGAATCAACGGGTGGTCAACGATATGTAGATTGGGAAAACGCGGATCATTTCTCATGAGAGAGCCTCAATATTACGGTTGCGACAGGATGTGGCCGAGGGCCCCCAACCGATAAAGGCACCCTTGCGGTTGAATCGGAATTATAGCGAGCAAGGGGAGAATCCACTTTCTAAATAGGAATAAGACACCTTCTTTTACAAAAAAAGCGAAGAAAAATATCCTCTCAGGTGAAGGGAATCAGAAAATTCTTTTGAGTTTTTTCTCACATCAAACTAGACTGACGGACGAAAACTTATTTTTAACCTATCTTTTTAGGTGAACAGATGTCGATTCGTACTGTTGTTGTTTTGCTTTTGTGTATCCTGGGTGCTGTCTTTGTCGCTGTAAACTGGGCTGGCATTGTTGCCCCGGTACCCGTCAATTTCCTCTTTAAAGAAGTAAATGCCCCCTTGGGTCTCATTCTTCTTGGTGTTCTTGGCGTTCTCCTCATTGCCTGCTTCCTTTGGTCTTTCATGCAACAGGCCGCTGTTCTTGTGGATATCCGCAAGGCTTACAGGGAAGCAAGAACCAATAAGCAGTTAGCAGAAAACGCTGAGCAGTCCCGCATTCAGAATTCTACGAAGACTCTTACGCAAGAATTCACGGAATTAAGCGGTAAGCTCACTGCCTCTGTGACGGCTAGCACGGAGAAAACGACAAAGGGCCTAGAGGCTCTCACGGCAGATGTGGCGGCGCTCAAGTCGCAATTGGCACTTTTGGATGCGAAGATGGTGAAGATTGCCGAAACAAACGGCATCACACTTCCCGCCGCAGAAGAGTCTAAGCCCGAACCCGCTAAGCCCCGTTTCTTTGGTCTCTTTGGAAGCAAGGCGCCCGATGTGAAAGATGCAGACCCTGCCACAAAGGCAGAAGAGAAGCCCGCAGAGACTGCCACTAAAGAAGAAAAACCCCAAGAAACAAAATAGCTCTCGGGGCTTTGTAAGAATCCGTCAGGAGGCTACGTTTATTCGCTAGCTTCCTGATTTGCTTTTTCGTCCGCTTCTAGCATGTAACGCGTAACGCGTTCGACTTCGTCTGCCGCGCCCAAGAAGACGGGCACACGTTGATGCAATTTCTCAGGCTGAATTTCCATAATACGTTGTCTGCCGTCGGTGCAGGCGCCGCCTGCCTGTTCGATTAAGAATCCCATCGGATTTGCTTCGTACATTAAGCGTAACTTCCCTGCACGATCTGTCATACGGCGATCCCACGGATACATGAAGATACCGCCTCGAGAGAGGATGCGGTGCACTTCTGCGCCCATGGAGGCAATCCAACGCATATTGAAGTCTTTGCCGCGGGGTCCAGTTGTCCCTTGGACAAGTTCTTTGATGTAACGCTGCACGGGTTCTTCCCAGTGACGCGCGTTCGAGCAGTTAATGGCGAACTCGTGTGCATCGCGCGGGATAACGGCTTCTGTCTTCGTGTAGATGAAGTGATTCGATGCAGGATCGAGCGTAAACATCACAACGCCGCGTCCCAAGGTAAGCGCCATCGTAGTCTGCGGTCCGTAGACAACGTATCCAGCGGCAACCTGATTAATGCCAGGCTGCAGAAAGTCGATGTCTGAGATGTCATGCGAGGCTCCGTGTGGGCTCGGGAGAATCGAAAAGAGGGTGCTAATCGAAATATTAATATCGATGTTGCTCGACCCATCCAGTGGATCAAATGTAACGAGGTAGGGTCCAACGGGCAGATAGGCAGGAACAGAAAGACTAGTTTCCATTTCTTCGCTCGCTAGTCCACAGACGCAGCCCGAGCGGATGCATCCCTTAACCATCAGGTCGTTACAGATGACATCGAGCTGTTTCTGTACTTCCCCCTGAACGTTAGTTGACCCTGCAACGCCAAGAACGCCAGCGACGTCGCCGCAGGCGACCTCGAAGCTAATCTCTTTGCAGGTTTCCGAGATATTGATAATGAGTTGCGAGAGCTTGGGGTCGAGACCAAACTCGGCAATTTCGTTATCAAGGTATGTGTGGAGCGTTTGTCGTTGCATGACAGAGTCCTCTAGTGGTTAGTGAGAGCTTTCTCGACGATTTCTCGAACAGCAGAAGAAAGCGTCGGGCAAGCAGCGACGCGCGAAAGCGCATCGTGCATCCGTTTGGCTCGCGTTGGCTCGAAGCGGCGCCAGTGATCTAAGGCGCGCGCCATGCGAGAGGCGACGTGAGTGTTAATCCTATCTAAGCGCAGTACCGTGTCAGCCCAGAATTCATAGCCTAAGCCGTCAGCGCGGTGGAATTCCACAAGGTTGCGAGTGAAGAATGCACCGAGCAAGGCATAGACATTGTTCGGGTTCTTAATGGAAAATACCTCGTAACCCATGAGCGCCTTCACGCGATCGAGAACAGGCATCTCGCCTTCAAAAGAGGGGGCCAGTGCCTGTACGGTGAACCATTTATTGAGTAAGAGAGGTTCTCTGTACCAATCGCGTGCCGCGGCGTTTAAGACGTCAGCCTTCGCAGGGCTTCGAGACATCACAAGAATTGTGAGTGCAGCAAGTTTATCCGTAAGGTTATCTGCTCCCTCAAATTGCGAGCGGGTAGCGAGTAGTGCCTTCGCACTTCCGCTTGCAAGCCAGTAGTCGATGGCAAGGTTCTTCAGGGCGCGTTTCCCAGCTTCGGAGGCATCGGGATTAAAGGGTTTTTGAGTAGCACAGGCTTGAATGACATTAGCCAAATCAGCACTGTACCGCGCACCAAGTGCTTCGCGAGCGGCGAGAGTAGCCTTGTGCACGGCGTCGGGATCAATCATGACGCATTCGAGAGCGATGTTCTCCTCATCTGGTATCGTAAGCGTCGTGGCTCGGAATGCAGGAGAAAGAGAGCTATCCGTAAGAATTGCCCCAAAGGTCCTTAACCAAACCTCAGGAAGAACTGGGTCTTCTCCGCGGGTGATTTCTCCAATCATCTCCAGCAGGGACTCCGTCACAAGGCGACGCATCGCTTCCGAGCGGTTAAAGAGGTCTGAGTCGTGTAGCGCTAAGAAGGCGAGTTCTTCACGGGTGTAGGGGTATTCAAAAATAACTGGGGCAGAGAAACCGCGCCCAATCGAAGGAACGGGATTTTCTGGAATGTCAGCAAAAGTCCACTCGCAGGTTCCTTCCGTAAGGAGTAACACTCGGCTATCTCCAGCGGGCTGTTCCTCATTTGTTAGACGTAGTGGGAAATCTTTCCCATTACTACCCACAAGACCGATTGCAATTGGAATAACAAGGGGCTTCTTTTCTAGTTGCCCAGGTGTTGCGGGTGTCTTCTGTGTTGCCGTAAGGGTATAAGTCCGAGCAATGGAGTCGTAACTTCCACTCACATGAACCCGAGGGGTACCCGCTTGGCTGTACCAGCGAGAGAATCCTGTTAAGTCAACGCCACAGGCCTCCGAGTACGCATCTAGGAAGTCGTCACAGGTCACGGCCTGTCCATCAAAACGAGATAGATAGTTACGAAGTCCCTTCTCAAAACCTTCTTTCCCAAGGATTGTTTGAAGCATGCGGACAACTTCTGCACCTTTATCGTAGACAGTCATTGTGTAGAAATTGTCGATTTCTTTGTAACTATTGGGGCGGATGGGATGCGCCATGGGACCTGCGTCCTCAGGGAACTGCGCACGACGAAGATCTTGCACATCATGGATGCGACGCACAGCCCGTGTGGCAGCGTCAGGAGCCATATCCATGGAGAATTCCTGATCACGGAAAACTGTGAGCCCTTCTTTTAAGGTAATTTGGAACCAATCACGCACCGTGACGCGGTCGCCAGTCCAATTGTGGAAATACTCGTGGCCGACAACAGATTCGATGCGGTAGTAATCCGTGTCTGTTGCCAGTTCCGGAGAGGCCATCACGTAGCGGGAATTAAAGATATTAAGGCTCTTATTTTCCATCGCTCCGAAATTGAAATCATCGGTTGCGACAATGCCAAAGCGGTCCAAATCGAGTTCAAGACCGAAACGCTCTTCATCCCAACGAATGGCTTTTTTAAGGCTCTCTAAGGCGTGAGCACTCTTCTTAAAGTTGTGTGGTTCAGTCCAAATGCTCAAGCGACAGGTTCTTCCATCCTTTAAGGTAAAGTCTTCACTTCTATCGACAAACTGCCCCGCAACGAGAGCGAAGAGGTAACTCGGCTTCTTATAGGGGTCAACGAACTTGACCCAATGCCGTCCCGCGGCTTCTTCCCCAGAGTCTACGAGGTTGCCGTTGCTGAGAAGCACAGGGCAGGCGGCCTTATCTGCGTGAATCGTTACGGTAAAGCGACTCATTACATCGGGTCTATCTGGCCAGTAGGTAATACGTCGGAATCCTTGGGACTCACACTGGCTCATGAAGGCGCCGTGGCTCATGTAAATACCAGAGAGTGCAGTGTTACGCGCTGGGCTAAAGCGATTGATGACGGTAAGACGCGCTTGTGAAGTGATGCCACGCACCGTAAGAGAGGTGCTTGTGAGTGTGTAGTGAGTGTCATCGACCTCAACGCCATTAATAAAAAGACGCTCGAAGGCAAGTTCCGAAGCGTCTAACTGCAAATCTGAGTGCGCTACCCCTGCTTTGGGTGTCACAATCATCGAGGTTGTGACAAGAGTAGCTTCTGCGTCTAAGACAAAGTCCAAATCGACGGAATCGATGTTAAAAGGAAAGGGCCGATAATCTTCTCGGCGGACAAGCTTGTTTTCTGTTTCAGACATGGATTTGGAATCCGAAAATAGAGAATAAATTTGCGCTCATTTTAGCGCCGAAAGAGAGTGTTTTCTGCCGATCTTGGAATGAGAAATAGAACTAAACCAAGTTAACTAGAACTGCCCCTGAAAGAAGAAGCATTTTCGGCAAAGAAGAATTTCCCATGCTTCGATTACTAGAGGCTTTAGAAGAGCGATGATGTAGAGGTAGGAAACAGATTGATTTTCATTCGAAAAATCTCCGATTAAACCGCGTAAAACGAGGAGATATTCGCATAATGAGCAACAGACAGTAATAACTTTCCTTCTCTAGGTTTAGGCATGGAAAAGGCGATACTCAAAAACGCGCCTTAGGGTATTTCAGACTTTCAACTTTTTCGAGAAAGAAATTTCGCTTATGTTGATAAGACGCAGTTCATTGAGCTCTTAGAAACAGCGATCTTCTTTTTTTCCTTTAATCATCCGCCCACGCCGTTTTGGAAAAACACTTTTCACGAAAATTCTTCGTGCCTACTACGACGTTGTTGCTGCTAAGGATTTTGGACGTAACTTTGCAGGAACCTATATCGGAAGCCACAAGACGCCACTTGCGAATACGTATCGTGTCATCCAGTTTGACTTTTCTGGAATGGGAACCGATGACTTTAAGAGAGGATTTGTTAGAAAGGTATGGGATGGTTTGTCCTCTTTTTGTGAACGCAATGGTTTTAAAGAGGGGACAGATTTTTTACTGAGAGAGTTTAAAACCTACAAGAACCCTCTAGCTCTTATGAGTGTTTTTTCTCTTTGTACAGAGGTCACTTTAAAGAGAAAATCTATCTCATTATCGATGAGTACGATCAAGGACCCAATGATGTTCTTGCAGTGAGTCTTGAGGATTTTCAGGCGTTAACAAGAGCTGGAGGGCTACTGAAGACTTTTTATGCCGAATTGAGGAGTATGTCTGGTGGCGACGGGGCGATAGAGAGAATCTTTATCACGGGCGTCACTTCCATTCAACTTGATTCAATGACCTCAGGTTTTTCCAATGCCGATAAGCTCACGTACGATTCAATGTTCGTTGGGATGTTTGGCTTTACAGAAGCAGAGCTTCGAGACCTTATTCCCTAACTTATCGACTTAAAAAAGTACGGTAAAACGCTCGATGAAGTTTTAGAGCGTATGCGTGAGTGGTACAGCGGCTATGTGTTTTGTCCTGAGGCAGACGTTACGGCCTTTAACTCTTCGATGTGTCTAAATTATCTGAAGACGATTGCGCTCACAAATCAAGAGCCCGTAGAAATGCTCGATCCTTCGGTAGCAAATAGCCTCGATAAGATTGAGTCGGTTTTCTCTTTGGGAGACCCAGTTTTTGTGATGGATGTCATCGGCAAGGCTCTGCGCCACGAACCGATTCCTTTTGGTGGTAGTCCGCAGGTTTTAAACCTCAACAAACAGTCTCGGTTTGAAGAGGAATCGGTTCTTTCTGCACTCCTTTACATGGGAGTTCTCACATTTGCGCCGAAGAATCGCAGACAACTCGTTGTGCCTAATCGTGCTATTGGCATCCAGTTCTTTGAGTATTACTTTAGGAATGTTCTCAAGGCGCAGAAATATGGCTTCAATGGTGACGAATTTGAAGTTGCTTATAAGGCACTTGCAGCAGGTGATCCCATGCCATGGCTTCAGATTTCTGAGAAACGTTTAACAGACTCAAGTGGCATTCACCTTAATACGCACGTCACCGAGAATTCTCTACAACTCATGCTCTCTGCAACGCTTTGGTTCTCCGAAGAATACAGAGCCCAGTTAGAAGTTGAATCTCGAGGGAAAGATTCTGGCTACGTGGACATGGTCCTTATCCCGCAGAAAAAGGGAAAGACGCTTCCCACTTACATTGTTGAGTTAAAGCACGTAGCAAAGGATGCAACAGAAGCCGCTATCGCGAAAGAGTTGACAGAGGCCAAAGCGCAGGCTTCTCGCTACAGCGCAGGCGAGGCGGTTAAAGAGACGCCAAACCTTAAACGCCTAGCTCTTGTCTATCGAGGACTACGTTTAGCAAAGGCGGAAGTTTTCTAACAGAGCGTTAAAACGAAGCATCTGGATAAAGCTCAGAGAGAACTCGCCGCAAAATCGAGTCAAGCATAATCGGAAGATGCTTGATGTCCCCCTTTTGCTTTTCTAGGGCTTTAGCAAGCATGGTTCTCCAGAATTCTGGGCACTCGCCTTCAGCCCAATCTCCGCGCCCTCTGCCAAAGTGCGCAACCGCAAGATAGAGCAACAGGGCTTCAAGGGCAAAGTTTCGAATGGCAGTTTCTGACCACGCAACAACTGTACCTTGTTTAGCATCGCGACGTGTGTTGTAGGCAATCGCAAGGCCAACACCCCCTAAGGCTCCAAGAACACTTCCAATTAGAGTTCCTAGCCCTAAGGAGAGGCCTCCTGTGGACATGTCTGCTGCGATACCACCAACAGCACCCGTCCCAACAGCACCAGCAATAGCAGCCTTTGTCGGCGGGATGGAGGTTGTGATGTTCCAGTCACTTTGGAGTCGTTCAAAGAGCTCTTTTTTCACGCCTTTTCCGCGCAGACGATTGGCGGCAATGAGTTTGTCTGTTAAGTCACAGAAGGCATCGGTTGCTCGTGCACAGAGAGCAGTTTGCGCTGACTTCAAGGGGTCTTTATCGCTATCTTCGCCTTTAAGAAGTTTCAGGCGCTTCCCTAAATTCTTAATTTGATAGGCGAAAGTGATGTCGTTTGTCGCTTCAACATCATTCATGATGCGCTCAAGCGTATGCATAAGAGCCTGCAGGCTTGAAGCGTAAGCGGCACGCCTCTGACGAGACCAGGTTTCCCTTAGAGACTCAAAAGTTGCCTTGGATTCCTCTGGAATCGCTTCTCCAATGGCATCAAAGAGAGCGAATTCCTGAACCCAGCAACGGGCGAAAGCGTCCATGGGAAGCACTTTTTTCACAATGGGCCAATCGCGCATCGCCTCATTCCAACGTGCAACATCAAGCGCCTCTTCCTGAGAGGGACGGGGCTTACCCATCTGATTTAAAAGCACGATAACGGGTTTTCCAATCCACGTGAGAATCCGCATTTCGGCTTTGACGTAAGAGGCCTCATCAGGGAGTTCTGCTGCGTTAACAAGATAGAGGACAACAGAAGATGTGTCTCTTACGTGTTTAATGGCTTTCTGATTAAGCCAAAGGGATTTATTGGCTAAGCGATCCCAAACTTCAGAGAGAAACCACCCGATTGGGTTTGTGCGACCTTCAAGCCTTTTAGCCAGAGCAACAGAATTGCCAAACCCCGGGGTATCCCAAAGAACCAATTCGCAGCCTTCAGCGTTACGGGTGAGGACGTATTCGTCTGTTGTCTGTGTGACGTGCTCTCTGTCGGCAACTTCACCGACATCGCGACCCAAAAGCGTGCGCGCAAGCGTCGTTTTGCCGATGTTTGTGTGACTAACAAGACTTAAATGAATACGGAGGAGATCGTTTGTTGGCATCAGCTTTTTTCTGTCGTTGCAGTTTGGTTAATTTTTGTTTGTAGGCTTGCCCATTCTCGCAGGCCGTGCGCTAGTTGCGAAATATCTTTTTCAGCATTTTCTAGGAAAAAGAGTTTCACACCGTAGTGTTCGGTAAAACGAAGCCAAGTGTCTTTTCTTTCTTTTACGCGCTCGGGATAGTCCGCTGTGCGTTTAGCAAAACGCCTCACGTCCAAAAGGGCGGCGCACAGTGTATCGGGTCTTTTTTCCTTCGCGGCTTGGATTTCTTGGAAAAGAGCGCCAGTAATTTCTTCTTCTGGAATCCTTATTGCATCCAAGGTAAGAAGGAAGAGACTATTTTCAGGTACCTCTTTACCGATAGCCACATTAAAGGGCGGCGTCTCGAAATCAATCTTTCGCTCGAGAAGAATGCTGTTTCCCCAAAGTTCTGAGATATGGGTAAGGTCTTGCGCGATGGAATTTGTCGAGTTCGCATCTGTGAGACAGATGAGATTTCCTAAGTTGGCGGATTCCTTGCCACTCTTTAAGACTTCTGTGTAGTAGGCATCCCCAATATCAAGCTTTAAGTGAGAGCGAGAAAACTTCGCCGCGGTAAGAGAACTTAAGAAAAGAATAAATCTTGGAATAATCACCAAAACCGCTAAAAGTACCATCATACGAAGGAGCCAAGGCGCGGCTGACACAGGGGCCTGTAAGTACGGCAGGCGGTCAGCACGAATGGCATCCAATGCAGCTAAATCGGGTAGTGGTGTAATGGGTCCCATACTTGGGACTAGACCAAAGGTGAAATCAATAAAGGTTTTAACCGCAGCGGCATTTTCTGCAAACCAGGTGCTTTCCCAGCCAACGACAAATGCGGTGGAAAGACCTCGCAGTGCGATGCTAGCAACGAGGCCTAAGGCAAAGGCAATTGCAGAAAGGTGTAGGAGTGCGGCAACCTCTCTGCGGAAAAGATTCCCTAAGAGTTTTGTTAATTCAACCTGGTATTGTGCTTTTTCCGCCTCGCGTGTGAAAAGCGCAGGAACGTGACTTTTCCTTAAGGAAGTAAGCATCTGGCGAACTGGGAAAAGCCTTTTATCCAATAGGCCAATCATGCTTAAGAAAAGCACGAGGTAAATCAGCAAATTCCAAGCAATTACGCCCCAAAACGGAAAGGAAAGTAGATTAATGAAATTGCCAGTAGCCGTAAGCTTTTCTGTTAAGAGCCCGAGAGCAAAGGAGAGGATAAAAAAGAGTCCTGCGACTAGTTTAAAAGAATTCGCCTTTTTCCCCGTAAGAAGGAAAGCGCTTTTTTCCCTTGCTTCTTCTTCGCAAAGGGACTTCGCACGCTCCGCTAGGTAAGAAGCCGCACTCGCAGACTCTCCCAAGCGATGCGCTGTTCTTTTACTCACATTGGCGCTTACCGCCCGATCCCATGTAGGAGCCGTCTCTAAGGCTTTCGCATAGAGAATCTTTTTAGCGGCATCAAGTGTGACTGTGACGGAAGTTTCACGCATTTCTATAAAGGGTAACGTGGCTTTGTTACCTATTGAGCAATTCTGTTGCTCGGCATTGTATCGCCCGAAAGGGGGAAATACCCATTTAAAAGCCGTGTAAAACTTGTTCCAAAGCACGAATTTTATTGCGAAATGTTTCGTGATTTGGCATAGTGCATCGATTAACCCAACAAAAGAAGGCCAATCTTTTTTGGCCTGGATTGACGATGGCAGAAGTTCTCACATTCCCGCACTCTCCTTTTGAGCTGCATGCGTCTTATGCGCCTGCAGGAGACCAAGAGGAGGCAATTGAAAAACTCACTGAAGGAGTTGAATCGGGAATTGCCTCACAGACGCTTCTCGGAGTGACGGGGTCAGGGAAGACCTTCACAATGGCAAATGTCATCGCAAGAGCAGGTGTCCCCGCCCTTGTGATGGCTCCGAACAAGACCCTTGCGGCGCAGCTTTACTCTGAGATGCGGGAGTTCTTCCCGAATAATGCTGTGGAGTATTTCGTAAGTTACTACGACTACTACCAGCCTGAGGCTTATGTTCCTGCGAGAGATCTTTTTATAGAAAAAGACGCGGCGATTAATGAACATATCGAGCAGATGCGGCTTTCCGCTTCAAAGAGTATTCTCGAGAGGCGCGACACAATCCTAGTTGCAACTGTCTCTGCTATTTACGGCATCGGTAAGCCAGAAAGTTACACGGAGATGCGTCTTATCCTGCGAGAAGGGGATACAAAGGAGAGGTCAGCCATCGTCTCGCAACTTGTGAAGATGCAGTATCGGCGTAACGACATGGAATTTGTTCGAGGGGCATTCCGAGTTCGAGGAGATACGATTGATGTCTTCCCCGCAGAGCACGCAGAGCTTGCCGTTCGCATTGAACTCTTTGACGATGAGGTCGATAAGATCTCTCTTTTCGATCCTCTTACAGGGAGAATCTTGCAGAAGGTGCCTCGCTTTGTCGTATATCCAGCAAGTCACTATGTCACACCGAGAGACATCGTCGTTCGAGCAATTGGGACGATTAAGGCTGAATTAAGTGCCAGGGTTAAAGAACTTGAAGAGGCGGGGAAACTCGTCGAAGCGCAACGCTTAACGCAACGCACGCTCTTTGACATTGAGATGCTTGATCAAGTCGGTTTCTGTAAAGGAATCGAAAACTACTCTCGGCACTTAACGGGATTAAATCCCGGGGAGGCTCCTCCTTGCCTTATTGACTATCTTCCCGCCGATGCTCTGATGTTTTTCGATGAGAGCCACGTTCTGATTGGTCAATTGCGGGGGATGTATCGCGGGGACCATTCAAGAAAAGAGACGCTTGTTAACTACGGTTTTAGGCTTCCATCGGCGCTCGATAATCGGCCGCTTCGTTTTGATGAATTTGAGCGGAAGATGCGCCGTTCTATTTTTGTTTCCGCCACTCCCGCGGAGTATGAACTTGAAAGGAGCACTCAGGTCGTAGAACAGGTCGTGCGTCCCACGGGGCTCGTCGATCCCGAGCTTGAAGTGAGGCCCGCGACAACGCAGGTCGATGACCTCTTAGATGAAATTCATCTTCGAGTGGCGCGTAAAGAGCGTGTTCTTGTTACGACACTTACTAAGAAGATGGCAGAAGAACTCACGGGCTACCTAGATGAGCATCAGGTAAAAGTCCGCTACCTACACTCGGATGTGGATACGGTCGAGCGTGTTGAGATTATTCGTGATCTCCGAGCAGGTGTTTTTGATGTTCTTGTCGGGATTAACCTCCTGCGAGAGGGTCTTGATATGCCAGAGGTTTCTCTTGTGGCAATCATGGATGCGGATAAAGAAGGGTTTCTCCGTTCAACGAGGTCTCTTATTCAAACGATTGGTCGCGCTGCACGTAACGTCAATGGGAAAGCTATTCTCTATGGCGACACAATCACCGATTCTATGAAAGGCGCCATCGAAGAAACCGAGAGACGCCGCAAAAAGCAAACCGAATACAACAAAGAGCACGGTATCGTTCCCCGTAGTGTGGTTAAAGAGGTGCGAGACATTATTGATGGCGTCTACAAACCTGGTTCGAAAAAGGAAGCTGGTATCCGAGAATTCTCAGATGTGGATTCGGATGACCCAGCGGCAGTGGCACACGCTATGCGAGAGACAGAAAAGAAGATGCTTGCCTGTGCAAAGGATTTGGATTTTGAGCAGGCGGCTCTCTTGCGAGACAAGTTAGAGGCACTTCGTAAGAAAGTCTTTGGTGTGAACTCAGCCAAGTAGAAACTCTTTTACAGAAGAAGTTTCTTTGCAAGAGGAAGAATTTCTTTTGTCTCGGTTACAGTCGCGGTGTAATTCCAATCTGCGGTGGGTGCTCCGTAGCCCCAAGAGACTGCAACAGAAGCAATGCCTGCAGCGTTAGCCGCAGTGACATCGCGCGCTTCATCCCCAAAATAGATTGCGCGATTTTGGGCAATCCCCACACGCCTTAGTGCCTCTAATAGAGGATCAGGATTTGGCTTCATCTTCGGCGTCGTATCCCCAGCGATAAGACATGCTGGAGTTGGCGCTTCGGAAAAAAGTTTTTCGACTAGGGGTTTTGCAAGCCGCGTTGCCTTGTTTGTCACGATGCCCCAGAAGAATCCAGCTTCATGAATAGAAGCGAGTGCTTCAAGGATTCCTTCAAAGGGTAGAGAATTATCTGCCATGTGGTTTTTGTACCAGGTAAGAAATTCTTCACGCAACGCGCCGTAACGGGAATCTTCGGGTGTAATTCCTAATGCGGCACGCAAAAGCCCTTTTGCGCCTGTTCCTGCGTAAGGACGAAGTTCTTCGTAGGGTAAAGGGGCAAGGCCCTTTCCTGAGCGAAGGAAGTTTGCCGCCGCACAAAGGTCAGGGGCGGTATTCAAAATCGTCCCATCTAAGTCAAAAAGAAGAATCCCCTGCGCCATAAAGGAAATCATTAACTAGAAAGCGCCTTTTTCTTTGTTGTGCGCTTTGCTGCCCCCGCACGGGTTTTCTTTGCGTGTGTTGGGGGCTTCGGAGATGCTTTTTTGGCTGTGCGCTTTTTCTTAGGAGAGGAGGCAGGTTTCTTTTCGGGTTCCTTTTCAGGAATCGGGCGATAAAGAACGAGCGTCTTTCCAATCGCCTGAATACGAGCGCACCCCAAACTGTTAGCAAGCTCCTCGTAAATCTTCGTACGCTCTTCTCTGTCGTCTCCAGGGACGTGAACCTTAATAAGACCGTGAGAGCTGAGGGCACGGTCAATTTCCTTTACAACAGCTTCGGTTAGTCCTGAGGCGCCTAGCAACACAGAAAATGTGACGTGGTGCGCATCAGCACGAAGTTTGATTTTTTCATCGCGGGCAAGAATGAGTTCAGACATAATTTCGATTGCGTTTCGTTTTCCGAAACATATTTAGTTTTTAAGTTAAGCGCATTTTAGCGAGCAACATGCCTAAATCGACCAAAAAACTGCGTTCAAACCGTGCGTGGATTGAACGCCACATCAATGACCCTTTTGTAAAAAAGAGTCGCGCTGAAGGGTATCGTGCCCGTTCGGCATATAAATTATTGGAATTAAACGAAAAAGAAAAGCTTTTCCATCCAGGGATAACCGTTGTGGACTTAGGGAGCGCCCCTGGGAGTTGGACACAGGTTGCTAGGGGCAAAATGCTTGATGCAAAGGGTGTTTTCTCTGGCCGTTTAATCTCCATGGACATCCTTCCGATGGAGCCCGTTGATGGGGCAATTTTCATTCAAGGGGACTTCCGAGAACAATCCGTGGCAGATAAGCTCTCCGAAGTTCTCGTAGGCGACAAAGTCGATGTCGTTTTAAGTGATATGGCGCCAAACCTCTCAGGCATTGCAGCGGCTGACGCTGCTGCAAGTCTGCTACTTAATGAATTGGCTCTGGATTTTGCCCTAGAGCACTTAAAGGAGAAAGGGGTCTTTGTAGCGAAGGTCTTTCAGGGCTCGGGCTATTCACAGTTTATCGAGACCTTAAAACACGCTTTTCGTACGGTTTCACAACGTAAACCAGAGGCAAGTCGAGATACGAGCGCGGAGATGTATGTGGTCTCTAGGGGGTTGAAGCCTCAAAAGTAACCCTGCGTAACGTTCGTTACGTCTAAAAACAAATTTACGAGCAAATCGCGCAAAAATAGTGCAAAAGCACAATGAGGAATTGCGCTAAAACGGATAGACTACGCTTTTGCCTATCAAAAGAGTGGAGATTTCTCCGCAAAAGAATTCGTAATAGACAAGGAGTCCTGATTTTGGATAAGAGGATGCTTCAGCGCTTAGCGGTTTGGTGTTTAATCGCTTTTGTGCTTTTTACCGTTTTCCGTCAATTCAGTGGCGACCAACACCAGGTTGTTGGAAACCTCGATCAAACGAGTTACACCCAGTTCATGGAAGATGCCAAGGCTGGGAAGATTCGCCGTGTTGATGTACAAGGGCGGCGCATCACTGTGACGCCTGCCGAGGGACACGTCTATTCGATTACAAGTCCAGGGGACTTGTGGATGGTTGAAGATCTCCGCAAGAATGGCGTACAGGTCTACGGGAAACCTGAGGAGGAAGCCTCTTTCCTCGAGCAGGTTTTCATCAGCTGGTTCCCGATGCTTCTCTTAATTGGCGTGTGGATTTTCTTCATGCGTCAGATGCAGACAGGCGGCAAAGGCGGTGGCCCATTCTCCTTCGGGAAGAGCAAAGCCCGCATGCTCAACGAAACCACCAATAAGGTGCGGTTTGCGGATGTCGCAGGCTGTGATGAGGCAAAAGAAGATGTTCAAGAGGTGGTTGACTTCCTTAAAGACCCTTCGAAATTCCAACGCTTGGGCGGTCATATCCCACGTGGAATCTTGCTTGTTGGGTCTCCAGGAACAGGTAAGACACTCCTTGCGAAGGCTATCGCAGGAGAGGCAGGTGTTCCATTCTTCTCGATTTCAGGCTCTGACTTCGTAGAGATGTTTGTCGGTGTCGGTGCCTCTCGCGTAAGAGACATGTTTGAGACGGCTAAGAAGAACGCCCCTTGTATTATCTTCATCGATGAAATCGATGCTGTGGGTCGTCAACGTGGCGCAGGATTGGGTGGCGGAAACGATGAGCGTGAACAGACTCTTAACCAGATGCTAGTTGAGATGGATGGCTTCGAGACAGGTACCAACGTTATCGTTGTTGCAGCGACGAATAGACCTGACGTTTTGGATCCTGCTCTGATGCGTCCTGGCCGCTTTGACCGACAGGTCGTTGTGCCGCTTCCAGATATTCGGGGTCGCGAACAGATCCTTGCTGTGCACATGAAAAAGATTCCGCTTGGAGCCGATGTTCGCGCAGATTTAATTGCGCGTGGAACGCCAGGCTTCTCAGGTGCTGATCTCGCTAACCTTGTAAACGAAGCAGCTCTCTTTGCCGCACGCAGAAATGGCCGCGTTGTTGAGATGCATGATTTTGAGTTGGCAAAAGACAAGATTATGATGGGCGCCGAGCGTAAGTCTATGGTGATGACTGAAGACGAACGCCGTAACACTGCCTATCACGAATCCGGCCACGCGCTTGTTGCGAAGTTGATGCCTAAGTCTGACCCTGTGCACAAGGTAACAATCGTGCCACGTGGAAGGGCCTTGGGGTTGACGATGCAACTCCCGGAAACAGACCGCTACGCCTACGATAAGCAGTACCTTCTCACGCGGATTGCAATTCTCTTTGGGGGGCGCATTGCTGAAGAAATCTTCATGCACCAAATGACCACGGGTGCAAGTAACGACTTTGAACGTGCAACACAGCTTGCGCGCGACATGGTGATGCGTTACGGCATGAGTGAAAAGATGGGTGTGATGGTTTATGCAGAAAACGAAGGTGAGGTTTTCTTAGGTCGATCTGTCACAAAGACCACACATATCTCAGAAAAGACGATGCAGGCAGTGGATGCGGAGGTGCGTCGCATCTTGGAAGAACAGTATGGGTTAGCTCGTAAACTTATCGAAGAAAATCGCGACAAGATTGAAAAGATGGCTTCTGCTCTTCTTAAGTGGGAAACGCTCGATGCTCCACAATTAGATGACATCATGGCAGGTAAGGATCCGCGCGAGCCAAAACCCCCAGAATCCGCCTCCTCTGAGAAGCCAGCGGAAGGAGAAAAGAAGCCAGAAGATGCTCCAGCCGTGAAGAAAGCCCCTGAAGAGGAAAACCCTTCTGCGGAAGTAGCAGAAGAACCTGCTAAAAAGCCACGGCGTCGAACGAGCAAAAAGGAAGAAGCAGCCGAAGAGGATGTAGATTCTTTAAAGTAGAGAAAAAAGAGTAACTCGAGGCGTCCTAAAAAGAATGGGGCGCCTTTAGTTTTTTTTCGGGGAAGGACTTCTTTAATGGCTCAAGCAAAGTTTTGGCAATGTCGAGATCGCAGGATTGACCTCACGGAGCCCGTCATTATGGGTATCGTTAATGTAACCCCTGACTCGTTTTCCGATGGCGGTCTACACGCAACGCACGAAAAGGCTGTGGCCTTTGCTAGGAAACTAGCGGGGGATGGCGCAAAGATTCTCGATATCGGTGGAGAGTCAACTAGGCCAGGCGCTTCCCCCATCTCTTTTGAAGAAGAGGCTGATAGGGCGCTCCCTGTCATTGAAACTCTCCTTAAAGAGGGGTTTACGGTTTCTGTAGATACCTATAAGCCACAGATGATGAAAGAAGCCCTAGCTCTCGGGGCACACATCATCAATGATGTGAAGGCCTTGACAGAAAAAGGAGCTCTAGAAGCAGTTAGTGGCTCTAGGGCTGGCATCGTCTTAATGCACTTTAATGCCGTACGAGCGGGGCTCCTTTTTGAGGATATCGAAGCCTTTTTAAGAGAGCGGGTAGAGGCGGCAATGAAAGCGGGTATTCCGCGGGAGACGCTTTCCTTTGATCCCGGGTTTGGCTTTGGGAAAACGACGGAAGAAAATATAGAACTCATGAAGAGGTTTGAAGAATTCGACTCTGCTGGTCTTCCTATCCTTGTTGGCGTTTCTCGTAAACGCATGATTGGAAAAATTACAGGCCTCACTGATCCCAAAGAGCGCGTTGCGGGCTCTGTTGCTGCAGCACTGAAACTTGCTGAAAAAGGCGCCAAGATCCTTCGGGTGCACGACGTGAAAGAAACTCGGGATGCGCTTCTGCGAGCGGGGTACTTACATCAGTGACAGTAGGTGTGAATTAAGAGAAAGCTAGCAAATCGCTTCGGTAAAATGCCAAGCATTGCATAAAGAAGAGGGGGCAATTGAAAAATGGCTCGTAAGTATTTTGGAACGGATGGTGTGCGCGGCAAGGTTGGGGAGCCTCCGATTACTCCCGATTTTGTTTTGCGTCTAGGAGCGGCGGCAGGACGCGTTTTTCAGAAGAATAAACGCGGGTCACGCCCAACGGTCCTAATCGGAAAAGATACGCGTGTCTCAGGCTACATGCTTGAAGCCGCACTACAGGCTGGGTTCTCCTCAGCAGGAGCCGATGTTCTTCTTTGCGGACCGATTCCAACGCCAGCAGTTGCTTATCTCACACGTGCTTTAAGGCTTGATGCCGGTGTTGTAATTAGTGCAAGTCACAATCCGTTTTCTGATAATGGCATTAAGTTCTTCTCAGAAAAGGGAATGAAGTTACCCGATAGAGTTGAAGAGGAAATTGAAGCAGAACTTGACCGTGGATTTACCACTTTCACAAGTGAAAGCCTCGGTAAGGCTAAGAGGCTTGACGATGCCGCAGGCCGTTATGTTGAATTCTGTAAAAGCACTTTCCCGAGCCGCCTGGATTTAAAAGGCGTGAAGCTTTACCTAGATTGTGCAAATGGTGCGGCCTATCACGTTGCCCCCGCAGTCTTCCACGAATTAGGAGCTGATATTGTTGCGGATGGCAACACTCCCGATGGCTTTAATATCAATCGCGGAGTTGGTGCCACGCACACAGAGGATTTAAGCATCCGTACAGCAAAAGCGGGCTGTGAATTAGGTCTAGCCTTTGATGGTGATGCAGATCGCCTCATCATGGCCGATGCCGCGGGACGGGTCTATAACGGAGATGAATTGCTCTATGCGATTGTTTCTGATCGCGCGCGCGAGGCTCCAGTTGCTGGTGTCGTTGGAACCCTCATGACAAACTACGCCTTGGAGAAAAAGTTCGCAGAAGAGGGAATTTCTTTCTTACGCGCAAAGGTAGGCGACCGTTATGTGATGGAGACACTTCTCGAGCGCAGTTGGCTCTTTGGTGGAGAATCAAGTGGCCACATCATCGCTCTTGACCGTCAGACCACGGGAGATGGCATTGTGAGTGCCTTGCAGGTTTTAGCCGCATGTCGTGCGCAAGGGAAGACCCTTTCAGAGATGCTCGCAGGTCTCACGCTCATGCCACAGATTCTTATGAATACTCGTGTTGCTAAGGGATATCTCTGGCAGGAGGATGCCCCGTTTGTTAAGGCGGTTCACGCAGCGGAGGAGACTGTTAAGGGACGAGGCCGTGTGCTTGTGAGGCCTTCTGGAACAGAGCCTTTAATTCGTGTGATGGTTGAGGCCGATGACGCTACCTTCGCTCGGAAACTCGCAGAAGAGATGAGCGCGGCAATTACGCTCTAGAGAAATAAAAAAACGCGTCCTCTGAAGCGAAAGAACGCAGAAAGGGATAGGGAGAGCTTCAGAGGACGCGCGGACTTAAATCAAAGGAAACTTTTCTTTTTTTAACACCTCAGTGTGTGTTAGAAGGTGTGGTTAATGCCGAGACCTGCCTGGAATTGGTTAAACCCATCGAACTTATCAAAGGCTTTCTTACCCTTCACGTAGACAGCACCCGCATAAAGGCTTGTGCGCTTAGAGAATTCGTAGTTATAAGAAACACCTAGCGTATAAGCACGGCCTTTCCCATTGAAGGTTGTGGCTTTCACATTAGCGTATTGTCCCGAAACTGCAAGAGTTCCGCCGGCAACTGGAGCTGTCGCGCCGATGAGGATGCTGTGGACTTTTCCAGGAATATCATCATCTTCATTATCAAAAATACTTTCTATTGCCCCATCGGCGAAGCCACGAAGGGAAACCTTTTTACCGTATTGGTAAAGAGCCATCGGCTTAATAAAGCCAGCATCCCAAGAAACACCCGCTGTGAGGTAGTAGGAATTCATCTTTGGCATTACGGATGTCGCTGCATAACGAACTGTTTCGCCGCTTACCATTGCTGCAAAGGGGCCATTCTCGTAACTTACGCCAATGCCGTAGTAGTGATCGCGTTCGGACCACTTGCTAATCGTCTTATCGCCCATCGAGGCTTGCATGCCAATTTTGAGTCCCTCAACGGGAGTAATTTCAAGAGCAATGGCAGAGTCTGGGGCAAGATCTTTCGTGGAAAAGAGTCCCATGCCGCCAAGACCATAGGCGGCTTCTAGTGGATCGAATGCCGAGGCCATATCGAAGTCACCACCGCCAGAGGTGATGCCGCCACCCAAATTACCAATGGAGAACTTCACGGTGTCGTTTCCTACCCAGAGGTAGCTCATCGAGTCAAAGATAGCGTCTTCGCTTGCTAGCGCACCAGAACTTGAGTCATATTCGTTTTCAAGAGCAACGCCGGCTTTCCAGCCGTTTCCCAATTCTTCCTCGGCTGTGATACCCCAAACCGAGTCGCCAGCCCAAGCCGATTCCATCGTGACGGCTGTGGTGGACTTGTTGCCATTTTCTGCAGTGCCACGAACGTGTGTAGCAACGATGCCTGTTGAAATCGAGCCGTAGATGTTCACATCTGCTGCGTTGGCGCCAAGAGCGGCAAGAGTAGCCACAGCAGCGAGTGCAAGTTTCATTTTCATGAGAGAGATTCTCCAAAAAATTCGAAAAAAGAGGGCGACCGTTTTAGCTGGAGTCCGGTGCCTACGGCCGCCCGTGTGAGCGCATTCTATACGTAAATGAGAATCATTTGCAACTAGAGGCCCTCTTGTCGTTTTAAGTTGAGTATTTTTAACTTCTCAGGAATATAATGCGGAAAAGTTATAACTTTTCTGCATTACGATGTTGAAAAACAAAATGAGTGCAATTTTTATTCCCCGCTTTCTTGGGGATGCAATACAGAAGCTTCCTCAAGAAAAGGCTTTAGTCCTTTTCGGCGCTCGGCAGGTCGGGAAAACTACGCTTATTCATAAGTTGTTTGATGGAACTCGGGCGCGTTGGTTTTCTGGCGATGAGACAGAAGACGTAGCTTTTCTTGAAAGCCTTACGACGCAGGCGGACTTACACGTGCTTTTAACTGGGCTAGAAACACTAATCATTGACGAGGCGCAACGTGTTCCTGGCATTGGGTTTCTTTTAAAGAGACTTGTAGATGCTGGGTCTGGGGTGAGGATTATCGTAACAGGGTCAAGCGCATTGGAACTTGCGGGTGGCGTTGTGGAATCTGCTGCAGGGCGATTTTTTAAAGAGGAACTTTGGCCGATATCCATTGAGGAACTAGCAAAAGGCTCCTCTTGGCTTGACGTTGTAAGCAGTGTTCGGGAAAGGCTTGTATTTGGAAATTATCCGTATGTTATCCGTGAACCTGCTTACTCTAAAAAGACCCTAGAGAGGCTTTCTGAGTCAGTGGTTTTTAAAGATATTTTTAGCATTAGTGGCATTCGCAAATCAGAGAAATTTCGGAGGTTGGTAAAGCTTTTGGCCCATAACGTCGGTTCGTTGCTTTCCTGCGACCGTTTGGCGCAAGAATGCGCTCTAAGTTCAGGTTCTGTTGCAAATTACATTGACCTTCTAGAGCAAGCATTCATCGTGAAGTCTGTGACAAGTTACTCGAGGAATCTTGCCAACGAACTTAAGAAATCCAAGAAAGTGTATTTCTGTGACTTAGGAATACGCAATGCCGTTATCGGGGATTTCTCCCCATTTTCTTCGCGTAGCGATAGCGAGAGAGGGGCACTCTGGGAAAATTTCTTTATCATCGAGCGTTTCAAATACCATGCCTATAAAGAAACGGGGGCAAAGCTTTTCTTCTGGCGGGACAAACAAAAGCACGAAGTGGATCTAGTTGAAGTTTTGCCAGACGCTTCAATGCAGGCATTTGAGTGTAAGGTGGCTGATGAGACCATTCACGCTCCGAAAGCCTTTACTAAGAAATACCCCGAGTGTGCTATCCAAGTTGCAACGCTAGGGAATTTCTATCGCTATTTCACGTCGTCTTTAAACTAGATGCGACATAAGAAGTTTCGGTTAGTAGCCTCGGGATTTAAGAACTTACGTCGCAGGTC
>CAVLDT010000030.1:0-15914 GCA_963661915.1 Duodenibacillus sp.
CATATGCTCCCAAAGGCTTACTACGTGCCTTCGCCAGCATTTCGGCTTTCACTTCACTTAAAGTTTTTGCCATTAAATTTCTCCTTCAATTCATCTTAAGAGGGAACTGTCCCGCCGTAAGAGGTAATCAACTCAGAAAGAGCAGTTTGCAATTCGCTTGTTGAAACTTTAGTTGCAACTGCCGCGCTTAATTCCGTTGGTGATACGGCATCAATGTTCGTTCTTGCTTGCTCTTTCTGAGAGTCCGTTAGTGCTTGAGAACTGGCTTTGACAACTACAGTCGGGAGAACTGCTTCTTTCAACTTGTCTCCGCCACCGTTATTCTCAAAAAGTTTTGTCAAAAGTATTGGATAGGTCATGTCGGAACTGTTCCTCCGTATGCTGTAATCAATTCGCTTAATGCGGTTCTGAGTTCGCTTGAGTCAAGTTTCCCGCTGATGTCTTGATGCGAGGTCAAGAATCCTGAGTCGTTAGTCAACTGGCTTGTCTTACTCGGTATGGTCGGCTTGCTTGACAAGTCGTTGTAACTGCCCGATGTTGCTACGGTCGCTAGGTCGGTTTTTTTGGGGTACTTGCTTGCTATTTCTATATCTTGCGCAATTTGGTCAGCGGCAACTTGTCGAAAGCCATCCGCTACTTCTTTGCTCATCGTCATAAGTCACCGCTCCCCCAGTTAAGATGTTGTTCCGTCTCGTGCGCTTGTGTATACGTTCACGTAGTTCGTTGTCGTATCACCGATGTTTGTTTTCAGCGTGGTGACTTCTGTTTGCGCAGAAGTTGCCTTCGAGTCAGCAGAATTTGCTAGCGTGTAAGCAGAATTAGCCGTGCCGTTCGCTTCATTGATTGCCGCAACGAGAGAAGTCTTCGCCGTGGTATTCAAAGTCGAAAGCGTGCCGATGTTCGTAGCGTTAGCGTCCGCCTTGTTCTTCGCATTCGTCGCAACCGTTGAAACGTCATTTAATTGCGCAGTTGAAACCGCGTCAATGTTCGACCGAGCCTGCGTTTGTTGGTCGGTCGTGAGCGTTTGTGCGCCATCGTATTTGACGTGCCCGCCCGCAATTGTTTGCAATGCGGCAATTGCGTCTTGATTCGTGTCGATAGCGTCAGCGAGTTCTTTCAGCGTATCGAGCGTTTCGGGTGCGCCGTTGATTAAATTGTTGACCGCTGATGAAATTGCCGATGAAATCTTGCTCGATGACCAAGTAAGCGTTGTTTTTGTTTGCTCGTCATCGATGATTTTCGACAGGTCGATAGAACCAAGCGCCGATTTAAGTTCATTGAGAGCAAGCACAAGGCTTGTCTTCTGCGTTGTTGTCAAAGCCGACAAATCACCGATGTTTGCAATGATTTGCCGTGCGTCTGTGCCGATTGTTGACGCTAAATTGGAAATTTGCTGTGATGCTGTGGTTGCCATTTGTTACTCCCCATTTTTGGCAGATAAATAAATTTCGACTGGATCAAAATCAAAAGGCGTGTCATTGAAAGACTCGCCTCGTTCGCCCTTATCGCCCTTGGCGCCCCGCTCTCCTGGAATCAGTACTTCTATAACTGCGGGGTCAGGGTCAATTAATACTTCGATAACTTGCACCTCTCCGTTATCGACAACTTCGACCGTTGGTTCTTCTTTGTCGGTAACTTCGACTTGCAGTGTGTCGTCAGTTACTTTCGTTCGGTTCAATTTTTGTCACCTCTGGAAGAACTTTGATGCGACCGTGAATTGGACGAGTTTTCTCGCCAGATGCGTTGGTCAGTTCGATGTCGTAGACGAGAGTTGCTACTGGATACTGCTCGGTCTCTTTGTGCGAAAACTTCACAGTAATTTTTCCCGCAGCCGAATCAATCACAAGTTTGCCGTTGCTAGTCGTGAAAGAGTCGATTGCTTTCGGAGAGTAAGGCGTCTGACGTATCTGCATGGCGGCAGTGAAGCCTGTCATGTCATACGAAGTTTTTACGCCATTTCTCACCGTGAAGAGCGAAAACACCTTTTCATCGTCCGTGCCTTTTTTCAGTTTGAAAGAGTATTCAGACATCGGGCGCCTCACTAGATCAATGTGACGCCGATGCGCGCGTCCTTCTTCGCATCAAAAAGTAGCTTGAAAGTCGTGCTTGTACTGCCCGCATCGCCAATCTCAGAGAAATTTTCGTTCAAGTAGCACTCAAGGCCTTCATATGAAATCTTCAAGCGATTCTTGCCAACAACATAGACTCCCGCATCAGGAATCGTGATTGCCGTACCTGCAGGAACGTCTGCGCTCAGCACGATTGACTTATACATCGTGGCTGTTGGCGTTCCGATTAAGTCAGAATACTTTCCAGAAGTCGCAACCGCTGCGAACTTCGGCAGGTTCAGAATTTCTGTGCCGTAATCGACCGAAGACTTGTATGCAAGAGAGCCAAGCGTTGGCTTTCCGGCTAAATCGGCGTATCTTCCAGAAATTGCGACGCTTGAAAGTGTCGGCTTGTTTCGAATGAAGTTCTTCGCTGTCGAATCCGTCTCTGTCCAGTCTGATTGAACCTGTCCGGCAGAGGCTATTTCAGCGTAGTACTTTGCGCCGTAAAGTTTCCCTTCAACTGGAACGCTCGTCTGTGTCGCCCAAGCCTTAGCGCTATCAACGTAAGCACTGACTGCGTTCTCGCTTACCTTGGCGTTTGCCTCACTCTTAGCAGATGCCGTCTCAGACGCTTTAGAAGCGGTCTCAGAGGCTTTTGCCGCTCTTTCCGAGGCCGAAGCCTTGGCCGCACTCGCAGAAGCGTCTGTGGCCTTTTGAGAGGCCGCAGTGGCGCTTTCAGCAGATGCCGTTGCGGATGCCTGCGCTTCTGTGGCAGACGTTGCCGCCGCATTAGCAGATGCTTGCGCCGCCTCTTTGCTCTCTACGACAAGAGCCTTGGTCGCTGTGATGTCGTCAAGAATCTCTTGCGCGGTCGCTCTGACTGACGATGCTTCTTGTCCGCCAACTAACTCAAGAGTCGTGATTAGTTCCTGCAACTTCGCTTGCAGTTGCTCAATACCTGCGGTTACGTCAGATTCAACAGAAGAGCCTGCTTCTTGCACACGAGTTACTTGTGCATCGCCTGCGTCTTTAATCTCTTGAATTTTTTCAGCGGTCTGCGTGACAACGCCCTGCGCAGACTCAGCTGCTTGCGTGGCGCTTGCCGCCGCTTGCGTGGCGTAACCCTCCGCTTTGGTAGCACGCGTCTTGAAGTCAGCAAAGATGTCTGCCAACTGGTGCAGATTCGTCTCGCTCGGCTCAAGCCCTGCGTCTTCGATTACGGCCATAAACTCTTCCGTAATCATGTGATACCAATAAGCACCAACGGTCGTGGGCAACTTGCGCGTGCTTAAATTGCCGTCTTGCGGATATCCATAAGAGGGATTCGCCGGTGCAGTTGGCGGAGTCTCTGATGCGTCACTTAAATAAAACCTTTTCATCCTTCAACTCCTTAAACATGAATGCAAGGCAACAGTTTCATAGCGGGAGGTTGCACCGTCGAGGAACGGCCGTAGATTGAATTAGACCGCGATGCATCAAAGCCAACAGTGCCACCTCCGCCGTCTCCGTCTGCGCCGTATGGGTTGTAGTTCGCTGTGTAGAAAGCACCAGTCTTGCGAGCCGTACCGTCGTTCACGTTTCCATCGAACGTACCCAAAATGTTCGGCAAACCTGCAGAAATCTTCGTTCCAATGGAAGATGTTGCGCCCCAAGCAACTCTGTCTCGTAAGTCAGGAAGATTGAACGTTGTGCTTCCATTGCCAGAGCCGTATGTCGTACCAATTTTCGCAAAAAGATTTGTATACGCCGTGCGAGAGACTGCCCTTCCATCGCAGACAAGCCAGTACGAACTCGGAGGCGTGCTTGTGGCAAAGTAGCCAATCAGCCCAGGAGGCGTTGCTTCGAGTGCATCAATGCGTGCGTTGAGTTCTGCTTTAGCGACTTCGATTAATTGCTTGATTGGATCAAGTCGCGCGTCAATCGACTGATTAAGTTGCGTGTTGTTGCTACGGTCGGGCGTAACGCCACCGCCCTTAATCGCGTTGACAATTTCTTCTGTCACGGCGTGGTACCAAGCTGCTTTCGGGACAGTCGCAGAAACACCGCCTGTGCTTGAGCCGTCTGTTGGATACCCAGTCGGCGCATCGGCAGAGAATGCAGGCTCTGTCGCAACTGTATTTGCTCCGTATACTCTATCCATCCCTTACCTCTACTTGTAATCGTGATAAGCAAAAATCAAAGTGCAGTGCGCAGGCGCATATCGCTTAATTAAGCACTCAATCAATGAATCGCCCCACCAAGCCAACGGCTCTTTCGCATCGCCTGTAACTTCGTGATATGTCATCGCAGAGCCTTGCGCAGCCAAAACGTTTACTCGCCATGTA
The DNA here is from genome assembly GCA_963661915.1 of Duodenibacillus sp. Taxonomy (GTDB): domain Bacteria; phylum Pseudomonadota; class Gammaproteobacteria; order Burkholderiales; family Burkholderiaceae_F; genus Duodenibacillus. Next base: position 4,376 of record CAVLDT010000030.1, read on the forward strand.
TGTGGCCACATCTCTTCAGAAAGCACGTCTGAAGTTCGGCTGCGTACTGAATGCCGATTGAACTCGTCAACCGTAATAACATAGCCAAACATTGCGGCGAGGTCGACAAAGAACTGCCAGTTCTGCGAACCGACCGTCTGAATTTTCCACAAGAGCAACTTGCGAAGCGTTGAGTCGTTTGCGTTTGACCAAGTCTTTATGCAGTCATCCGGCAAGCCCCACTCATCGAGCCATTCTTGGAAAGTCTCGATTGCAAAGCGTGGGTCATCTTCAGTAATGAGCGCTCTTGCTCTTGCGTCCACTCTCGCTAACTCTGCGCCCCATACCTCAAACATGAGAGCGTAGAGAGAGGTCGAATCGCCTCTCGGCCACGCAGGGCCATGCGGGAGCAACTCTTTTAGCATCCCTACGTACTCAGAAGCACTTACTGCCATGTGATGTCTCCAAGCGTGAGCAATTCGCTGTTAGATGCCGGAACTGGGTCGCTTGTTGGTGTCACAAGCGTGTGGTCTTCTTCGCCCATTGCCGCCGAGATTGAAGCGCGAATGTGAGATAAGTAGACTCGAACGCCAGGCTCTGCTTCTCGCTCGAACAACTCTTTTAACTCTGCTCGCACGGCTTCTTTCACTGCGTCTGTTGCCGGTAAAAGCCCCTCAATCGTGATTGGCACTGCAACAAGCGTCGGTGCTTCAACACTTAAGTGCGCTGTTACAGGTCGCTTCTCGTCAAGGTAATCTTTGACTCTTTGAAGTTCGGCTTCGTCTGGAATAATCGCTTCGGAGTCGTCACAAACGAATCGAACTGTGACAGTACCTTCGCCGTTTTCTTCCGGAAAACACCAAGCGCGAGTAACACCTGAGACCTCAAGCGCCCATTGCACATAGTCTGCTTTAGCACCGCCTGCAGGAGTTTCTCTTGCGCGAGAAAGAAGTCTCGCTCGCAAAGACTCATCGTCTTCAGCATCTGCTCCACCAGCAAGACCGACAATCGTCGCTTCTGAATAAACGCCGACAACCGGAGAGGCAAGTGTCAACACATCGCCCGCTACCTGGTTGCCTGCGGCGCCCGCCTCAATCGCCTCGAGACTTGCAATACAATCTGAACCGACAGCAGATGTCGTCTTGTACCGCACAGAGCCTTCAGACTGCAAGACCGTGCCAACAGGCACCGTTACTTGCTCGCCTGAGTAAGAAAATTTAATCGTTCCGTTTGCTTTCGTAGCCGCTTTTCTCTTCACGCCAAAGATAGCCGCCCACCTGTCCAAATACTGGTCTTCTGCAGTATCGAAAAAGCACTGCTTACTGATGTATTCGATGAAACCGTAAAGGCCGTGAACCGCTCCGGCCAAAACACGGCTAAAAACATTTGCATTCGAGCGCCTCAGCTGAGACACGCCTAAGCGAGACTCTGTGTCGTCTTCGATTCTGCCGATAAGCGTTTTAAGTGTAGGTCTTTCAAAACTCATAACGAACTCCAAACGTCAGCGAATCTCGCTGTCAAGTCTTTTCCTTCGGGTTGCGTAATCGTGACAATCAAGTCAAGTTGGCCTGTGACGCCGCGTTCGGCAGATACATCAATGGAAGTCGCTACGCCGTCATCAACGAGCCACTGCAGAGCCTCTTGCGCATACTCTTCAGCATGTAAGAGAACTTCGTCTGTCACTTTCGAGCGACTGAGCAACCACAGGCGAGAGCCAAACTGGTCGCCGTCATCGTCAAATGAGTCTGCCCACCAGCCTTCTCGGGACGTGCCAGGCAAATCATCGTCATCGTCCGCTCGCCTCCACGAGAAAAGTGAATTGATAACTGCTCTTGGCAACTGCTTCTGCGCAAAGTCAGAGAGAGACGCTTGCGCTCCGTCTAAGTAAAACTGCATGAAGCCTCCACAACAAAAAAGCCCGCAGAAGCGAGAAATCCTTTTGTGTAAAAAATTACATCGTGGGAGAAGGCGTTGAACTGTCGCCGTGTCGGTGGCTGTTGTACGTTGAGCGCATTCCACTCATCGAGTAAGCGCCGTTCTTATCCTGAACCTCGCCAACGACCTTGAGATTCTTCGTGATGGTCACTTCGCCATCAAGTGTGATGCTTGCGCCTTTCACCGTCACAGAACCACTTGTCGTCACAGTCACAGGACTTGAAACGCCTTCGACACGGATTCCGTTTCGAGACAAATAAACCTTGCGACCCAAGTCGTCATAAATCACGACCTCGCCGTCTTCTAAGCTCGTGGGTCTATAGCGTCTGTCCGTCACAATTGCGGCGATTGTGTGTTCTCTGTCACCGCCAAGCGACACAGCAAGCACTTCTGCGCCTTCATGTGGTTCTCCTGTGAAACCGTACGGCTCAAAGTGTTCGACAGGGTCACGCAAATCACGGTCAAGCATCAACACTTGCAACGTTCGCATCTTTCGAATGCCGTTTTTCGCAGTGACGACTCCGCGTGTGATTAGATCTAAAAGACTTCTCATGATTTAGTCCAAGACGTGCCAGATGTTTTCCCACTACCGCTCTTTATGTCGCTGAAATCTGCTGCTTTCGCCTTCGTATCGTCAGGAATAGCACAGTTCTTAAATGCAAGAGGCGACTGGCAGTCAATTGTCACTAGCGTTCCGCCGTTGCTTATCTCGAAATTCACAGCAGTAACGAGCCACTCTACATCAAGACCCAAAACGTCATCTTGTATCTTGACTAACTGATTGATTTTCCAAAGGGAGCCGTTCTTTTGACGCCACCCGGTCATTGAGTAGCTTGCGGAGTCCGAGGCGCCAATAGAGACGTCTCTCTGCATCGTCACACGCTTGCGCAAGGACGTGGCAGAGACGTTCCCTGACACTTGTACTGCTTGCGCTCTGAGACGCGTCACGGAAGCGTTTTTCTCGACGGCTTTCGACTGATTTGCAGATGTCGCCAGTTCGCTTAGTGCATTGGTCGATTGTCCGACCATTATGTATTCGCTAAAGACCTTATCCGCGTTTTGCTTCCGACTGCAGGAAACTCCTGAGCCACTGCCGAGAATGTTTTCAACAGTTCCGCTAGAGCCAACGTCTCGAATTACGAGACGGCCTTCTTCGTCATCACCGACAAGCAGACCGTGCTTCTTCAAGTAATCAACGATTGCATCGCCGATTTTTTCTGTCGGCTTCAACTCGAAGTCGCACTTCGTTGTGTTCTTTACTTCATCCACAACTTCAATACCGTAAGGTGAACAAACGCTACGTAGATTCGTTGCGTGAGTCTGACTCTTGTAAGAGGTAGCGGAGTCATCCGGAAGCGTGCATTGTTCCAGGTCGATTGTCTTGCTCGCTCCGGCTAATGAGACACTGATGGACGTCGCAGATAGCGAAATGCTTCTCTGCGTCACGTAGCCTGTCAGCACCTTGTCTTCACCGATGAAAACTTCGACCGTGTCGCCAATCGCTATGTCTCGCACTGCATTGTTCTTTCTATCAATGGCAGTCGTGACGCTGAACGTTCTTGCAAGGCTCTGCAGAGAAGACGAAATCGAGACAGACAGCCATCCGCCGTACTCTTTGCCGTTGACTTTTAGACTGACTTTGTCCATCGCTTACTCATTCAAAAGTTTCAGCGTCTTCATCGGCACGAATCCACCGTGCTGAATGTGATTGCGTTCAAGTATCTCTGCTTCGCGTGTCGAGTCGCCATAGCGCTCGTATGCAAGTACTAATGCGGGCAGAACTTCAACTGGTGTGTAATCAATGAGTCTCGCGCGGTTTTCTGCACGTGTCGTGATGTCTTGAAAGACCGCAGAGCGCGCTTCTTCAAGCGCTTTGTACACATCGTCGCTCTCTGTCTTAAGCATCTCTTCATCAATCGAAGAGAGCACCTCGTCGCGTACAGAAATCATGTCATCGTACGCAATCGTTACTGCGGTCGACTCTGCGTCTGCTTTGTCTCGCTCCGTGCCGACTTGCGAGACGGCCTGAACTGCATTAGCAATCTCAATTGTCCGAACAAATGCTTCGGCTGCGGCAGTCGCAGCAATGATTTTTGTCGCTTCGGCAGATGTCGTTTTCTTTTTCTGCGAAGTATTGAAGCCGTCACTCTTCACTGCGCGAGAGATACGTCTTGCAACGGTTGTCCACGCGGCGATTGTTGAACCAACGCCTGCGAGACCAAGCGCGTCCATGATGCGACCGCCTAAAACTCTCGGGCCACCTTCAACGAGCGTCAGCACGTCATTTGCAACATCAGCGAGTTCATCAGCGGTTTCCATCGCCTCGCCGATAAACTGCAGATTCTCATTAGAGAGCAAGCTCGCAATGTCTCCGCTCACGGCCTTCTTCACGAAATCCGTGACGCCGTCTAGATTAAAATCTTTCACGAAGGCGCCGAGCGCAGAGTCTTTCAATGCCTTCGTGACTTTGTCGCAAAGAGAACCTGTATCAATTAAAGCGTTTGGGAACCTGTACTTGCCACTCTCAACAAAAGTAATCGAGATAGATGCGATACGAGTCGACTCGAACGTCGGAGAAGAAACGCTTTCTGGCGTGACAGTCATTGCGCCAAGCCATGGGTCTACATATCGACCGCCGCCTTCTTTCTCGAGCATCGAGATTACTTTCTTCATGCGAGAAATGTAATCTGTGCCAGTTGTAAAAGCAGTAATTGAGATGCGCCGCGCAGACTTACCTAAGTCTTCAACGAATGGGATGTCTTTTTGTGGGTACTCAAAAACTTGTACTCGCCTTCCAACGCTCAAGACTGTTTTCGACACTTCAAAAGAAACGCCTCTGAACGAAGCGGGTCGCAAGTTGCTTTTAAACATACTAGTCACCCATCAAAAGACCATATTGAGTCGGCTCAACACCAATGACGCCACCGTCTGCTTCTATATCTTCGACTTCTGCACGAGCGTTTTCGTCTGTCACGATTTTCACTCTGATGTCGCCTGTCATTCTTGAGTCGGCGCCAACCTGTGCGGCACCGCCCATTCCGCTAATCGCAGGCGCGCTTGGGGACGACTGCATAAGTCCGCGCAAAGTGTCAATCGGATGCGATAAGAAGTTCGTGAGTTTTTCGTACTTCTCGGCAATCCAATCCCACACAGCAGACAATTTTTCTTTAATCGTGTCCCAATTCTCATAGAGAAGAACACCAGCAGCGACCGCGGCGCCAATTGCTACACCCCAAGGGCCGAATGCCGTCTGGAATGCCACTCCAACGCTCCATAAAGCCTTCCCAAGGCGCGCCAGGTCGCCAACAAGAGAAATGCCGACGATGAGGCCAAAGCCTTTAAGAATGTTGCCGATACCGCCAACGGCGTCAACTGCTTTGAAGCACGTCTCAATGAAGCCCAAGAAGCCGTCAAGGACTTTCGTGAAGTCGATGTTCTCAATTGCCTGTGCTATGCCGGCAAAAATCTTCTCAATGCGTTGCGAGATGAACTCTTTGTTCTTGACAATCCAGTCCTGAAATTTCGCAACGAGTTTTTCAATTATCGGAGCAAGTTGTGCGCCGATTTTTGTATACAAAGATTTAACAACAAGACCAAAGTCGTCTAAGACGTCACCAAGATGCGCCGCCGAGTCAATCGTCTTCTTGTCAATGACGATGCCGAGCTCTTCGGCTTTCGCAGCCATCTCGTCTAGACCGTCTGCACCGACTTCTAAAACGGGAATGAGATTGCGTGCCAATTGCTCGCCGAAGATTGTCGTAAGAATCTTTAAACGCGCCGTTGGGTCTGTGTTGTTCTTAACTGCTTCAGCCAAGCCGCGCATGACTTCTGCGCCTGATTTAACCTGGCCGTTCGCGTCTTTCAAACTTATGCCAAGACGCTTAAATAGTGCGGCGGCGTCTGCGTTCTTGCCCGACAGTGCATTGCCCATTGTGTTGGTCAGCTTCGCCATGGCTTTTGTCATCTCTTCAGACTCCATGCCACCGCGCTTAGCGGCGAACTGCAACTTCTGAAGCGACTCAACGCCTACACCGGCTTTCTTAGACGCATCGTCAACCGTGTCGCCCAAGCGGGTGAACTCTTGAATGATGCCTGTCAAAGAAAAACCACTTGCGCCTGCTAGTGCGCCGAGGCCTGCGAGTGGTAACGCAAGGCCTTTCGCCAGCACTTTAGACGCACGGCTCACTGCAGAGAAAGAGCGGCCGATTTTGCCAATGTTGCGGTCGACTTTCTTCAGTGCCGGACTAATTTTGTCCGAAACGGAAAGCACTGCTTTTAGGCTGTACTGCTTACCTGCCATTCATCTTCTCCCGCTGCCGAATTTCATCAGCAATCCGACAGCCTTCGTTTGCCATTTCCATTACTTTAGTAATCGGAGACTTCCAAAGTTCAAGAGGCGAGACTTTCCAAAAATACGCAGTGTTGTACAGCACTCTTTTTAGTGTCTCGCCCTTAGCGCCGATTATTCCTGCTCTGTAAAAAAATCAGTCACCTTTTCGAGTAGCTTCATCGCATCGCTTGCTTTAATCTTTCCAACAACTTCTTCCGGAAGACCAGAGCAACGTGCGATGTACTTCTTCATCAGTGCCAATTTTTCTTGAGTGCTAGAAGCATCGGCAGGAACTCCGATTTCGGCGATGTCGTCAAAGGTTGGCTCTGTAAGAGCCACTTCTGCGACCTTTTCGCCGTTTACATCAATCGGAGTCTTTAGTCTCATAACCACTTTCCTTCAGCGCCAGTGAACTTGATCGAGACGGTTGCTCCGTCGCTTTCAAAGTTCGCTTCGCCTTCGACAAAGGCTTCAGAGAGCGAATACTTCAAACCGTTCGCAAACGTGACAAGCACTGTCATATCGGTGCCCGCCATAATTGCAGAAATCGGGAAGTCTTCAGTCACGATGAAAGAGCCTTCCACAAAAGGAGCGATAGGCTCTTCTGAGTAATGGACGTTTCCGTTCTTAGAAACGATTGCGGTCTTTGTCGAGTTGCCAAGAGGGACGCTGATTGCGCCACTGATGTCAAGCGAAGCGCCGTCAACCGTGATGTGTACTGTTCCAGAAATCTTAGCCATTTCTTATCTCCTTAGTACTGAAGGCGGAACTGGTTAAGAACCGCGAATACACGAAGTTGATTCACGAGGTCAGGCGGCAACAGAACGTCAATTCTGTTCGGGTCGTCTACGTTGCGCTCAACAATCAGATACTGAGCAAACAAGTCTGCGTTCTCGACAATCGCTTTCTTCTCTAACTTCGCATAGAGAGCGATGAGTTCTGCGCGAATAATCGAAGGCGTCACAACGGCTTGTCCTGCACCGAAGCGTGTGCCGTCATTGGCCAACTTGTGGCGCGGATACTTGCTCGTGATGCAAGAACGCAACTGACGTGTCACGTAAGCAAGAGTGTGCAATGTCTCGCTGTCGAGATACGAGTTATCGGAGTCGCCGAAAGCATTTGTCTGATAAGTCGTGATAGCGCGTTCGACACGCATGTATCCACTTTCCGTGTACTGCGTCGCAATGCCCGAAGTTAAGAGCGATTGGCGTTCGCTCATAATGAAGCGAGAGCCCTTCGGCGCGGAGGTCACTCCGATAAGTTCGAGAGTCTGAGTCGGACGAGCGGGATCAATTGCAATCTTGGCAGCGTTCTGCGCGCCGTAAGCAGCAAGAACTTCAACCGCAAGCGAAGGGACACTCTGCTCAATGCCAACGATTGTGCAGTGTTGGTCGTTTCGAGACTTGCCGAACGAGACCAGGTCATTCGCTGTGCCACGTCTGCAAGTGTAGACGTGACCATAGATCTGACGGGCGTAAGACCAACGGCCTGTCGCATCGTTCATCACTTCTTTAAACGCGTCAAGAGAAGTCACATCGCTGTAGGGCAACAAAATGAAGTCGTACTCGTCATCGCCCATCGCATCAATCACAGCCTGCAAACCAGGGTCGCCTGCGCCGCCGCTCATCTGCGTAAAGACGATGCTCAATCCCTCGGGAAATTCCTCACCAGCGGCCAAGCCCTGCACATTGAAAGCGATTGGAATGTCGTTGCCGAACGTACCTTTGTTCTTCGCTTCGAGCGTGACAACGTTTTCAGCTGCTGTCGCCATGACAGGCAAATCAGCCTTCGCTGTAATAGCGTCTGCGAGCAAAGACGCGAGGTCTGCAATCGTTGCTCCTTCGGCGGCAGTGACTGCAACCTTATCGGCGCCGATGTACATGCTAATCGTGCCTGTTGCTGTGGGTTCGCCCGCAAGCGTTACTGTCGCAGAAGCAGCTGTTGCGCTCTGCGCGTCTGCAAGCGGAATCGCCCAAACTTCGCCCACGCTGTCGTTCTTACGATAGACAGAGTTCATGCGAGCGAGCATCGAGCCACGGCCAAAGTATTCTTTTCCTGCGGCGTCTGAAGACACCAAGACGGGCTTTCCGACTGTTGCTTTACCCTCTGTCATCTGACCGATGATGAGAGTGCGCAGTTCACCTGTCGCGGTGTTCGCCATCGAGTTGTCAATCTCCGCATAGAAGAGCGGTACTCGGATGCCGCTCGGGATGTTGTTAAAAGAAACAGTCATTTATTCCGTCTCCAAATTGATTAGTTGTTTCGCTTCGATTTGCCCATCGGGTTTGTCGTTCTTCAAGATGTCTACAGATACGTGCATCCGTTCAAAACGTCCGAGGCGGTCAATGTCTTGCCCGTGTCTCGTCTCGTTATCAAGAATGTCGTATTCGTGCGAGAACTCCAACTGAACAGCTAAGAAAGCACGATTCATCGCAACGATTGAAAGTCCTTCGTACTGGATCCAGTCCTTCCCGCAAGTGTCGTCAGAGCCAAGGATTGCTTTGAAGACCGAAGACTTCATGTCGTCAAAGTATTCCCAAGCGCTTAAGCCCTCTTCGTCAACTTGATTCGACACGACTACAACGACAGCGAAATTCGCTTTCACGGTCTGCATGTAGCGTGTAGTTGAACGTGGCTCTTCGGTGCTTTCCTCCATCGGCAAGACAAACGCTGCAGGAAGTCCGGCCGAGTCCATGGACTCGGCAATCTGCGCGAACTCAGCAACGCCGAAGACTCGGTTTCCAAACTCCGAACACTCTGTTCGCAGTTCTTCGATAATTGGCGTCAGCTTCATTTGAGAAACTCCTCAACGAGTCCAGGCTTAAGAGCGTCTTCAAGTACTTTTGCAACTTCTGCTTGATAACGTGTTTGGCCGTAGATTTCAGCGGCTTGAACAACGAAATTCGCTCTGGGCTGTGCGACCTTTTTGCCTTCGTTTTTACGATGCACTCTCTTCCCACTTCTACGCATCTGATTGCCTGGCCCAACGTGTCCATAAACCAGTGCGTATGGATAGAAGAAATCGCCGTCTGTCTTCTTGCGGAAGCCTGCTGTGTCACGACTCGCAACGATTGCTGAGAAGCCTGATTTAGACGTCTTCGCAGAGACAGAGGCTTGCAAAGCGCCTGTCACTTTCCCGGGATTCTCGAACGCTTTAGAAATCGTCTTGCGCGAGATTAACTTGCGTGCGATTTTCGTCACGTCTTTGCCAACGCGACGCATTCCCTTCTTAACTTCCGCAGGGTCGAAGTCGGCGAAAACGATTGGCTTCTGAAGTGTCGCGTGAAATGAGAACGCTTCAGCCATCGAGAACCTCGCATTCAAGCAATGTGAATCGACCTGCAGAGTTCACGTCAGTCACTCGCTTTGAGCGATAACGACAGCCGTCAATCACGATTTCAATCTGATTGCCGAGGTCTTGCGGACGAGTTTTGCCAACTACATAGCGGATGTAAATCCGATGCGTCACGGCGGTCGAAGTCTGAACGTTGTCCCAGTATGTGACGCCGCCGATCACTTCAACTTTCGCCCAACACGACCAGAACGGCTTCTCAGTCGTCTCGTGTTTTCCGCCTGTCAAGGCTCGTGTCTGAACCTTGTAGAAGTCTGCTCTACGGTTCAATTCGCCGATTTCCGGAAGAATCATTGCCAAGTCCTAAATGGGTCAAGCAGTGCGTAAAGTCGAGGAAGCGGGGAGAGCGTCCCGCTTTGCGCTGCTTGCCTATTTTCGTAGAAGTAGCCAACGTGTAGAAGAATCCACTGCTTGATGGAAGCAGGAACTGCATCTGCGTCTCCAAAGCCCTCGACACCATCGCGAGTAACCAAGCCGCGCTGTAATTCGTGCTCTGCCATCTGAGAACAAGCAAGACAGAGTGCTTCAATCAGTGCGTCATCTGCGTCATGATCAACTCGCAAGTGTGCCTTCGCTTCGCCTAAAGAGACGGCAGAAATTGCGCTTGCTGTGTCAATCATTTTTTAGCCTTCTTATTCCGATGAGTTTTCTCTGGGGCGACTGCTTCACGAATCTTCGCGACGCCCAGAGAAATAAGAGTCTGCGCTAAAGAGTCAGCAATGTTTAAAGCATCGCCTTTCTTCAAGCGACCAACGCTTGTCACAGCGTCTTTCAAGATTTCGATTTGCATAATCCACCGCAAAGAAAAAGGGAGAGCCGTAGCCCTCCCTTATCGAAGATTAAAAACTACTAGGCGAGAACGAGGTCGCCGCCAACGAGAGCGGTTGCGCGTTCGACACCAAAGCCGAGGCGGCGTTCTGCACGAATCGTGACCAAGTTCTTCTGAACGTTGTCAACGTCTTGCTCAAACGCTTCAACGACCATGCCCTGACGTGTCCACAATGTGGCAGCCTGTGTGAAGTCGCCAACGAGGAACTTATCAACAGGGATAGCAGGAGTTGTCCACACAGGGAGCCCCCAAAGGGTCTTCGGAGCAACAGAAGCGGGATGGCCGAGGTAGTAATCGCCACTCTTGTTCTTCGTCATCTGCATCTTGCTCCAATTTGTCGGATTCAAGAGGATGCAATTCGGACGGAAGAAAGCGGCTTCGACCTGTGTCTTCGCAGCAAGAATGAGGTCAAACAATGTAGCATCAGAGCCAAGAGTCGTAAGAGACTGCCCGTGAGCAGTGTAATTGCCAGTAGCGAGAATGCCACCAAGATGCTGACCCGTGCCGTCACCTGTGACGAGTTCGTCTTCAACCGCGAGGTCGACACCGTAGACCATGCGCTGATTGATGTAAGCGGCCAAAGCGGCGGCGTCAGCAAGCAACTGCTTGGAAACGCGAGCCATGTGGGCAATCGTCTTGATTGTGCCGGTCTTTAGTTCAAAATCGACAGAACCGAAAGGCTTCTGAGCGCCTTCAGCAACGAACGCGGCGCCGTTCACAAAGCCGGATTCAGCAACGTACTCAAACGCGTTTGTCGCCACAGGAATCGATGGGAAGAGGCCTTCGATGGTGAGCGGGCGTGTTGCACCGGCTAAAACGCCTGGGCGGCGATAGCCTTCGACGACCGCGGGAGTCAAAATTGGGTTTGTCGCTGTGTCTTCTTTGATTTCGACGCGTGCCTTCATGGCAGAGCCGTCAGAGAGAGATTTGAAGCAGTCAGCAGACGTGAACTGGTCGCCAACAGACTTGATTTCAGCCTTTGGGGCTTCGATTCTTACAGATTTTTGCTGAACTTCGAGAACCTGACGCGCAAGTTTGACTTGCTCGTCACCAAGACGCTTAAGTTCTGCTTCGTTAGACTTGGATGTTTCGGCCATCTTGCCTTCGATGCGGT
>CAVLDT010000030.1:15936-19712 GCA_963661915.1 Duodenibacillus sp.
GAATCTGCTGGGAAATTGACGATAGAAATCTCAAAAAGACGCGAGACGTTCTTAATCAAACGACCGCCATCTTCTTTTTCATCAAAATCGTTTCTGTCAAGACGAAATCCGATTGACAAGCCGTCAACTGTGCCGTGCTTTAAAGCTGCAAGGACGCTGTCCGCTTGCGGATTACCCGGTGTAAGCTCGCCTTCTACGTAAAGACCTTTCTCGTCTTCGTGCGCATCAATCCATTTTCCGATTGGCAAGCCCCAGTCATGGCCAAAAAACATCTTCGGCATACCGTCTTTTTCAAGCGTTTTCGCGTAGGCTCCCGGCAGAATCGTGTCGCCGTAACTATCGTTTCCGTTAAAGACGCTTGCATAGCCTCCAAATTTGCGCGAATCTTCACCTTCAAATTTCAATTCAACGCCAGTCAGAGGAACACTTTTGTAAATTAAATCTTTCATTTCATTGCCTCACAGGAGAGCCGTCAGAAGGTGATTGAGTCGGAGCGATTTGGCCGAGTTTCTCAACAGGGACAAGGTTCGATTGAACTGTGAGCGAGTCCCCTCCTTCTACCGGTGGCAAGTTTTCAAGTCTGCGGATTTCGTTGCGTGTCATTGCGCCGTTTTGCGCCATTCGGCTGTAGTAATCAGCGCGTTTTTCAGGAGTAGAACGCAAAAATCCTTCGTACTTAAATTCGATAATCGTTGATGAGTCGTGAGCGGGTACTAAGCGCCTCGCCAAAGCTTGTTCAAGTTGCTTGCAAAGTGGCGCAACAGTGAACTTATGAAAGCCCTCAACGATTTGCTCGATGCCACTTCCCCAAGTCGTCTGACCAGATGCGCCGACAAGGACGCCTGGAACGCCGAACCATCTACAAATCTCTTCGACCGTAAACTTGCGAGTCTCTAGCAACTGCGCGTCAGCAGGAGAAAGAGACATCTGCGTGTACTTCAAACCACGGTCGACAATGTAGAGACCCGACGAAGCGCTTGAAGACATGCCACTGAAACGTTTCTTTAAAGCGAGAATCTGCTTGTCATCAAGGGCACTGTCTGTCCATAAGATGCCTGACGGCTTCGACTGCTTGCCGTAAAGTTTCGTAGCGTTGTCCTGCGCGTCAACTGCTTCTGACGTGGAAGCTCGCATGTACTCAAGTTTCGATAAGCCTACATAACCGTTGCCAAGCCCTTTCCAGTGAATTACGTTCTCAGGAGCAAGCACAGAAATCTTGCCGTCTTGGTAGTAGGTGTAGACCTCGCCACCCTCGACAACCGCAACTTCCATTTGATCCGCAGATAATGGAATCAATGCAACCGCTTCACCAGTCGCATCACGTGCGATTTGAGCGTAGGCGTTGCCACGCAGGAGCCGATTCACAACCATTGCTGAGAGGAACTCGCAAGGCGTCATCCACGCATTAGGATGGTCGTGTAGCAAGTACCAAAGGTTTGAGTCTTTGGCCTGCGTTCTCGTGCCTTCAAGGTCGTCTCGATACACATGCAAAGGCAAGGTGCTAATCGTCTGCGCGAGCAATTCCACGCAGGCAAAAACGGCACTTATTTGAAGTGCCGCGTCTGGCGGAACGTTGCGAGTCTCGCTAATTATCGGCGCTGTTGGCATCGGGACTTGCTGTCCTGAAGCCGTGCCTAAAGCACCGCCCCAAGAGGCAACCCAATTTATAAGTCTTCGGACAAACATAGGTGTCCTCTTAGAAGTCGATACTAATGTCCACGTCCGATGATTCGATATCAGCGAACGGGTCTTGTTCTTCTGGGGTTCCGGCTAGTCCCACGGCCATAATCAAAGCGACTACGCCGTCAATTTTGTTTTCATAGCGTTCTTTGCGCGGAAAAATGTTGTCTTTCGCATCAAGTTTCGCTACCACATTACCCATCATCCAACGCATGACAGGATCGCCGTTGTGTTCAATGCGTCCGTCTTGAACGAGCGCTTCTAAAGTTTTCATCGGTTCAGAAATCTTCTGAACTGTGTTCCGGTATTCGACCATCGGAGCGCCAGCATTGCCAAGCGATGTCGCAAGCGCAACTGCGTTCCAAGGGTCGTATCCAATAGCGTTCACGTCAAAACGTGCCATGTCTTCGCGCAGACCTTCTTCAATCACAGCCATGTCGGTCATTGCGCCGCTTGTGGTCGTAAGCAAGCCTTCTTGCGCCCATCCGGAATACTGCGAATTAGTCGCTTTTTCGACTGTCGCTTCCGGCAAGTAGTACTCAGCAAAGATTGCAAATGAACGACCGTTCGGAAACAAGCGAACTTTTGCCGTGATGTCGTTTTTGGCGCCCAGGTCAAGACCGATAAAACACGGCCTGCCTTCGAAGTCGCTCAACTCAAGTCCTGCGCTCTCGCACTTGTTCCAGGCGGTTATGTCCATCCACGCTTCAGACGCCGAACACCAAACATCAAGATGCTTCGTCTTAAAGTTGTTAATGGCAGAAGGCAGTGTTTCCGCTTTCTTTAGGAGTGAGAGAATAATTTCAGGTCTTACACTGACGCCCCAATTCGGATTAGCCTTTTCAAGCGATTCAAGGCTTGTCCAGTTGTCTCCGTCATCAATCGTATAAATGATTGCAAACTGGGTGTCATCGATTGTCGCTCTCTCAAGAACTCTTGTCGACATCGTACGTACTTCGTAACAGATGCCTGACGTGTCAAAACCCGCTGTCGTGATACACCAAAGCAACGAGCTTCGCCGCTTGCCAAGAGACGTTTCGACAACGTCATACACAGCACGCGTTTTATGCGCGTGTAATTCGTCAACAATCGCTAAATGCGTATTTAAGCCATCGAGCGTAGAACCTTCCGCGCTCTTTGCTTGAAATGTGCTATTCGTTTTCGGCACGTAGAGTGCATTTGCAAGCACTTGCAAGCCGAATTTGTCACGCAAAGGTGCATTGTGTTCTGCCATCACCTTCGCATCGCCAAAGACGATTTTGGCTTGATCTCGCGTGGTCGCAAAAGAATAAACTTCCGCACCTGGCTCTTTGTCTGCAAGGAGGCAATACAGCGCAACGCCACTCGACAAACAGGACTTTCCGTTGCCTCGTGGTACTTCAATGTAGACGCGTCGGAATCTTCGGCCGTTGTCATTACGTCTACGCCATCCAAAAACAGTCGTAAGCACGAAGATTTGCCACGGCTCGAGAGTGATGCGTTGCCCGGCTAATTCACCTTTTGTGTGCGTCAGCAGTTCAATGAATCTGCAGGCGCGAATCGCTTCTTTTTCGTCCCAAACGTAGAGACCGCCGCTCGCAAAACGAAGCAAGTCGTCTTCTTGGCGTTTGCAAGCAAGTTTCACCCACTTGCAAGCGACTTTTTTGCCCGATTTCACGTCAGAGCAATAGTTTTTCGCTATCGCCAAGTAGTCTCTAGAAATCTGAGAAGTCATTCTGTTCTTCGTTCTTTGTTCCAATCCGCACGCGGGCGCGCGCAGCGGGTGTGAAGCCTAGTTCTTTTTCATCGGCCATCAGCGCCGCTTTTGCTTTAAACAGTGTAGAAAACAGCGGATGAGGACGTTT
The DNA here is from genome assembly GCA_963661915.1 of Duodenibacillus sp. Classification (GTDB taxonomy): domain Bacteria; phylum Pseudomonadota; class Gammaproteobacteria; order Burkholderiales; family Burkholderiaceae_F; genus Duodenibacillus. The sequence continues at coordinate 19,461 of CAVLDT010000030.1, forward strand.
TTCGCCGTCTGCACCTTCTACAATGTAACCTTCGTGGTCAATTAGCGATTGCAAACGACGATACATTGCGTAATCTCTCGCCCACTGCTCCAAAACAGACAGATCTAACGCAGTAATCCATCCGTCGGGCGCGTTCGCTACGGCCGTATTCCAAGCGGCGACTGCATCTTTGTTTAATCCTTTCGGCGCGACTCCAGGGCGGCCTTCTACAGCCGGCACAATCTTGTTCTCTGCGCTGCGCTCTGAGAGATG
>CAVLDT010000031.1:0-18578 GCA_963661915.1 Duodenibacillus sp.
ATTTTGTAGAAGTTGCCCGTCAGAAAAGTTTTTCGCTGGCTGCAAAAAAACTTTTTATCACGCAGCCAACACTCTCGCGACAGGTTGCACTTTTGGAAGAAGAGATTGGTCACGCCCTATTTTCCCGTACAACAAGGCATCTTGAATTAACGGAAAAAGGGCTATTCCTCTTTAATCAAGCACAGGCCATTCTCACACTTGTCGATAGAACGAAAAAGGAGGCAAGATCCACAGAAGAACTGGTCGGGGAAATAACGATTGCCGCTGCGGAAACGCCAGCGATGGCGCTTGTCACCGATGTCCTTGCCAATTTCGAGCACGAAAATCCCAATGTTCGCATTCATCTTCTTAGCGAAAATGCAGTCGATGCGACAAATAGCCTTAGGATTGGGAAGGCGGACTTTGCCGTGCTGATTTTGCCAACTGAGACGCAGGAATTTGACTACCTTACGCTTCCGATTCGTAATCGTTGGGGCGTTCTTGCCAAGGAAGACCGCTTTGAGGGGAAGGATTTTGTGACGCCTGAAGACCTTGTAGAGACGCCGCTTCTCATTCCAAGACAAAAGCAAATACAAAACCTTCTTTCTGGCTACTTGGGATTTTCTTTTGATCGTCTTCAAATTATTGGCACGTACAATCTTCTTTTTAACGCTTCTCTTTTCGTACGCCGGTGGGGCGTGGCACTTGCAATCGAGGGAATCGTTAAAGCAGAGACTGGATTGAAGTTTTTTCCGCTTAAGCCTGATTTCCATTCGGATGTTGTCTTTGCTTGGGTCCCAGAGAGAAATGAAAGAGCCATCAAGGATGCTTTCTTAAAGAAACTTAAGGCCGCAATCAATCTCAAAAAAAAGGCTGTAAAAGAGTTAGACGCATCTTTCGAGAGCAAGGCTTCTTAATTAGAATGCGATGCCACGCGCTTTTTTTTAAGAAAGATTTCTGTCTACCCCGATGAACAAGACGCCTTTTTGCGAAATTCTCACGCTTCGAAGAATCGATTCTGTGCCAGAAGCTGGGCTCGTAGAACTACTGGCCTCGGATGCTAGGGAGCGTGTAAAGAGCTTTTTAAGTGAAAAAAGACGTGCAGATTTCCTGTGGGCAAGGCTCCTACTTCTCGAGTTGGCAAAAGAGCGGTCTCTTACGGACGTCACTTTTAAAGAGAATCCTCCCTACTCGCCTGAAGTTACTTCAGACAGGGTTCTCTATTGTTCTATTTCTCATACAAAAACCTTCGTTGGCGCTGCTTTATCGACCTCTCCCGTTGCAATCGACCTAGAGGTCCTTCGAGAAGATCGTCCGATGGAGGCAATCTCTGAGAGATGCTTTGGTATTGATTTTCTTAGGAATTTCAAAGATTGCGAGCGAACACTCGCTTTTTATAAAGCCTGGGGCATCCACGAATGCGCTGTAAAACTTAAAGGGAAAATGCTTCAGAGAGGAAAGACTCTTTCAATACGGAGACTCGAAGAAAACGAGGCAGTGCGCATCACGCACTACCCCGTGGGAGAAAATACACTTTGCACTCTTGCATCTGCTGGCGGCTTCACTACTGCGCCTCGCACAGTGACACTATCTCAAATCAAAGAGATGCTTTTAACTTAATTTCCGCTGGTGGCCCATTTTCTCTCAGAGATCTTTGGAGTACTGATCTTTAACCGCAAGCTTTCTCCAATGGCGACGCACGATACGGAAAAGGAAAAAGAGCCCAATCGTTGTTGCACACCCTAAAACAAGGGCTAAGAAAAGGTTAAAGTGCATCGTAAAGAAAATCACAACGATGCCAGCCGCAAAGGGAATGCCTTCCATCCAACTCATGCCGAGTTTCTTAGGTTCTTCCGTAACTGCACCTTTTAGTTCCGAGAGTTCGATGATTTTTGTCTGACATTCATCGAATACAACTTCTCCCTTCTTTTCTGGTGCACTAAGTCCTCTCTCTTCAAAAAGTTTCAAAAGCGCCTCGTCTTCAACATCGGTGTGTTCTGCTCCGTAGAGTTGAAATAAGGCATCGTTTCCTTTTGTTTTGAGTTCGTTATAGCGCTTGCGGAAGTGTTTCTTACTAACTGGCATTCTCTTTTTCTCCCCTCTCGATTAAAACGATGGCTTTCGCGCTCATCCCCTGCCCTTTCCCTTCAAAACCTAGGCCCTCATTGGTTTTAGGCTTAAGGCTCACAGCCTCAGCTGAAATTCCTAAAGCCCGAGCGATGTTCTCTTCAATTGCCTTCACATGTGGGTTAATTTTAGGGGCTTCAGCAACCAAAACGGAGTCAATATTGATAACTCGCCATCCTGCGGCACAGAGCCTTTCGTTAACGTTACGCAGTAGCGCAATGGAATCAGCCCCTTTGTAAGCGGGATCAGTATCTGGGAAAAGTTTTCCAATGTTTCCTAGGTGAGCCGCCCCTAAGAGGGCATCAATCACAGCGTGAACTAGTACGTCGGCATCGCTGTGGCCGTCAAGCCCTAGGTGAAATGGGATATCGACACCCCCTAAGATGAGTTTTCTTCCAGAGACGAGTCTGTGCGAGTCGTAGCCGATGCCAACACGTGTTGCCATGGGAATTCCTTTGAGTTTCTTTGCAAAAGCGAGGTCAGCCACTGTGGTGATTTTAAAGTTCTCGGGGCCCCCTTGAAGGACTTTTACTTTCAGTCCAATAGCTCTAACTGCACTCGATTCATCCGTGGCGTCTAGATTACTTTTAAGCGCAAGAAGAAGTGTGGCAAGGGGAAAAACCTGCGGCGTTGCAATGCGGACTAGCCCCGTGCGAGAGATATCTTCAGAGATTAGTGAATCAGAATCTGTCCTCTTAACTGTGTCAGTCACAGAAATGGCAAGCGCAGCTCCTGCGGCTTCATTTTTTTCAATTGCCTTTTCGGCAATAGTTCTAAGGCGTCGGATGTCTTCTACGGCGATGAGGGCTCTTGCGGCATCGTGAACAAAGATAAGAGTCTCGGGAGGCGTTTCTTTTTGCAGTGTAAGAAGCGTCTGATAGACCGTTTCTTCTCGAGTCCTCCCGCCTGTTTCAAGGATTTCTACTTCTTTTGCAAGGCTTAGTGTTCGAACGTAAGAATCGGCAGGTTTAACCGCAACGACTACTTTCGCATCGGGAAGAGCCTCCTGAAGAGAATCTACGGTAAGTTCCAAAAGTGTTTTCCCATCGCTACCAAGGGTTAGATACTGTTTAGGCAAATCCGCATGCATGCGAGAGCCAGAGCCAGCAGCAACAATGATTACGTAGGGACGCAACATAGAGATAAAAGAATCTAAACTGAGAAAAAAGAATGTTCGGATTGTATCAGTCAGGGAAACGGCTGTTTGTGAAAAGACCTTAGTTTTCCTACTTTGAGTCTTCTTTTCCTTTTAAGAAACTTGCGATGGGTTCAAACGAGTGTCGGTGTATGGGAAGGACACCTAGTTGCTTAATCGCTTCGATGTGTTGGGCGGTGCCGTAGCCCATGTGGGAAGCAAAGCCGTAACCCGGGTATTTTTTTTCATACTCGGCAAAAAGAGCATCGTGTGCGGTCTTAGCGAGAATCGAAGCGGCAGAAATGGCAGGCACCTTGTCATCGCCTTTGACGATTGTTCGAATTCTGTATGACATATGTGGCATGCGGTTTCCGTCAATCAGAAGAATTGTGGGCTTAATTTTGAGTCCAAGGGCGGCTCTCTTCATCGCAAGCAGAGTGGCTTGAAGGATGTTAATCGAGTCAATTTCTTCAACGGAAGCTGAGGCCACCGACCATGCGAGAGCCTTTTTTTTAATTTCAACTTCCAGTACTTCCCTCTCGTGCGCAGTGAGTTTTTTGCTATCTCTTAAGCCAGCAATGGGATTTCTCGGGTCAAGAATCACAGCTGCGGCAAAGACAGGCCCCGCTAAGGGGCCTCGCCCTGCTTCGTCGATTCCGGCAGGAAGCCGCATGTCATCCTCGGTGTCTAGAGAGAAAAGGTCTAGTGTCTTGCGGTCTTTCATAAGAGGAAAAAATTTGTATTGACTTAAGGTCTCTTGCCACTTAGGAGTTTAATCCCATATTGCCGTTGCCCAAGAAAACGCAGAAAAAGGTTTTCTCCCTTAGTTTAGAAACTATAGAGAAAACTGAGCCTAGCAAAGAAATCATTACCTGACCCCTGGTAATTTTCAACACCGACGTCCGTGCTAAAGCTGAAATTGCCCTTACTGATTTTGAGTGATCCCATGGCTTCAAAGGAAGATCTCTCGTAGGGTTTTACCTTGTAATTAAAGGAAGATTTAGAAGCCTCTCGGAAGGTTCCCCGTATATTGCCGTAGTCTTCCGTAAGTTCATACTTCCAAGCAACGCTCCCTGCGACCGAGAGGGCGGAGCCGCCTGCCGTGAGACTTGTAGACTCTGCCTTTAATCCCACACTCGAGGATAGGGATTTGAAAGTCTTAGAATCGAGTTTTAGTTCCATGCCCTCTTTTCCGTCCTCTCGTAGAGCTCTCTGATAAAGCATGGTGTAGTTAAGCTTTGCAAAGGGTGTAAGAGTGAGGCTTGAGTTACCCACATCAAAGCCTGCACCCACGGATCCATAGAATCCGTAAGCGGTATAGCGCTTCTCTGCAGCTGCCTTGTAGCCGTTAAAGGTTGTGTTGCGTTTAACCGAGAGACTCTCAAAGCCAAGACCAAGGTCAGCAGTTAGAAAGAAGGGATTGCCACAGGGCCGCACCAGAGCATCTGCCCCTGCATAGAGGCTGTAGTCCGTTGCCTTGGCTTTCTTATCTTTTGCCTTGAAGTCTTTCTTATTTAAGACTGCATAGGCGCCGTAGACATTCCCCTCACCGACTGTGTTCATTTCAGCTATGAGTCCAAAGTCGTTCACACGATAACCGTGACTGCCGTTTTTCCTTGACTCATGCATGACATAGGGCTCAACGTGCGAGTAGATGCCGTCTTTCAATAAAGAGGACTTCATCAGGGAGTCCTGGCGGAAAGATAAGTTTTGCTTTTGCGAGGTGAAGATGCTTTGGACAATGTCGCCGTAGATACTGGGTTTAAGGCTATTCAAAGCCCGCGAGACAGCGGCGCCGTCTCTCGAGAGGTCGATGGCAACGTACAAGTTCTCCATGGCGCTTCCCGTATAGGGGTTTGTCCCCTGAAGGGCCTTTGCAAGGGAAGTGCCGTTGTCGTCCGTTGCATGCTGTGCGTAATCTCTCTCGAAACTTACGGTTATTACGTCTGTGGCATTAGAGAGAGCCTCTATGGATTCTCCTGCGGCATCCTTGGTAGTAAGCTTCATGCTTAGTGCAGCAGAGTCCGCTGCCGCCTCTACCCGTATGGACTCTGAGAACTGCTCGGCATTGACAAAATCCCCTAGGGTGTAGGTATAGTCGGTGCCAGTCTCGAAATAGTCCGTTTTAACGGGCGAAAGGCTAAGTGTTCCCGCTAGGAAAGCCGTGCCGCTTTCGGACCCTTCTGCTGAGCGCATGACGCTAAGAGAGCTGTGCGAGTCAATGTTTCTGCCTACATGCATGCTCAAAACGGCGTTCTCCTTCTGCCGGTAGTTGCCAGTGATGCGCATTGCATCCACGCCGCCTGTAGCATCACCGATGACAAGAGTTCCTGCGTTGGTGAAGGTGCCGATGCTCGTATCTTGGTTAAATTCCTCTTCATAGGCTCTGTAGGGAGTAAGGGAGTTTTTAGGCGTGAGCGTGTAGTCTTGGTTGCTCGTAAGTACTGACCCTTCTGCGACTTCAACTGACAAAGTGCTCACTTTTGCCTCAGTCTTGTCCTTAAGAAGGGCGGCTTTTCCTCCGCTTACCTTAATTCGTGAGTTAGTGGCAGCAGTAATGGTTCCGGCATAGAGGACGTTGTCGCCTGCGAAGGACAAGGTCGTCACAAGGCCTGGTATGTAGTCCGACGGTAAGCAATACTCGCCCTTGTATTGCAAATTCAACTGATAGTAGTTGTTATTAGTATCAGTGACGTCACCAAAGCCCTCCTTCCATTCTGAAGTGATGTCTCCTATGAGGCAGGCGTTTCCGGCAAGTTCTATCTCTTTGACGAAAGCGTTCTTGGAGATGTAAATGGCGTTCTCATTGCCTCGCACCGTTCCTGTGATTGAGACCTTGTCCATGAGAGGACCATTGTATTTTGAGGTGATGTACTGGTTATAGGGTGAGGTAATCCTTCCATCCACAATGTAACGGTAATAGGAGATGTAGGAGCCAAAGTAGTTGCCAAAGCCTGTGAAATTTGAGCCGTAGTCAAATACGAGAGCCTTGCCCTTATCCCCCTCAGAGGTCACCGTGCCGTCTATGGTGAGGTTGTGTCCTGAGCCTGAACTTACGAGTACGCCCGTGCCGTTATAGCCATCGGATTGGACGAATACATCTCTAGCTACAGTAACGGTGTTGCGAGTTCCGTTGATGCGGATGCCAGCGGAGCCCCTGCCGACTGTAAGCAGGTCGGCCATCTGGGTTATGGTGTTGGAACTTCCGTAGATATCTAAGCCTATGCCGAGATTCGTTTCATTGGGCTTTCCGACAATCCAGTCTGTCCCTTGCTCATTGAGAGCGTAATAGCCGTTGTAGTTGGCATACGTTTGTGAGTCGCGGTACTCGGACCAGCCGTAGTAGTCTTTCCTGTTGATCTGATAGCCTATGTCTTGCAGGACTGCGAGTTCAGCTTCAAGGAAGTTCGTTACGTTGTAGTACACGGCATGGCTCATCATGCCGCCAGTGAGGTTGATGTGCGACAGTTCTGGGCTCTGAATGAAAATATGCCCTGTAGATGTGATATCAGTTGTCTCCCAGCCGTTTATAGGCACTCCGCAGGCCTTCCAGCTTTTGCCCGTGGATTCGTCATAGGCGTACTCAAGCTCAGCTCCGTTTAAGACCTCACGGACATTGTCGCCTGTAAAATAGGCGCCGTACAGATGGTCAGTACTCTGAGCGGTCATGACAAAGTACATTTCGGGATTAAAGTTTTCACCAAGTTTTGCTTTTAGCTTGTTATAGAGTTCAGGAGGGACGACAAGCATGCCGTCCTTTGCCTGCGTGCCGTTTATATCATAGAGATGTGAGCCGAAGGCGCTTCTTTTCCTGCCGGATAGGCTGAGAATTGTGGGAGAGAAGAGCCCCTTCATGGCACTTTCATAGGAACTGACGTCTAAGTTCTCACTGATGTAAAAAACCGCATCTGTGAGCCTCTTGTAATCGTTAGGATCCTCTTCGCTTTGCACTTTCAGGACAGCATGCACATACTCGCCCTTGTGATCGAGGTAAGAGGTGCAGTCCACGTCGTACTGCGGAGAGTTGGTAATTTTGACTTCGAGTTCCGGTAGGCTTCCTAAGGAGTCTATGCCAAGTAGGGAATTTGCCTCCTCCCAGAAGATAAGTTCGTCTTCTAGTATTACGTAAATGTCCTTGCTATCGGTGCAAATGCCTAGACCGTGAGCTAATTCGTGCCGCAGTGCTATCGCCAGATCCGACTGCGTCTCATTGTTACAGATGAGACTATCAGGTTTGACAGTCCAACCGAAGTTCTCAGGATGTTGAGGGTCGATTGCGCCGTATTTTTTCCCGATAATGACAGAGGTGAACATTTCACTATCTAGCCAGGGAGTGCTCGCATTCGTTCTGAGGTAGCCCAAAAGGGATTCGTAGTCTAGAAAGTTCCCTTCCCCTTCATTGAGCGATTTAAGTATCTCATTGTTTGCAGCGGAAAAGCACGCGGCAGAAGCACCCTCAATGGTCGAGATGTAAAGAGGAATGCTACTGGTGTTGACCGAATACTTCCCTAAAATATCGGCCCAATACTGCACAGCATAATTAACGCCGCTTTGTATCAGTTCGTTTGGCTCATAGGTCCAAGAAAAATAGTACGTTCCGAAATTATTTAAGGGCGAAGGCGCTTCCCCTAGGTAGTAGATGGAAAACATCGGTTTTCCGTTACTCTCAACAACCTGTGGGTTTGTTATTTCGCCTGCTGCAGGAAGAGGATGTGTGAGGAACAAAAGAGGACTTAAAGCTAGAAAAGCCTTCGAAATCTGGCGTAGTTTCATGCCTCTCCCCTCATCATCATCATCTCTATGTTCTTAGCCTCTCTGCAGGGCTCAACCAACATTACCCCATAGGGACATGGTAAAAGCTTAGGAAATATGCAGAGTAGGACTCAATACAAAAACTAGGGCTACTAAGGGAAAGAAAAAGCGAATAAAAGACACTTCAAATCTTCATTCCAGCGCGGCCCAACACTAGAAATATACTACTGTAATGCGGAGAAGTTTTCTATATTTGAATGCCTTGCAGTGTGTAGAGAGAAGTAGTCTTTTTCGATGCGTCAGGCGGCCCCTGCCGCTAGGCAGGCGCTCGCTCCGAATCGCTCGCAGTTTACGAAGAAAAATGACGTTCTTTTCCCTAGAGGCAATAGGGCCTAGAGATTGTGAGGAGAACCTCTGGAATCTATCTTAAGTGAGCAATCACTAATGCGCCCTAAAAAGGAGAGATACAACTTAAGAAGAAAAAGCAAACCCGACTCAATTAACTTTCCAATTGAGTCGGGCTCTCCTCTAGAGGCTTTGGATTTTCTACTAACGCAAAGTATCAGTCAAAGGATTGTATTTTGCGTCATAGTCATCAAGAGCCACAGCGGCAATTTTGCCTAGGCCAATTAAGGCAATTAAGTTCGGGATGACCATTAAGCCATTAAAGAGGTCTGCGAGTTCCCAGACGAGGTCCACTTGCAAGAGAGATCCTAAGAACACAAAGAAGACCACAATAACCTGATACGGCAACACTGCCCGTGTTCCAAAGAGGTATTTCACATTTTGCTCAGCGAAGAAGTACCAGCCGATAATCGTTGAGAAGGCAAAAAAGAACAGGCAAATCGCAACAAAGCCGAAACCGACAGAGCCAAGGCCTACTTGGAAGGCGTGCTGAGTTAGGGCAATACCTGTGGTTTTCCCATCTAAAACGCCAGTTGCAAGGATGACAAGGGCTGTCATGTTTAAGACGATAAAGGTATCAAAGAAGACGCCCATAATCGCAACAAGGCCCTGTTTCGCGGGGTGATCAACCTTTGCCACTGCATGCGCATGTGGCGTTGAGCCCATGCCTGCTTCGTTACTAAAGAGGCCTCGCGCTACACCGTAGCGGATGGCTTCTTTCACGCTTGCACCGATAACGCCTCCTGTGGCGGCCGACGGGTCAAAGGCACCAACGAATATCATCTTAAAGGCAGGAAGCAATTGGTCGTAGAAGGAAAAGAGAACGATAAAGCCACCAACGAGGTAAAGGATAGCCATCAGGGGGACAATCTTCTCTGTGGTAGAAGCGATGCGACGGATGCCGCCAATGAAGATAAAGGCGGCAATGAGCGCAATCACAACGCCAACAACCCAAGGCTTAAAGCCAAAGGCAAAGTCGAAAGCGTAGGCAATGGAATTGGCCTGCACCATATTGCCAATAAAGCCCAAAGCGATGATGATGGCAATAGAGAAAAAGACTGCGAGAGGCTTACAGTGCAAGCCATTTGTAATGTAGTAAGCTGGGCCGCCTGTGACGTGTCCAATCTTATCGACCGCCTTAAAGTGCTGCGCAAGTACGGCTTCGACGAAAATCGTTGCCATGCCGAAGAAGGCAGCTAACCACATCCAGAAAATTGCCCCAGGTCCTCCCATAGCAATCGCTGTCGCAACGCCAGCGAGATTCCCTGTGCCGACCTGTGCAGCGATGGCAGTGGCAAGCGACTGAAAGGAGCTCATTCCAGAGCCGTCTGCTTTTTTGCCGAAGATTTTTACACTACGAAGCACGTAGCCAGCGGCACGCGTAAATCGCCTTACCTGCACAAACTTCAATTTAAGCGTGAAGTAAATGCCAGTTCCAACTAAGAGGGGGATTAAACAGAACGGGCCCCAAAGAATGCTATTTATTTGAGAAACAAATGCAGTTAATTCGTGCATAGGTTTCCTCCATTAATCAAAGAATGCATTAACGAACGAACCCGGAAACCTTTCACGAATCGGGGTCACAGGGGCGTATTTTGCTTACGAGAATTTAATCAAGCAAGGATTTATCAGGAATCCATACAAGTCTAATGCGATTTTGTATCAAATCTGCATCAGCAAGGAGTCGGACTTCGCTACCGAGTCCTGCGGCGTAGACAAGATCTTTACCTACCCACACGAGGGGAAGCCTCTCGCGTTCAAAGGGTGGAATATCTCTTTCCTGATAGAGATACTTTAAGTTGCGGCTCGGTCGCAAGGCTTGGAGTTTGATTTTTTCTGCGCCTTTTCTTTTGCAAATCTGCAAAGGAGATTTCTTTAAGAATTCTGCATCGAATCCATCTTCGCCATCTTTGCAGATTTCAAATCGTAGAACTCCGCCCCAAGCAGGAACTGCGATAGCGTCTTCTCCCTTCCAAGAGATTGTGCAATCGAGTTCTTCGTAGGGCCTCTTAGCCGTTGAGTCAATCAAAACTAAGCGATTGCCCCAGCGTCGCATCTCTTTACCATCGAAGCGAATCGTAAGTTTTGTGTCGGTTTGAGATTCACGGATTTGGCGAAGCATCTCTTCGAGTTTTGCCTTTTTGGGGGCTCGGATACCGTTTTTCTTAAGCCAAAAGCGAAGCGTAAGCGCTTTTCTTTCATCTGTTAGGTGCCGCAATTTTTCAATAGAAAGTGCCTTCCCCCCTGCCTCTTCGGAGCTAAGGAGATCTTCTCTGGCGACGTCTTTAAGAACGTGGGAGGCGGCAACAATGTTTTCTATCGAGCGAGAAGCTGATTCTTTCCAGCCCCTGCGAGCCTTTGTAAAGAGCGGGAAAACCTCGTTACGGATGAGGTTTCTCACGTAGCGAGAATCCGCATTGCTTTCATCTTCAATGTAAGGGATTTGTTTAGCCTTAACGTATTCGTCAATTTCTTCCCGTGAGATAGAGAGCCACGGACGGCATAGGAAGAGGTCAGCGGCGTTTTTCTTCTCAATCCGCTTTAAGGCGGCAAGCCCTGAGAGCCCTTCTGTGCCAGAGCCGCGCATCCATTGAATAAGGAAGGTTTCAAGCTGATCGTCCATGTGATGTGCGGTGAAGATGGCATCTGCACCAATCTCCCGAGCACAGGCAAATAGAGCTCTGTAGCGGGCCTCGCGGGCAGAGGCTTCAATTCCAATTGAACTTGCCCTGGGGACATAAACCTCTTTAGCGTAGAACTCAATGGCTAGGGATTCTGAGCGTTTGCGGCAAAATTCAAGCCAACTGTCAGCATTCTCAGAGAGCCCATGGTGGATATGCATCGCAGTAATCGAGGCAATTTCACTTTGATGCGGACGGTTAAAAGCGGCGGCTGCAATGGAAAGCAAGGCGCTAGAGTCTCTGCCACCCGAGAAGGCAATGAGGATTTTCACGGGATTAACGCTTTGTAGACTAAAAGCACCGTCATCCCTTAGGGAGCGTGTGAGGGCAAGATTCTCGACAGCGGAAAGAAATTTTTCCTGCAGTTTCGTTTCTATGCTTAGAGCCGCATTGGGCTTTGGTTCCTCAAATTGCTTTGCTTGCATTTTCATTCTTCCCTAGGATTACGCCTATTTCGCTTTGGTCCGCTTCTTTGTGGTTGCTCCCCTTTTTGTTGCTTTAGCTTCTTTTTCCTTCTCTTTGGTGACGCCCTTCTTTACTGTGGTAGTCCCTTTAACGGCCTTTGTAGTGCGTTTTTTCGCAGTAGCAGGTTTCTTTACCTCTTTAGTCTTTGTGGTCTTTTTTTCTTTTTTTGCTGTCTTTTTCTCTGCCGAGGAAGCTTTTCCCTTCTCTTTAGGAGCAACTTCTTTCTTTATTTTTCTCTCTACAAGAATCTTTTCTTTAGGAGAAGCGTCTGCGCTTTCCTCTTCTTTCAGAGTCGCTTTTTCCATAGCGAGAGTTTCTTCTACGACGTGCTCCTTAGCCTTTGCGAGATTCTCTTCAGGCACTGTAGTAGGCTTGACCTCCCCTGCTACTTCCTTCTCTATTGTTTCTTCTTTAACTTCTTCTTTGGATCTCGAAGGGATAACTTCCGCTGGCTTTGCTTCTTCCTTATTCTCTATAAACATCCCAAAACTCTTTAGCCTTAAGTCACGATGTCTTAAGAGCTCCTCCTCTGGGGTGCTCTTTAAGTTTAGAAGTTGATCAAGGAGTGCTTTCTTTAAGGTAAGTGCGACAAGTGCAGGGTCGCGATGCGCACCGCCCAAGGGTTCCGAGATGATCTTATCAACGAGGCCTAGGCGCAACAATTTTGGTGCCGTTAAAGAAAGAGTTTCAGCTGCAGTGGGCGCTTTGGAAGAATCCTTCCAAAGAATTGAAGCACAGCCTTCAGGGCTAATCACCGAGTAGATTGCGTATTGCAGAATCATTACGACATCTGTTACTGCTAAGGCAAGCGCTCCTCCCGAGCCCCCTTCCCCAATCACAACGCTAATTGTTGGCGTTTTCAGTTGCGAAAGGGTGAGAATGGATCTACCGATTGCCTCAGACTGATTGCGCTCTTCTGCATCGATTCCTGGGTAGGCTCCTGGGGTATCCACAAAGGTAATGAGTGGTAGGGAGAACTTCTCCGCAAGTCGCATGATGCGCTCTGCTTTACGGAACCCCTCGGGCTTAGCCATCCCGAAGTTGCGCCTTGCTCTTTCCTTTGTGTCTCGGCCTTTTTGGTGCCCGATGACGGCCACAGGGTGCTTTCCGAGGTGGGCAAGACCCGCAACGATAGAGGCATCATCTGCGAACATGCGGTCGCCGTGAAGCTCTGTGAAATCCGTGAAGATTGCTCGAATGTAGTCAAGCGTATAGGGTCTCGCAGGGTGGCGAGCAATTTGAGTTACCTGCCAATCTGATAAATTGGCATAGATTTCTGAAAGACGTTTGTTGTAGTTGCGTTCAAGTTGCGCGATGCGTTCGCGCTTTTCCGCTTCCGAGACGCCCGCATCCTGCTCAAGCGCTTCCATCTCGTTATGAATGTTTTGAAGATCTTCTTCAAAGTCAAAAAATACAAACTTATTCATAGCCAAGAAAAATCTATCTTTTTTTAGTAACGAACAGGTGTCTTACTGCGACTGCGCCACAGAAGCCATGTGGCCGCAGTTCTATAAGGACGCCACCCTTGAACCTTCTCGTGCATTGTATCGGGATTAGTAAACATCGTGCGAAACGCTTCCCGTACACCAAAGTCCCCAGAGGCAAAAACATCTGGGCGATTAAGTCCAAAGATAAGAATCATGTCCGCAGTCCAAGGACCGACGCCTTTTACCGTCTGAAGAGCGGTTTTGACTTCATCATCCGTGAGCTTAGCAAAAGCTTTCCTCGTAAAACGCCCCTCTGCGTAGCCTTGTGCAAGTCCCATGATGGCCCTCGCCTTTGTGAGCGTAAGCCCTGAGTCTCTTAGCGTGTCTTCTCCCAGTTTTAGGACCCCCAAGACTAAGGAGCATTCTCCCGTGGCTTTTGCTGCCGCTAGCACTGCGGCCTGCATACGCATTGCCGCTGTGTTATTGACTTGTTGTCCACAGACGGCGCGCAACATTGAGCGAAAGAGGTCCCTTCCTTCTAGGAGGCCGTCCCCTGCGGATTCTTTTATGACAGAGCGAAACTGCGGCTCTTCTTTCTTTAAGTACTGAAGAGCCGCATCCCACCAAGAAACAATTCTTAGTTTCTTCTCCATGTCGTAACACCCGCACGGTCTTCGAGGATGATGCCCGCCTCTTGCAATTCTTTTCGGATTGCGTCAGCCTTTGCCCAATCCTTGGCGGCTTTTGCGGCTGCACGCTCTGCAATTTTGGCTTCAATCGCAGCTTCATCTAATCCTGTTGTCGCTCCTCGAAGGAATTTTTCCGCTTCGCCTGTGAGGATATTGAGAATTCCCCCAAGGGCTTTTAGTTCTGCGGCAAGTTTCGCATCGTGTGTGCGGTTAACTTCGGCTGCAAGTTCAAAAAGAACGCCCACAGCCTGCGGTGTGTTGAAGTCTTCATCCATCGCAGCCTTAAAACGTGCAGCAAAGGGTTCTGTCCAATCGAGTGTGTAGTTAGCCGCAGGAGCTGTTTCTTTTAAAGCACTATAAAGACGAGTAAGCCCCTTATGGGCGTCTTCGATGAGTCCCGGGTTAAAACTAATGGGGCTTCTGTAGTGGCTTCTTAATAGGAAGAAACGGAGGGTTTCATTTCCATTACCTTCGCCGTAGCGGCAATTGGTTTCTTTTAAGGCATCGCGAATTGTCCAGAAGTTTCCGAGAGATTTACTCATCTTTTCTTCTGTGCCGTCAGCGGCTCTAACACGCAAAGGGCCCGAGTGCATCCAAACATTGGCAAATCCTGGCCCATGGGCACCTTCGCTCTGAGCGATTTCATTTTCGTGATGAGGGAAAACAAGATCAGGGCCACCGCCGTGAATATCGAAGTTTTCCCCAAGGTAGTGGCAACTCATCGCTGAACACTCAATGTGCCAGCCGGGGCGGCCCTCCCCCCACTTTGAGGGCCAATGGGGCTCTCCTGGTTTTGCGTGTTTCCAGAGGACAAAGTCAAGTGGGTCACGTTTGGCGTCCGCAACACCCACGCGGGCTCCAGAGATAAGGTCATCAAGGCTCTTTCCGGAGAGTTTCCCGTAGCCAGGGAACTTACGCACTGCATAGTCAACGTCGCCATCGCTTGCAAGGTAGGCTAGCCCCTTTTTCTCAAGAAGTTCGATGATATGAAGCATTTCACCGATAAACTCAGTGGCGCGTGGCTCGTAGGTTGGCGCTAAGCAACCAAGACTTAGCATGTCTTCCTGCATCGCACGAGTGAAGGTATCCGTAAGTTCCGTAGTCGTGATACCGCGTTCGGCTGCACGACGAATAATCTTGTCATCAACGTCTGTGACGTTACGAACGAAAGTTACTTCATAGCCTGAGGCCTCAAGCCACCTTCTTATGACGTCAAAGGCAACAAAGGTTCTGCCGTGACCGATATGGGTGTAGTCGTAAACCGTAACGCCGCAGACATACATTCCAACCTTTCCTGCATTGATGGGCTTAAAAGGGGCAATCGTTTTCGATAATGTAGAGTAAATAGATAAAGACATGTTTTAGCGATACACGCAATTGTTTAAATAAGCAATCGCAAAAATGAATAGTAAAAAATTGCTTCGATATGAATCGTCGCGTTTTCAGTCAGTACAATAGCGAGTCAGTATAAACGTTTATGCCCGTTTTGAACGGATTTTCTTCAAGGTTATATCCATTTTATGAAGCATCTTCGGATTTTTTCTTCGCTTTTTGTTGCTTTGCTTCTAGCTGGCCCTGTAACAACCTCTCAAGCGGCAGTTGATCTTGACAATCCTGCAGTTGAATTGCCCCGTGAGCAGTATCCTGCTGCAGTTGAACGCCTCATGCGGGAAGGTAAATACACACGTGCTCGCGAATACATTGATGAAGGTTTAGAGAAGAACCCTCAGTCTGCGCAGTTGCGTTTTCAGAAGTGTGTCCTCTTTGAGAAGATGGGAGAGGAATTAAAGGCTCAGGAGGAACTTGAAGCCTTTGTGAAGACATATCCAGAAATTCCTGAGGCTTACAACAATCTTGCGCGCCTTGTGACGAAATCTGGAGACCTTGCTCGTGCTGAAGAACTGTTAAACCGCGCAATTGCCCTAAGACCTAACTACGTCATCGCTCGAGAAAATCTTGCTAACTTAGAGATAACACGGGCTATTCGGAATCTGAGAATTGCAGCGCGTGGGGGTTCACGCAGTGCGGCAAATCGCCTCTCTCAATTAGAAAATCTCATGAAAAACAATTAAGAAGAATTTAGTTAAGGATTAAGTCTTTCCATGAAAAATCGCTTTCGTTTGATTGCTTTTGGTCTTGCTTCTCTCGGATTTCTTGCTGCTCCGATTAGTTTTGCAGCGGCAGCCGCCCCGGCAGCTGATGTTGTTCGCGTGAAGACAAGTCTCGGGAGTTTTGATGTGAGGCTTGATGCAAAACGCGCCCCTGTCACTGTCCGCAATTTCTTAAACTATGTCGATAAGGGTTTTTATAACAACACGATTTTCCACCGTGTTATCGACGGTTTCATGATTCAGGGCGGTGGCTTTACAGCCGACATGAAGCAAAAGAGAACGGACGATAAAATCATTAACGAAGCGAGAACAACGGAATCCAATCGCCGTGGGACGATTGCAATGGCTCGCACGAGTGAGCCACACTCGGCAACAAGTCAGTTTTTTATCAACACAACAAATAACGACTTCCTAGATGCGAAAAAGAGTCGTGATGGTTGGGGTTATGCGGTTTTTGGTCGCGTCATCCGCGGTATGGATGTCGTCGATAAGATTTCCATTGTTAAGACGACGACAAAGGGCTTTTACGAAAATGTGCCCGTAACGCCTGTCGTCATTGAGTCCATTCAACTCCTTGAGAATAAAAAGGTAAAGTAAATGATTCGTATCACAACAAATAAAGGTGTCATTGACATCGAACTCGATAAAGAGAAGGCTCCGATTACCTGCGAAAACTTTGAGAAGTATGTCACCTCGGGTTTTTATGAAGGAACGCTTTTTCATCGTGTGATTAAAGGCTTCATGATCCAAGGTGGCGGCATTGTCCGTGGCGGATTCTTTAAAGGCTTAAAGCGCAAGGACGGTGGCTTTAACGCCATTAAGAATGAAGCAAATAACGGGTTAAAGAACGACAAGTACACCATCGCCATGGCCCGTACAAGTGATCCAGACTCTGCTACTAGCCAGTTCTTTATTAACGTAAAGGATAACGACTTCCTTAACTTTAAGAGTGCGACTGCTCAAGGCTACGGCTACGCGGTTTTCGGTAAAGTCGTTGCGGGTTTTGATGTTGTGGATGCTATCGAAGTTGTGGCGACAGGCAGCTCTGGTATGTATAGCGATGTCCCGAAAGAGGATGTCATCATCGAGAGGGCAGAAATTCTCGACGCTTCTTAAGGCGGAGAACCCTCTTAATGCCTTCGATCTGTAAGCTTCCGCGAGACAGTGGCGTAACAGAAGTTGCACCACTTGAGGCCCCCCTTTTTATCGCGGACTTACATCTTTCTTGGCGCAAAATTGCAGTTGCTAAGCGCTTTTTCCACTTTCTAAAAAACGAGGCTCTTCATTACAAAGAGCTTTTCATCCTTGGGGACCTTTTTGAATTCTGGGTTGGAGATGACGCAGGGTTTATCGCCTTCCCCGTCTCGCGTGCTCTTAGAGAGTATAGGGATGCTGGACACTGCATCTACCTCATGCCAGGGAATCGCGACACTCTTCTTGGGGAGGACTTCGCAAGAGCCTCTGGGGCGACGTTAATCCAAAGTTCCATAGCCGTGACATTTGAAGACAAAAGAATTCTTCTTGCGCACGGCGATGAATGGTGCACATTGGATACGGATTACCAAAAATTCCGAGAAATGCTTCGTTCTGAGAAATTCCAGAAAGAGGCTTTTTCTATGAACTTTCTCTCACGAATCCTTTGGGCACTGCGTGCAAGAAAAGAATCCATTCGGCAAAAGCGTGAGAAAACGCTTGAAGAAATGGATGTTGTAAAAGCCTCTTTTAGAGAAGCGGCCGCAAAGAAAAACTGTCGCTACATTATTCACGGACATACGCATAGGCCTGCAAGCTACGAGGCAGAGGACCTCATGCGGATTGTGCTTCCCGATTGGAGAGAGAATGGGGATCGCGCTCCACTTTGGGGGTATGCGGAAATTCCACCCTCCTCTAATCCACGGTTAGTCCTTTTTTGAAGATTCTTTTTTAAGCTTCTCTTGCAGGGCGCGAGATGAGCCTCCAACGCCCCAGTTTTCCATTGGAACTTCTTCAATCACGACAACGGTCGTTGCAGGATTCTTCCCTAGGACGCGTACGAGAAGATCTGTTGCGCCTTCGATAAGGGCTTCTTTCTGTTCCGTTGTGGCTGGATGTTCACCGCGGGTAATCTTAATATTGACAAAAGGCATTATCTTTCTTCCAAAAAAGATGAATTAACACGTAAAAAGGGAGACTAAAAGAGGGACTTTTCGTTACTGCGCAATGTAGCGAATCGTCTGCCCTTTTTCGTTACAGATACGGAGAGTTCTGGATTTTTCTGATGTTTTCACTGTCACTGTTTCACCCGTATACCCGTGAAGAATGCCAATGACATAGCGAGTTCCTTTGTCGGTCACGATTCGAACAGTCGATTTGTTTTGCTGATATGCGGCAAGGATCATGGCATGTTCCTTAATGTTTAAGAATTCCTCTTAATGAGCAATTTTACGCAAAGCCATCGTTGGTTTTTCTTGATTCGTGAGTATTGATTCGTAAGTGGTTGAATTTGCGTTGATTGGATTTTTTATTGAATTTTGCTACAGAGTCATTTATGATTTCTTTGAAAGATAAGTCGCTCAAGCCCAGTTAAGCCTCGGGTGCGTGTCAGAGACTTCTGATATAGGCGGATTGTTGGGCTCCTTCCCTTGAGCGCTTTTCTCTCAACGGCTTTTGAAAAGAACCGAAAGGGAATTGGGCCCGGACGAAGTGTTTCAAAAGCCACGAATAAAGCACTGGATTCGAAATGGGAATTAGACCCAAATCGGAAATCAGTGCTTTTTTTCATGAAAGGGTCAGAGTCCCAAGCGTGCGGAGCCCCCTGCATAGAGATT
>CAVLDT010000032.1:0-16722 GCA_963661915.1 Duodenibacillus sp.
GTTTTTCATGAAAGCAGAGAAAATCTCCAACTTTCGTAGCGTGATTTCTTCTTCTATGAGTTTACCCATATAGCTTTTTTCTCCTTGCTCTATCCTTTTTAGACTAGCACGAAAACTTTTTTCTGAATTCAAAGTTTCTTTCTCTAGGAGGAGGTATGCCATTCTTGGAATATTCAATTTTCCAAAATGCATGAGAAGGTCTCTTTTTTCTGATACCTTGAGGAAATGGGGCTGGCCTATAGATTTCTCTTTAGAAACAAGGATGTTCTTCTCTCTTAAGCAAACGAGAAGCCTTTCTCTAGGGTACAAATCTTATTGCCAATGTTTTTTATACATGCCTATAATGCCGCAAATGAGAATCATTCTCACTCGCATTTAAACATTATTCTGGAGAAAAAAAGATGCGCGTTAAGGACATGCTTCCGGGACAAAACGGAAAAATCGTCTCTTTTACGAGCGGTGCTGCTGAATACCGTCAGCGCCTACTGATGTTAGGTCTCGTACCTGGCACGCAGTTTGAATTGCAACGTTATGCCCCCTTTGGTGATCCTGTGGAAATCAAAGTGAGGGGTAGCCTCATCAGTCTTCGCAAGGGCGAAGCGGATGTGATGGAAGTGGAGGCCGCCTAATAATGAAGCACACCATCTGTATTGTCGGCAACCCGAATTGTGGTAAGACGACACTTTTTAATGCTCTTACGGGTGCACATCAGGATGTCGGCAATTGGCCAGGCGTGACAGTGGAAAAGAAGGTAGGCCACTTCGATCACAATGGAGCAGATTACGAACTCGTTGATCTTCCGGGCATTTACTCTCTTACGACTGTATCTAAGACGGGCGAAGATGAACGTGTAGCACGTGACTACATCTTAAGCCACGAAGCAGAAGCAGTCATTAACATTGTTGATGCATCAAACTTGGAGCGTAACCTCTATTTAACTGCACAGTTAATTGAGATGCGCGTCCCTGTGATGATTGTTGTCAACATGCTCGACGTTGCGAAAAAGCGCAAGATTGAAATTCGCACAGACGAACTCTCGACAATGCTAGGCGTCCCCGTTGTGGGTATCGTTGCCTCTCGCGAGCAGGGCGTTGTGGCCTTAAAGGAAATGATTGCGGCTTTCGTTGCGAATCCGTCGCTACCGAAATTAACACTTCCCTATGAGGCCAATATTGAAAAGGCCCATAAGGAAATTGAGGCTGTAATCGGGGATGTTAAGAGCGTCCACCCGCATTGGCTTGCTATTGAGCTTCTTGAAGGGGCCAACGGCTCTCGCGAAGCTCTCGCAGAAGACGTCCGTGCGAAGGTAATGCCAATTGTTGAGAAGACGGAAAAACTCTACGAAGGTAACCTTGACATTGCTGTCGCTGATGCCCGCTATAAACTTGTGGCAGAGGTAAGCGCGAAGGTCGTTCATAAGGTAGGAGAACTTCCCACAACTCTCACAGATAAGATTGACAAGATCGTCTTAAACCGCATCGCTGGATTCCCGATTTTCCTTTGCATCATCTACTTGATGTTCCTCTTTACACAGAACTTGGGATCTGCCTTCATCGATTTCTTCGATATCCTTGTCGGTGGCGTTATGGTCGATGGTTTTGGGGCTCTTTTGGAATCCCTCGGTGTGCCAGAGGTTGTTAAGGTGGTTTTAGCTGACGGTATTGGTGGAGGCCTTCAGACGGTTTCTACCTTTATTCCTGTTGTCTTCTTCCTCTTTTTCTTCTTGGCAATCTTGGAAGACTCTGGCTACATGGCCCGTGCAGCTTTCGTGATGGACCGCTTGATGCGTTTCTTGGGTCTTCCTGGAAAGGCATTCGTACCGCTTATTGTGGGCTTCGGCTGTAACGTTTCTGCAGTGATGGCAACAAGAACGATGGATCGCTTAACAGACAGAATCCTCACTGTCCTGATGGCCCCCTTCATGAGTTGCGGTGCAAGACTCCCGGTCTACGTGCTTTTTGCCGTGGCCTTTTTCCCGAAGAATGGCCAGAACCTTGTCTTTGGTCTTTATCTCATTGGCATCTGCGCGGCTGTCTTAACAGGGTTCTTAGTTAAGAAGTTGATTCTGCCGGATGTGTCGGGCTCCTTCGTGATGGAAATCCCGCCATATCACATTCCGACAGTGAAGGGTGTTTTCATCCGCACTTGGGATCGCTTAAAGGGCTTTGTCTGCAGAGCTGGACGCGTGATCGTTGTCCTCGTTGCTTGCCTTTCTATTCTCAACTCCTTGGGTACAGATGGTAGCTTTGGCAATGAAGATTCCGAGCAGTCTGTCCTAAGTGAAGTGGGTAGAACCATCGCTCCTGTGCTCTCGCCCATGGGGGTGACGGAGGAGAACTGGCCGGCGGCCGTTGGTGTCTTCACCGGTGTTCTCGCGAAAGAAGCCGTCATTGGCACGATGAATTCTCTTTATGAGTCTATGGCACGTACCGAGAATGCAAAGGGAGACGCACCGGCGGAGCCCGAAGAGCCTTGGAGCTTTGGTGCAACTCTCTCGGAAGCTTGCTCTACGGTTGCTGATAACCTCGCTGGCTTAGCGGATTCGCTCCTAGACCCCTTAGGAATTCAATCTGCGGAGGATGAAGCCGCCGAGTCGATGGAAGAGCCCAATCAGGCAACAGGTGCAGATATGATGCGTAAGCTCTTTGGTAGTGAAGCTGCGGCTTTCGCTTACCTCTTGCTCATTCTCCTTTACATGCCCTGCGCTGCGGCCCTTGCTGCTATTTGGAATGAAATCGGAACGGCTTGGACGGTGTTCGTAGCAGTCTGGGGTACAGCTCTTGGCTACTCGGCTTCGACAATCTTCTACAAGTTGGCAACATTCTCTTCTGATCCAACGGGCGCTGTGATGGCAATCGTCATCTGCTTAGCGGTCTTAGGAGCGGTGCTCTTTGGAATGCGTAGCGTTGTGAGAAACGCCCGAAAGAATGCGCCGAAGATTATCGAAATCCATCAGGCTTAAAGGAGGCGTTTCATGGGATCGATTATAGATATGGCACGTATCGTGAAAGAAAAGGGCGCGATTAGCGAACCCGAATTAGCTCGCGAATTAAGCGCCAATGAAAAGGTCGTTGCCATGATGGGTGAGCGCCTTGCCGAAAAGGGACAGATACACCTAGAGGTGAGGCATCACGCCTGCCGCTTTAACTGTGGTTGTGGAGGAACGGATACTCGTTACTGGGTATCGGGCTCTGCGGCTTGAGTTAGCGGCCAACGCGGTTTCGCAGTAAATCCGTAACGAAGTAGGGCGGACCTCCGCTCTGCTTCGTTCATTTTTTCTAGCCTTGCAAGGCCTGCAACAGCAATCATTGCGCCGTTATCTGTGCAAAGGTTTAGCGGCGGGAAGTAAACCGTAACGCCACGCCTCTTTGCAGCGTCAAGGAGCCCTGCTCTCAGTTGTTTATTGGCAGAGACTCCGCCTGCGACAACAACTCTTTTAATCCCTGTTATCTTCACGGCGCGCATTGCTTTCGTGACGAGGACTTCAACAACAGCATCTACGAAACCTCGGGCGAGGTTACGGCGAAAGACGGGGTCCTCGGGGTTCTCCGCTTTTGTGACAGCCGTGAGAACTGCAGTCTTTAGTCCAGAAAAACTCATGTCAAGCGTTTTACTGTGAAGCATGGGGCGTGGAAGGTCAACGGCGCCTGGCCTTCCTTCGTCAGCTAAGCGTGAAACCGCGGGGCCCCCTGGATAACACTCTCCTAAGAGTTGGGCGGTCTTATCGAAAGCCTCTCCTGCCGCATCGTCAAGCGTCTCTCCGAGGAGCGTGTATTTGCCGAAGTCGTCTACACGCATAAATTGTGTGTGGCCACCGGAAACCAAAAGGGCGATGAAAGGAAACTCTGGCTTTGGGTCTGCAAGCCTTGCGGAAAGTAGGTGCCCTTCTAAGTGGTGCACTCCAATAACGGGAATCCCGAGAGCGTAACCGATAGCGTGTGCAACGGAAATCCCAACAAGAAGCGCTCCAGCAAGGCCTGGCCCCTCAGTTACCGCAATGGCATCGAGTTCTTTTTTGGAAACCTGTGCTTTTTCTAGCACCTGATTGGCTAGCACGATTGCTCTGCGAATGTGATCGCGACTAGCAAGCTCAGGGACCACACCACCGTAGGCGCGGTGCATGTCAATCTGTGTGTGAATCGCATGGGCGAGAAGACCCTTCTCGCTATCGATTAGAGCGACACCAGTCTCGTCGCAAGAGCTTTCAATGCCAAGAACTTTCATCAGTTGAACCTAAGGTTTATTTTGTGCGGGCATTGTATTGCTTTTTAAGCCTAAGAAGGGAAAAGGCGCTGGTTTAAAGAGAAGAAATTGGGAGGATTTTCTTTTCCTTGCGAGGAAAACTAACTAGCTCTTTTGCTTAGGCGCAACGCAGTGGATATTTCCTTACAACTGCCGCAATCTTTGTGGGTATCAGGTTTTCATGTCTGTGGCATACTTTCCACCTGTTCTTAGGCGAGGTAGCCTCAGCTGTGGCTACCTTTAATTTTTTTAACATTTAAATAAGGAGTAGCCATGAAACTCGGAATGGTTGGTTGGCGCGGTATGGTCGGAAGCGTTTTGATGGGGAGAATGCGTGAGAATGATGATTTCTCATGCGTCGACACAACAACGTTCTTCTCGACATCGGCCGCTGGCGCTCCAGCTCCGAGTGGTATCGCGAACGCTTACCCAGTTTTAAAGGATGCAACCGATATCCGTGCTCTTGCAGAGTGTGATGTCATCATCAGTTGCCAGGGGGGTGACTACACCAAGGCAACGCATCCGAAGTTGCGTGAAAGCGGTTGGCAAGGCTACTGGATTGATGCGGCAAGCTCTCTACGTATGAAGGAGAACGCCATCATCGTTCTTGATCCCGTGAATCGTCACGTTATCGATAAGAGCTTAAAGGCAGGAATCAAGGATTACATTGGTGGTAATTGCACGGTCTCTCTTATGTTGATGGCCTTAGATGGCCTTGTGAAGGAAGGGCTTATCGATTGGGTAAGTTCCATGACATACCAGGCAGCAAGTGGTGCTGGCGCAAGAAACATGCGTGAGCTTTTGTGTCAGATGGGTTACCTAAATGCCGCTGTCGCAAAGGAGCTCTCTGAGCCGCGCTCAGCGATTCTTGATATTGATCGCAAGGTAACGGAGGCCTTTACGCATGCGGATTTCCCGAAGGCGGCCTTTGGAGCTCCCTTAGCAGGTTCTCTTATTCCCTGGATTGACACAGACCTTGGTAACGGTCAGTCTCGTGAAGAATGGAAGGGTGGAGCAGAAGCAAATAAGATCTTGGGACTTCCCGCTAATGGCACACCTGGCTCTCTTACCGTTGAAGGCTTATGCGTTCGAGTGGGAAGCATGCGTTGCCACAGCCAGGCTCTCACAATCAAACTAAAGAAAGACGTCTCTTGTGAAGAGATTGAAAAGCTTCTTGATGCGGCTAACGAATGGGCCTACGTGGTTCCAAACCACAAGGAAGAATCTATCGCAGAGCTTTCGCCCGCGAAGATCTCTGGCACACTGAGAATCCCTGTTGGTCGTATCCGTAAGCTTGCGATGGGACAAGAATACATCAGTGCTTTCACTGTGGGGGATCAACTCCTTTGGGGCGCAGCTGAACCTTTGCGTCGTATGTTGCGCATCTTGGTTGAGGCCAAAGCCTAAAAATTCAAAGTAGTTTTTTCCCAAAAAGAGGGCGTTCGGAGAGGATTCGAGCGCCTTTTTTTTGCCTGTCCTGTCGCCCAATCAACTTGTCCTGTCAAACGGTGGCTTGCAAACCTTTTTCGGCAGACCTCGGATTAACGCTTTGTGTGGAGACTTGCGTAAATGTACTACGTAGTATGCGCAATATTAATAACATAATTTGAAATAAACTGGTGGCGTATTCTAGAAAAGGGTAAGTAACGGTATATTTATCTTTCGGAAGCTAACACAGGTCCCTTTAGGGGGTTAGTCATAAGCTTTTCTGAAGACCCTGTGATAACGGATGTATCAACTGCTCCTAACTTAAGGGAGAAAGTTAAGAAAATTTGTTCTGTAGGAGGGTTTAACACCAATATCGAGAAGGTACTCGAGGTGCTCTTTAATTTTTGTAAGGCGAAGAGCATCGCCGCTAGCGAACTACCAACGCTTGTTATCTTTTCAGATATGGAGTCTGACGCAGCGAATATCGGGAATCCCTTTGAAACTGTCTTTGAGACATATCAGAGGAAATTCCAAGGAATTGGCTTGCCTTTCCCGCGTGTTGTCTTTTGGAATATCGCAGGGAGAACTGTGAGCGTTCCTCTTATTGAAAACAAGGCGGGGCTCGTTCTCTGTTCAGGTTTTTCCGAGAAAGTCTTAAAGGCTCTGCTGTCGGGAACTTACCCAACGCCTTGGGAAGTGCTTAAAGAAATTTTGGATTCGCCTCGCTATGTGGGTGTGCTCGATGGAGAGAGAAAATGACAATTCAGAAAAAGATAGAAGAAGCCGGTGCCAAGCCTGTGTGGATTTGGACCGATGATGTGGATGAAATCTCACTAAAGCAGCTTATCAATGTTGCGAAGCTTCCCTTCGTTTTTAATCACGTTGCTGCGATGCCAGACGTGCATGCAGGTCTTGGAGCAACAATCGGTAGCGTCATCGCTACGGAGAAAGCTGTAATTCCTGCCGCAGTTGGTGTTGATATCGGTTGCGGAATGCTTGCCGTGAAAACCAATCTCACAAAAGACGATCTCGCAGAAAGCCTTCTTGAAGGCGCTATGCGAGAAATCATAAGACGTACGCCTGTTGGGATGAAGCAGCACAAAGAAAAGAACGTAAAAGAAGAGAAGGTCGCTCTCTTTGCGCGAGAGATGGAAGATATCCTTAAGAAGACGCCAGATCTTCTCAGCAATATGAAAAAGATGACTTGGCAGGCTGAGATTGGTACCTTAGGTGCGGGCAATCACTTTATCGAGCTGACGGCTGACGAAGCGGGCTCCCTTTGGGTGATGTTGCACTCAGGGTCGCGTGGTGCCGGAAACACAATGGCGGTCTACTACATTTCCAAGGCCCGCAAGTTGATGCGGGAACTTGGTGTGGAATTGCCCGATCCAGCCCTTGCTTACTTTGAGGAAGGAACAGAGATTTTCGACGATTACATGAGAGCAATCGATTGGGCTCAGCGTTATGCCTCGGTGAATCGTCTTGCGATGCTTGAAGATATAGTTGCGTCTCTTAAAGCCGTCTGGCCAAACTTCTCTCTTGAGGGAGAGGTCATCAATTGCCACCACAACTACGTGCAGAAAGAAACGCACTTCGGGAAAGAAGTCTATGTGACAAGGAAGGGGGCCATTCGAGCAAGGCTCGGAGAGGCAGGCATTATCCCTGGATCTATGGGAACGAATTCCTACCTTGTCACTGGTCTCGGAAATCCCGATTCCTTTATGTCATCTTCGCATGGGGCGGGGCGCAAAATGAGTCGCACTGCAGCAAGAAATACCTTTACGAAAGAAGACTTAGAAAAGCAGACAGAAGGAGTTGTCTGCCGTAAGGATGTCGGCGTCGTGGATGAGATTCCTGCCGCTTACAAAGATATTGAAGCCGTGATTGCTAACCAGAGGGATCTCACGCGGGTCGATCACACACTTAAACAGGTTCTTTGCATTAAGGGATAGAAAAAACGCAATTGGGGCTCGAATTTCGAGCCCTAAAGCGAAGGCAAAATTGATTGCTATTTAGTTCTGAAGAGCCGCAGTCATAAACTGCACAATGTGCTTCATCTCATCAGGGCAC
This sequence comes from Duodenibacillus sp., assembly GCA_963661915.1. Classification (GTDB taxonomy): domain Bacteria; phylum Pseudomonadota; class Gammaproteobacteria; order Burkholderiales; family Burkholderiaceae_F; genus Duodenibacillus. Next base: position 7,741 of record CAVLDT010000032.1, read on the forward strand.
ACTTCATGCTCCATGTTGTACTCACGCCAAACAAGAGTATCAATGTGCGATTCGATAAAGTTTGCTGACTTCCGAGCAACAATAGGATTGATAACTTCATCAAAGGCGCCGTGCGCAACAAAGAAGGGTGTCATCTTTCCTGCGGGTGTGATGTCATTTTCAAGTAGACCTGGAGCAGGTAAGTAGCCAGAAAGGGCAATAACACCCGCAAGTGTTCTTGCCTGCCGCAAGCCACTATAAATTGCCATCGCAGCGCCTTGAGAGAACCCCCCTAGGAAGATTGTTTCCGCTGGAATCCCTTGGCTCACAATTTGATTGATGATCTGAGAAACCTTTAGATGCATTGTTTTAAGTCCTGCGAGGTCCTCGGGGTCTTCGCCAATCCGCGTGAGAACATCGTACCAAGCAGTGGTTGTTGCGCCGTTTTGAACGGTAATAGGCATCTCGGGAGCTTTCGGGAGAATGAGGCGAGATTGCGGCCCCCCGAAATCTGTAAGTTCCTTAGCAAACGGGGCGAAGTCTTCGGCCGTTGTTCCCATGCCGTGCAACCAAACGATGGTGCAATCAGGAGAGCGGCCATTCTCTGGCTCTTCAATGATGACATCTAAGGGGGTAAGCGCCCGCTTGTTTGTATCAGAGACTAGACGAACACCATGTTGCACGGAGCGGCGTGCAATTGCCTCAGAACTCATCTTCGGACGGTTGGAAGTGGAATCAACGATGCGGACGCTGTGCAAGGCATCAGGATTGCTAATGGGTTTCGGTTCCTGCACTGTCTGTTGCTGAGTCTGAGCCCTTCTTGCCGCTGCCATCGCCTGAGAGTACGTGGGAAATCTATCTTCCATCGTATGTGCGGGGTGCGGGAATTCTGTCTTTTGTGGGATGACGGGGGGTACTTCCTCGTGTGTGGCGTCCGATTCCGAATCCCGTAGTACGATAGCAGGCCCGCCAATCTGCTCAAGATAGTCACAGAGGCAATCAAAAATCCCTGCCTCATGAAAAGTTCCATTCTCCATGCCGCGAAGGACATCGGGGATGTCAGAGGCGTGTGTTGGAAGATTCACAATAAGGGTCTCGTGCTCTGGCGTTTCTCTTAAAACAGCGGTCTGTCTTGAGAGCATCGCTGCGGGGTTCTTTAACGCCTGAATGCGACGCATCTGTTCGCCGATACCATTTAATTCATAGGTACTCACAAGCCGAGTTGCCTGCGGAACGATATCCGCTTTCGAAAGCCCCGTGCCACCCGAGGTGAAGATAACGTCGCAGTGCTCTTTGTCGGAAAGAATTCTGAGGGTGTCCTCTACGCTATAGAGTTCATTGATCACAGGGCGGACAATCGTCCGAACGGGGCTTGCAATCGAGGCCCTGCAGCAGGTTTCAATGGCGCCCATTACCCGAGCAGACTGCTCGGGGGTCTCTGCGACTCCAACGATGCCGATAAGGATTTCATTCGGGTAGCGATGGTCGTTTTGCATCGGTGTTCCTTAAAAAGGGTTCTGTCCCTAGTTATTTTCTTCTTCGTCTTTTGCTTCAAGGTTAAGGGGCGGAAGGATTGCTCCATAGAGGAAGCGATAGAGTTCTCGTGCGCTCTTAGGGGGCTTACCGGTGGAAGCTTCTTTTCTTGCGCTTCGGACGAGTTGCCGCAACTTCTGCACGTCAATTTCAGGAGCAGTTTTGACAAAGTCTGTAATCGCATCGTCTCTAGCAAGCATTGCATCGCGCAACCTTTCTGCTCGATGTTGACTCGCTACAGCCGCTTTGCTCTTACTTGTAGCGCGGTCAATCGCTTCTCTTACGCTTGTAGCATCCAAAGAACGCATCAGTTTCCCAATGAGTTGCAGTTGACGCCTTCTCGCGCCAAAACTTTTCATTTTGGCAAGATCCTCGATTGCCTCTCGAAGAGATTCGGGGAGATTAATCTTTTCTCGTTGTTCAGAAGAGAGCTCAGTTAACTCTTTTCCGAGAGCTTGAAGAGCCTCGGCATCGCGCTTGCGTTGAGATCTAGAGGGACCCTCGTAGAGATCTTCCTCTTCGCTTTCTTCTTCGTGTGTGTCATAAAATGGTTTTTTCATGCCTCGCATCATAGCCTAAGAGCCCTAGGCGGTGTGCCTTTAAATTGCTGCCTTGGAATGTATGTTTCTCTATGCCTTACCCATAAGCCATTGCAGCGCATTTACGCGGGAAATGCCATCAAAATCTGCCGCTGGGTCATCGTCAAGCGTTAGGAGAAGTTTTGGGTAACTATCAGAGATTTTCTTTAAGGGCCTAAGTTCTCGCGCAAGAGTTGCCGCATCGCGCACCGTCGCCGCAACTTGAATGTAGAGTGTCCCGCGTTCATTTTTTGCAACGAAGCGAACTTCCGTGCCTGCCACCTTCCCAACGTAGACTTCAAAGCCGCGCCGTAGGAGTTCAAGATAGATGACGTTTTCAAGTACGTGCCCGATATCCATCGCACGATTGCCAAGTAACACACGCCGTAGCCCCAGGTCAACGAGGTAATACTTTTCTAGCCTTGCGATCTTTACCTTGGATGTCGTAGCGTCGTGCTTCGTAGAGAACGAAACTTTCCGTGAGTGCAGAGACGTATTTTTCGACGGTTTTCACATCAATCTTCCGACCTAGACTTGTGAGAGTGTCGGAAATCTTTTTCGTTGAAACGACGTTACCGATGTTATCAAAGAGAAACCGAGTCACACTTTCTAGAAGACCTGTGTCTGCAGTCCTGACGTTGCCTGAAAAAGGTTGACAGTTTTCACTAGTTTGACGGATTAAGTTAAGAGCCATTCCTCTTTTGCCTGATTCACTTAACAGATTGGTACGCGAGTGCTCCATTGCCTTTAAGCGTTATCTTTCTTGAAATGCGGGAAAACCCTTCTTTTGCAAGGTAAAAAATCGCTTCTGAAAACATTTCTCACAATTTTTTTCGGCTAGAAAGAAAAACCCGTCTTTAGAAACGGAGCAGAAGAAATAAAAGCGATAAACTCTCAAGTCGAATTCTGAGGGCTCTGTGCCCAAAGAATCCCGTTTAACGACTTGATGGAAAAGAAGCACACTTACTATGAAACGCGTTGCTTTGTTAATTCTTACGAACATTGCCATTGTTTTCATGCTTGGCGTTGTTCTCAACGTTATTAGTCTTCTCACTGGACTTAATTTTGGTCAGATGGTGGGCTCAGATGTCGACCTGATGGCTCTCTTTGTTTTCTCTTTAGTCATTGGTTTCTCCGGATCGATTATTTCGCTTCTGATGAGTAAACAGATGGCAAAATCCTCGATGGGCGTGCAACTTATCGATACGGATAATCCTGCTCCAGGCCTGGAGAGCTGGCTTGTCACGACGGTTCGCTCGCATGCGAAAAAGGCTGGCGTTGCCATGCCAGAAGTGGGTATCTATGAGGGAGAACCCAATGCCTTTGCAACGGGTGCATTCAAAAATAGCGCTCTTGTTGCAGTGTCCACGGGCCTTTTGCGCCTTATGAATAAGAAAGAAGTCGAGGCTGTGCTTGCCCACGAGATGACACATGTGAGTAACGGCGACATGGTCACACTCACCCTTATTCAGGGCGTTGTCAACACCTTCGTTGTCTTCATTAGCCGTATCGTTGGTTGGATTGTCGATAGGAACGTCCTCCGTAACGAAGACGACCGCCCAGGGATGGGTTACTACATGACATCGATGGTAATGGACCTCGTTTTGGGTCTTCTCGCCGGTATGGTTGTTGCGGCCTTTAGCCGCTTCCGCGAGTACCGCGCGGATGCGGGTGCAAAGAAGATTATGGGCGATGCGGAGCCGATGATTTCTGCTTTGCAGCGCTTAGGGACGATGAAACCTGCGGAACTTCCTGCTTCTATGAAGGGTATGGGAGTCTCTGGCGGCATCGGTTCTCTCTTTGCTTCTCACCCCTCGATTGAAGATCGTATTAAGGCATTGCGCGAAGAAGACTAAGTTCTTAGTGCTCTTTACGAATCACTGCTCGGCCGCTCTTATCAGTTGTATAGGAGCGGCCTTTTAATGCAAGGAAAAGTTCCTCGGCTCGCTTTTCATTGACATGCAATGCCGTGCGAATAGAAAGAATGCTCTCTTTTTTATCAAAGATAAGAGCCTCAGAGGCTTTCTCTAAGAGGGGATCGGCGGATTCTTTGGGTAGTACGTTTAAATCACGAAAAACAGACTGCATCCCAGGAGCAAGACTTAAAACAAAATCCTTTGTGGTGTTTTTTCCTGGTACGGGAAGCGCAACGGTGGTGAGTTTTTCCCAATGTTGAATGTAGGCTGAGAGGCGCTTATCCGTCATACGCCGCCCCTCATCCAAGGGGGAGCCTGCACTTAAGAGGAAAGCATCCTTTGCTAGATTCATCGCCTGCCAGAGGTAGCAGGAAAGAAAGATAACTAGGCGAGGCCGTCTTTGAAGCAAAAGCGCGTTAAGTTCAGAGGCGTGCTCTGCGATCTTCGGAACAAGTTGTGGTCCATGTGCATTCGCGGGGGTGGCATCTGGCCACGAGGCAACAAAGAAACTTCTTTCAAAGGCCCCTTCCGTGCCTGAGGTGCGAGAAAAGGGAATACCCCAAAGAGTAAACCAATCACAAAAACTAGAAAGCGTCTTACCTAAGAGAAGTGTTCTATCGGATAGAAAACTCCGGGAACCCATGCCAATCCGCTCGACAAAGTTAGGAAGAAGGAGAACAAGAATCCCTCCCGTCTTATTTTCTTTAGTTGTGAGAATGTCAGTGGCGAGCATGGCACTTTTTTTTGGCGTTTCATTAATCCGAAAGATTATAGGGAAGTTCTTCTAGGCAATTTTTGTCGCTTTGCGAAGTGATAAAAAAATGCGGCACCCCAACTCAAAGGGATGCCGCGCGAGATCACTTTCAAAGAAAGAACTTAAGTTACTCAGCGGGAAGCTTAGAGAGCTGCCCTGTGAGTTTCTCAAGAAGAGCTTCAGAATCCGCTAAGCGCTTCTTTTCTTGACCGACAACTGCCGCTGGGGCTCTCTCGACAAAGGACTTATTCGAAAGTTTCTTGGTGAAGCGTTCGATATCGCCCTTAACGCGTTCGATTTCTTTTGTGAGTCTTGCGCGTTCTGCTGCTAGGTCAATCTCTACTTTGAGCATGAGTTTAAAGTCATCGACGATAGCAACAGGGGCAATCGAGCCCTTGTTCAGTGTGCTGATGTCTTCAACTGCAAGCACTTCACTTGTGCGAGCGAGTGTCTTTAAATAACCCGCAACGCTTGCGATGGTGTCTTTGTCGCCTTCGACAGCAAGCGGTAAGCGTAATCCTGGGGCTAGATTCATCTCTGTGCGAAGCCCACGCACCGCTTCAATCATCTTCTTTGTAAGAGCGATACGGGCATCTGCCGCAGCGTCACAGGTGAAGTCACCTGCGGCTGGGTAGGGTTGAATCATGATGCTCGTTTCTTCTCCCTCCGCGCGCTTAGCGGCAGCAAGAGAAACCTTCTGCCAGAGCTCTTCCGTGATAAAGGGAATCACAGGGTGCGCAAGGCGTAGGGTGGCTTCTAAGACTGTTGCTAGCGTGTGGCGTGTAGCACGAGCCGCGGCTTCATCGCTACCCGCGAGTTGCACCTTAGAGAGTTCCAAGTACCAGTCGCAGAATTCATTCCATACGAAGCTATAGATGGCGTTTGCAACGTTATCTAAGCGGTAGTCAGCAAAGCCCGCATTGACCGCTTCAAGCGTTCTTGCGAATTCACCCATAATCCAACGGTCTGCGTCAGAAAAGTGCATCGGTTTTCCTGCATCTGCCCCAAGGCCACAGTCTTTTCCTTCGATATTCATCAAAGTAAAGCGTGTTGCGTTCCAGAGCTTATTGCAGAAGTTCCGATAGCCTTCGCAACGGCGTAGGTCAAAGTTCACATTGCGACCCAAGGTTGCATAGGCTGCCATCGTAAAGCGCAGCGCATCTGCGCCGTGGCAGGGGATGCCATTCGGATAGTTCTTCCGAAGTTTCTTTTCAACCATAGGCGCCTTCTCAGGCTGCCGTAGGCCGCGGGTATTCTTCTTTACGAGGCCTTCGATGTCGATACCTGTGATGATGTCTAAGGGGTCAAGGGTGTTCCCTTCACTCTTACTCATCTTTTTGCCTTCTGCGTCACGCACAAGGCCGTGGATGTAGACATTCTTAAATGGCACGCGATTTGTGAAGTGCTTTGTCATCATGATCATGCGTGCGACCCAGAAGAAGATGATGTCGTAGCCTGTGACAAGCACGGTGCTCGGGAGGTAGAGATCGTAGACAGTCTTTTCCTCTCCTTCAGGATTGGGCCAGCCAATCGTTGAGAAGGGAACGAGAGCAGAACTAAACCAAGTATCGAGCACATCTTCGTCTTGTGTGAGTTTGACTCCGGGGCCAGCCTTAGCCTGAGCTTCTTCTGCGTTGTGGGCAACGTAGACGTTGCCCTTTTCGTCATACCAGGCAGGAATCTGATGGCCCCACCAGAGCTGACGAGAAATGCACCAGTCTTGGATGTTTTCAAGCCACTGACGGTAGACGCCACGCCACTCTTTGGGGAAGATATTCACTTCTCCGGATTCAACGGCCTCAAGACCCACTTCAGCGATGGATTTCCCTGGCGCATAGGTCCCTTCGGGCGCCGGTTTACTCATTGCCATGTACCACTGCTCGGAGAGCATCGGTTCGACAACTTCTCCTGTGCGTGTGACACGGGGAATCATGTGTTTAATTTCTCGGACGTCGACGAGAGCCTCTGCCGCTTTGAGGTCTTCGACCCAAGCCTTACGGCACTCAGGGCATGTCATGCCACGGTACTTCTCAGGAACGTTCTCATTCATGCGAGCGTCTTTCGTGAGAATGTTGATCATCTCAAGGTTGTGACGCTGTCCGATAGCGAAGTCGTTAAAGTCGTGCCCTGGGGTGACTTTCATCACGCCAGTGCCAAATTCTTTATCAATGTAGGAGTCGCCCACAACTGGAAGCAAGCGATCCATGAGAGGCGCCTTAAAGCGCTTACCAATTAGGTGCTTAAAGCGCTCATCTTCTGGGTTTACAGCCAAGGCTGTATCACCAAACATCGTCTCGGGGCGTGTTGTCTCAATAAAGACTTCATCTGCACCATCTTCAGAGACGTAGCGAATCTTCCACATGTGTCCTGTGGCTTCTTCGTTTTCCACTTCGAGGTCGCTTACGGCACTCTGTAGTTTCGAGTCCCAGTTCACGAGGCGCTTGCCGCGGTAGATAAGTCCTTCTTCATACAGACGCACAAAGGTTTCGATGACGACCTTATTGAGCTTTGGATCCATCGTAAAGTACAGGCGCTCCCAATCAAGAGAATCCCCCAAGCGGCGCATCTGATTGAGAATCGTGCCGCCAGAGTACTTTTGCCACTCCCAAACGCGCTTTAAGAAGCCATCGCGGCCCAAACTACGCTTATCGATACCTTCTTCCTGCAATTGCCGCTCGACAATAATCTGTGTGGCAATGCCTGCGTGATCCGTTCCAGGGAGCCACATCGTGTTGTAGCCCTTCATACGGTAGTAACGGGTAAGAGAGTCCATTACCGAGTGGTTAAAGGCGTGGCCCATGTGCAAGATACCCGTGATGTTGGGCGGCGGAAGCTGAATGGAAAAGCTCGGTTTTGACGCGTCTTTCCCTGCTGCGAAATAGCCGCGTTTTTCCCAAACGGGATACCACTTAGATTCAATCTGCGAAGGTTCAAAACTCTTAGCGAGTTCTTCTTTGGTCTCTGTCATAAACGTGCTTTGAAAAAGATGTGCTTGAAGTTCGGGGAATTTTAAGACAAGAAAAGAGAAATTTGAGCGTGCTCTTAAGCACTTCGTCTTAGCGCAACGTCCGTTAGCGCATCTTTTGTTGTTTTAAAGAGAAAAATGCGGGCGTTAAATCCGAAAAATTTCCGAATCTAGCGCCCTTATCTTTGAGTAATTACTTAGAGACTGTTCTTTACTTAAAAGAGATCTTTAAAGATTACTTCCAACCGAAGAATTCCTTAACCGTGCGCCATGCGACAGACTGTAGGTGCTTCGCATCGGCTTCCTTTAAGGGCTTTTCGCAAGCGCCATGGAAGGTTGCGCCTTCTGGAGACTTCTTTAAGAGCGTTGCGTAGAGAACGGCGGCTTCTAGGTACGAGCCAGCTGCCGTCGGGTGGCGGTTGTCAGCAATCGTCATCGCTAAGTCAGGACGCTCAGCGAGGGATTTCGCAAAGGCAAGACCGACAGGGACAACCATGGCGTTATTTTCGTTAGCAACCTTAATCGTTGCGTCAGCAAGTTGCTGCGTCATCTCGGGGCGATCCTTATAGGCCCACGTCATCATAAAGAGCGGTTCCGCCCCCGTCTTACGGATGTCTTCAGAATGGATCTTTGCATACTTCTTAAAGAACTTAGAAAGTTCAGGGTGAACAGGACCCTGACTATTGTCTTGCAGGACAACGGCATCGAAGACCTTTCCATTCTTGTACGTGTGGAAGACAAGCTTGTTGCTACCGTCATTTAGCGTTGAGTAGCTACGAAGTCCGTTGGGGCGTAGATAGCTTTTCACATCGTGCCAATCAAGGCCTGCTCCAGCGATGGTTACCATCGTTGATGCGAGTTTGTCGCCCTTGGATTTCACGAGACTTCCGAGCGGCACACCGCAGTTGTAGTACATAAAAGAGTTCCCAACGAGAAGGACCCTTTGCGGCGTAAAGGAAAGATTTGTGACCTTGGGTTTAACCGTGTAGTCAGCAGCAAAAGCAACGCATGCCGCGCAGGTAAGCGTAAGGGTAGATACGACGATTTTCTTAAACATTTTTTCCCTCCAATGAGCGGTATCGACATGAGCCGCTAAGGGTATTTATACAGTAAAAACAGGTTATAAAGAAGTAGCCACATTGTGTATATCGCCCATTCTTTGGAGAAATGACCAAGATTGGAAGATTGCCAAAGTTGGTAGTAAAAACCCGTCAAAATTGGTGATACCTAAAAAATTGGCTTGTGATTTAACTTTAT
>CAVLDT010000033.1:0-15743 GCA_963661915.1 Duodenibacillus sp.
AGGCGCCGAGAAAAACAGTGATGTTCATACGTTTCTTCCTTTTTTCTGTAACTAGATAAGGTGATTTTAACCTAGAGAAACTTTTTTTATTGGGATTCATTTTTGCTCAAAATACCCACACGAAAAACCCTAGGACAAATCCGAGAATTCTGCCTTATGATACGAGCCTCAAAAAAAATATACACGAATCGGTAATTGATCCGAAAAAAAATCAGGAGTTCTCTTTGAAACCCATGGCTCGGCTCTTTCGCTCAGTGGCTTTGCCTGCTTTTTTCCTTACGCTCTGGGCAGTTGCAAGTGCGGCAGGGTGGGTCAATGCGCTGCTCCTACCTTCGCCCTTGGCGGTGGTTCGTGCCGCTTTTGAGATGGCTTCTAACGGCACTCTTTTTACCCATGTCGCTTCGAGCTTTACGCGTGTTATCTGTGGCTATTCTGTGAGTGCCACACTGGCTCTTTTTATGTCTTGGATGTGTGCGCGTCACGCAAACGTCGAAGAGATTCTTCACTATCCACTGGAATTTATTCGTATCGTTCCGCCGCTCTCCCTTATTCCGCTTTTAATTCTTTGGCTTGGGATTGGTGAGGCTCCAAAGCTTGCTATCGTGATGCTTGCAAGTTTCTTCTCGGTGTATCTCACGAGTTTTTCGGCATTTCGTCACGTTGATCCGAAGTTTTTGGAATTGGCAAAGAGCCTTAACTTAACCCCAAAGGAAACCTTTAAACACATCCTTTTGCCGCAGACTCTTCCTTCAGTGATGACCTGTATGCGTTTAGGCTTTGGTTTTGCGTGGCGTGCTCTAATCGGAGCAGAACTTATCGCCGCGGCCTCAGGCCTTGGGTGGCTTATTGAGGATGCAAGCGAACTAGGCCGCACGGACGTGATGCTTGTTGGTATTTTCTCTATCGCTATCCTTGGGATTTTGGCCGATAAGGTCTTTGTGCATTTCACTTCAAAGATCTCTCCCTGGGCGGGAGTCTTACAGGGGAGGACGATGACGTGGCTCAAGTAAAGAAAGTAACGATTGCAGTTAAAGGACTACGGAAGTCTTTTGGTGAGGGTAAAGACCAGATTACTCCCGTTAATGGCGTTGACTTGGAACTTACCTCTGGCGAGGTTCTCGCAGTCTTGGGGCGAAGTGGCTGCGGGAAGACGACACTACTTAGAGTTATCGGGGGCCTTGAGAAGCCAGACGATGGGGTAATTACTTTCGAAGGGGAGCCAAGGATTGGATTTGTCTTTCAAGAGCCAAGGTTGCTACCCTGGAAGAGCGTAAGAGAGAATGTTGCCCTTGCTCTTTTGCATGAAGCGGATAAAGAAAAAGTCAATCGCACTGTTTCGGAAGTTTTAAAACTCACTCGGATGGAGGCTTCTGCTGATGCTCGTCCTGCCGACCTCTCTGGCGGTATGGCCCAGCGCGTAGCCCTTGCTCGTGCCTTGGCCCCTCAGCCCGATATCCTTCTACTTGATGAACCTTTTGGGGCACTTGATGCGTTGACACGGCGCCTTATGCAGAGAGAACTTGCCCGTATTCTTAGGAGCACAAAAACCTCCGTTATCCTTGTAACGCACGACGTTTCTGAGGCTCTCATGCTCTCGGATAGAGTTGCCCTTTTAGAAAATGGAAAGATCTCTGAAACGTGGCTTATCTCTGCGGCTAGACCCAGGCATGAGGCAGACCCAGCTCTTAATAAACTCAGCGAAGCAATTCTTTCTCGAATTCTCGGTAAAGAATTGACCTAAAAGATTTCTTTTTATCTAAAAAATCTTTCATTTTTAAACTAGATTTACTGGAGCAGTAAATGAAAAAAATAATAACAACCTTACTACTTTCCGCCTCCGTAGCTTTTTCGAGTGCGGGCTTAGCTAAAGACGACACGATTGATATTTGCTATGTGAAGTCTCCCTTTAACCTTCAGAATATTGTTATGAAAGAAAAGGGCTTCCTTGAGAAGGAATTCGCTTCTGACAAGATTGCTGTTCGTTGGCATACGATCAACTCTGGTGCTAAGCAGACTCAGGCCATGGCCTCTGGCGACCTCGATGTCTCCGCGGTGATGAACACAGCTTCCCTTCTTTTAGCCGTTGGGGTTGGTAATGATCTTGTTATCGCAACGGGCGCAGCTCACCCGAATAATGTCTTTGCTCTTGTGGGAAAGAAGGGTGAAAAACTTTCTATCTGTGATTTGAAGGGTAAGACCGTCGCTGGTCCCCGCGGCACAGTTCTTCACCAGTTGCTCGTTGCCGCCTTAAAGAAAGAAAACATGACAATGAAGGATATTAACTTCGTTAGCATGGATCCTCCGAAGGCCTATGCCGCGCTAGCCGGAGACTCTGTTGATGCAGCACTTCTTGCCGCAGGCCTTGTTATTAAAGCCAATGACGCAGGGATGAAGACAATCACAACCGCTGAGGGGCTCGTTAAACCCAACCTAGTGATGGTTGCACGCCGTGCGTGGGCAGAGGAAAACCCTGAAACTTTAAAGAGAATTGTTAAGGTTCACCGTGAGACCTTAAAGTGGATTCGCGCCAATAAGGCTGAAGCCCTTGAAATGGGCGCTAAGGCGCAAGGGGTTTCTGCGGACGTTGCTGCAAAACTCTACGATTGGTCATCTTTCTACGACGTCGTTACTGACTCTGACATTAAGGGAATGGAAGAAGATAAGCGCTTCCTTATCGACAATGGTCTTATGCGCACAAAGATTCGCATTAATGTGCGCGACTTAGTGCATCCGGATGCAATGCGTGAGTGAGAGACTGAATTCTCTTTCCTCGTTAGCTTTTTGAGCGCGCGTCTTCGGACGCGCGCTTTGCTTCGCGGGCTCGGTCGGCATCCCGCTTTGAGAATTCACAACCACACCAAGTTTGGTTATAAAAGCCGTAAAGCTTAAGTAGGGCGTTGCGACGGTCTTGTAAACCGCCTTTACGCCAATTTCTATCCCAAAAAGTGACGCCAGTGATGTTTTCAGCTTCCCGCCCCGCAGCAGAAATCTGCGTAAGTGACTTCCAGCGGCTTGAAGCTAGAGAGGTTGTAAAGGAATCAATACCAAGTTCTTTTGCCTTCTCGGCTGCGGCCGTAAGGCGCAACCTAAAGCAGACTTCACAGCGCCTGCCGCGTTCGGGTTCATTTTCGAGTCCTGAAACCGCCTTAAGCCACGCTTCGTGGTTGTACTCACCTTCGTGGAATTCAACCCCTAAGGCCTTGCAGTGGCGCTCGAGCTCTCCCTTCCTTTTTTCATACTCTTCACGCGGCGCAATATTGGGATTAAAGTAGAAAACCACAGGGCGGATTCCTTCTTTTTCCATCGCTTCAAGGATTGCTGCCGAGCAGGGAGCGCAACACGAGTGTAGGAGAACTGGTTTCATTTTTTTCCTCAGAGGCGAATTTGGAAAGTTTAACGCTAATTAGAGTTGCCGCTTTCCTTATTTCTTCTTAGTCCGAAATAAAAGAGTCCCTAAGAGACAAAGAATACCCAGAGTCGCTTCAACACAGAAGATAGCCTCATAACTGTAATGCTCTGCAATAAAGCCAAAAATCGGAGGGCAGGTGAGTAGCCCGACGTATGCCATAAAGGAAACTGCAGCAATTGCATTATTTGGATTAATCCCAGGAAGGCGTCCTACAAAACTAAAGAGAATTGGGACAATGGGCCCTAAGCCAATGCCGCCAATGGCAAAGCCAATGAGAGCGGTTTCCCAGCTGGAACTCAGAACAATCAGCACGGCACCAAAGAAAAATATAGCCGCTGAGACAAAGGCATAACGGAATTCTCCAAAAGCAGTCCGCATTCTGTCTGTTACAAGGCGACTCAAGAAGCAGGCACCCGCAATGACACCATAGGCAAGGGCAGCGGAACTCTCTGGGGCCATTCTCTCGTGCCGCATGAAGAGACTTCCCCAGTCGCCGCAGATTCCTTCGGCGACGTAGGCAATAAGAGAAAAGACTCCACAGCAAAGGAGAATGAGGGAGAGCCCCTCCTTTTTCTTTACTTTCTTTTTTTCTATCGGATCACTATCGATTAAGAAACTGTAGGAAAAAAGACCTGCAACGAGTAGTGAGCCTGCGGGGATTAGAAAGTTCGGAACTGGGGATAAGGAAAGAGCCGCAAAAACGCTTCCGAGTGTTGAGCCAAGGACGCCGCCGAAACTATAACTTGCATGCAAGATGCCAATTGTTGGCTTTGCATAGTGTATTTCGATTGCGACCCCTTGCATATTCATTGCGACATCTAAAACACCCATGGCTAACCCAACAGCAGCTAGGGACGCCGTGAGAGTAAGACTGTTTTGAGAAAAGGCCGCAACGGAAAGGCTTAGGCAAAGGATGAAAAGAGTAGCCGTTAGGATTTTCTTAATTGCGACTTTCTTAGCAATCGAAGGTGTTATAGCGAGCCCCATTGCGGCTGCAAAGCCTAAGGCAAAGAGAGCGAAACCAATTTCACTCTCGCTAGCTCCCGCTTGAACCTTTAGGTATGGGAGCCTTGCTGTAAAGAGTCCGTAAGCAATGCCAGGCGCGGCAAAGAATATTGCCGTTGCAAGGCGAGTACTGTTGTAACGAATTTCCTTCATAAAAAACTTCTTTATTCAGCAAGAAAAACGGGGCTTGCCGAAAGGAAAGCTGCACTATAAAGCAAGGGGGTGCCCTAGAGTCAAGGGCATTTCTATGAACTATCTTCTTCCCTCGAAATAGACTGAACAAAACGAAGTGCTCTTTCTTGTTAAGGCCTAAAAGAATACTCTCGCTAAGAAGGAGGAAATTTTTCTTCCTTTACCGTTTACTTTCTCTTCTGAGTGTGTCAGAATCCAAATTCTGAATTTTTTCAGTCCCTTCAGGTCATGGGTATGGCTTTGAGGGGTATTTTATTAAAACCAATCACAAAGGATCAGGTGTTTATACATGCCCACCATTCGCGTTAAGGAAAACGAGCCGTTTGAAGTCGCAATGCGTCGCTTTAAGCGCACTATCGAAAAGTCGGGATTGCTCACAGAGCTTCGTGCTCGCGAGTTCTACGAGAAGCCCACTGCAGAGCGTAAGCGCAAGAAGGCAGCCGCGATTAAGCGTCACTACAAGCGTCTTCGTAGCATGATGTTGCCGAAGAAGTTGTATTGATTCTCCGGATCGTTTTAACGCCGAAGCGGCCCCTCGAAAGAAAAACGAGTCGGTCGCTTTTTTTATTTTGAAGGTCAAAAGAAAATGACTTTAAAAGAACAAATTGTTAGTGATATGAAAGCGGCTATGAAAGCGCATGATGCCGCTAAGCTTTCCTGCATTCGTCTTTTACTTGCCGCGATTAAGCAGCGTGAAGTTGACGAAAGAGTCGAACCCACAGATGACCTCGTTGTAGCGGTCATCGGTAAACTCTTAAAACAGAGACGTGACTCCGTTGAGCAGTATAAGAACGCAGGCCGCACGGATCTAGCCGAGAAAGAATCCGCTGAGATTGATGTGCTAAGCGCCTATATGCCAAAAATGATGGATGAAGCGGAAATCACTGAGGTCGTCAAAGGAATCGTCTCAGAACTTGGCGTCTCTGGCATCGCTGCCATGGGTAAAGTGATGGGAGCCGTGAAGACAAAACTTGCGGGCAAAGCTGAGATGAGCAAAGTGAGTGCCGTTGTAAAGAAGGTTCTCCTAGGCTAAATTACGACTTCTTATTCCAATCTTCTTTTGGTACGGACGTGATTCCACAGGGCTTTATTCAAGAACTCTTAAGTCGCCTTGACATCGTTGAGGTGATTTCTCGTCACGTCCCACTTAAGAAGACTGGGAAAAACTACATTGCCTGCTGCCCCTTTCATAAAGAGAAGACACCATCTTTCACGGTAACCCCTTCTAAGCAAATCTATAAGTGCTTCGGGTGCGGTGCCTTTGGAGATGCGATTCGCTTTACGATGAATTACGAGGGGCTCTCTTATCCCGAGGCAATTAAGGCCCTAGCAGGGCGCCTTGGAATGGAAGTTCCAGAGGACCAAGAAGGAAAGCGCAGAGCTACTCGGGCTAAGACTCTTTACGACCATACGGAAGCGGCTAAAGACTTCTATAGATCGCAACTTACTAGGAGTGAAGTAGGGAAGAATTACTTAAAAAAGCGTGGTATTGGCTCCGAGGTTGCAGCAATCTATTCTCTCGGGTATTCACCTGATGCTTGGAACGCCTTAAAGGATGTTTTTGGCGATAGTTACGAAGGAAAAGAACTTCAGGATGCGGAGGGCTGTGGCCTTGTTATCCGTAACGACGCAGGGCGCTGCTACGACCGCTTTCGGGGCCGTCTCATGTTCCCCATCCGTAACCCGAGAGGTCAGGTCATAGGGTTTGGTGCTCGTACCTTAAATGGGGATGAACACCCTAAGTACTTAAATAGCCCTGAGACGCCGATTTATCACAAGGGTACAGAGATTTACGGCCTTTTTGAAGCAAATGACACAATCCGAGCGAAGCATAGAGCGGTGATCTGTGAAGGTTACATGGATGTCATTCAGCTTGCCCAGGCTGGGTTCCGAGAGGCTGTAGCGGCTCTTGGTACCTCGGTTACGAGTGAACACGTTAGAAAGTTACTCAAAGTCACCGATACGCTTTTCTTCTCCTTTGATGGCGACTCTGCTGGGCAACACGCCCTAAGGCGAGGCCTTGAGGCGGCCCTTCCTGCAATCAGCGACGGTCAGAGTGTACGGTTCATTGTTCTTCCGCCCGAGCACGACCCCGATAGCCTTATTAAGGAAAAAGGGGCCGCGGCCTTTGAAGAGGCAATGAAGAATTCTCTTTCTTTGAGTGAATTCTTCGTTAAGAGCGTAGGAGAGGGCAAAGACCTCGCCACTCCCGAAGGCCGAGGCGCCTTCTTAAATGACGCTAAACCCCTTGTCGTATCGATGCGGTCAGCGCCTTTCATGCGAGCGCAACTTGTGAGTTTCCTTGCGATGAAAGCGAGGATGAGTCCAGATGACTTAGAGGTCGCTTTTGGGATTGCTAAGCCTAGGACCATAGTTAAGCCAGCGCAACCGCAAGCGGGCCTCCCTCGTTGGAACCGTAGGTTTGCCCCCGTAAGGCGCCAAGGTAACCCCGTTGTTGCAATTCAGGGTGTTGCTGACTATAGCGAAAGAATTCTTTCTGACTTTTTGAATTTCCCAGAACTCTGCTCTGAGTTTGCGGGTAGCGTAGAAGAGTACTTCATAGGCCGCGAAGATCGTCTTGCCCGGGAGATTCTCGAAGTTTGGCGCACCTCTCTTAGTGAAGAGCCGCCAATCCAAAAAACGCACCTCTTACTTGAACTCTTAAGTGAGAGTGCATCTATCGAAAATTATCGAGATGCTGTGGCAAAGGAAATCCCCCTTGAGACAACGCTTGAAAGGGCCCGTAATGAGGTGAAATCTGCCTTCTTACGTATGGAAGCTTCTAGACTTCGTGAGCAGGCAAGCGAAGTTGCTGCTATTGAGCCCCTTGATGCTGATCTTTACACGAGGCTCACAGCCCGAGAAAAGGAAGTCAAGGCAGAAATTCAGAAGCTTGAAAGAGCCATTGAAGTGACTATCTAAGAAAAGCCCCCAATGCAGAATTCCTCTTTAGGATTTCTCCTAAAGAGGACTCCGCAACAGACAAGTGGCAAGATTTTAAGGGGGATTCCTGCCACCTCACAGCTTGGCTAGAACGCGTAGTTCAAGCCAATTTTCCCACCGATAGAAGACGTTCCACGGTTGCCAACGCCACATTGCGCTGTGGCATCGAGGCTAAAGCCACCCTTCTTAAAGTTAATCCCGAATGCCCCCTTAACGGGACTTGTATCAAGTACTGTGGACTTTGTGCCGAAGACATCAATCTTCTTATCGCCAAAGGTTGGAATGTAGGCAACCTTAAAGCGCGGTGTTATGGACCATCCTGAGGCGGTTTCTACAGGCTTTGTACTTAACCTAACTGCCAGAGGAACTTGAACGATGGTTTGTTTCTGCATATCAATTGACGCGGCGCCAACGCTCATGCGGTCGGCTTCAATGCGAGAGATGCGTACGCCTACGCTTGGTGTGATACGGGCGCATCCAACTTCAAATGCCTTCTGGAGAGTGATGCCAGCCGAGAGCATCTTCGCATCGAGGTCTTGATTCAAAGCTGCGTGATACGAAGTTGAAACGTCGTTCTTACTTTGCGTGTAAGCGACCTCTCCTAAGAGATTGACGCCAGTCGCACCAAGAAGGGTAGAGCCATAAAGCGTTGCACTGTAGTCTTTCATTTTGTTTTTAACGCTAAAGGCATTGCCCTTAACTTTGCCGTGGCCGTACTGCACTGCAAGGCCAAGACGCGTCCCGACGGTCGGCGCAAAGTCAGCACCAAAGGCGCCATAGCCAACGTCAGCCGTAAAGCCAGAACCCACGTCATCCTGTTCGTACCGCTCGCCACGAACGGAAACCCAAAGACCAGATTCACGCGATGCTGCGCGGTCTGCAACGGTTTCCGCAAGCACCGCGTCTGCGTGACGAATCATGCTCTGAATGCCTGTGGAGGCGATGACATCTGTTGCTCCGTCAGGGGCTGTTCCTCTGAGGGTAATCTTCCCTGAGGCTGCATCTAAAGAGCCAAGGACAAAGGGAGAATCCGTGTAAAGCGTAAGAGTAGATCCTGCTTCCTCCGTGACTGTTGTTCCAAGGTCAATCACTCCTAGAGCTGCATTGACGATACCGATTCTCGCTTCATTTTCGATAAGAAGTGCTGTAGCTTCATCAAAGAGAGTCGTGCTTCCGACTGCCGCCTGATCGATAACGAGTGTGCCGCCGTTACGGATGAGTACTTTCTTATCAAACCCTGTGACTTCAGCACTTGCTCGAGGATCAATGATGATGCTTCCCGACGTGCCAACCTTGATTCCTTTCTTCATGAAAACAAGGGCGGTGACATTAGAAAGCCCACGAAGGCTAGAAACCGCGCTATCGACTTCGGACTCTGTTGCCGAGCCGAAAATCACACTAGCGCCTGAACCTGTTGTGACGTTTGCGTTAAGTGTCTCGGAGGCTAACGACTCTACGTGGAATGTTGAGTGACCGTAGGCTGGGTCAACGAAGATTGAGCCACCGGTCATAGCAAGGTTCTTCACAGAAAGCTTCGCGCCTTCGCCATCGACTTCACCAACCCGGATAGATGCGTCAGTAGCAGAGAGCGTGTGAACTGCCATTTCACTTTCGCCAGTGAGGGTAATCGCTTTCACGTTTTCGATTGTTGTTGCCTGCAGAGTGCTGCCGGCAGTAACTTCGACCTTATCGAGGTCCTTCACGGTTTTAACTTCAAGAGAGCCTTCCTGGTGCACGGAAACAGAGGTCACGTCGTTACCATGAATTTCTTCTACCTTCACATCGGAGTCGTGTACTTTAACTTCTGCTACGTGTTGAATAGTATCGACTTTGAGTTCACTATTTTCCGCAATATGAAGTGTTCCATTGCCGTTCCCTTCGATGGAAGTAACTTGTGCCTTAGCGGCTTTTGCTACTTTCACGGTGGCAGATGCAGTGTCATCTTCAACGACGTTAAAGGTAATCTTTTCGATAGTCGACGTTTCTGTATGCTCATCGGATCCAAGCGTGAGGCTTGTGTTGTTGCCTAAAGAGAGATGCTTGACGTCGCTTATATGACCTGCTGTTAGGTGGCTATCCTCTTTGAGAGTTACAGCAGCATCAGTTGCAGTGGCATTTGAATGCGTGAGTTTTCCAACTTCAACCTTGCTACCCGCATCAAGTTGAATTACTCCGTGGCTATCGATTGTTGTGGCTTTAAGAGTGCTCTTCTCTGTGACTTCAATCTTCTTAGTGCCAGTAACTTTCTCCGTTTCAAGAGTACTTGCGTCAGTGACGATAACGATGCCGTGGCTGTCGCCTGCAACTTCTGTAGTTGTGACCGTCGTATTGTTTGTTGCTTTCAAGGTCGCGCCTTGCTTTGTGCCGTCCTCTGCCTCTAAGGCTGTTAGAGAAATTGTTCCAACGTTAGATTCTGACTTCTCTTCTCCTACGCCTAGGGTAAGAGTCTTACCTTCTTCAAGAGAAACGTGTAGGGCATCGTCTCCCTCACTTGTGATGCTACTTGTCGCGAGGTCAGTTGCTATCGTTGTGGTCTTTTCCTCTAGAGTAGGAAGTAGTTTCAAGGTTGCATTTGTTAAGTGCAAGGTAATAGCCTCATAGGCATCCGTCATTGCCGTGAGGGCATCACTTGTGTATGTGAAAACATCATTGATTGTGAGTTTGGCAGACTTATTGCTCTCGCTACTAATTGAGAGACGTGCCGTGGCTCCGTTAACAACAGAAGAGTCTTTCTCAGTTGTCGTTGTGAAAGCGGTTGCAAGAGGCGCAATGAGTTCAGAATCATCTTTCAGTGTGATAGAACCGTTGAGTGTTCTCGCCTTTGTTGCGTCAACCGTACTACCGTCTTCAACGACGAGATTGTTAACGAAACTATCACCGGTAAGTGTCCACTTGGCACCATTTTCAAGCGTCAGGTTAAAACCTGTGACATTTCCATTTTTAGTTGGATTGCCAGTTAACGCAACGCTCTTAGTCATAGAACCATCGATTAGGTACTCTTGATAAGAGCTTCCAGTCCACGAAGAATCTTTGCCTGTTAGTGTCACATCAACATTCGCGTTAATGTGGCTTCCACTACTACTAGCTTCTTTACCTGTGCCAAAAACAATGTCACCCGTAAGGGTTGTCTTGTGATCCGCGCCACCTGCAACCGTAACCTTCGCATTGCCTCGAGTATAGATTGCAGCCTGTCCTGAGACCGTCAAGTTCTTCGCATCAACCGAGAGGATGCCGTTAGAGAAAGCTGAGAGACCAGCACTTTCTTTTGTTTCATCTTTCTTGGTGTTCTTTACAGTGAGGGTATCTGCCTTGATCTCAATCTTGCTCGTTCCTTCTGGAGTAGCCGAAGTACCAGTATTGTTCTGCGAGTGGATTGAGCCGTAATCAGACGCTGTTGTCACATTGATTGTGTCTGCTGTGAGACTGACTTGTCCACCACGGAGGGCAAAGACTGCCATGTCTGTCGAATTGAGAGAAATGGATTCTGTTTTGTCATTGCCAACTGTAAGAATAGATTTGTCATAAGCCTGTAGGGCACGACCTGTGGAATCTACATCGATTGTTTTACCAGCGACTGTCACTGTTCCTGCAGATTCAACTGAGAGAGCGCGAACGGTTGACCCATCTGCGCCAGAGGCTGTAATGGAAACGTTCTTTCCTTCAGAACCTAGGGATGCTTTTCCTTTAACTTCTCTTAGACCATAGACAGTTGTCGTTGCATCGCTCTTTGCTGAAATGCTGACATTCCCTGTTAAATCCGTATCTGTCTTACCATCAAGCGATAGAGCAGTTACCGACTTCGCATTTGATGTGACGGTGATGGATGTATCACCTGTGACATCGATAGTAATGCCATTCAATTTATCATCAGTAGATTTCTCTCTAGCACTGAATCCAACTGCATCAGCAGAATCATTTGCGTGCGAGATTGTGAGTTTCTCACCTTTATAGATGGCCTGGTTTGTTAGGTTAATAACACCGCTGGTATCAATCGTCTTGGCATCAAGCGTTGACCCATCGACAGAGATCTCTTTAACCTCAGAAATCTTCTTGGCGTTAAGAGTGCTTCCTTCCCTGACGCTAACAGAGCCATATTTGTTGCCGAGGATTTCATTAACATCAACTTTGGCCTTGTTGGTTGTTGTGAGTGTTGCGCCTTTTTGACTATCGGCATCAGCTCCAAGTGCTATAGATCTTGTGATAGTAGATTGGGATTCTTCTCCTCCACTGCCGAGCGTAAGTGTCTTTCCCGCGGCAAGAGAAATGTTTCCTTCGCCTGTGATGCTGCTTACTTCCAAATCTGTCGTGATACGGGTCTCTTCTCTAGACTTCGAATCAACCTGTAGCGTTGCGTTTTTAAGGACAAGAGTAACCGCATCATAGGCATCACTCATCGCATCAAAGATATCGCCCGTGAAAGTAAAAGAGTCTGCAATTGTGATGCTAGATGTCTTATCACTTTCGGCTGTGATGGATAGCCGCGCAGAGATACCTTTTTCTGTCGCAGTCACAAGTTGTTGCTCATCCTTCGTAATACCTGCAAAGGCTATAGCAAGGGTTGTGTTGAGATTGGTAGTGCCTTTGAGCGTGAGGGTACTACCCGCTACTGCGTCAGTTAGGTTAAGGGTCGCATCTGTAAGAGTAAGAGAACTCGTGCTATCAACTTCAAGTTTAGAAACTGTATAAGAACCACCATCTAAACAGACACTACTGCCATCTTTTGCGGTGATATTTCCAGTAAAGGATAAGTTTTCCTCTGTGCCTGTTGCAGTGATAGTTACAGTGTTAGTTTGTGTGGTAGCCCTTTGTCCAAGAACAGAAATGTTCCCCTTGATTGTTGAACCATCACCAAGTTTTAGAGAGACTTTATGTTGTCCCGCATTTTCTCCGTAGGTGGCAGCGTTGCCCCAAACGTTGATGTCACCAGTGAATGTCGCAGCGCCTTTAGATTCAACGTTTACTGTTGTGTTGCGGGAGAAGATGGACTTATTGGCCTCATCAACAAAATCCGCAATTGAATAGAAAGTGTCATCTACAGGTGCTCCTACGTTGATGCTTCCATCAAAGTTAAGAGTTCCATTCGATTTAACGTTAAATGTTGCGCTTGTATCTTCTTTATCAATTCTCGAGTACTTCGCATTGATGTTACCCTCAATTGAAAGCGCTTCGTTTGCGGTGAGATTAACAGTGCCGTACCCAGGAATCGCAATTGCGCCGCAATTTTCTCCTTTAGTGGCTTTCAATGTGACAGTGTCTGCAGTCACGTTTAACGTTGCGCTGTTGCTAGCCTCAAGATTCGCGACACTCGGATCGTCATTTGTCGTTGTAGCAGTAAAGGTCGTAGCAACGATATCGGTATTAGATTGCGCACGAACCGCTATATGTTTTGTCGTAGATTCAAAAGAACCTACATCCATATTGAGGCTACCATCGATAACGTCAAGACCGTACGCAGAACCCTCTTGTTTGTAAGTGCCAGCGTAGATATTAACTTGCGAATTCTCTCCATCGATAAGACCAATATGGCCTATGCCATCGCTAACTTTGAGATGGACAGATTTAAGTCTTGAATCAGCCGAACCGAAATTAAGTGTCCCGCTTTCACTTGGTGTCTCGCCTTCGTTAAGCGCTTCATCTTCGTTAAGTGTCTCATCTTCGTAAACCGCTTCGCCTTTTGTTACATTGAATGCTGCGGCTTTCGAACCTGTTGCAGTAATTTTTACCGTCTTCCCTTCTGAACCAAGCGAGACAACACCTCCATGAAGGTCTACGCCGTAAGCCGTGCCACTGTTTACGCTTGCTGAGACATTGATATCAACATCGCCTGTGGCACTGACGAGAACCTCTGCAGAGTCATCTACTGTCTTTGTGCCATAGATACCCGTAGCATTTCCCGAGAGGGCAGAGGATTTGATTTCAAGGTCAGTTAAGGTAATGGTTTTACCGTTATCTACGGCAAAGAGACTGTATGCATTTCCTTCAGTGGACGTGGCTTTTATCGTGGTTTTCTCCGCAACCGATAACACACCATCCGTTCCTGTGTACTCTGTTTTTATCCATGGATTATCTGTTTCTGTCCACTCCTCATCCGTTTCTGTATATACCCACTCTGTTGCTTTTCCTACGTTGAAAATGCCATAAGCATCTGCAGTTTTTGCAGTGGAAGTGACGGTAAGGGACTTCTCAAACGATGCGTTGCCTGGATACTGTCCATATATCCAACGGCCTTCCGCATCTTCCCACTCTTCCCATTCTGAATTTGTGAGAACTACACCATAGGTTGCATCTTTGCCAGTAGTCGAAACATTAATGGTGGTAGCATCTTTGAAATTCGCTTGCGCTGCTCCTTCAGACCAAAGGCCTATTGCTCTACTTTCATAATCACCAGAGTTAGATTTGACAGTGATATTTGCTTCGCCATTAAAGTTTGTTGTTGCGCTATAGCCCCCCAAAACGCCCTGTATACCATAAGGGTCTGTTTTCTTGGAATTATCAACGGATATGTTTGTCTCTTCTGAATTGAAATCAATTACCGCACCGAAATAATTTGCTACACCGCAACTTTCATTACCATTCTTTACGGTGATATCTGCCTTGCTTCCCTCAACTGTAAGCTGAGCACCCCAGGATATGTCGACTCCCGTAACAGAGTTGTAAGTCTCTTCAGCCTCTAAACCATTTACTTCAATCTCGACAGTCTTCCCAGTCGAACCTAAATTGACTTTTCCTCCTTCCTGTTTCACTCCGTAACCAGCGAGGTTTGATTCTGTTTCTTTCGCATTTAAATTGACAGTAAGATCAAGGTTCCCATAGACCTTGACCATATCGTTTTGCGTTTCAACTTCCTGACTTTGGGAGGCATAAATTCCCTTGACAGCACCAGAAGTATGATTAGAGGAAACAGTAATCACTGCGTCCTCAAATTCAACGGCTTCAGTATTGTTTTTAGACCAAACACCATGGGCTTCACCATTGGACGAAGAAACAGTAATCTCTGCATCTGCAAATTCAAGTTCTTTAGCATTACCAGTAGCTAAAACTCCGTAGGCGTTCCCGTTGGTGGATATGACTTCCATTGTGGTTTTGCCTACAACTTTTAAAGAACGCGTAGCAACATCGGCAGAAGAGGTGTCTGTTTCGCCTGTCTCAGAATCCATAGGTTTCGATGAATTGCCCCTGGCAAAACTAAATACGCCGTAAGCCGCAGCATCAATTGCGCTAGAGGTAATATTTAGCGAACCATTAAACGTGATACTTGTCGATTTGTTTTCTGGGGAATCGAGGCGGATTTCAACGCCAATTGCACTTTCTTCCCCTTTTGTTGCTGCAGTGAGTTGAGCTCCGTTTTCAAAACTTATTTTTCCCCCTTCGAAAGAGGAAACAGCTTGGGCGGCTTGATTTTCTGAGTTAGCTTTGATCTCGACATTTTCTCCTGTAAAGTTGATTTCCGCAGAAGAGGAATAGGCACTTACGCCTGTTCCTGAGGTCACGTCGATAATTGTTCTGTCGCCTTTGAAATTAACTATCGATTCTCCATCTTCCCCATCGACAAGTACACCTAATGATTCTCCAATTTTTCCATCAACAGTAAGGGTGGCGTTCCCTTCAAAGTCGACTGTCCCATTCTCGTGGGCATAAACACCGTAAGCTAAATTACCGTTTTGCACCCCATTATTAACGGTGATGTTCGTTGCGTTATCTTTTCCCTTGAACAATATGTGTGAATCATTCGTCGCCTCTACACCACGTGAGCCTTTTTTGTAGGATTGAACGGTTGCCGTTAAATTCCCATCAATGGTGATGTTCCCATCATTACCATAAATGCCGCATATTGCAATTGTGTCTAAGCCATCTGGCGCATTGTTTGGGATAGAAATATTTCCTTCGATTCTTCCAGTTGCTTCAACCGTTCCTTTTGACAGAGCGGTGATTAAGAAGATGCTGTTATTCCATGAACGGTCTGAATGTTCTTTATAGTTCCCATCGATTGTTAGGGTGGCGCCATTACTAACGGTAACTTTTGTAGTTTTACCATCTGTTCCTGCGATGCCGGTATAACCATACGGCTTTTTTGCATCAATGTGCGTATAGTACCTAGACCATTGACCTTCATCGATTTTTGGCGTTTGAGTCTCTGTCTGAATAGTCGTATTTTCAGTTAAAGAGAATTCTCTATTGATGTAGCGAGTAGAAT
>CAVLDT010000034.1:0-14661 GCA_963661915.1 Duodenibacillus sp.
GCCGAATACTTCCGGAACATCCTTCATGATTAAAACTCCTTTCTCTGCCTATGTTTTTAAAGGATTTAAACAAATAAAAGTTTTTAAATTTAAAAAAAAACAAAAAAAGCGGTCCCGCGAAAAGAATCGAAAAAAAAAAGATTCCTTTCGCGGGACCGCTTCAAATATTGGTTGGAATTCTATGCTTGGAAGTTCTAAGGCTGTATAAGGAGAAATCTTTATTGGATTTGCCTTTCGAGTAAAAAGTGCTCGGTTTTTGAAATTTCCTCTAAGAATTGCTCCGAAGAAAACGAAGCGTCGCGGGATGTTCTAAGATGTATTTATCTATATGAGAGAAGAAATTATTTGATTATTAAAAGAATTTTCTCAACTATGACTTCAAGTAGGGTTTCGCCTAACTTAAAGGACTTCGGGCGGTTGGCGTACTTCCTTATAATGGCGCCACACAAATCTTTAGAGACAGGAAAAGCCTCTATCACTTCTACACCTTCGGAGAGCACCTTGAGTACGCATACGCAAAACCAAGAGACGATTCTCGTTATCGATTTCGGCGGACAATACAACCAACTTATCGCACGTCGTGTGCGCGAATGTGGCGTGTATTGCGAAATCTGTTCCTACAGAAAACCTTTAGAAGAAATTCTCAAGAAGAACCTCAAGGGCATTATTTTCACGGGTGGACCCGCAAGTGTTTACCTCGAAAATGCTGCGGCAATCGATAAGGTTATCTATGAGAAAGGGATTCCCATTTTGGGCATTTGCTACGGCGCACAGTTGATGAGTCATCAGTTGGGAGGACGCGTCGAAAAGGCGCCAGAACGTGAGTACGGGAAGACGCTTGTTAATCTAGATACGGCATCGCTTCTCTTTTCTGGGCTCCCTGAGAAAAACATCTGCTGGATGAGCCACAACGATACGATTTTTGAGGCTGCCCCAGGATTTCGTATCACGGCTTCTACGCCTGATTGCCCAGTGGCAGCAAGCGAAGATGCCGCTCGTAAGCTTTATAACGTGCAATTTCACCCTGAAGTCCTTCATACCGATAACGGCGTGAAGATGCTTTCAAACTTTGTCTACAAGGTCTGCGGTTGTGCGGGTACTTGGAAGATGGACTCTTTTGTTGAAGCAACAATTAAGGCGCTTAAAGAGAAGATTGGGACTAAGAAAGTGCTCTGCGCCCTTTCTGGCGGTGTGGATTCAAGCGTTTGCGCGGCTCTTTTGGCCCGTGCCGTTGGTAAGCAACTTACCTGCGTCTTCGTCGATCACGGACTGCTGCGTAAGAATGAAAGAGAGCGTGTCTGCTCGATCTTCGGTGCAGGTGGTGCTTTTGATATTAACTTTATCTGTGTCGATGCCAAGGATCGCTTTTTAACTAAGTTAAAGGGCGTGAGTGCTCCAGAGAGAAAACGGAAAATTATTGGTGAAGAGTTCATCCGCGTCTTTGAAGATGAAGCTGAGAAGATTGGAGAGGTGGATTTCCTAGCACAAGGAACGATTTATCCAGACGTTGTCGAGAGTGGCCTAGGGGGAGAATCCGCGACAATTAAAAGTCACCACAATGTGGGGGGGCTTCCGAAGAACATTCGTTTTAAGGAAATTGTCGAACCTTTGCGTGACCTCTTTAAGGATGAGGTGAGAAAAGCTGGTCTTGAATTGGGGCTCCCAGAAAGTCAAGTTTATTGCCAACCCTTCCCTGGTCCCGGTCTTGCTGTACGCATCATTGGAGATATCACTCCTGAGAAGATTGCCCTTGTGCAGGATGCAGATGCCATTTGGCGTGAAGAAGTCGATAAGTTGCCGCTTGAGAAGCGGCCAAGTCAGTACTTTGCAGCACTCACAAACATGCGTAGCGTTGGTGTGATGGGAGATGAGCGTACTTACGACTCTGCTATTGCCCTTCGAGCGGTTACCACTTCTGACTTTATGACTTCTGAAGTGACAATTCTCCCAACCGAGACAATCACGACAGCAGCGAACCGTATCGTCAATGAAGTGAAACACGTCAACCGCGTACTATTTGATTACACAACGAAACCGCCAGCCACGATTGAGTTTGAATAAAGCCTCTGTTTCTACAGGGGTAATTCCAAGTTTGATTTGGAAAATAGTGTAAAAATAGTGAAAAAATAGTGTAGTAAAACCACCTTCCCAATCGAATTCAATTCTTGCGGAAGGTGTTTTTTCATGGTTCGAGATTGAAAAAAAATCGATTTGTTCTTTCTGCTACGCCGCTCCGAAGAGGTTTCGCTAATAGACTTCGGAAGAATTCCAAAAAGAAAAGCGACTATGCTTCTACGAAAATTGAAGGGAATCCGCTCTGACGGAAGCCGAGGCTTTGTCGTTGCTAACCTTAGGTAGCTTCGTACGAACGCATAGAGCATTTCAGACTTCACATTAAGGCACGAAAAGGAACTAAAAAAATTCCTTCAATAAAAGGAAAGGTTTTTGACACTGCCCTCTTCCCTAGCCCTTTCTTAGTTTTTCAATAAGGTCAAGATTTTCTTCATAAACGCTAGAGTCAACCTCAGTGAGCGTAAGTAGGCTTGAAGCAAGATTATCGTGACTCACAGCGGGTTGGTATTTACCATGCACTGACTCTTCTTTTAGGGAGAATCGTTCTCTAGCGCCTTCGCTAAACCACATTAACATGGGCACTTTGCCCTGCTCGGTAAGATGCATCCAATAGGGAGCGCCGTGAAGCCATAGGCTTTTCTCTCCTAGACTCTCGCCATGATCGGAAACGTACAAAAGGATAGTGTCCTTATCCTTGGCACTAGAGAGTGTGTCGATGATATCTGTGAGGAAACTATCCGTATAAGCGATGGCGTTATCGTAGGATGTGACGATTTCTTCTTTTGAACACTCACCGAAATCATCCTTGCGGCATCCACTTCCAAAGGGTTGAAAGTCTTTCGGGACGCGTCTCCAGTAAGCTGGGCCATGGTTCCCGATGCTGTGTAATACGAGAAGTTCCCGTTTCGCCTCGCTTCTTCTTATTGCTTTTTTAACGTTACCAAGCATTGCCCTGTCAAAACAGGCCCCATTCGGGCAGTCTTTTTCATTTTTTACGACTGCTTCATTCATCGATGCCGTACTCGCCCCTTTAGATCCCGATTGGTTATCAACCCACCTTACCGTGACGCCAGCGCGTTCGATTACAGAAAGAATGCTCTCCTCCTTGAGAATTCTCGCGCGGTCGTAGTTTTTCCTCCCGACACGACTAAACATACAGGGAAGACTTACATCCGTTGATGTGCCGCAGGATGAGACATCCGTGAAGCTTAGAACGCCCTTCCTGCGGAGTTTTGGGGTCGTGTCACGGTCATATCCGTTTAAGCCCCAATTGGCTGCTCGTACGGTTTCCCCTACTACAACGACAACAAAGAGGGGGCGAGCGGAATTCGCGCTCGTTTTGATCTTTGGTTTGGGATCAATGACATCTCGACCAACTGCCTTAGGGGAAGAGTCTGTTGCAAAAGTTCTAGCGAAACTATAAACAACGGCAGCTGGCTCTATGAGGTAGCGCGCCTCTTTATTGTTTCGCATGTAAGAAGAAAGAAAGGAAAACTGCGAAAGGACGCATCCGATTGCAAAGACAAAAAGAAAAACGACGGATGTAATAAAAGGCAGTTCTCCGATATTTTCGCTTAACCCCCTTGGGATAACGCGAGGCGTAAAAAAGCTAAAGAAAATGCCAGGGGCGGCAAAAATTACCGTGTGGTAGATGTAGCGCCACCCAATGAGTTCCGAGGCTTCTCTTGGATCAGTAGCAAGAGCATTACGGAGCATGTCTGGCGTCATCACTGTGCCATAAAGAGTGGTAAAGGCATCAGCACCAGCACCAATCAGAGAGAGAAGGAAAAGTAGGATACGCCACCCAAAGCGCGGCATAAGGCGGATAAATAGGGTAAAGAGAGATGCCCAAAGGAAAAATAGAAGTAAAGCTACAGAGGCTGTTGCGGAAAGCGCTCTTGAAGTCCCAGCATGCGCCATGTCAGAAAAAAACGGCATCGAAAGAAGCGTGAGAGAAAGACCTGCGAAAAGAGCCGCTTCTGTAACAGAAACGCTCTTCTTGGGGTTCTCTATTTCTGGCATGAAGTAAGAAAAAAGGATGCCAGCCGTGCTGTAACCGAGCAGGGCTGAAGCTGTTGTATGGCTTAGAAAATGTGCGCCGTTTGCCATCCGCCCTACTCCGCAAATCACCCCAAAGAGAAGTACAGCGGCTAAGACGTAGAAGTGTTTTGAAAACTTAAGTCTTTTCGCGGCAAACCAAAGACCAAATAGACAAAACCCCGTTGAGGCGTGCCCTGCGGGCCAACAACCTCCTAGGCGATTCCTGCCAGTGAATAACCAACTAAAGGGGGCAATTGCTTTCGCGAGGCTACCCTGCCCTGAGAATTCCACGAAATCCCAAGGACAGACGACACCTGAAAAGTGCTTCATAAGAAGCATCAACAAGAGAGAAACGATTGCAGAAAAGAAGGCAAGAATAAGTGCTCTAAAGAGAAGGTCTTTCTTTTGGCGCTTTGCTACCAGGGCGAAAACGAGAACTCCTAATAGAACTGCGGCAGTAAAAACCTTTGCGCCTTTATAGAAGATAATCTTCCACCAAACGGGATTGATCCACGCTCCGTCTCCTGCTCGATAGATGGCTCTTGCAATCGACATGTCTAAGGATTCAAATGGAACGAGCATTTGAACGAAGAAAAGTAAGAGCGCTGTGGCGGTACAGAATACTTCAAAAGTAAGCGGCTTTTTCATGGGAAATTCTCTTTGGTTCAACCTCGGTGAAATTCTCGTGTTTTTTCTTTTAGTCCTGTGTGAAATTTCCGTAAAATGCAGTAACAAGGCCACTAAAAAGGGCCTCTTTTTCAATGGGATTTCGATTCGATGCAAAAAATTCTCGTAATTGAAGACGAGCGTGCGATTGCAGAAAATATTGCTAATTATCTAAAGCGAGTTGATGAGCTCTTCACTGTGGTCATTGCCTCAGATGGAATTGATGGTTTTTCGCGGGCCGCTTCTGACGAGAGCATCGACCTTGTAGTCCTTGACATTGGGCTACCTGGAATTGATGGCATCGATGTCTGCAAAAGATTAAGAAGCCTTGGTTGGGTAAAGCCCATCATCATGCTCACAGCCCTCGATACAATCGCCGATCGCGTCCGAGGCCTTGATAGTGGTGCCGATGACTACCTCGTAAAACCCTTTTCTCTAGAAGAACTCCATGCAAGGATTCGGGTGCAACTTCGGAGAAGAAAGACAGAGGAAAGTTCCTCTGTACTTCGAGTAGCAGATTTAAAACTCGATTTACGTCTCTGGCAAGTGACAAAGGCGGGTAACCCCCTTCGACTTAGCGCCAATGCGATGAAAGTTCTCGCTGTGCTGATGAAGAAAAGCCCCTCGGTTGTCACACACGAAGAACTAAGCCGAGAGGTTTGGAATAGCCGCGTTCCCTCACCAGAGACAATCCGCTCGCACGTTTATATGGTTCGCAATGCCGTCGATGGAAAGACCGATAAGCCCCTTATTAAAACCATTCAAGGTATCGGTTGGGCATTAAGAGTAGATTAAGAGAAAAAATGTTTGACGCTTTAAAAAAATCCCTTTCTCAAACAACACTCACAGCGCGCATCATCCTTTCTATGATCGCGATGATTGCAGTGGTGGGTATCACATACTGCTTTGCAATCTATTACGGAATACATCTTGCGGAAGAAACGCTCATTGGTCAGAGGATGAAAGAGCGTATCGAGTTGGCCGTGGCTTGGAAAAAGCCAGAAGAAGTAAAAGTTGCAGACTATTTTGTTATTTTTTCCAGCAACCCCAAGGAAAGTGGCGGATTTGAAACTGTTCCAGCAGAGTACATGAAGCTTGAAGACGGCTTTCAGGAAGTACTTTCCGCAGGAGAAGACTATTTCCTTTATAAGTACACGGATCCTAAAACGGGTACTGTCTGGGTCATGCTTCAAGATCAAGCGGGATTTGAAGCAAAAGAAATCGACCTATTTATCCAAGCAGGTATTGGTCTACTTGCAGCATTGCTCCTTGCAGGAGTCTTTGGTCTCTGGCTTGCGCATGGAGTGACGAAGCCATTTAAGTCTTTAGCTGCGGATGTAAAAGAGATGGCAGAGGCTACGGCATTTAAACCCTTAAAGGAAAGGCCAGCGGCAGATGAAGTAGGAGAACTTGCTCTTACTGTTGAAAAAACACTTAAGAAATTTGACGCGGCCCTGCAACGCGAGAAAGCCTTCTCCGCAGACGTGAGTCACGAATTCCGCACCCCGCTCATGGTGATTTCGAGTTCTCTGGATGTACTAAAACTACCTCAAATCACAGAGGATGAGAGAAAAAAGGAACTCACGAATATTGATGTTGCAAGTAAACGCTTAAATCGTCTGATCCACGTCTTTATGGCTCTTGCACGGGATAAAGAGATTGCTGGCGCTGAAGTAAAGCTTCTTAAAGATCTCTTACAGGAGGCAATCGGGATTTGGGAGGAGCAAGCCAAAGATAAAGGCCTTCGGATTCTTTTTGAAGACTATGCGGCAAAAAAGACGCTTCTTAATGCGTCATTTGCACTCTCGGTAGCGGATAACCTTGTTCGAAACGCCGTGCAGTACACAAAAGAAGGGACAATTACGGTTCGCCTCTACGACACATACTTTGAAGTTGCAGATACCGGTGTTGGTATCAAAGAAGAGGAAAAGGAATCGGTTTTAAAGCGCTTTGTCAGAGGAGAATCCGCTAAGGGCGAAGGTTACGGCTTGGGGCTATCTTTGATAAAAAGAATTTGTGATCATGAAAAGTGGTCTGTCGCATTCCGAGCCAACGCACCACAAGGAACTGTTTTTACGATTAACCTTGAAAGCGGCCAAAAAGAAGAACTTTCCTAGAGCGGCAACTCTACGGTAAAGGTAGAAACCACACCAACATCACTTTCTACTGCGACATTGCCGCGATAGAAAGGCGCGATGCGTTTAACGATAGATAGCCCGAGACCCGTGTCTCAGGAAAAATTTATAACCCTTCTCAAGAAACAATCGGGCTCCTTCAATCGAACAAAAAAAGCCAAAATTCTCAATACTGCTTTGCTGTTAGTTGAAGAATACTATGCAAGTCGGATAGAAGACTGCGTTTTTCCCGCAAAATGAGAAAGTAGAGAAAGATTTATTTGAAATAAATCTTTCTCTTTCGAAATCAGAATGCAAGATGCTTCATAAAGGCTTCTTTATTTTCCTTAGCAGTTGTCGTTGGCCGCCCAAGGTC
Source organism: Duodenibacillus sp. (assembly GCA_963661915.1). Taxonomy (GTDB): domain Bacteria; phylum Pseudomonadota; class Gammaproteobacteria; order Burkholderiales; family Burkholderiaceae_F; genus Duodenibacillus. The sequence goes on from CAVLDT010000034.1 coordinate 7,270, forward strand.
AGGGCGAGCACCGATTGCCGCTTTTACTTCGATAAAGCACAATTCTTCAGATTTTGAAGCAGTTTCTAAGGCGTCAATGAGTTCACTCTTTCCTTTGACACAAATGGCATTGGGATAACCACAGGCTTTTGCCACTGCCGTGAAATCAACAGAGTTCGCAACTGTAGGCATGCCACCAACGCTTTCGTGCGCTTCGTTATTGATGAGGATGTGAACAAAGTTCTTCGGTTTGATTGCGCCAATTACGCCCATGGAGCCCATGTGCATGAGAGCGGCACCATCGCCATCGATGCACCAGATGCGTTTCTCTGGGGTCTGTAGGGCAACACCCAAGGCAATTGATGAAGAGTGTCCCATTGATCCAACCGTTAAGAAATCCCGTCCGTGTCCTGATTGAGAGGCTTCTCGCAACTCAAAAAGTTCACGACTCGCTTTTCCCGTTGTAGAAACAATTGGATTGTCGCCACTCACAGCAATCACTTCGCAAATTACTTCTTCGCGAGTCAAGGTGTAGTCGTTCTTAAACTGCAATTTTTCATTAAATGCTAGAGCCCCTTTACGAACAACAAAAGCGACATCATCCCCTGCTTCTAAGAGCATCCGAAATCCTCGCATCGCCTCTTCAAGTTCGGAGACACTTGTCTCTTTAGAGAGAACAAAGGTTTTTATCCCAAGGAGTTGCAGAAGACTTACTGTAATCTCTCCCTGAAAGACGTGTTGGGGTTCATCCTTAACGGCTGGTTCCCCTCGCCAACCGACGACGAAGATAACAGGAATGCCGTAAACCTTAGGGTTTAAGAGGCTTGCAGCGGGGTTTACAATGTTCCCTTCTCCACTATTTTGCATATAGACAACAGGGACTTTACCTGTAGCTAAGTGGTAGCCTGCGGCAAGAGCTGCACAATTTCCTTCGTTTGCTGCTATGACGTGGTGTTTGGGATTTAACCCGTAGCGCTTTAAGAGGTAAGAGGAAAGCGCCTTTAAAAGCGAATCTGGTACCCCAGTGTAAAAGTCAGCGCCAAGAACCCGCAGAAATTCTTCGACTTGCATTGCTTCCCTTTCCTTTAAAGCGTATCAATCAACGTGATGATCTTCTTAATAGACATCAAGCGGTCATCGACTTCCTTTGCACGGTGATAGCGAAGAATGTCTTCGGCGGTTTGCTGCATCGCGGGGAATGCACTGCGGGTTAATTGATTTGCGTAGATGACTACATTAATGCCGTGCTCTGAGAGTTCTGCCTCTGTTACGACGTTGTAAGAGGTTGGGACCACAATAAGGGGTGTTTTCTCATCTTCCTCGCGGAAGGCATCGCAGAATGAGAAGATTTCCGCTGGGTCCTTCTTTCGACTATGAATCATGATGCCATCGGCCCCAGCCTTTACGAAGGCTCTAGCACGAGCAAGGGCATCTTCCTCGCCTTTTTCAAGAATGAGGCTTTCGATACGGGCGATAATCATGAAGTCGTCTGTGAGTTGAACTTTTTTCCCTGCGGCAATCTTTTCTGAGAAGTGTTCGATCGTGTCTTGCGTCTGTTTTACTTCGGTACCAAAAAGAGAGTTCTTCTTAAGTCCTGTCTTATCTTCAACAATAATCGCTGAGACTCCCATGCGCTCCAAAGAACGCACTGTGTAGACAAAGTGTTCGATTTGCCCGCCTGTATCGCCATCAAAAATAATGGGTTTTGTTGTCACTTCCATCACGTCGTCAATCGTCCGAAAGCGAGAAGTCATGTCAACGAGTTCAATATCGGGCTTACCCTTTGCGGTCGAGTCACAAAGGGAGCTAATCCACATCGCATCAAACTGATCGAGTTCTCCCGCGTGTTCAACGACGGTTTTCTCCGCAAGTAGCCCCGTTAAGCCACTATGGACTTCAATGGCTTTCACAATTGGACGCAATTCCAACATACGGCGAAGCCTTGCACGACGAAATTCCGGCATCATGAGTTTCGAGCGAATTTTGTCATCGATGTGCTTAACCGCTTCATTTCTCGTGTACGGAACATCGATAATCTTTCCGCCATAAGCCGTAATTACTTTCTCGACATTGTCTCTAATGGCTTTTGTGGGGCCTTCAAGCCAGTTATCGCCATGAATTACGAAGTCTGGCTTTAGTTCGGTAAGTACTTTCTCATACATCACATCATCTTGCACGATGACTTCCGCCACTCCTGCAAGCGCCTTAATCATTGCAATGCGTTCTTCAAGGGTCTTTGTGGGGAAGCGATCAAAGCGAACCAAGGCGGCGTCACTCATTACCCCCACAACAAGACGTCCGTAACTTTGTGCTTTTTCAATAATGTTCAAGTGCCCTGCGTGAATCACATCGGTTGTAAAGCAGGCATAAACGGTTTTCATGGCTTAAATCCTTTGATTAACGAGCGTTGTAGTGAAGAGGTGTTTTGATATTGAGTCTCTTAAGAGCTTCTTTTAAGACGACAAAGAATGCTTCAATGTCAGCGACATCAATTGCCCCAAGGGAGCAGAGACGGAATGTGTTTGCAGAGGAAATTTTTCCTGGGTAAATCGTGAATCCCCTCTCGTAGCAGTAATCGTGCACTTTCATGAAGTCCCAGTTGGGGTCATCGGGATAGAGAACGGATACAACTAAACCGCTTTGCCACTCACGGCGAATGACATCTTTAAAGCCAAGGCGGTCAAGCCCCGCGTGAATGGCTTCAAATACGCGCTTATGGCGAGCCCATTTCGCGGTTTCCCCTTCCGCGAGATACTCTTTCATCGCCTGCACTGTGGCGTAGATTGTCTGCACGGGAGGTGTGAAGTGCATCTGTCCGGTTTTTTCAAAATATTCGTACTGCAAATAGAGATTGCAGTAGTAAGAGCGCTTCGGATAGTCGCGAGAAGTCCTGATTATGTCTTCCCTACCAATTACAAATGAGAGACCAGTCATTGCCATTAGGCCTTTTTGAGCAGATGCCATACAAAAGTCAATGTTGTCTCGGGTAACATCAATCGGCCTCATCGCCAAGGTGGAGGTCGTATCAACAACAAAGATTGCCCCATAGTTGTGGGCTAATGCGCCGATTTCTCGGATGGGGTTTAAGAGGCCCGTACCTGTCTCATTGTGCGTTGTATAGATTAAGCGAATATCAGGATTTTCTTTAAGTGTTTTCTCAACGAGGGCAAGATCTGGTCTTTCGTCCACGGGAAACTTCAGATTGATATGCTCAAGTCCATAGTGCTCGCAGATCTCCACCGCTCTAGCGCTGTAGGCGCCGTTATTGACAATGAGAGCTTTCGCATTGGCAGGAAGTAGAGAATTTAAGCAAACGTCAATATTAAGAGTGCCGGAGCCACAGAAAAGAACTGCGGTGTAGCTGTTAGGATCAGCGTGAACGGTTTTAAGTAAATCGCGCCGCAGCCCTGCCATTAGGTCTGCAAACTCTTTTTCTCTTGGGCAAATATCCGGAACAACCTGCGCAAGTTTTACCGCATCTGTTGTCGTCGCAGGCCCTGGGTTTAAGAGAACATTACGTTTAATAACCATCACGCTTCTCCAAAAGACGTTTTCTAGGTGTCTAATAAATCAGAAAGTGTTTAAAAAATCTATTTGCAAGGAAGGAATTGAACATCATCCTTCGATTAATGCGCGAGTATAGCGGGAATTTACGTTCATTTTGTTCATTTAAACAAAAATTATTTAAAAGCATGAACAAAATAGCGTAATTTTTCGGCAAATAGAGGGAGTGTTTGTTCTAAAGAGGGATTTCAATTACTTCTTTGGAACGTTTCGTGACAAAAGTGCCGAGGTTTTTAAGCCTCGGCACTTAGGGTCGTTATTACGACTTAGGGGGGAAATTGAAATTATTTATTCTTCTGTAGGATTTACCTTACCTACAAAAGGATACGGACCGTCAAATTTTGCTGCCGAATAGACTTGGCAGACATGCGTGTTCCAAACACCTTCCTCAAAATCATGTAGGAGGTATCCCGGCGTTTCCATACGGAACGTGTCTCCACCTTCGACGGAGAAATCGAGTTCGATTTGCATCGAAGCCGCTGGCGCAGTGACACACGGAACACCTGCCCAGACCGTAAAGATCGGCCTATGCATGTGTCCACAGCAAAGACGAACCCAAGGGGCTTTCACGAGGATTGACCGTAGAACTTCACGGTTCTCATAAGGTTCGTCCATTGCGCCCATTCCCGTAATAAACGGAGGATGATGCATGAAAATGAGAGTCGGCACTTGAGGATGCGCTTTTAGTTCTTTTTCTAGCCAACGAGCCGACGCTTCGGAGATGTGTCCGGAGTGTGACCCAGGGGCCATAGAATCCAAAAAGAGCAAACGCGAGTCACCTAAATCAACGGCGTAAGTTAGATATGGTGCTGTCTCTTCGTTCTCGACAGTCCAACCAGGAAGAAGTTTCTTAATCCGGTCGCGTCTATCGTGATTGCCGGGGACGACATAGACAGGAACACCAAATCCGCTTAAAGCCTCATAGACCATGTGATAGGCGTGTTCATCACCGGAATCGGCAATATCTCCTGTCACAACAATCATATCGGGAGCTTGATTTTTCAGACTGAACACGTGCTTTAAGTGTGCGACAGTCTTCTCTAAGTAGGCAGCCGTATCAACCACCTGAAATGAGAGATTCCCATCACCACGCAGATGAAAGTCAGAAATTTGCAAGATTCTCATAAAAATTACTTCCACAACTAGGAAGGGAAAAACTTCTTCCCTTCCCTTAAACAAACGACTTAGATGTGTTCGACGTCCTCACCGTACTTCGCAACGGCTGCGTTATGACGCTTCTGAATCACGAAGCCAGCTAAAGCACTCGTAAAGCAAGCAACCATTGTGTAAAGGCAGACGTAAATCGGATCACCGCCCGTGATACCCATGAAGTAGGTGCAAAGGCCCGGAACGATACCAGCAACGAGGAATCCAGGGAACTGATAGCAGATCGAGATACCCGTGTAACGGACGTCCGCTGGGAAGAGGTCAGCGAAGACTGCCGCTTCCGGCCCAAAGATACCAGCGTAGAAAATCGAAAGCGGAATCACAATCGCGACTGCGATGAGGAAGAGGTTTCCGCCAGAATTCTGCATAAGCCAGAAGGACGGGAAGATGGAAATACCGCAAAGCAAAGCGTTAATACCATAAATCTTGCCGCGACCATACTTATCCGCGAGGTGGCCGAAGATTGCAATGAAGGGGCACATTAAGAGAGCAGCAATCATCACAACCACAAGAGCCGATGTGCGATCGACATGGATGTACTGAACAAGGTATGTGATAACGAACACAGCCAAGACGTTAAAGAAGACACCGTCAACCCAACGTGCACCAACACCGAGGAGAATGTTAAAGGGATGATTCTTGCAAACGCGAACAATGGGAAGTGCCTTCTTTGTCTTGTCCTTAGCAGCCGCGTCTTGAACCTTACGGAAATCCGGTGTTTCAAGAATCGACAAACGGACCCAGAGAGCGATACCAACGAGGAAGACGCTCAAGAGGAAGGCAACACGCCAGCCCCATTCAAGGAACTGTTCATCGGTAAGGGACATCGAAAGGAATGCTACGACGCCAGAGGAAAGGCAGAGGCCTGTGGCAAGACCCATCTGCGGGATGGATGCGTAGAAGGCGCGCTCTTTCTTAGAGGCATATTCGTAGGTCATCAGAACTGCACCGCCCCATTCACCACCAAGACCTAGACCTTGGAGCAAACGGAATGTCTGCAAAAGAATCGGAGCAGCGATGCCAATTGCAGCGTAGGTCGGAACGAGACCGATACCAATCGTCGCGAAACCCATGATGAGCATCGTGAGAATCAGCATGCTCTTACGACCAATCTTGTCACCGAAGTGGCCGAAGATAAAGCCACCAAAGGGACGAGCCAAGTAGCCGATAGCGAACGTCGTATAAGCAAGTAACGTTCCGATATAAGGATCACTTGTCGGGAAGAACAGTTTGTTAAAAACAATACCTGCAACGACGCCGTACAAGAAGAAGTCATACCATTCGATTGTGGCGCCTAGTAGTGAGGCCCACACAACCTTTCGAATTTCTTTTTTCGATGGTTGATTCATAGGATTTCTCCAGAAGTTAAACAAAGTTAGTAAAAATTTATTAGTCTGAAGACCGCTTCACCCGGTCAAATGGCATTTTATTCCCACAATTCTTGGCAATAAATTAGGAAATACGGAAATAAAAATTTACTAACCTCTAATTTTCAGAACTAAAATTTCGTGTAAAATTCAATTAAAGTTTAATTAATCATTAAAGTTTTTATTTAGGTGAATGCTGTGGGATATAAAAAAGTCACACTCTCTGAGATTGCAAAAGAAGCAGGCGTATCGGCTACAACCGCATCAATGATCTTAAGTCACCGTGCGGGAGTTTCTTTTTCTGAGGAAACAATTAATCGCGTATTGCGTATAGCTGAAGAGTTAGGCTACAGCCCTAGCAAGCGTCACCAAGCAAACCCTAGTGGCACCAAAGTGGTTCTTATCGCCTGCCCTAACATTTCCAATCACTACTATTCACGCATTGTCCAGGCGATTCAACAAGAAGCGGACGCTAACGACTATTCAACGATCGTTTACACGCACTACAGAGATATCTCCAAAGAAACCGAGTGTATACAGATGGCTCTTGATTTTGGCATCAAGGGCATTATCTTTGCCACAATGCCCAATAATGTGAAACTCTTGGAGGAAATTAAAGATAGGGTTCCGCTCGTTGTCATTGGCGATAGAGATAGTCGTGCTGCGCTCGACACCGTGGAATTGAATGACTATGGCGCAGGTCAGATGCTTGCGCAACACCTCTACTCTCTTGGTCACCGTCACATCGCTTTTATTTCCACTTCCTTAGGCGAGAACTTTGCCATGCGGCAGCGCCGCCTTCAGGGACTAAAAGAATCCTTCTCACGAAAAGATAACGATGCAACGGTAAGTGTTTACGCACACGCTGTCACTCCTGTGGAAGAACTTGGAGATATCGATATCGAATACAACACGGGGTACCGTCTCACAACAACATGCCTACAGGAAAAGCCCACCGTTACTGCCTTTGTTGCCGTAAATGACTCTGTTGCAGCTGGCGTTATGGATGCGATTTTAAGTCGAGGATTCAAAATACCGGAAGACTACTCGGTCTGTGGGTGCGACAACATCAGCACAAGCCGTTACAAGTTCGCAAGCATCACAACCGTCGAGCATCAATTAGAGGAAAAAGGCCGTTACGCCTTTCATATTCTTCAAAAGAGAATGAGAGGAGCCCCTGTTGAACGGATTACGCATGTTGAGTACCCAAATCGCCTGATGGAGCGGCACAGTACGGGGCCGGCGAGAAGTATGTTTCCTAAGACCGCATCACCGGGTGAAATTGCCTGAATAATGCCGTCATCTTCAAAGAGGA
>CAVLDT010000035.1:0-14379 GCA_963661915.1 Duodenibacillus sp.
AAAATTCTCGACTTTTAGGGGAAAAATGCGTGAAAAAATCCCCGCAATGCTCTACATTGCAGGGATGGAATTGGTGCCCAAGACTGGACTCGAACCAGCATACCTTGCGGTGCTGCGACCTGAACACAGTGCGTCTACCAATTTCGCCACTTGGGCGTAGTGGAGGCGCAGTATAACACGCTTGGAAATTCGAACGAGTGAAGGCAAAGGAATTAGACGCGGCTTTTGGAGAGCTCTCAGAACTCGGAACACCAGTGAAGGGTGCGTTGATTAGAAAAGGCCGTCGAACGATACTAGAGCTCCTTAATGGGGATTTGCAACGAAGAACGGCTTCAGAGCTAATCGCGTACTTGCAGCAGAATACCTGTCTTTCGCACGCTGAGATAGTTGCAAGTCTCAGAAGGATGGCAAAGGAAGAAGAGCTCAAATGCGAAGTGGATAGAGAGGGGAAAAAGTCTCTCTGGTGTCTATCTCGTAAATCGACGTGGCATGAGGCTACTGTCATCGGTAAGCGTTCTGGACGGTACTGCATTGATAATCCGTGGTCAGGTAGTGAGACGTGTCCTCTTCTTGGCCTCGAGGCAACGCCAGTCTTACCAGGGGACCGTGTTTTGGTTTCGCGTTTGGGCAGTTCTTCTGCCTTCGGCTATGACATAGAAGAATCCGCTCAGATTGAAAAACTTCTTAGGCGTGGAAAATCAGAGTGGGTTTGCCGAATTACGGGTAAGAGGCCAGTCAAAATTCACGGTGAACTGTTTTCTCTAGCCTGCCCAATTGATCCATCTGCTCCAACGCCCATTCTCGTTCGAGATGCACCAGAGGCTTGTTGGAAAAAAGCCTTTGTCGTCGAACTTGAAGAAGAACTCCAGCGGGCGCCAGGTGGGTTCCTGACAATTTGCTCTCACGTTGTCGAGGTCTTGGGAGATATCGATGATCCTGCTGTCGAACAGGAGGTTGCAGTAAGGCGATTTGGACTGCCCCATATTTTCCCAGAAGATGTTATCTCTGAGGCAGATGCCTACCCTGAGAAGGTTCTCGCTAAAGATAGAAGGGGTCGCATTGACTTAAGAGACATCGCCTTTGCGACAATCGACGGAGAAGACGCTAGAGACTTTGATGATGCCGTTTGGGCGATGCCCTTTGAAGGAGGCTGGAGGCTTCTTGTTGCCATTGCCGATGTTAGTCACTATGTCACAGAAGCATCGGCTCTTGACCGTGAGGCACAAAATAGGGCGACGAGCGTTTATTTTCCGCGTTGCGTGATTCCGATGCTCCCGGAGAAGCTCTCTAACGGGCTTTGTTCTCTTAACCCTGGTGTCGATAGGCTTACCGTTGTTTGCGACATGGTGATTTCCGCAAGAGGAGAGGTCTCGGCTTACCAGTTTTACCGAGCGGTCATCTGTTCGCATGCGCGTCTTACCTACACGGCAGTTTTTGCTGCGCTTCAGGGGGACACACAAGAGCTTAAAGAACGTGGCGGAAACTTCGCCGACATTGATGTACTCTATAAACTTTATGGAGCATTTCGGGCCGCAAGGGAAAGACGAGGGGCGATTGACTTTGACACTGCAGAGGCGCAAATTCTCTGCGATGAAACGGGAAAGATTACCTCGATAACAAAGCGCGAGCATAACGATGCACATCGCATTATCGAAGAGTGCATGCTTGCTGCTAACACCTGCGCTGCGGACTTTATAACTAGGAAATCTCTCACGAGTCTTTTCCGTGTGCATGATGTTCCAACTGCGGATAGACTCGAGACATTGCGTTCAGAACTTGCATTTTTCGGACAGAAACTCGAAGGGGGCTTAAAGCCAACGGCAGCAGATTTTGAGAGGGTCCTAGAAAGGATTCCAACGGGACCGAGGCGTGAGGCCGTACAACTTGCCATGCTTCGCACGATGCAGCAGGCAGTCTATAGTCCCACAAATCTCGGGCACTACGGGTTGAACTACTCGGCCTACACGCACTTTACTTCTCCAATACGTCGCTATCCGGATCTTCTTGTGCACCGCACGATTTGCGCGGCACTTAAAAAGAAGACTTACACGCCAGAAGTCCTTGCAGACACCTCTTGGTTTGAAGCATCGCGAGCAGCGATGCATGCGAAGAAATCCATTGATGCAATTCGCCAGAAGTCGGATTCTCCAGATAAGCCAGCACGAGCCTTGTGGGAAAGACTTGGACTTATCTGTTCAGCAGCCGAAAGACGCGCTGATGAAGCAAGTCGTGATGTCATTTCTTGGCTTAAGTGCCTTTACGCAAAGTCGCTTCCGAGGGGCGAGTATGCGGCTACTATCACGGCAGTGAATCGCGCGGGTCTTTATGTCACGCTAAAGGATAGTTTCATCGAAGGCTTCGTTCACGTTTCAAAGATTGGCTACGACTACTATTATTTCGATGAATATACACAGAGCTTTGAGGGCGAGGATAGCGGGGAAAGGTACGCCCTTGGTGAAACAGTGCTAGTCCGTATTGATAGTGTTGATGTCGATTCTCGTAATATTGACTTTAGCGTTGTTCGTAGATCTGAGCCCCGAAGCAATGCAAAGAAGAAGAAAAAGAAACGCTAGTGTGGGAATGACAATTCCCTTTTTAGCGGAAATAACAAGATAGGAAAAAAGATGGCAAAAGAAGTTGTACTTGCAGGGTTTCACGCGGTCAATGCCCGTGTGAAACTTGCCCCAGAGACGGTGCGCCTTGTCTACGTCGATGAACGTCGCAGAGATAAACGTATGAAAGAGTGCCGTGCAAGACTTGAAGAGAAGGGAATCCATGTTGCAGCCGTCTTCCCAGAAAGGCTCGATGCAATGGCTCATGGCGTTATGCACCAAGGCATTATTGCCTTTGCCGAAGAAAGAAAAGCCGCTCTCACGTTCGATGACCTCTTGGATGCCATCACGCCATCGACCTTGCTTCTCATTCTCGATGGCATCACAGATCCGCGTAACTTTGGTGCTTGCCTTCGTGTGGCAGATGCTGCAGGAGTTCAAGCAGTCATTGTCCCAAAGGACCGCTCTGCGGCATTTAGTCCAGTGGCTGCGAAGGCAGCTGCAGGGGCTTGGGAGTCTGTGCCTGTGATAACGGTAACAAATCTTGCGGGAGCAATTAGCGATTTGCGTGATGCAGGCGTTACTGTTGTTGGAGCTGCAGGAGAAAGTAATGAGACCCTCTATGAAGTCGATCAAGTGAAGGCTTTCGCTTGGGTTCTAGGCGCTGAAGGTGAGGGGTTGCGACAGCTCACACGTCGCCGCTGTGATGCTTTAGCAAAAATCCCCATGGCAGGTGCTGTTGATAGTTTAAATGTCTCTGTTGCAACAGGTATATGCCTTTTTGAGGCGGTCCGACAACGTAAAGTAGCGCAGGAAAAATAAATTATGATAGAAATTCGAAGCGGTTGCAGTTAGGCCGCTCGTTTTTTGAAAGTGCTTTATCTATGGAAAAAAGATTAAATTGGAAAAGTCGCGTGGGATTCATCCTTGCAGGCGCAGGGGCTGCAATCGGATTGGGTGCGATTTGGAAATTTCCCTTTATGGCAGGTAGTAACGGCGGAGCAGCATTCCTCTTTCCGTACGTTCTAATGAGTCTCACATTCGGACTCGCTTTGCTTTTAGCTGAAGTGACTCTCGGGCGTATGGGCCGCGGGTCAATTGTGACGACATTTCGTCGTATTGCGGGACAAAAATGGGTTTGCTGGGGTTACCTTGGAGTCTTAACGGGCTTCTGTGTTCTCTCCTTTTATTCGGCTATTGGCGGTTGGACTGTTGCCTATTTGTGGGATTCTCTTTTTGCTTCGAGCTTCCTATCTGATAAGAAAGAATTAGCAGAGCACTTTGGTAGTTTTGTCTCCTCTCCAACCTCTTGCATTGGGTCTCAGGTTGCCTTTATTGCCATGACTGCTCTTGCAGTCGGAAGCGGAATTAATAAGGGAATTGAGCGCATGGGTAAGGTGCTGATGCCCCTTTTGCTCGTGATGGTGCTTGCCATTATTGTTTGGTCTTTGACGCTACCGAACGCTGGAGCAGGGCTGAAGTATCTCTTTAGCTGGAATCCAGAGGCTTTTAATATTCAGAGCCTTTTGATGGCTATGGGCTTTACCTTCTTTAGCCTCTGTGTCGGTTGCGGTTGCATGATGACTTACGGGAGCTATTTGCAGAAGTCAGAGGATTTGCCTTTCTCCTGCTCGAGCATCGTTTTCCTAACAACGCTAAGTTCTATCTTGGGAGGTCTTCTGATTTTGCCTTCGGTCTTTGCCTTTGGTCTTGATCCGGCGAGCGGGCCGAGCCTTACGTTTATCACGATGCCTTACGTTTTCGCACAGTTCTCCTTTGGACAGGTGCTTGCGGTGACGTTCTATCTCTGCTTACTTTGCGCAGCGATTACAAGCTCCGTTTCAATGCTTGAACTCATTGTGGCGTTCTTAGTCGATGAGCTCAAGTTCGGCCGTCGTGCAGCATGCGTTGCAAGTTCCGTTGCATTGGCTCTTGTCGGTAGCCTCTGTGGCCTTTCTTTTGGCCCCTTGGCGGATTTCAAGATTCTGGGGCGGACTGTTTTTGATAACTTCGACTATTTCACGAGTAACTTGAGCCTACCTGTCGGAGGGCTTGTTGTTTGCGTTCTCGCTGGATACAAACTCTGGCCGCAATTTAAGGCAGAACTCGCAGAAGGAGGGTCTCTTAGTGAGACCACGCTGAAGATTCTTCGGTTCTTTATTCTCGTTGTTTCTCCGATTCTTATCCTCACAGTTCTCGTGACAGGACTCTAATCGGATAAGTTTCTAAGCCTTGACCGACTTCCGCTAGATAGCCTCTTTGAAGGCTTCGCGGAGTCGGTTTTTTAATCCCGTCTTTCGCTCGCAACAACTTGAGAGTGCCCCTTGCAGAGCCTCGGGAGAGGCAAAGATGGAAAGTTTTCCATAGCGTGTAATCCGAAAATCACTATCTTTGATGTCTTTAACACGGGTAACAGCTGTGTAGAGCAATTCATTTGTTAGAAGTGCAGTGGCCCCCCGCGTAGGTAGTAGCAGTGCAACGTCTTCATACTCTGAACCTTGAGACTTATGGATCGTAATGCCGAAAGCCGTCTCGTACTCTGGGAGCCGACTTAATGCGATGTGTCGTCTTTCTTGGGAAGCACCACTAAAGAGGACGCGAACAACGTCTCCGCTATCTGTAGGAAGCACAACGCCAATGTCGCCGTTATATAGTCCAACTGTGTCATCATTTTTTGTGACGATAAGGATTTCTCCTGCGCGAGTAGCCGCATCAAAGCCGTTCTGAGCGAGTGCTTCTTTTAAGGCTTTAATTGCGAAACGATTGACAGCATCAACGCTATTGGGTCCTTCGCGAGTTGCGCAGAGCACTCTAAACTTCTGCGCGGCATCCCAAAGGAGGTCCTCATTGCTCTGGGTAACTGCTTTGGCGTATTCGGCAATATGACTCTTAAGCCAATCCGTAAAGGAAGAAGGAAGTTCATCGGTAGCCTCTTCCTCACAAACCTTTATCGCAGCGTCTTTATTCTCTATGAGGCCCAAGGCGTTTAGCAATGAGTTAACGGCGTGGGGTGCCTCTTTACTCTGAAGTAGATTTAAGGCGATGGGATTTGGCTTCGCTTCAGGCGCTCTCTCGGCGGCTTCAGAAGCTTCTGCCGGCCCATCGTTACTTTTCTTTCTAGCGAGGGCATTAATTGCCACAGCCATCTTGCCAATACCACTCGTGGGATCGAAACGAAAGCTCCTCTTTAACTCGCAAGCAAAGCCGCACTCACGACCGACTTCGCAGAGATCGGCGAAGACAGAGCCAGGACCCACGGAGCGAAGCTGGTAAGCGTCTCCAAGAAAGATGACTTTTGTTCTGTTTGCGTCTAGAACCCGTAAGAGCGCTGCGGCAAGACGGGCATCTAACATCGAAGCTTCATCGAGTACGAACACGTCACAGAGTAGGGGGCTTTTTTCGCTTGGCCGTTCTCCTGTTTCTTGTGGAGTGTATAACCATTTGTGTAGTGTTCGGGCAGGGATTCCGTCGTTTCCTTTTTTCGCAAGTTTTTCTCGTAGGTAGGGTCGTTTCTCCGTAGCAGAGGCATCGAGTGCTTCACGCATGCGGGCTGCCGCTTTTCCTGTAGGGGCTCCAAGGAAAATCTTTTGATTTGGATTCTCTTTGAGTAGTTGTTCAAGGATCAGCGCAAGAGAAGAGGTCTTCCCAGTTCCAGGTCCCCCGTAAATCACAACAAAGGGTTTTGTGAGGGCAAGATTAATTATTTTTTTTCTTTCAGGATTTTTTTCGATTTCGTCTGTGTCTACATGCGATGGGCTCTCGGAGGCTCCCTGCGACTTGATGGCGAAATTGCGAATGCATTTCGCAAGTGTCAGTTCCACAACGAAGTCCCGATTTAGATAGAGGTATTCGCCATCAGCTAGGATAAGCGGAGGCGAATCTTTCGCAAGAGTCCCCTTAAAGGGGTAGGCAAGTTTCGCTCGGGTGAGAGTCAGAGCATCCTCGGACCCAATCTTCGCACAAAGGCCTCCATCGGAAAGACTTTCCTCTAGTGCAGTAAGACTGCGTTTGAGACTTTGAACTACTTTGTCCTCTTTAGGCTGGGTAGAAGCATCGAGGATGTACTCTGCCATTGCTGCGACAAATGCTGTTGGAGGGGTATTTTCAGTTACGCTCATCTTCCCTCTCCTTTGAGAGTTTTACCAAATGCAGAATCAAGACGCTCGATTGCAGTGCGTAAGGCCTCATCCATAGCCATGCGATAGATTCCAGTCTCATCTTCGTTTCCTGGTTCTCCCACACCGCGTAAGAAAATGTAGAGGGCTCCTCCGATGTGCCGCTGGGCTTCTTCTTCGGATTTATAAATCTCCATAAGATAGCGTTTTAGTGCAACAAGGTAGCAGAGTGCTTGCAATTTGTAGTTAGCCCCCTTCATCACTTTTTCCATTTCCTCACGGCTGTAGTTGCCGCAGAAGTCTCGTGAGTGAGCACCTGTTTGATCTTCAATCTTGTTACTTTTCCAGTCGAGAATCCAATAGCGGTCTTCCTTATCTCGGAAAACAAGGTCAATTTGCCCGGTGAGAAAGCCTTTGAGTTTCCTCGCAGGGAAAACCTCAGTGCCTTCCCCGTTCTCGTCTTTCTCAACGGTAAAGTGAAATTGCGGCAAATCCCTAAAGGCCTCTTCAATCGTTTGAACCGTAAAACTTGCATTGGAGACGGTGGCTAGAAAATCCGCTTCTGCTGCCAAATTTCGAGAAAGAAGAATACTGCGAAGGGTTTCCGAGTCTGTAAGTTGCGTATCTAATAATCTGCGGAAAAGTCGCTGCATCCACTCGAGGCAATAGTTTTCTGCGGTAAGCCCGGCTGGAATTCCTACAGCAGGGTCAGGCTTTCTTTCGGAGCTGTCCCCGATAGTCCCCTTTAGGTTTTGCTCGAAAAGCCTACTGACATGATGTTCAAGCCAATCGTTACCTTGTAGTTTTGCTCCAGAGAGTGTTTTTGCTCTCGCGATGGCAGTTTCCATAGTCTTGTGTAGGAAGGTCCCGGCAGCCGTGCCAGCTGGGAAGGCAAGGTAGTCGGTATCTCCTAGGGCGTGACTTTGCGTAAGAGACTTAGAAATTGCTGTAAAACTCGAACGTGTCCAATTGCGATAAAGCGGATGTTCTTCTGGGATTGCAACGGGAGCTTCTTCTTTTAGAGAGGAGGAAGCTTCAAAGCATGTTTCATCGAAACCTTCGGCAAGCTCTTTGATGTCGTACGTTTCTCCAGGGAAAGCCTCGAACACTCTTTGCATGGAATCCATTCTAGGGTAGAGAGGATTTTTTGCTAGCGCTAGGAGATAGGGGTTTTTGTCGCAACTACTGTACTTTCCCATTTTGGTAATGGTAAAGGAAAGAGGTAGAACTAACCTATGAGAGGCTCGCGTCATTGCAACATAGGCCATGCGATAGGATTCCTGAGCAGTGCGCTTTAAGGTTTGTGTGTGTTGGGCTTCTGAGTGTGCTTCCGGGGAGACAGTAAGGCGGCGAACCCCATTACTATCAACGTCTCGGAAAACTTGTTTCTTGTGAGAACTTGTTGTTTTTTCAGTGTAAGTTTTTCCTAGATAGACAACAGGGTATTCAAGACCTTTACTTTTGTGGATGGTAAGGATGTTAACAAGCGAAGTATCGTTATCTGGTCTCAAGGCTTCAGAATCATTGTTTGCGTCTGCGTGGTTAATTTTCCCTGCAAGCCAAGCGAGAAGCCCCGAGAGGGAATCTCGCTTCCTCCGTTCAGTCTCAAGCAATTCAAGAACATGTCTGAAGTTGATAATTGCTCTGCTGTTTTGCTCTTCAAGCATTCGTTTAAAGGTTCCGAACCCCTTCGCAGGATTGGTCTCTCGCATCAGGCGAAGGAAAACGGCATAGATGCCATAAATGGGAATTTCCCTCGCGGCTCTGAGGAGAATCGCCTGAAGCTTTGAAGTTTTGCTCTCATCAGAAAAATCTCTCAA
This sequence comes from Duodenibacillus sp., assembly GCA_963661915.1. GTDB lineage: Bacteria > Pseudomonadota > Gammaproteobacteria > Burkholderiales > Burkholderiaceae_F > Duodenibacillus. The sequence continues at coordinate 8,488 of CAVLDT010000035.1, forward strand.
GGCGTAACCGACAAGGGTAGTAGAGCCTGCGGTTTCATAAGCCTTTCGGTCTTTGGGGAATAAAACTGCTCGTAGGAAGAAGAGAACTTCAAGCGCTTCTTCTGAATTGAAGATGCTATCTGATGTCGGAAGACTTGCTCGAATGCCGTAGTTAGAAAGCTCGGTTACAAAGTCGTAAGCGACTTTATTTTTGCGAACCAAGATGGCGATATCACTTGGCCGAATGACTCGTTCTTTTTCGGTTCCGTAATAGACAAAAACTTTTCCTTTCTTTCCGTAGTAGTTGCCACTCAGAAGTTTGGCGATGTCGTTAGCGATCGCCCTCGGTTCGTAACTGTACGGATTGGATTTGTTGTAGTAGTTCTCTATGCGATTTTTATCATTCCCGCAGGCGGTCCATATTTCAAAAGGAGCGATAGCTAGGGGTTCTGTTTCTCCTTCGGCAACAAACATGAGCTGTGGATTTTTATCGCAAGAAGCAACAGTAGTAGAGAAGGCCTCCTCTATGTCAAACGAGTCAGAGGAGGAGAAAAACGTATTTACAACCCTAACGAGTTCGGAAGTGGCTCTATAGTTTTTTGAGAGGCTCTGTATTTGGGCTACGTCCCGCTTTGCTTGAAAGTACGTATCAAGTTCTGCGGAACGAAATGAATAGATGGATTGCTTTGGGTCGCCCACGAAAAAGACGGTTTTCGTAGGCGGGAACTTTGAAGAAGTTTTATCCAAAAATAGCGTATGGAAAATTTCATACTGTTGCGGATCGGTATCTTGGAATTCATCGATTAAGACCGCCTGATACTTATTGCGTACAGCATCGATAACGCTAGATTTTGAGGGGTTTGCTTTCTCTCTGCGAAGTTCTTCAAGTAGGTTAAGCAATAGATCATCGAAAGTCAGGATTTTGCGCCGCGCTTTCTCTTCGGAGAAGAAGTCGACAAAATCAACATAAGCTTCTTTAAACCACTCAGTTGCCTGAGAGGAAATAGTGGTTTCAGAATCTAATACTTTGACGCTTATGTTCGAACGCGTCTCTTTTGTTTCTCGAGTAAGGTTAGAGAATGCGTTCTTCCAGTTTTTATGCGAAAGAATTTCTTTGAGCAGTTCTGGATTGTCTTTCGGTAGGCGTGAGCGAAGGAATTCATCGAGTGCAGCGGCTTCAATGTTCTCGGTTTGCTTACTATTAGCAAGAGTCCTTTCAGAGAAGTTTTCACAACTTACGGAAAATTCCGCCAAGATTCTCTGCGCAAAACCGTGAATCGTATAGATTGGTGCGATGTCAATCTGTCGCAGTGCTGCTAGAAGTTTTTCTCGAATCGTACTTGCGTAACTACCGTTAGTCCCTTTTTTCGCCCAAGCACAAAGTAGGGGGTCTTCGGATTTAATTTCGCGGCCTTGTAGAAATTCATTCCACTCAGTAAGGTAGTCAGCAAGAGTCTTCCTAATCCTCATCCGAAGCTCTGATGCCGCGGCTCTTGTGAATGTGACAACAAGAATGCGGTCAACTGAGATTCCCTCATTTTTGTCGCCTCCATCGACGATAAGGCGAGCAACAAGATGCTCTAGCGAATAGGTTTTTCCCGTCCCAGCACTTGCCTCGATTAATGTTGGTTTCGTGATGTCAGTCGTAAGGAAATTGAAGTCGTTGTTATTGCTCATCGGAGGACCTCCCTAGAGTTTCACGCTTCACGTAATCGAGGAGTTCGCGGATTCCATTTGCCGTCTCACGAGCAGCATCATCGCTAGATGGGGGCGTTTTCTTTTTACTCTTGACATTGAGGATATGGCTCTCGTCAAGGGTAGATTTCTTACTCGCAATCTTCTCTTTGAACTCATCGAAACCTCGCCAAATCGGGTCAAGAGTTATCTTCTCTTTATCATTATTTCTATAGTTTTGCGCCCTGGGGACTACACGTATTTGCGTGCAAAGAGCCTCTTCGTAATTAAGAAGTTCGCTGAGTAGGTCTCTCGCAGCCTCGTTGGAAATTGTGCTTAGATCAAACGTGCCGTCTGACGCGTCGTCTCCATCGGCCCCGAATTCCTTTAGATTAGATTTTTTATCTTCAAAATAGATAAGTCGCAATCTAAAGCGCGCTCCCTTTTCTCTTGCGTAGTCAGAAGCATTTAGCGCCGTCTGCAGTATCGCAGCGCGTTTCATGTCTGTGCCCGTATAAGCAGAGTAGAGAAATTCGATAACTTCGTCATTCTCTGTGGCTTTAAGGACTTGAATCGCAGGTAACTTCAGACGGGATTTTTCAAAGGTTACGTAACCAAAGTCGCGTTCGACAATGCCACCTGAGGCGAGGTCTTCTTCTTTCTCTTTAAAGCCATAAAGCATATCTACGTAGTCTCTAATGCCTAATTGCCGAAGAGAACTGCCTCCAAGTTGTGGATTTAGACGGATGGCAGCCTGAGAGCAAACTGAGTCTACAACTGCCTCTTTTTCTAGATTCGTAGGTAACTTTGGATAGAGAGCATCGAATTCTCCTCGAAGCATGCGAACAAGCTGACTTTTCCTTAAATGGTTTTCCTCTAAATCTGGTGGCAGGATTCGAGGCGCTGCACACTCATCTTCGAGCGTAGTTTCAAGAGAGAGGTTCTTTAGTACGTAGTCTTCTGGATAAATCCAAGCTTTGCAAAGAGCCCTAAATGTGACAGTCCTCATCTCCTCGCGCGAGGAATCTCCCTCTACCTTGTAGCCCCGTAAGAAGTCTTCAGCGGAAGTGTCTTTTTTGTCAGTTAGAGAAGACTTAAACGCCTCGAATTCCTCGGGATTTCTATTTGAGAAGAAGCGTTTTTCATCCGTAGGGGCAAAGCTTTCACGCGCGTAGCGAGAGGCGGGAAGTATGCCTGTGATTTTATCTACAACACCTGGGGCCTCTTCTTTAAGCCACTGCGAGAGGCCTTCAATGACAGAACTTGCGCTCATGGGCTTATCAAGAATGTTTTCTCCTGCGTCATAGGTAATTAATACATTCTTCTCAGCAGCACAAAGCAGTTCAAGGAAAACCGCTCTGTTGTCTACGCGAGAATCTTGATCCCCGCGTCTAGCCTTCGGGGCGTTCTCTCGATTTCGGTGCATGCAGGTAAGATCAAATTCCTCTTCGGATCTGTCGCCTGGGAACTTGGAATCTTCATCAAGTCCAATCATGGCGATTGCTTTAAAAGGAATGTCACGCAACGCATCCATGGAGGCAAAAGTTACTGCCCCATCGCGTCGACTTTGTTTGATGCAAACACCGATGGCTCTTTCTAGAGAGGCGAGATAGACCGCGGCATCAATTGTTTCTCTTCCCGTGGGGAGTGCCCCCATCACGGTTTCGTGTAAGGATTCGATAGTTTCAGAAAATTCTTCTCTTGCTTCTCGCACAAGGTTTAAAGAACGCGCTGGATAGAGCCTATCGAGTAGCGATAGGGAAAACTGTTTCCACTGCGCAGCCGTGTGGCAGAAACCTTCCTCTCCTGAGACACGCGCAAGTTCCTCTAGGCCTGCTAGGAGCTCTTTAAGGACTTCGCCTATGGCAAGAAGTTTCTTAAAAAGATCGACCTCTCGAGTAACAGTGTCAAAGCCTGAGATCTCGCCGCCGGAAATCGCAAGAGATCTTCCAAAGTAAGCTGTGTTTTCATCTCCATAGGCAAAGCCCAAGGCAAGTCTCTCTAAGGCTCGACTCAGTGTCATGTCATTTTCTTCAATCACTTCGGCCTTTACTCCGACGCCAAGACGCTTTTCGTGCTCTTGTGTGACTGCAGTACGAAACCCTGCGGCCGCAAGCCAATTTCTCCAGATTGCAATCTCTTCGTAATCGATGCCCCAACAATGCATGAAAAGCGGGGAGGAAACCATTTGGAAGAAGGTTTCGAAATCCGGTTCCAAGAAAAGGAAGTGGAAAGCCTCTAGCGGGGCGCTTTCGCTTGCGTCAATCTCTCCAAGAATCTTAAAGTCGATTCTCTTCTCAGGAGCTCTTGCGTTGAATATGCCACGAATTAGGCCGCTTGCGGCGGTGATGTCAGGCGTTACAACGAGAAAGTCATCAGCCTGGTAGCCTTTTTCTTCTGCGAGCGCATCAATCCAATCCATGGTGGCTTCAATTTGAGCTGCAAGCCCCGTTGCTTTGAAGATTCGAAGGCTCTTATCCTTTTTCGGGTCAAATGCTCTGGCGTCAAATGCGAAGTCGTCACCGTTTCCTTGAAGATTTGAGTCAAAGAGAATGCTATTGACAATGGCGTCAAGAAGCGTGAGGGGAGTTCCGTCCCTCCCAACACGGCGCCGCCAATACATCGATTGATCCGTGGCATCGACTTCAGAAATGCTCTTTTCGCTTACATCTTTCCAAAGACGACGCATCTTGTTGACGTGGAAAATGGGGTCTTGGCGCGTGAAACTATCCTCAATTAATTTCTCTTTTGTGAACCCTTCATCGGGGGCATAACACCAAAGCCTATCAATGAAAGCTCGGATTGAGGCAGCATTCTCATGGAGAAGACGATTTCTTGCCGCGGGCTTTTTCCAGCCACGCTCATTTCCTCTCTGAGCAAAAAGTTCTTCAGGAATCTTGTTATCTAGTGGGTCAAACCAATACTCGCAGCAAGGATTAAGGATGTATAGGTGTACCTCACGGCTTTGCGCCTCCTTCGCAAGTACGGGTAAAGAGAGAGGAGGCAAAGAGTGCGGAAGAAAAATATGAACTGGGGCGTTAGAGGTGTTTTTTTCTCCCCCTGTTTTCCCTTCTCCAAGTAGTTGTTTAGCGAGGGCGCAGATTTTATTTGTGTACTGCGTTTCATAGGGGAGTTCTGTCTCCCGTTCTTTTACTTCATCTGTGGCGTGAAGTTCTCTCCAAAGGGATTTTTGCCAAAGAAATTCTGGCTGTTGCTCTAGGGCTTTTGCCTCTTCGCCGCTAAGGGCAGTGTCCGTAACCCAAGAGGAAACCCAGTCGTAGCGATAGTTAACGTATTTTGTAAAGACGTGAGCAATACGCTCTGCTAAAGAGAAAATCTCCGCAGGTCTTTTCCCTGCGAGATGTTCTCTTAGGTTCTCATAATTTTCTATGGGGCACGCGAGTTTTTTCTCCTCTCCAGCCTGTATGGAAAGAAGAATAGGGTAAAGGCCCCAGGGCAATTTAAAACTTTCGATACTTGCTGTGTGCCAGAAAGCGCCATAGGGGCGAAGCCACTCGGCGAGATTACTGAAGCGATAACCGATGCTAACGCCACTTTTCATGCAGAGTTTCTGCAGTACGGCATTTTCAACTTCTTTACTCGGAACGACGATTTGAATGGGATTAAAGAGTCGTTTTAAAGAGGCATCTTTATCGAAATGCAAATTGATACCAAGAACCGTTATCAGGACCTCATAACTGTTTGAATAAGTAATGTGTAGAGCCATGATTCTTAATCGAAAAAGTGCCTAAAAAGAAAACCTCAGTTGGTGCATCGCTAATAAAAAGAGTTTTCCTCTTTACTTTAAGGAGGCCTCTTCCTTTAAAGAGGGAGGCGCCCGAGAGGTTTCCTCTCGCTCGTTTTTTCTCCCGAAGTTCGTTTCAGTTTAACAGTTTTCGAATTTGCTTCCTCGGTTTAAATCCGCAGAGAGGCTCATTGGGCGTATTCTGGTTGAAATTGAAAGGAAAATTCTTTAGAGGAATACGGCTTCTATTTGAAGGCCTGGACAAAAAAATCCCACTGCAAGCAGTGGGAGAAATGTGATATTGCCTTGTATTACCGGAGGAAAAAGATGACTTTTAGACTAACTTAACTTCCATGCGACAAAAACCAAAAAAACGCAAAGAAAACCAATAAGTCCCAGAGCCATAATATCCATGCTGCTATTGATCGGGAACATTGTTATCTCCTTAGATAAAAACCACACTGGACGGCTCTCATCGTAAGGAATAAATGTGA
>CAVLDT010000036.1:0-2174 GCA_963661915.1 Duodenibacillus sp.
ATTGTGGTGATGCCAGTGATATGAAGGAAGCGTTAGGGGAGAAATACTGCATCGCCGTAGAAAAAAATGCAGAAATTACTCCTGCGCTAATTGCCCTCGCGCGTAAGGCTTTTCTGTAGCGAATAGGGTGGGTTCTTCGGAACTCGCCCTTTTTTCTTATCAAATTATTTAGGGAGGCAAACAATGCGAAAAATTCTCGCATCAGCCGTCCGCGAAGCAGCAAGAGGTAAGTGGGCTTTTGTTTTCTCTGCACTAGCAGGGGGAGCATTAGACGCTGCCATGAATGCTTCCAACGGCAAAGGGCGAGACACGCACGTGCCTTGCCCAATTCATGGTGGAAAAGATGGATTCCGCCTATTTAAAGACTGGGAGCAGACTGGAGCCGGAATTTGCAACACTTGCGGGTGTTTCAAAGATGGCTTTGCCTTACTCATGGCAATTAGGCAAGAGGAGTTTTCACAAACCCTAAAAGCCGTTGCCAACGTACTTGGCTTGACAGAAGGTATGTGCGTAGCCCCTGTGGTTTACACAGCCCCAGTAAAGCCAGTACGACAGCCAACCCAAGAGGAATTACTTAATTCCCCTGAGCGTTGTGCTGCGAGAAAGGCGTGGCGGTCTGCCATCCCCTTTAAGAAGGAAACTTCCAAACAAATAGCGATTATGAAGGCCTATCTTCAAAGTCGTGGTTTGGACTTTACAAACGTCAACGAACTGCGTTTCTTGCCTCGTGCAAAGACGCGTTGTGACGGTAAGGTCGTGGAGTTTCCTGCGATGGTAGGTGCTGTAAGAGACCTTGAGGGTAACCTCGTTTCTCTACACCGCACATTCCTTTCCGTGGATGGAAAGAAAGCACCGATAGACGTACCAAAGAAGATTATGACAGTATCTGAATTCGATTCGATCTCAGGCTGCGCGATACGATTTGGAACGCCCAAAACGGTACTAGCCCTAGCAGAAGGCATCGAGACAGCATTATCCGTGGTGAAAGCCACAGGTTTTGCTTGTTGGTCGTGCATTTCCGCCGGTGGCCTTAAAGCCGTCCAAATTCCTGAATCCGTAAAAACGGTACTTATCTTTGCTGATAAGGACGCAAGCGGAACAGGAGAGAAGGCAGCCATCGCCTTAAAGGAGAGACTTGTTCAAAAAGGAGTGACTGTTCACATCGTAGAACCCGCGATGCCATTAGCCGAAGGAGAAAAATCCGTTGACTTTAATGACATTTGGCAAGTTCTTGGTCGTGAAGGGTTTCCGTTTGTACGAGCCTCTAGGGTAAGGGAGTAATCCTTTGCTCTCGGCTTTCAGGAAATATTTTTTTAACCCATTCGGGGATGCTTTTCCCCGATGGGGAAATTGCGTCTCCGAACTTTTTATAGGAGGCACAAATATGAAAGAGAATCTTTTCTTTCAAAGTCTGATATGCTTTCTAAAGGTAGTTGGGGAGTCATCAATGCTACTTGGAGTAGCAGGTTTGGCATCTCATCTATTTGACGGAGGCGCAGAGGTATCAGCCTTTTCAGGAGTCGGATTTCTGATTCTTGCGGTTGTTGTTTCTATCGGACTTAAGTTTGGAGAAAGAAAATGACTCAGTATGAGTGGACTCTAGTAGGAATGAGCATCAGCGCTGCAGTTGCTTTGATTGCTTTGCATTTTCTTAAGAAGCATCTTAGGCAGATGGAAAAGCATCCGAACAAGGCGCATCAGTCTTAGAAGACGGCTGAATCTTCCTGCCAGTCCAACAACGTCCAAGAAGAACCGTCCTCAACCGAGGGCGGTTTTCTTTTTGGCGAAAAAAATTCTAAATACATGTTTTTTTCGCGGTTTTAGGGGCATTTTTTACCCCAAAAGTGAAAATACGTGGATTCATCACGATTAGTCTTTGTTTTGTCCTGAAACCTTCTTTTTTAAGGGAGATTACAAATGACTGAATCGTATTCTTGGATGCTAGGTCTAGCACTCATTGTCGTACTCGGAATCGCAGGGGGCGCCTTAATGGTTGACTTCTTCAAACAGAGCAAGGCAAAGAAGGACTAGAACTAAGCATCTAATTTTTAACCCCAATGGGGACAGAGTTCCCTATTGGGGAATCCCTGTCTCCATTTTTTTTAGGAGAAGGGAGATGAACAATCTCTTGTTTGTTGTTCGCTCCATGCTCTCGCATCACGTGAGGGCTATGG
>CAVLDT010000036.1:2184-13847 GCA_963661915.1 Duodenibacillus sp.
GAACGCTTCGTTGTGGAATGGAAACCTCTTGGTTAAACGCTGAGTGGCTTTCATCAGACGAAGCGTTGGGAGAAGTCAAAGAATGGTTTGAATGCCTCGACACGGAATTTGGCCGTGAAGAGGTTGAAGACACCGCCGCATTCACAAAGATCCTTACGGAAAAGTGTGAAGCAGAGGAATTCTTGATTTCTGTGGAAACATTGAAAGCAGACCCTGAGTTATCCGAAAGTATTGATTACCTAGGAAAACTCACCAGATTAGCAGATCTTCGTTTGCAAGCGATTGCGAGTGGCGACAGCCACGCAAGCGTTGCTTACGACATCTGGTAGGAGAGAGAGATGATTAACGGGAAATTGTTTATTGTCTCCGAGAGCCTTGCACTCGCACTCTGTGTACTTTGTTCGGTTCTCGCATTCTTCGGGTCTCTTGCTTTCGGTGTCCATTATGGTCTTGACCATTACCAAACAGGGATTTTGTGCATCGGCACAAGTACGCCTCTTGGTTTGAGTCAAGATTTGCAATCGTGGTTCCGCAAAAAGATTTATGTCTTTTTTATGCAAAGACAAGTCTTGCGGGACTACCAAGCCGAAACAAGGAGAAAGCCATGAAAGCAATGAATGGTTTTATTGCCACATTTGTTCTCGTGGCGTTATGGATGTGGTTACTGATGCTAAGTGCGATTCTTGTGGGCTATGAAATAGCCTCTAGGATTGTGGCATGGCTTAGGTAGCCACATAGATCTTTTTGATTTCTCGAAGGCGCACCTGACTCTAGTCGGGACGAGGGGAAGAGAAATCTTCTCTTCGTGCCATGAGCAATTTCATTTTCATGTTTTGGGGTCAATTAATACCCTAAAAGTGAATTTTCATTTTCAAAGAAGTCTTAGTTTTCGACTAGGACTTATTTTTTTAATGGAGGACTATATGTCCACAACATTAAATGAGTATGAGGCGATGTGTTACCGCCTCGCTGCACATTTCGCGGGGGTAAGGATTATCCCTGACTACTCAGGTCGTGGAATGCGTGGCAAGACCTGCATTGGTCTTGTTTACAGACACCCTGTAGATCTAGTCAATTTCGGAGGGCATTTCGGCGCATTGCATGATCGTATGCCATCGGAATTAGTTGGTGAGCGTTCTTTCCATGACGACTTCGGGAAGGGATTCATTTTGTACTTCCCAGATGTCCAATGGCCGGAAGGATGTTCTGCCAACGAAGGAGAAGAGTAAATGAGTAGCGAAAATAACCAAACGTATCAACGTAAGCCGACTCGTGAAATCCACGCAGGATTTCTAAATCGCTCTTACGAAAACTTCAAGAAGCGCAAGGATCAACTCAGGGCGATTAGGGCAACTGCCCCTGTCTTCCTTGGGAAGAAACGAGCACTTCTTGAGGAAATTGATGCTTTTATCAGTACCAACTTATTTGGTGCTGAAGGCTATAGCCGTGCCGAATCGTTTCGTGGGTTGATTCTTGAAATCAATCTGATGAGATGTCGTGGCTAAGGCGCAATAGCCAAGAACCTTTTTCCTTTCCTAAGCCCTAGTAGGGTTTAGGAGAGAAGAAGGCTTCTTCTTGTCCTTTTCCTAACGCGAGAGGACAAAGAGAAGAAAAATCTTTTAAGGTGGTTCCCATGAGAAAGTATTTGTTTTTACTTGCATCAGCACTAGTAATTTCTCCTTCTTTTGCAGAAGAAGGGGACAATGCTATGACTCTAGAAGAGTTTTACTCGGAGTCAGCAGGAATCTTTGCGGAAGAAGCGAAGAATGCGAGACCGCAAGATAAGGTTCAAATGCCACAAGCAAGGCGTAAGCCCAACACATCTGTTAAACAACGTCTTCTAAACCGGGCAAAAGACCCCAAGCAGCATAAGTCAGCGAAGCGGGCGAGAAATCGTCAGCACAACGAGATGCTTTGGGTCTTCGATCAATACGGTGGCTCAAACGTAAACTAGCAGAAGAGAGCAAAAAGTAATTGGAAAGTACGCATTAGGTAACACCTAACGTGTATCTTTTGCGTATAATCCTTGACAAAAGTCTTACTATATGGTATAATACGTAGTATAAAATCAGTTTTTTCTGTTTACATTCATTTCAACTGGGGAGTAAAAATGAATAAACACTTTCTCCGAACTGGTCTTTCCCTTGTCTCTGTCTCTGTCTCTGCCTTTGGTCTCATAGGATGCACATTCAACAAAGCAGACCATGACACGAGTGGTTTCAATCTTTCTCAACTTGAAACTATTGTAAAAGTCAACGAGTCGACAGTTGACGATGTTCGTGCGATTTTCAGTAAGCCTGACATCTCTGCTACTTTGATGGATGGATCTACAGTCTACGGTTACATGTTTGAAGGAGATGACCTCCTTTCCACAGGGGAGAACTTACTCACCCAAGCGGTAACTTTCACTCTCGCCTATCAAACAAATTACACAACAATTAAGAACGCATTCTTCAAATTTGACAAGAACGGTAAAGTTGTTGAAATCAAGAAGAATGGGTATGCGTTTCTCAATCACTACAAAGGAACAAGAGATAAACCCGATTTATATTTCGCTTGGAATCGCTGTGAAGTGGTACTAACTGACGCAGAAGTGAATTCTGACATTAACTATTTCGGTCGTAGCGACATCTGTCCTCGCTATCAGAAAGAAGTCGCAGCAAGAGACGGTGTTGCCCCTGAGAGTGTCGACACGGACAAGAAGTTCTTTTTCTGTGATCCCAAGTGCCACTTAAAGCGTGGTTTAGGTAAAGCCTTTGGGCAGTACAAAGACTTTACGTTTGATGTTCGGATCAAAGATGGAGACCGCTCTCGCATGGATGAAATGCTCATTCTTCACGTAGGTCAAAACAAGAAGCCTACTTCCCCTGCAATGTAGTCCAGTTTCTAGGAGTGCCTAGCCTTTAGGCACTCCTGTAAAAACAAAAATCTGGAACCTTCCCAAAAAGAAATTTCAATCTCTATCCACAGAAACGGTGGAAAACTCAAGATTTTTGTAGTTTTAGGGTCATTTTTACCCTAAAAGTGAAAAGAGGAGTCGAAATGTACGATAACTTGTGAATACTTGCTTAATTGAAGGAAATAAATCGCTTTTTTTCATAAAGAATAAAGCGTTGCTACCCGAATTTTGCAAGAAAACGTCAATCTTATTTCTTTCACTCTAAGGGGAGTTTTCTCGTATGAATAAGACGTTCAAGGTAGTATTCAATCGTTCTCGTGGCTCTTTAATGGTCGCAAACGAAATCACAAGTTCCGTGCAAAAGAAGGGAACGAAAACAGTTCTCGCAACGGCTGTGTTGGCTTTGATGGCCTCGTCTGCAATGGCCGCTTCTCCCGCACCGCAGTTCAAATGGACTTCTGAAAGTCTGCCAACAGGAAGTTCTTTTAGTTACGTTGTTACAGATGTTCCTGCAACAAACACATATCCCGTGGCAATCTTGGCAACAAGTGGTGCTACAGGGAACATCACAAATGCAGTAGTGAGTCTCGTTGCAAATAATGATGAGCATCCAAATCCTGCTGCCACACGCGCTTTGTTCTTTTGTGATGGAAATATTGTTTTCGATGGCGACACCGCAACTTTCAGCGTTGAATCGAATTACGCGGGAGGCGGAAACTCTGAACTCTCTTCCTTAACAAGTTATACGGAAGGCAAAGACCAAAAAGCCATAATTAGTGCAAAGAAGGCTACCTTTACGACAAAGGCAACGTATGAGACAGGTAAGTCCGCATACGGAATTGTTGCCTATGGGTCTAAGGGTGAAGATAAGGCGGCTTACATTGACTTTACAGGCGATGAGGTTTCGATTACCGTTGACTCCAATGTTGATCGCACAACCAATAGTCTCGACAAAAACCGCAGAGGGAATGTAGTCGGTGCAAGTCTTACCTATGGGTACGTTACGAGTACGGCCGACAAGGTTGACATCACTGTTAACTCTACTGGGGTTACGCCCGAAGCTGCTGGAGTTCTTGAAGGCAATAAGTACAAAGAGGCCGCAACAGACAACAAGGTCGGCGCAGCAGAAGCCACAGGTATTGCAACTATCGCAGGTGGTTTCTCCAACACAGGGGAAACTAACATCACGGTAACTGCCGTAGGTGGTTCTGCTAAAGGCTTATCCGTTAATGACCACTTCTACACTAGTGTGACTGGCTCTGTTGAAACGACAACGAAGGCGTCTATCAAATTAGCAGATGCGACAATTGGCGTTACTTCCATGCGCGAGAACGCTACTGGCATTCACGGTAGCCAAACCACAGCAGGGTCTCAGGGTGTTCTTGTAGACGCAACAGGCAATGTCTCTGTTGTAACTTCTTCCAAAGGAAGTGGAAAGAGTGCCTACGCCGTAGATCTCACAGGTGGCATTGTTTCCCTTGGCTCTAAAGACAAAGAAGTAAGTCTTACTGCTGTAGCCTCTGATGCTCGCGCATTCAATATTACAAATGGCGGTACGCTTAAGATTGGTTCTGCGGATTCTTCGCCCAAGTCGGTTACTCTTGGTGTGAATAAGGATTCTCAGTATTTGGGTCTTGTTGAAGGTACAGGCTCTGCCGTAAATATCTACGCAGATACTTACACTCAGGCAGGTTCCAAGGAAGGAATCCTCGTTAAGGACGGTGGCGCATTTAACCTAACAGGCAATACTGTCACGACTGGAAATCTTTCTGCCACAAACGGTGGCACGGCGAGCGTCAAAGCCAACAAGTCTCTTAACCTTACTGGGAACATCTTAGTTACCGAAGGCACAAATCCAGCTTCTGCAAGGATTGAATCTGTCAAGTCCACAATTACAGGCAATGTCAATGTTGCAGGCACGGGAAACACCGCCAGTATTAAAACTGGGGACGGCAGTACCTTTACAGGCAATCTAACGGCAACAAAGGGTGGCAAGATTACTCTTAACGGTGGCGCATACACAGTCTCCGTTCTTAATCTTGATGACACAAGTAACCTTGATGCGACAAACGCCACAATTAACCTTTCTGCAGCAACGAAAGGTGGCAAACTGACCCTCAAAGGCACTACAAACGTCTCTACAACGCTTGCAACAGCATTTGAAGGGATTACCCTTGATGAGTTGTCTCAGGCCACAGTATGCGACTCTGGAGTCTCTGCAAGGCTCGATGTGACGAGTGATAGCGAGAAAACGGCTAAGGTCACCGTCACTAACGCCTTCACGTACACGGGAACAATTCTCAAGGCAATGGAAGATGCGTACTCTTACGTAACACTTGCTTTGGAAAATGCTCGTCTCAAGACAGATGCCAAGCAAAAGACAGAAGTCTCTCAAGACATCACGGGTGATGTTATTACAGGCGGTGGCGACATTGCCCTGAAAGAAGCCGTGACGGTTAAGATTGATGCGAAGGAAGACTCTGAAAAATCTGTCATTGGCGCAGTTGACCTTGGTGAAAAAGCTGCGAATCTCGTTACAGCCAACACAACGGCTACGATTGACTCTATCAAGAGCACAAATGAAGGCTCTGCCATTACGCTTGAAAAGAGTAAGGTCGAAGTCTCTAAGGCAATCGAGAACGCAGGAACACTTACTGTCGATAAGGGAACAAACTTAAAGGCAGAAAGCATCACATCCAAGGGTACAGTCACCATCGGGAGTGGAAGTTCTGTTGAGTCTAAGGACATCAAACTTACCGAAACGACAAGTAATCTTGAAGTGAAGGGGAAGAGCGTCGTCAAGGTCACGAACTTTGATTCCGCAGGTCTCGTTAACCTCACAGAGAAGAGTACCGTAACGGCTACAACGCTTACAGGGACTGGAACAATCAACGTTGGCTCTACAGAAGGCGAGGGTCTCGGTGCAAAACTTGATATCGGCACTCTCAAGATGACAGGTGGTCGCATCTTTGTTGATCCTGCCTACGGTTCGGGCTATGGTGATTCTGTGCTTCGTATCGGTAGCCTTGCTGACGGCAAACTCAACACAGGCGTTGTTGTAGGTCGCGGCGCACTCGTGATCATCGGTGCAACGGAGAAGACGGCAAACGATGCTGTTGACTCTCTTGGGATTTTCACACAGCAACCGTTTGTCTATGTTGGCACACCAATCAACCTTAAGGGTGACACGACAAGTGGCTACGTAGTTGTTGACACAAACGCAACGACACACACATCCGCAGACGGGGGTTCTGTAATCCTTACGAGTGGCGCATTAGTGATTGACCAAAATGCAATTGGCAAGAGCGCAGTATTTACCAATGCTGAATCGGTCTATGCTACAGGGGATGCAACCATTGGTGTTGTGAACTCTAAGGCGAACACAAGCATTACGCTTGCAACGAACTCTGACGGCGCTGCGACATCTATCACTCTCGGCGAAGGAACAACAGACGTTATGGTCGCAACAGACTCTCCGTTTGTCGTGGGTTCTCTTGACGCAGTAGGCGGAAAGATTAACCTCAAGGCCACGATGCCTGAAGAGGGCATGGATGTTCTTGCATCTACAGGTGTTCAGACGATGATTCGCCGTGCAGATATGGTCTTAGCAGAAACAATTGCTGACCGTACTGTCTGCCCACAGAAGAAGTCGGGTCTTTGGGCAACGGTTCGTGGTGAGCAGTTCAAGCAGACGAAACTCGGCAACGGCGCAGGTCTTAAAGCCAATATGGGCTACGGCGCATTCGGTGGCGAGGTTTCCTTTAAGAAGAACTTCAAGTTGGGTGCAGCGGTGCAGTACGGACACGGTACTGTGAAGGGCGAGACACACAACGTGAAGAACAAGACAAAGGACCTTTCTGCTACCCTCTACGGTACGTATAACTTCGCAAGCAGCGGTGTCAAACTTCTTGCTGAAGTGGCGTACACGAAGAGCGAGAACAAGATTACCAACTCCTTCCATTCTTCTTTGAATCAAGACCTTGATGCGAAGATGTATTCCGCAGGTCTTACTGTGATGAAGAACTTCAAACTTGGAGACTTCAACATCACACCGAGCCTAGGCGTGCGTGCATCTCGTATTGAGACCGATGCGATGAAGGTTGGTACGGATACGGTTAAGAAGCAAGAACACGACATCCTGCAAGTGCCTATCGCGTTGCGTGTAGCGTCCAAGGGCATTAAGACCGAGAGTGGGGCGGTATTTGTTCCTCATGCCAAGGTCGCCTATGTTCCGACATTCGGCGACAAGGAACTCAAGGTCTACGATGCCAAGCGTAACGTCATCGACACAAGCCCTGTACAGGCTGCTTTAGGTGTGTCCTACATCAAGGGTAAACTAGCAGTTGACCTCACTGCCAACGGCGGTATTGGTAACCGTGGTACGAAGTCCGTAGGTGCGAAGGTCGGTTTGACCTACCGCTTCTAAGCAACTCCCCCTTCCTCCGTGAGATTCTCTTGCGGAGGAAACTCCCCCGTCCCCGAAGGCTAAAAACTTTCGGGGATTTTTCTTTGCAGCATTTTTCGCATTTGCGGCAAAAAAAATTTAAAAATTAAAATCCAGTGCACTCCGAAAACTCACAAAGCCCTAGTGGAGTCAAGAGAGAATCCTTTTATTCCAGAACTTACCGCAAACCGAAAACAATAAATCGGATTCCGATGCTTTTCTTCAACAAAATCAAGGCACAAGAAAAAGAGGCAGAGAGGCAAGGCTTTACGGGGCCCGCGGGAATCTTAAGACAGGGCGCCTCCTAAAACTTGAGTGGAGCCAACAGAAATTTCTAGAACTCCCGCGTGCCTGCACCCACAACATGAAAAACCGTCGTTTTCGAGAATGCAGCAGAAAAAAACTGAGTGTACCGAGTGCAGCGAGTGTAGCGAGTGCACTACTTTCCCACCAAAACCCCACAAAACTCTAGTAGAGTTTTGAGAATCCTCTGCCAACCAGTACAACCGGTAAAAAAATCGAAAAACATACTTATTTTTCGATACGTTCTTCGTTAACCCGCTAAATTCCTAAACAAAATCAACGAAATACTAATCTGGCAATTTCCCAGAAAAAATCTCATCACAAATTAGTGGCGGGGAGGAAAGGCAACGCACAAAACCTGAGTAGAGCAGAGTGCGTGCAATGCTGCACTCAAGCAAGGAGAGAGCACAAAGTCTTAGTAGGGCAGAGTGTTTCGCTGCTACGCCCGCTACATTGGCATGTTACCAATGCGTGTTAGCAGTACAGTATTTTGTGCAATTGGTAATCTTACAGGTTCTCATGCACCGTTCATAAGGGGAACACATAAAATACAGAGCAACGAGAGCCACTAACACAACTAATACAGAACCGATTTTTTTCATATCCATAATTTTCTCCTTCCAGTGCCTTTAATACCTCAAAAGCAGTAATAATCGGCACTCTAATAAATCCTCGCCATAAAAGCCAATTTCACCTAGAAGCCTCAAACTCCCCAACTTCGCTGAACTTCTAACGCGCTAAGTAACGACTGGATTTTTCTCCTGAACC
The DNA here is from genome assembly GCA_963661915.1 of Duodenibacillus sp. Lineage (GTDB taxonomy): Bacteria > Pseudomonadota > Gammaproteobacteria > Burkholderiales > Burkholderiaceae_F > Duodenibacillus. Next base: position 10,599 of record CAVLDT010000036.1, read on the forward strand.
CAACTAAGGGCTTCGACCGAAACAGAAGGAGAGGTCGTACAATGCCCGAGTAGGACATTGGAGACGTACAAAATCCTACTCAAGTTTTGTACGTCAAATACTCACCTCCAACACGCTCAGGAGAGACTCATGAACATCGTTGACGTCCAGTCATTTGCCCAAAAAATTACCAACGCTCTTAAATTAGGACTGCCTAGAGATTGGGACGGTAAGAGTACCATCCTTGATATGAAAAATAACGGATGTAGAAACTGGAAACAAATGGAATGGCCTGGGTTTTATTTTCAATGGAAATCCGAATGCCTTCTTCCAAATAACATCAGAAACTTCATGGTTCCTGGCCCCAAATACGGCAATGTTGGATTTGATGGATTCTATGAGATTCCATGGGATTTCAAAGTTCACACGAAAGAATCAGGTCTCTCAGTCCCCACAAACGGATTAGAAGAAATAAAAATGGCAGTTCAGCAATATGATCAGGTTGGATTTATTATCGCAATTGGGTCAGCGAGAATGGATCAACCGCCTTTTTTGTTTAAACAATGGGTAGATAAATTAAAAGGCAAGAAGAGCCAGTACGAAGTTGATAGAGAAAAAAGAGGAGCTCCTTCAAGAAAGAGAAAAACATACTTCTCTTTAGAAAAATTGGTCTTTATTGTTATTGATGCAAACTACTTAAAAAACTGTGCAAGTTTTCAAAAGGGCATGAGGAACTCGAATGGCAAACCTAGAAAAGAGAAATTAATGCTCGAACTACAAAGCAATAATTATCTTAAAGTTGAAATACCGTATTAGAAACGAGATTAAAGCATCGTAAATGAAAATCATGGTGAATGATTAGGAGATAGTCCTTTGCTTTTCATTCACCATGAGATTTAAAGAAACTTATCCTACCAATTCAAACTTTTTGTTTAAAGACTTTCCCTGTTCCTTTTCCAGAGAAAATAACTTTTTCGCTAGAAATTCAACGCAATTGACATTCACAGAATTGCCGAACTGCTTATAGGCTTGGTGGTCGTTTCTATTGATAATGAAACTATCAGGGAAACTCTGAAGCCTTGCTGCTTCTCTTGGCGTGAGCCTTCTCTTGTATTTTCCGATAATCGGAATCTGCACCATGGCTACAAGAGCGGGGAAGTATGTTGGTCTCTTTACTCGAATTCCTGACGGTCTGAACTGGATAAAACCTTCCCAAATGCTTGAAATATCGGCGCCTGCTTGATATTCAAATTTCCTATGTGTTTTAGCAAAGTCCTGAAGGTTGTTCCACCTCTTGAGCCACTTGTCTAAGAACTCCTTATTGTTCCTGTAGAGTTCTCTATTCTTGCGACAGAAGTCAGCATTCCACTTTGGCAAGTCGGAAACATCGTAGTCTTGGCCGAATTCCTTGACCCATATTGGAAAGCCAATGGTCACTTCCTTGATCCCTTGGTAAAACTCTTCCCAACACGTTAAAACCGTGTTTTCATACTCGGAGATATTGTATTTCGGGTCGGCGTTTTCTTCGATAATAGACTCATATATATTAAAGATTTTAGGGGGAGTAGGCAACTCAACATGGATACTTTTAATCCCTAAACTTTTATGAACACCCAAGATATAGACACGCTCTCTAAACTGGGGAACACCGAGTTGATGGGGCGACATGATGATTGGAGTTTCACTAATGACATATCCCACGTCTTTGAGGGCTTCTTTAATGACGCTCCACGTGTTGCCATGGTCATGGCTAACAAGGTTTCTGACGTTTTCAAGAATGAAATACTTAGGCTGTTTTGCCTTAAGGATTCGCACAATTTGGAAGAACAAAGTCCCTCTTGTCTTATCCTCAAAGCCTGCTTGTCGTCCTGCTTTAGAGAAAGACTGGCAGGGGAAACCTCCACACAAAACATCGAACTTAGGAATATCTTCCTCTTTAATATCGTTCACATCGATATTGGAGTCAATGTTGTAGTTTTCCTTATATGTTTCTATGGCAGGAACATCAATATCTGATGCGAGAACGCACTTTCCGCCGAGGTTGGTCAGAGCCTGATGGAATCCCCCAATACCACAAAACAGATCAATAAATTTGAAACCCTTCTTGAGCATTTCTTCCCCGAATAATCAGAATTTGCGCTATTTTAAGCGAACCGCAAAGAGCGATGGCAATTAGTTTATCTTCTGCCCCTGAATGTTCTTCTCATGCGCGATCTCGCCTTTCTCGATTAAGCCTTTTCCGACTTCCCGCGCAGCGGTCGCACCCATGAAGAATTTTCCTTTGTATTCGCCAACATCGAAGTAGGCTGCAACGCCATAAATCCCCTCGTGTTCCTCAACACTCAGTTCCAACTTCATGTGGCCTTCACTAAAGACATCTTCTATAGTCATCAATCTGCTCCAAACAAGAATAAGAAAAAGGAAGAGGTCATAGCACACAAGCCGTGACGCATCAGTTTCCAACCAAGGCGCACAGCATCGCTTGCTGCGAGAACGCAGTCTTTATTGGCTGTAACGAAGCGAACATGGCCTGGGCAATGTGCTAATTGAAAAGCGACTTGTTCTCTGTTGTTGGATTCCATATTCTTATCTCCTTATTAAATCTGTACTAAGCGAGAAACTCTTTCAACTTCTTCATCACCGCGTTTGTCGTATCGCTCGGTTGTGCTAATTGCAGCGTGACCCATGGCCTTTTTTACTGTGTAAATATCGGCTCCATTCTGAAATAACCGAGTTGCAAATGTACGTCTTAAATCGTGTGGTGAGAAGTGTCGTGCTTCAGGCAATTTCTTTTTAAACTCACTCAAAATCATGTAGACGTTACTACATGACATGGGGTGGTTTACATCAATATATCCTTCCTTGTCCTTAGTCTTTACCGTGCCGTGTACAAGGCGACAGAAGACCTCTTTGCAACCATCTTTCCCGCGTAAGTTAAGCCACGCCGTAAGCCTATCCCATGCGATTGGCGAGCAGTAAAGACGGCGCTCCTTGTTGCCTTTCCCAATGACCGTGAACGTCTTTTCCGATTCGTTAATGTCGTCCAATTTTAGAGTAACGATTTCAGCTCTACGCAGGCCACAGCCAATCCCTAACGCAAGGATTGCAGCATCTCTTACCCCGCGGATGCTTTCCTTTTCATCGCAGATCGTGAAGAGGGTCTTTGTTTCTTCCTTTGTTAAAGCACGGCCTGGTGCATCACGATATCCACGCGCGGGGTGTACGGCTTTGATAATGGCGTATTCGTGATCATCAATAAGGCGAAGGTTC
>CAVLDT010000037.1:0-13725 GCA_963661915.1 Duodenibacillus sp.
GCCTTAGAGAGAGGCACATCATATTCGTCGACAAGGACAATTACTTTCCTATCAAAGTGTTTACCTAAGAAATTAATAATGTCCTTTAAAAAAGTTTTGAGTAAACTTTTATTCTTTATCTCCGAAACAAAGTCCAACGATTGATACTTTGCAAGGCGTTCTTTTTCATTAGCATCTAAACGAGAACTTTCCAAGAGGAAGTTATAACGACCTGCCGCACTAGAAACAAAAGAAGCAAAACTTTGATAGGCATCCCAAAAGTTATTGTCTTGAATCTCTTTAAACGAAAGAGAGACAACAGGGAACTGCCCCATATGGGCACTACAAAATTCTTTGTCTTCAAGAATTTTTAACCCTGAAAAGAGTTCTGCATTTTTCTTAGAACATCCGGGAAATTCAGGATCAATTTCTAAGAAACACCCCAAACTGTCCATGAAAAGCGTCTTTCCGAAGCGACGCGGACGCGTAAGAAGCAATACATCAGCATCATTTTCAAGTACCACCTTGATAAAAGGGGACTTGTCAATGTAGTACCTGTCATCGTTCCTTAACTTTGTAAAAGTAATCGTGCCAAGCGGAAGTCTTTTCATAGCGTCTAAAAAATAGATGTAAGAAGTACTTTGATTTTAACATGGAAACTTGAGCGACTTGACAGTTTAGCCTTGTTTTCCTGAAGTTTTTTCAAACGCTCTCACAAAGAGTTCACATTGTGTTTCAGACTCTAAATTCCTTCTTCTCGAAAATTAGTTTCCTCTTCCCCCAGAGGCTTCAAAGGCATCCCGAACGCTACGGGCAACATTAATCGCAATAGCCTTTTCAATATCGCAACGAAGGTGTGAGCGCGTCTTCTTCAATGCAAGTTCAACGACAAGGTCAATCTCTTCAAAGAGGGTCTTTCGAACCTCTTCCGTAATCTTGCTCGTGATGCGATCAATTTCCTCTTGTGTCAAACCGGAAGATGAAAGAGAGTTTTCAGTAGTTGCTGGCGTTACCGCAGACGGAACCGCCCGAGACGCGGCAAGAGGGGCTGCCCCTTGCGATGTATCTTCTGGGCCAACTCGAAGGGCCGCAGTTGAGGTCTGCGTCTTAGAGAATTCTCTTAACTCATCCCAGCTGTAGGGGACGCTACGCGTCATCAAAACTGACTTATCTGTCACTTGCCACTCCTGTCATAGGCATTCAGCGGAACGCCAGAAGCTTTATAAATTCTATAGCGCACGCGAGCACTCGTTAGAGAGTCGCCTGCTGTCGGGACAATATCAACAATACGGTCAAAATGGCTAAACACATCCTGCCAATTTTGAGGAACTTCTTCGTCTAAGGCGATGAGGACATCCCTCTTTCCGAGGCGCGTGACGTCTGTAGAAAATAGAACCGATGTTTCTCTTTCGTACTCTGTCCCTACCCAAGCGTGCGAAATGAAACTTAAGTCTTCAAAGCGCCAAAGATCATCATAGACCTTCTGTAAAAACGCCTCATCTCGAGACCAAAGCCCAACGGTTAAGCGCCTTGCGGAGACTTTCTTTACGAGTTTACAGACGTAAAGAGAGCGATTTGCCACGTGAAAGTGAAAGTCAATCTGCTTCATACGCCTCTCTCCTTCGCCAGACGCCTAACCGTGACAAAGTCATGCCAGCACTCTTCTTTCTGCAAGGGGCTCCGTAAGAGGTAAGAAGGGTGATAGGTCACAACGGTAGGAATCGCCTCTCCGGCAACAAAGACCGTGTGTACCGTTCCCCTTAGGCGAGAAAGCGACTTGTCGGTTTTTAGAAGAGCCATTGCAGCAATGCGTCCTGCAAGAATGAGAACCCGAGGCTTTAAAAGTGTAAGTTGCCGCGTTAAGAAGGCTTCACAGGCCGCAACTTCTTCGGGGGCCGGATCGCGATTCTGCGGCGGCCGGCACTTAAGGACATTAACGATTGCAATATCCTTTCCCCTCTTAAAACCAACCGACTCGATAATCTTTGTTAAGAGCTGTCCACTTTTCCCTACAAAAGGAACCCCCTCGATATCTTCATCTCGGCCTGGTGCTTCACCCACAAGAACAATGGGAGCCATGGGGGAGCCGTCAGAGAAAACCGTGTGTAGCCGGGATGCGGCCATCGGGCAAGCCTTACAGGCGCAGACGAGTTCTTTTAACTTCTCCCAATCCGCCCCCGCCGCTTGCGCGGTAAGGGAGACATCAGGTGTAACCGTGGGAGTGGCTCTAGCGGCGGCTACTTCGGGTTTTGTAACGGGATTTGCCGCCTTTACAAAGTTAACAGGCTTATAAGGTTCCCCCTTTAAAGCGTTAACGCTCGTTGGCTTCCCTTCGGATGGGTTCTTAAGGGGAATTTCTGCGACGGATTGGGGTTCTTTTTTCTTCTCTTCTACTAAGGGATCGGTTTCAGAGCGCAAAATCCACTGTGGACCAACGGACATGGCCTCCCAGATTTCACTTTGCGCTTTTGTTAGTGGCATTTCCCTCGTATCCCGAAAAAAAGTTTTTTAAAGCACCTTTGTCATCAAAACTGCGTTCTCTCTACCCGCGGCTGCTCGGTAATAGTCCTTCCTAACCGCATCGACTGTAAACCGAGCAGAGCTATAAAGAGACCTAGCCCGTAAGTTCGACTCCCGCACTTCAAGAGTTACTCGAGCCGCTCCTGAAAGTTTAGCGGTTTTAAGCGCTTCGTTTAAGAGTAGGCGCCCAAGGCCTCGGCCCTGGTGCGACGCGGCTACAGCAATATCCATAAGTTCTGAAGTATCTAAAACCGTGCGAAGAACAAAAAAGCCAATGATTTCTTCTTTGGGGGACGCTTCTCTAACGAGAAGCGTGATCGTGTCTCCTACCTTTAGAGCGTCTAGAAAGTTACGAACAGACCAACTAAAAGGATCCACAGAACGCGCTAAAAGGTAAACGTCTTCAGCATCCGCAGGAGTCATCCCCCGCAGGTGAAGTTCACCGGTGGTGCCCTCCTTCTTTTCTAGCATGTTCTTTTGCTCCCCCTTTTAGAGCACTTCGCCCTTAGCCCTCTCATCGATCGTGAGGGCAACGCGATTTCTCACGTAGATTGGCGCAGCCTGCGAGGCAGGAACCGTGCCACCTACTTGAGCTATAAGGCGCCCTAACTTTGCGATGCGAAGAGCATCCGTTGGTTCTGCAAAAAAACTACCCGGAGTTTTACTTAACTTAATATCTTTTTCATAAACGCGGAAAGCATCTCCTGCAAAAGATGTCACTTGCTCTTTTTCTGCAAAAGTTGCTATGTCTTCTGGAGCCATGAGAGTTGCTTCGGTTACAGAGCGAGGGATTTCCCCCGCAGCAGCCTCAAAAACCTCAACATAACACGCGTGCATTCTCGCATCTAGGGCTGAAAGAATTCGCCGTCCCTCTCCCTTAAATCCACTACCCTCTAGGCCAAAGGCAGTTGCCGCTAAGTTAGAAACAGGAACAAGGGGAATCTCGCGAGCCCACCCGATTCCTTGCGCAATGCCACAGGCAACGCGAAGCCCTGTGAAGGCTCCAGGACCCGCTCCAAAGGCAATCGCATCAATGTCACTTAGATTCAAATCCGCTTCCCGTAAGAGAGCGTCGATAAAGGGAATTGCGTGTTGCGAATGCGCGCCATAGCCCACTTCTCTTTTAAAAAAAGCCGCTTCCCCTTTAAGGAGCGCAACCGTAATTGCCTCGGTTGCTGTATCGATTGCAAGGATATTTTCAAAAGTAACTTCTTTTTCTTTTGACATAACTTTTTCTTTAATGTTTTTCTGCCGCTTCCGTAACCCGTAAGGCTTCTCGCAGTGGGAGATTTAGTGTAGAGACTTCGAGACTCTTTCTGTTAAAGGCCGCAACGGCACTCTTTTCATTCGCTAAAAGAAGATTCTTAGAGTCAAGCGCAAAAGCTTCTAGGACAGGCCGCACAGTGACTCTCGCAGTATCTGCAACAAGGGCCCAGCTTTCTTGAGTTCCCTTTTCGCTCACCGGTTTTACAAAATCAATTTCCGAGAGGACTTCCAAGACAGCCCTTGCATCCTGGGGCGTCGTATCGGTAACTTCTGAAAGTTCCACCGTTGTAAGTACGGGCGCCTCGCCTTTGGCTTCCTTCTTTAAGAATGCTTCTAAGAAGGCAAGAGCCGTGTAGAAGGCGTTCCCAGGTTTAAAGTGATCTGTGCAGCGGCCACCAATGAGTTGCGGAATGACAGCTGTCATCGCAGCACCCGCGAAAAAGAGATACCACGCAACATAAATCCAAAGGACAAAAACGGGCACCGCTGCAAAAGCGCCATATAGGTTCGTAATCGTCCCTGCGGCAACGTAGTGCGCAAAGCCACGCTTTACGACTAAGCTTGCAAGGCTCACCACAAAGCCCCCAATGAAAGCGTGCCTAAAGCGCACAAAGCAGTTCGGGACAAAGGCGTAAACGGCCGCGTAGGCAAAGCTCTGCAAGATGATAAGGCCCACAGAATAGAAAAAGCGGCTAATCCCAGGGTCAACACCCTCGAAGGTAAGCGCGGCTACGTGCCCCGTAAAAGAAAGGCTTGTTGCAATCGAAATCGGTCCCAAGGTGATAAGTGCCCAATAGATAAGGACGCGTTCGATCAAGGGTCTCGGGCGGCGAATGCGAAAGATTCTATTGATTGTGACAAAAAGCTTATTAATTAAAAGAACGCCCGTGATAAGTAGGCCCACGGCACCAAAGGTTGTGAGCCCTGCGGCGTGTTGACTAAATTCTCGCAAATGTTCGATGATAACCTCAGAGTACTGCTCTGGGATAAAGCTTGTGAGAATAAGGGTTTCGAGAGCCTCACGCTCGTTAGAAAACGCTGGGAATGCTGCAAAAATAGCTAGAGAAATTGCAAGCAACGGGACGATTCCAAGAAGGGTGGCTAGTGTCATCGTAGAGGCAGTATCAGAGAGTCGAATTTCAAAAAGACGGTCGACTAAAAACTGCAAAAGTTCTCGTGCAAAATTAAGGAAGCCTTTTGTGCGAATTTTTTCGCGCAGTTTCTGTGTCGTTGCGTCTTCTTGCTGCTCTTTCTTACCCGCTACCATGAACAAAGACCTCGAAGGTTACGAATTGCAAGTAAAAATCTTCCCGACTTTTGCAGGAATTTCCTAGAAATTTCCACAAAATTTAGGCGTGATTCAAATGGAATTTGACTAGAATCTCACATCTTAACCTTTTTGCCTTCGGCTGTGCTTAAGAAGCGCCTCTCTTTTTAAGGGATTTTTGCTGAAGGCAATCATGGGAAAACGAGCCAAACAAAAGGAAAAGTAAAGGTCATTTTTATGCGTGCTAGTCAATTCTTTATTTCCACTCTCAAAGAAGCGCCCGCGGATGCGGAAATCCCAAGTCAGATTTACTCGATCCGCGCAGGTCTCATTAAGAAACTTGCCGCAGGCGTTTACACCATCATGCCGATGGGGCTTCGCGTAGTGAAAAAGATTGAAAGAATCATCCGCGAGGAGATGGAAGCGGCAGGTTCCGTAGAACTCTCAATGCCAATCGTGCAACCAGCGGAACTTTGGGAAGAGTCTGGTCGCTGGAAGAAGTATGGCCCAGAGCTACTTCGCTTTAAAGACCGCCACATGCGTGACTTTGTCATTCAACCTACGAGTGAAGAGGTCATTACGGATGTTGTCCGCTCGGAAGTGAAAAGCTGGAGAGAACTCCCAATTAACCTCTTTCAGATTCGCACGAAGTTCCGCGATGAGAGGCGTCCCCGCTTCGGCCTCATGCGTGCCCGTGAGTTCATTATGAAGGATGCCTATAGCTTTGATAAGGACGCTGAGGCTGCAGGGAAGAGTTACGAAGTGATGTACGGGGCCTATCAGAAGATTTTCTCCCGCTTAGGACTCACATTCCGAGCAGTACGAGCTGACACAGGGGCAATTGGCGGCTCCCGCTCGCACGAATTCCAAGTGATTGCAGACGTAGGCGAAGACCTTATCTGCTACTGCCCGACAAGTGACTATGCGGCAAATATTGAGTTGGCGGAAGCAAACTCCGTCTTAGATGGCAGAAAAGCCGCGGAAGAGCCCCTTACAAAGCGGGCAACTCCGGGAAAAGAAAAGTGCGAAGACGTCGCGCCCTTCTTAGGAATCGATCTGCTGCGTTGCGTAAAGTCTATCGTCCTTGCGACAGATAAGACAGATGCCGCCGGCACCCCCCTCCCCGCGAAGATTGTCCTCATTCTTCTTCGCGCTGACCACGAATTAAATGAAGTGAAGGCTGGGAAACTTCCCGAGTTATCCGAGGGTTTCCGCTTTGCAACAGAAAAAGAAATCGCAGAGCACTTCGCAGGGGCTACCCCAGGGTCTCTTGGACCCATTGGGATTTCCGAAGATGTCACAGTCTACGCAGACAAGACAGTTGCCGATATGAGTGACTTCTGCTGCGGCGCCAATGAAACGGGATTCCACTACACGGGTGTGAACTTCGGCAGAGACCTCGCTGAACCCCGAGTCGCTGATCTTCGTAACGTTGTAGCAGGAGACGCAAGTCCTGATGGGAAAGGCATCCTGGCACTGCAGCGTGGCATCGAGGTCGGTCACGTCTTCTACCTAGGTCGCAAGTACTCCGAAGCAATGCATGCAACGTATTTGGATGTAAACGGCAAACCGCAAACGATCGAAATGGGCTGCTACGGTATCGGTGTCACACGCCTTGTAGGGGCTGCAATCGAGCAGTGCCACGACGAGAAGGGCATTATGTGGCCCGCGCAGATTGCCCCCTTTGAAGCGGTGATTTGCCCGATGGGAATGGCAAAGAGCGAAGCGGTCAGGGAGGCTGCTGAAAAACTCTACACAGAACTCAAAGAGCGCGGAGTCGATGTGATTTTCGACGATCGTGACCTCAGAGCTGGTGTTATGTTTGCCGATTGGGAATTAATTGGTGTTCCACACCGCATTGTCATCGGCGATAGGGGTCTTAAAAATAACGAAGTCGAATACGCAAACCGCCGTGATCTCGCAAACCGCGTGATGTTGAAAACGGAAGATGCGGCAGACTTTATCGTGAAAAAAATCCGTGGCTAGTTGTTTCTGCCTATAGCCAACTGGGGGACTTTTGTGAAAAAATTGTCCCCACCGCCTTTGGGAGCGCAAACGATGCAAACAGTACAAATGACGCAAGAATTAAAGCCTCTGGTTAGAGTAATCGACGATGATGATGCAATGCGCCGTTCTTGGGCCTTCTTGATTGAAGGCGAAGGGTGGAATGTTGCTACCTATTCGGATGCGTTGGACTTTCTCTCGAGCAATGACTTTCACCGCCCTGGCTGCATCGTTCTCGATGTGAGAATGCCGCGGATGAGTGGGCTAGAGTTGCAAGACCGCCTGATGAAACTTAAAGTGGACCTTCCGATTATCTTTATTTCGGGCCACGGTGATATCGACATGGCAGTGCACACGCTCAAAATCGGTGCTGTGGACTTCCTGCAGAAGCCCGTAGATGACCAAAGGTTACTTAACGCCATCAGTAAGGCCGTTTCCACAAACCTCATTCACCGCCGTAACGAAGGGGAACTCTCTAACTTTAAGAGTCGCTTAGAGAACCTCACAGCGCGAGAGCGTGAAGTGATTCGTATGGTCGCGCAAGGGATGAGTAACAAGGCCCTTGCCGATGCCCTTAACATTAGCGAAAAAACCGTTCAGGTTCACCGTGGCGCCGCTTACCGCAAACTCGGAATCCACAATGCGGCAGAAATTGCCCGCATGTTGATTCTCTCGGGCGATCCTCTCTAGAGGTAACCTTAAAAAATTCCGCCCTTCCCTTTTTCCATTGGGGAGGGCGTAGTTTGCTTTGAAAATCTATGAACCAACAACTCGGTAAATCGTTTCTTCTCGTCCTTACAGCTACTATTTGGGGCTTGGCATTCGTTGCGCAGAGCGTTGGGATGGATCACGTGGGTCCCATTACCTTCACAGCCTCTCGCTCTATTCTTGCCGCGATAGCACTCTTCTTTCTTGCGGGAGTGTTTGACCGTTTCGAGAAACCCGCGAAAGGCTCTACAAAGAAAAGTTTTACCGAACGTTGGAAAGTTAAACGCCTTTGGACTGCGGGTTTTGCCTGTGGTGCCTTCCTTCTTACGGGTACGCTTTTTCAGCAATATGGGCTTCTTTTCACAACGGTGGGTAAGGCAAGTTTTGTCACAAGTCTCTATATCGTTCTTGTTCCGCTGATTGGGCTTCTCATCGGAAGGAAACCGACACGCTTTGCCATTTTGGCTCTCCCCTTTGCTATCGTGGGACTTTTCTTTCTTTGTGTTAAGGAAGAAAGTTTGGCGCTAAATCCTGGTGACATTCTGATGTTTTTTGGAGCCTTCGCTTTCACGGGACACATTCTTACCATCGATAGAGTCTCAAATGGCGTTGACGCTGTGCGGATGAGCGCTGTGCAGTTTCTCTTCTGCTCGGTGGTTGGCTCGGCTGCAGCGCTTATTTTTGAAGAAGTTTACATAGGAGACATCATCGATGCGGCCGCACCGATTCTCTATGCAGGCTTTCTAAGTAGCGCCGTAGGCTATACGCTACAAATCGTTGCACAACGCGGACTAAACCCCACGGTTGCAAGCCTACTGATGAGTTTGGAATCTGTTGTAGGTGTACTCGCTGGTTGGCTTCTTCTCGATCAGCTACTTAACGCAAGAGAAATCGGCGGTTGCGTCTTGATGGCTGTCGCTATCGTTCTTGCCCAGTTGCCGGAAGATCTCCTTTGGCGAAAAGAGAAATCCTCTTACCCGAAATCCCCCTCGAAAGAATAGGCCCTAGCCCATCTCTGTGATGGGACTAGGAGTAAAAGTTCTGATTAGTAGACCTCAAGCACCTTAAGTTCGACACCTGCGAAAACTGCAACGATGCGTTTGAGATTTTCAATGTCGCTGATGTTGTTACCAAGGCTATAACGCGCTAGCTGCGCCTTGGCCTCATCAACTGTATCTTCAAGGAGAGAGTTGTTTTTACCCTCCTCTGCTTTCAGGTGTTTAACCTCGATGAGGTAAGAGTACTTCGCACTACTCTCTTTCTTTGGAGTGACAAGAATGTCTGCATAGCCTTTTGCTTTCACTCCTCGGACTTCAAGCTCACTTTGAATGTCATACTGATCTGTTAAGATGAAATTACAAACTAAGAGCGTTTGGAAGTCACTTTCTCTTAAATGTGCGTAGCTGTGCAGCCCGCTTGCCTCACTGTAACTACTGCAGATAAGGTTAAAGAAGGATTCTGGTTTGCCTAAAGCAAGGGCAGGAAGGGTTGCCTTAAAATCGGAATTGACAAACTCATAGCCCTTATCGCCCATAATGTGCTTATGAAAGTATGAGAAGAACTGAACTCTTACTGCCTTATTCGGTACACAAAGAGACGGCCTTTCTTCCGTGTTCTTTCTTTCACAGAAGGTGAGAAAGCCAAAGTAAAAGAGTGTAGAAAGTAACGAGATTTTATCGAGAGCATCCGAGTCTTGATTGAGATTCAAATCACTTGGCTTCTCCTTAAAGGCAATGGGATTGTTGCAAAGCGCTAGTTCAAGAGTCTCCCTTACAAGCTCTTTCTTCCAGGGCGTTAATATTCCCTCAATTTTCTTTAAATCCTGCCCAAGGTTAGAGTCAATCATATCCTCGGGTTCTGCCTGCTCTCTTATCAATGCGTACAAGTAATACAAACACATTGTTGGGTTGAAAACTGTTTCTTTACTACGAGAACTAAACCGATACCCGTTGTACCACTCCTTCATATGTGCAACAACATATTCCAATGTCAGTCCACAGGCCTCTAAATCCACCACCTGCAGGATAAGTTTTCTTAACTCTTCCTCATTAAAACCAAACATTCCTGAAAAGAGTGAAACAGTGGAAATTTTGTCGGCAATGTTAAATCCCGATGTCATCGAGTCTAGAGAGAACACGGAAACACCAGTGATAAACACTCGAGCAACAGCCCCTGTTGTAGCCTCTTTTATTCGCATAAAGAAGGACTTGTAGTATGCCTCTTGCGCAGATGTGATTTTCTTAAATTCTTCTATGTCTGCAGAAAGGATGTCATTGGCGAATTGATCGTACTCATCGATTATGATGTAAATCTTTCTATAAAACTGACGATTCAAGAGTGAAAAAAAGTCGCCAATAAAATCTGCTACGTTATTTGTAGAAGATTTGAGAATTTCATCCTGCTTCGGGTGGGGATAGCGCTCAAAATAGTCTTTAACTGAATTCCTTACTTTACCAAGAAAGCTTCCCTTTATATCTTCCGAATCAGAAATCCCGGAGAAGTCAAAGTGGATAACGCGGAAAGAACTAGCCAATGCAGTTTTGTGTTCACCAATGTAAGTTCCTGCAAAATTCTTCTCAAATTCTTCCGCAAGGCTCTCGTCATAATAGGCTTCAAGCATTTGTGTGAAAAGAGTCTTACCAAAGCGTCTCGGGCGAACTATGAACGGATAATCCCCACCGTACTTCTCAAGCATTTCGATGTAGCGAGTCTTATCAACAAAAGCAAGATTGCGACTCTGAATATCACGAAATGCCACATTCCCATACGGGATGCCTTTTAAAGTAGCGATATCTGTCATTTGGAAAACCCTCTCATAGCAAAGACGTACACGCTATTTATTTTTAAAGCATATTCGCCTTTGTTCTTCACTTTCTGGATTATACGGTAAACCCCAAGAATTACAGGGGTTCAAAGGGTGTTTTGCCAATGATATTAAGGGGGAAAACTGTCCCTTTCTCCCTTAAGATTCCAAACCTAAGAGAGAACCCACCACACCGCTCGAGCAACGTGGAAGTCATGACTTTGCTTCAAGGAGAAATTACCCGCTTCTTTCCCTCCCAAGAAAGGAAAAGAACCCTCGGAAAAATTTTAAGTTCAATAACTTAAGCATCTTCCGAGGGTTCAGGGGAGAAGGTTCACATTTTTTGGCCGATGTTAGGCTCTAGCGGAGTTGTCTAATTTTCCTCTTTTACATGTAGGCCACTGACTTATTTTCTTACCCAACCAGGCCCCTCATCTTGCCTTCTTAAATGAGCCCTCGGAGGGCCTAATTGCACTTTGGCCTTAGGCCCTCCGAATGCTCAGGGGAGACCTTTCACAGAAGTTTTGACGAGAATCTCTCTTACAAAACCTCTTCTTATTTATCCTTAACTTTTCTTTAAATGAGCCACTGGAGAGCCCGCGCCACTGGTTAAAGAAGTTTGGGCTCTCCAGAAAGCTCAGGGGAGATTGTTTCGTAGTGATGTGTTCTCTTGCCGCTTTCTAAGAGCGAGAACGCCACCCCATTTTCGAATTCCTTACATATCCTCCAAAGAGTTAAAAGCGATAGTTCATCGTAACCTTGCCACCCAACGTGGTCGTTCCACGACGCCCTGCTCCGAAGTTTGCTTCCGTGTCAATCGAGAAGTTCCCCTTCGTGAAGTTAATGCCAAAGGCACCTTCGACTGGGTTTCCATCAATCACCGTGCACTTCCCGCCGAAGGCCTCTAGGTCCTTATCCCCAAAGGTCGGTGTAAAGGTAACCTTAAACTTCGGACTCACTGCCCAGCCGTTTTCTGTTGCAATCGGCTTAGCCGCAAATCGCATCGCAATCGGCAGCTGAACAAGGGTGTGGCTCTGCTTATCAAGCTCTGTGAGTCCCACGCGCATCGCATCTGTCTTAATCTTCGAGACGCGTACCCCGAGGCTCGGTGTCACGGTGAAGTTTCCAAAGGTGTAACTCTTACGGGCCGCAACTTCCGCCGAGAGCATCTTCGCGTCAAACTCCTGCGTAAGTCCCGAGTAGTACGACGTAGAAACATCATTCTTACTCTTCGTGTAGGCAACCTCTCCTGTGAGCTTCACGCCCGTATCCCAGAGATCGACCGCACCGTAGACGACGCCACTGTAGGCCTTAATCTTATTCTTGACGCTATAGACATCACCCTTTAAGGTGCCACGGCTATACTGGAAGGCAACGCCTACGTTTGTCCCTTCCACCGGAGAGACTTCCGCACCAACTGTGCCGTAACCCATGTTCGCAGCAAAGCTCGCTCCTGCACCGATGTGATCCTGCTCGTAGCGCTCTCCTCGCACTGTTACCCAAAGGTTAAGCGGCTCTGTAGGATCAAAGATTGCTGCGTTTCTATCCGCAATCGCCTGCGAGAGAACCGTGTCAATTCTACGAATCATCGACTGTGCGCCCATCGTGGCAAGTACTGTCATGCCATTTTCGGTTACGCGTTTCTTAAAGGAGATAACTGCTGTCTCGCGATTAAGGTACGGAATCAAATAGGGGTTATCCGTAATAGCCGTGATATTGTCGCCTAAGACGGTTGGGTCAGCGACAGAGGTAAGCGGAATATCATCATCCGTTGAGACGTTAACCACAACGAGTGTAGAGGTGCTGCCGCCATTCGTAGCATCATCGACATTGAAGGTCTTCGCGCCGTTAAAGACTACGTTACCGACACCGACGCCCTGCTGATCGATGACAATTACGCCACCGTTTTTCACATTAATCGACTGGGCAATGCTCTCAGTGGAGGTCGTACTTGCCGCAGCGGTGGCATTCGGATCTGCTGTAAGGCTTCCGTTCTCCCCTAAGGTTAGAGCGGTTCCAACGTAGATTAAGGACGAAGCATTGCTGATTGTCGTTCTATTTTCCACATTACGGCGGACGGCGTCAATTGCCGCAGCGGCAGACCCTGCGCCGAAGCTCACGAGGCCTCCCGGACCTGTCGTGATATCCGTATCAAGGGTGTCGACGCTCTCAATCGTAAGCACCGAGGTCTCACCGTACTGTGGATCGACGTAGATTGAGCCACCAGACATCGTAAGGTTCTTCACATACATGTGAGAAGCCGTGCATGCAGAGCCTGTAGAAGCCGTGCTTCCAACGGAGACGTTACCTGAACCCGTGAGGGTATCAACCGTGATAACAGCGTTCTTCGCTGTGAAGTTTGAAGAGGCCCCGAGGTTCAAAGTAGAAATCTTTGAAACGTTCGACGAGGCGCTCAAGGCGCTGTTATTACCGTCTAAGGTCAATGTGGCGCCATTTCCTAAGGTGACATTGACTGCCTCACCCGTTGTCGGATCTTTCAAGACAACGTTCGTTGCAGCAAGATTGGCGTAAGAACCAAGAGAAATTGCACCGATAGAGGAGTTCTCCCCGGCATTACCGGTGATTTGAAGTTTGGCACCAGTTGCAGCGGAATCTCCAGCTCTTGCAACCAGAGTCTTCACCGTTGTTGCCTTCGTAGAAGACTTAAAGGTGCCACCCTTTTCTACAGTAAGCGTACGGATAGCACTTGTCCCGTTAGCACTTGTGATTTCTGCAGTTGCGTTCTCACGGACTGTAACGTCTGGAGAGTTCTCAAAGATGGCATTCGTAGCCGTAAGTGTTGCTCCGCTACCAAGATCAACCGCGCCAGTAATCTTAGAGATAGCAGCGCTATTGCTACCAAAGCTAATCGTTGATGCGCCAGAGGCGGCCGTGATTGAAGCAAATTCTGCTGCGTTTACTGTCGTAAAGCTTGCCCCTTCTGCAAGAGTCAATTCGTTAATTAACGACGTAGCTGCAGAGCCCGTGAGTCTCACCGTGGCGTTCTTTCCTAGGCTGACATTCACTGCTGAGGAATTCTCTCCTTTGATGAGAGCATTCGTTGCAGTAAGAGTTGCGCTCTCGCCAAGTGTTACAGCGCCGAACGTGGCACTTGCAACATTATCAGTTGCGGTAAAGGTGGAACCTTTACCCAAGTTGATGCTTGTCGCTTCGAGCG
>CAVLDT010000038.1:0-13572 GCA_963661915.1 Duodenibacillus sp.
TGACGGCATTATTCAGGCAATTTCACCCGGTGATGCGGTCTTGGGAAACATACGAAACAAATTAAAACGTTTCTCCATGTTTTCCAAAGCATAATCTTTTAGACTTCTCTTAGATTTGAGAAAAAGGAAAACTGCGTCTCATGAACCGCCGAGAAAAACTTTTAGAACAACTGCGAGAAACTCTTTTGGCTCTGCTACCAAAGGCCGAGCACAAAGAGAGCCGGATTGCCTCTGTCTCTATGACACGCGCAAATACCCCTCAACCCTGTTCGCACTGCATCTACCAACCCGTTTTAGTTCTTGTCGTGCAAGGGACAAAGCAGTCCGTTATTGGCGACACAACTGCGAATTACCGTGCAGGACAAACTACGGTTGTTGCGCTAGACATGCCTGGGGTCTACGAAATCACAGAAGCCTCCGAGACCGCACCTTTCCTTTCCATTGCCGTGCAACTCGACCGCAGGATTCTCACGGAACTACTCACAGCAATTCCAGAATTAGCCGCTACTAAGGACTCTTCCGAGAAGGCCTCTGTTAAAGCCGTTATGACTGCCGATGCCACAGATGAGATGCTTGAAGCCTTCCTGAAACTTATCTCTTTGGAGAAAACACCAGAGCGCATTCCTGTCTTTGCGCCCCTTCTCTTAAAGGAGTTGCATTACTTGGCACTCACTTCTAATCAGGGCGGGTGTCTAAGGAATTTCTTCTCAGGGGAATCTCACGGGCCTCGCATTGCGCAGTCTGTGGCTTGGTTAAGAAATCACTATCGTGAGCCTCTTACAATTGAATCCCTAGCATTGCGTGCTGCGATGTCTGCTTCTTCCTTTCACAAGCACTTTAAGGAACTCACAACGCTTTCTCCCGTGCAGTTTCAAAAGCGCTTGAGGTTGCAGGAAGCAGCTCGTCTCATGCTTAGCGAAGGAAAGAACGTTGAGACAGCCGCTTTTGCCGTTGGATACAAGAGTTCTTCGCAATTTTCTCGGGAATATAAACGCATCTTTGGCGTTGCCCCGCACGGCGATATCTCCCGAAAGAGAGCCGCCCTTGTAGCCTAAAGTCCTCGTTTTTCTTGGAAAGTCAGACAAGTAGAATTAGGCAAGAATTGTCGATTTCTTGGCATAGTGTTTAGAAAATTCCCCTCTTAAGATTTACACGTATCTCTTTTGGGAAGATACGTTTTTCTATTGAGGATTTTTCTTAAGGATTCTCTCGAAATCACTATGTCCACAAACACATCTGAAGAAAAATATCAGCTCTTTGCTGCAGCCGCAGCTTTTACGGCAACTGGCGATACAGCAGCATTGCCTGCGAGCCTTCAAAAAGCTCTCGATGCGAAACTTAGTATCAGTGAACTGCGCGACGCTCTTGTGCAGCTTTACGCCTATTGCGGTTTTCCGAGGAGCCTCACTGCGCTCTCCGTACTTCTTTCTCTCGTAAATGAAAGAAAGACTAAAGGGATTAAAGATCTTGAAGGCGCAAAGAGGAACCCTCGCCCCGCCCCTGAGAAACTTAACGCCGTAGGAACTGCCGTACAGACGCGTCTTGTTGGCGCCCCTGTCAAGGGAGCTCTTTTTGATTTTGCCCCTGACATTGACGCCTATCTTAAGGAGCATCTCTTTGGGGATATTTTCTCCTCTGGGATTCTCGATGACATGACCCGAGAAGTGCTAACAATTTCTGCCCTCTCGGCTCTTCCAGCCCCCGCTCAACTTACCTCTCACATCGCAATCGGAATGAATGTTGGACTCAGCGAAGGGGCTATCAAGGAAATTGCTACGACATTGCGTGGCATCGGGTATGAAAGTGCCGCTTCTCTACTAGAAACTTCACTAAAGAACCTAATAAAGCAACAAGGATCCAACGCAAAGTAACCAAAGGATTGACAATGCACAAACGCCAATTTTTTAAAACGCTCGGCGCCCTTTTCATCGCGCCCTCATTAACCGTAACAACTATGACTGACACATTTGCTCAAAACAAAAACTCTTCAAAATTCGCTGTTGTCTATTACACACGTTCTGGGAATACAGAAAGTGTTGCCCTTGCCGTCCGCGCCGCAACAGGAGCCGATACCTTTCGCGTTGAAACCGTTGAGCCCTATCCAGAGGAATATCGCGCTACAACAAAAGTAGTTCAGGAAGAAATCGAAAAGGGAATCTCGCGTGCGATTAAACCTGTTGCCATCGATCTATCAAGGTACGATGTCATCGTCTTAGCGAGCCCAACATGGTGGTACCACATTGCCGCCCCTCTTGCGACGTGGATTAAGTCTGTGGACCTTTCTGGAAAACTTATTCTCACCTGCAATACACACGGTGGAAGCGGTGTAATCAACACCCGCGATGACTTTGAGAAGTTGCTACCAAATTGCAAATTTGGAACCCATTTTTCAACCTATGGTTCCGTTGGTCTTAAGAGCCGAGGCGTGACTTCTTGGCTACGGGAAAATGGACTTCTGAAATGACTTTCCCTCTTGGGACAAGAACCCTCTGCCAGATTGCTAGGCGTCATGCCTAGCAGTCCTATTGGCGTTTCTTATTTTCGCAAGTGGTGTTCTTAAATGCGCGAGTATTTGTATCCCTAACGAGTATTAGGCGAAATACAGGAACTCCTTGGTACGCTTCATTCTTCACCGCAGGGCAACATCACTCTTTCCTGCACAATCCATCTTCAATCTAGTTACTCAGAACCCACACTTCAAAGAATTCTTAATGGCAATAGGCCGCAGAGGAGCGAGTCAATTCTCTTTCCTCTTGAATCGCTTGAAAGTCTTCAAGCTCTTCTTTCGTCACAGACTCGAGTTCTTTGCTTGTAGAAATGTAAAGTTTCTCTACTCCTGCATGATGCAACGGATCTGCAGGTTTTGAGCATGCGTTCGAACAAATGTAGCTACTGACGCCAAACATCGCGATGTTGTTCACGACAAATTTCCGATTGTCAATGACAAGAGTTGTCTCTTTGGCGTTCTTTGATTCAACAAAAAGCGCCGCATCCCGTCCTTTCAAATACTTCTTGAGCATGACAATTTGCAAGACACAACTGACAAGAGTGTTTGCATTGCTGAATGCAGAAACTTCGCCAGATGTCAGGAACCCCGTCACTTGTGATAGGAAGTCCTGCGCAAGGGATAAATCGATTCCAATACTCCCCGACTTAATCGGCGCATCAATTTTTAAAGTGATACGAATCTGCTCCCCGTTAGCCTGTCTGTTGAGTTCTTGTATCACTTCGTTTAAAGCCAACAAAGGAGGGGCCAACTGAGCAACATCCATCGAATGGTTGACTAAAGCCTCCCCCTCGTACTTCAATAAAAATCGGCATTGATTTTCTGACATCGGTAATGTCTCACTTTGGAGACTCGTAATAGTCAAGGTCTAACATTTTGAACTGCGATATCAGAGGTTTGAGGCGCAATTCGACAAGTCACCAAGTTGAAACTAGGTACGTTAGAGAACTTTTGAAGGAAAAAAATAAGGCGACTTCTCAGTCACCCTACTCTAAAAAAGAAATGGTCGGGGCGGCGGGATTCGAACTCGCGACCCCTTGCACCCCATGCAAGTGCGCTACCAGGCTGCGCTACGCCCCGACATAGAGCGCGCATTTTATCGTGCGATTAGGTAATTTTCAAGCGCTAGAGTATCTTCGTTAAGCCCCAAGAAACATGTCCCAATGCACTTAAACGCCTCAATCTCTTACTTTTTAGAAATTAGGCTTTCTTTCGCGAGAGGGATATCCCCTTTCGCGGCGATTCAAGCACATGAATTAATCAGTTTGTGATTGGCGTATTTGAAACTCGTTCGAAGTTATTTATCGCCAAAAACTTCGATGCGAAGCGCTTCTAAGTCCTTCACGGCTTCTTCAAGTAAATGCCGCAAGGCGATGTTTTTTTCCTTTTCGCAGTCAAGCGCCGCTGAGAGTTCTGAAAGGCGAGCAGCACAGTCGCTTTTCACAACAGAGAACTCTTCTCTTTCATCGTTAAAACGGTTTTTCTGCGCAGCAAGGACTTCTTCGAGTTGGTTAAGGCCGCCGCTTACAAGATCAGCAAAGTTCGTCTTAGAAGTAGCCGCACTATTCGTCTTTGCAAAGATAGGAGCCTCTGGCATTTGAGGCGCTTTTTCTTCTGCCGCTCGGCTGTAAATACTATCCTTTGGTGCGGCAGTCTGCGTAAGAGTAGCTTTCTGCTTTTTTGCCGCGACATCTTCACTATCGATGACGCGACGCGCCTCTTCGACAGTTAAAAACCGTGAATAGAGGCACTTTTTTATCCGCCGAACAAGACTTAAATCCGCTTGAGAGTACTCGGCTTTGAGCCTCCCGTTAGCGTCTTTTAACTCTTGAAAATAATCCGCCCAATAGACGAGAACATGCATAGGAACTTCACACTCGGCACATATCTGTTGCAGGGTATATCCTGCGAAGGTGTTGTCTTGTGGCATTGGCATGTTCTCGCTACTTTAGGTATCTCACGCCCCCTAGGTTAAAGGGCACGTCACTACTTTTCCTCTTCCTTATTTCCCGTTTTGCCGTACTCAGCAACTGCATCCCGCATATAGGGAGCAGGAACGAAGGTCACGACGCGGCGAGCGGACACTTCGTAGGCCTCTCCGGTTTTCGGATTGCGCCCTGGACGCGCAGACTTATCTCGCGTAGAGAAAGTCCCGAAGTTCGCAAGCTTCACATCGCGTCCTTCAATGAGCGCATTCTGAATCTCAGAGAAAATCGCTTCAATCACGCTTAAGGCCTCTGTGCGAGAAAGGCCCAAGCGATCATAGAGTACATCGACAAAGTTAATCTTTGTCATCGAGGCAGCCTCTGAGGATTTTCCAAAATTTTTATCAGCGTATGCCGTGTAGTAATTGTTCTTTTCCATCTTCATTTCCCACGGAAATTCTCTTTTTTTTGTAATGATATCCACTTTCTAGGCCCTAAGCTTAATCCCGAGAGCGGCAAGAGAGTCAAGAAGCTTCTTTTGCACAGTTTCGGCCTCGCTTTCGCTAATCTGCTCAGCACCATGAGAGACAAGCTCCAAGCGGAAAGCCATACTCTTTTCTCCGAGATCCGCTCCATCCTTGGGTCTATAAAGGTCAAAGAGTTTAAAGCTCTCGATAGCTTCGCCCGCTTTGGTCTTCTTCAAAGCCACAACAGCGTCTTCAATTGCCTGCGCTGTGACAGATACAGGAACCACGAGAGAGAAGTCACGCTCTAAGGGTTGGAATTTTGCAACGGGCTTAGGCGAGGGCACCTCCGTTACAAGGATACTTGCAACATCGACTTCAAAGACGACAGGCGCCTTCGGCAATGCATACTTCTGGCAAAGTCTCGGATGCAACTCCCCGATGAAACCAATCGACTTCCCATTAAGGGTAACTTCCGCAGCGCGCCCTGGATGCAGCGCCGGATGCCGCGTGGGTACGAAACGAGCCTTCAGGGGAGAAAGGAGTTTCTCAAGATCTCCCTTCACATCAAAGAAATCCACATTGCGAGTAGCCTCTCCCCACTGGGCACCGTGTGCATCACCATAGGCAAGGGCGGCAATGTGTAAGGGCTGTCTTACGCCCTTTACTGTCCATGGGCCGTCTTCAACGGAGTCATCCGGGAAGAAAACGCGACCCAATTCAAAGATACGGACGTTTTCTGCCTTGTGATTTAAGTTATAACGGAGGATATCGACGAGGTTGCCGATAAGCTGCGTACGCATTACAGAAAGCTGGCTTGCAATCGGGTTAAGAAGTCTGATGGGAGACTTATTTCCAGCGAAATCTTCTTCCCAAGCCTCTTCGACGAAACTAAAGTTAATGAGTTCCTGATAGCCACAGTCAACGAGTGCGTAGCGAAGGTCGTGATTGCCGCGGACGCCTTCTTTCTTCGAGAGCATCGTAGCCCGTGCAAGAGGCTCACGATCAGGAAGTTTCTCGTAACCGTAGAGGCGAGCCACTTCTTCGATAAGATCTTCTTCAATCTCGATATCAAAGCGATACGTGGGGCTCTTGACAAGGAAGTCCGCACCCTCGCGTGTGAATTCAAAACCAAGGCGCGTGAAGGCCTCAGCCATAAATTCATCAGGAATCGCCACACCCACAATCTTGCGGCAACGGTCAGGACGCATACGGACAACCGAGCGCTTCGGTAGGTTAACGATGTTGTCGTTTACGGGGCCCACCTTCGTCTCTGGCGTGCCACAGATTTCTAAGACGAGTCGCGTTGCGTACTCGACGTGCTCGATGTGGCTACCAAAGTCCACACCTCTCTCATAGCGGTGAGCTGCGTCTGTGGAGAAATTCAAGCGACGGCAACGTCCCTGAATCTTCTCTGGGAACCAGAAAGCCGCTTCGATAAAGAGATCTGTTGTCGTATCGCTAATCGAGCAGTCGGCGCCGCCCATAATGCCACCAAGACCAAGGGCGCCCTTTTCATCGGCTACGACACCATAGTATTCATCGAGCTCGGGCTTTTCGCCGTTTAAGAGTTCAAGAGGCTCACCCTTCTTTGCCCAACGAACGGTGATATCGCCCGTGAGTTTAGAGAGGTCGTAGAAGTGTGTCGGACGACCCACTTCAAGCATGATGTAGTTAGAGATATCGACAAGAGCAGAAATGGACCTCTGGCCAGAGCGCTCCAAGCGTTCTTTCATCCATGCGGGAGTCTTCGCCGCAGGGTTGAGATTACGAATCACGCGTCCCGTGAAGCGCCCGCAAAGTTCTGGGGCCTCAATATGCACAGGCTTCACACATTCGCAACTAGCGGGGACCGGTGTCATATCAGGCATCGTAAGAGTGGCCCCGGTGATTGCTCTTAAGTCGCGTGCAACACCAATAACGGAGAGAGCATCCCCGCGATTCGGTGTTAACTTAATTTCAATACGCTTTTCATCTAAACGTGCATAGCTACGAATGTCTTTACCAATGGGAGCGTCCTCAGGAAGAATCCAAAGACCAGAATGGTCTTCTGATACGCCCAATTCACGAGCAGAGCAAAGCATGCCAAAGCTCTCAACGCCACGCATCTTTGCTTTCTTAATCGTAAAGTCACCAGGAAGTTTCGCACCAATCTTTGCGCAAGGTACCTTGATTCCTGCCGCAGCGTTTGGCGCCCCGCAGACAATCTGCAAAGGCTCCCCTTCGCCGACATCGACCGTGCAGACGTGAAGGTGATCGGAATTCTCATGATTCACGCAGGTAAGCACCTTACCGACGACAACGCCTGTGAAGGGAGGAGCAATCGTAGTTACCTCTTCGACTTCGAGGCCAGCCATCGTAAGCGCTTCTGTTAATTGTTCGCTCGTAAGATCTGGATTGATGTAGTGGCGTAACCACTCTTCAGAAAATAACATCGCTTAAATCCTCTTAAGTCAAAAACTAGCTGAACTGAGAAAGGAACCGTAGGTCGCCTTCAAAGAAGAGCCGCAAATCGTCGATTCCATACCGAAGCATCGTAAGACGCTCTAAGCCGGAGCCAAAGGCAAATCCAATATAGCGCTCGGGATCCAAGCCGTAGTTACGTACAACGGTCGGATGCACTTCGCCTGCGCCAGAGATTTCCAACCAACGGCCCTTCTTCGGTCCCGTTGTAAAGGCCATATCTACTTCGACAGATGGCTCGGTGAACGGGAAATAGCTTGGACGGAAGCGGACAATCAAATCGTCAGTCTCAAAGAAGCGACGTAGGAATTCAGAATACACACCTTTGAGGTCTGTAAAGGAAATATTTTCATCCATCCACACACCTTCGACCTGATGAAACATTGGCGAATGTGTTGCATCGCTATCAACGCGATACGTTCTCCCAGGGGCAATCACCTTAATCGGAGGCGTATGCGTGCGAGAGTAGCGAACCTGCATCGGCGAAGTATGCGGACGAAGCGGAAGTTGCAAACCCGTGGAATCCTTTCTATCGACATAGAAGGTATCTTGCATCGAACGGGCTGGGTGATTCGGGGGATTATTTAAAGCTGTAAAACTAAACCAGTCACTTTCAATTTCAGGGCCATCAGCAACATCAAAACCGATGGAACGGAAAATTTCCTCGATACGAATCCAAGTGCGCATCACAGGGTGAATCGCACCTTTGGCCTGCGTACGCCCAGGGAGAGTCACATCGACTGCTTCCGCAGCAAGACGTTTTTCAAGCTTAGCGGCCGCAAGAGCCTCACGACGTGCATTGAGAGCGGCTTCAATAGCGTTCTTTGCGGCATTGATTTCTTGGCCGCGCGCACGACGCGCTTCGGGAGGAAGTTTCCCGAGTTCTTTCATGAGAAGCGTCACCGCTCCACTCTTTCCAATGTAACGCGCTTTGGCGTCCTCTAGGGCAGCTGGTTGTTCGGCAGCTGCGAAATCGGCCTTTGCCGACTCAATGAGATCATGGAGTTCTTGCATAACCTATTCATCCATGCGAATCAAAACTATTGCAAATCTTCCAAAACTTCTTTCAGTTACTAAAAACCGAAATCAAACAAAAAAGGGTTCGGGCAAGACGCATCAAGCGCGTACTTGTGCCGAAACCCTTTCTTTGGAGGAATCCCTAGTTCGCGACCTGCGAACTAGTTCTCTCTCCGGGTACAAACCGATTCTCTCTTAACCGAGAGCGGCCTTGGCCTGGGCGACAAGAGCGGCAAATCCATTCTTGTCAAACACAGCCATATCCGCCAAAACCTTGCGGTCCAAAGCGATATTGGCCTTCTTCAAGCCGTTCATGAAGCGGCTATAGGTCATTCCGTTTGTGCGAGTTGCCGCATTGATACGAGCAATCCACAAGCGACGGAACACGTGCTTCTTGTCACGGCGGTCACGATAGGCGTACTGACCAGCACGCATAACGGCCTGCTTAGCAACACGGAACACATTGTTGCGACGTAAACGGTAGCCCTTCGCAAGGGCGAGAATCTTCTTATGACGAGCACGAGCCGTCACACCACGTTTAACTCGAGGCATTCTTATTCCTCCCTTTCTTTATGCGTAAGGCAACATACGATGAATCGACTTGCTGTCAGACTCATGGATTGTCAACATTCCACGGAGATGACGCTTGTTTTTCGTCGTACGATGGGTAAGGATGTGGCGCTTTGTAGCATGTGCGCGCTTAATTGAGCCGCCCGAGCGCACCTTAAAGCGCTTGCTCGCGGCCTTCTTTGTTTTCATCTTCGGCATTTTGCCGTTTCCTTCTTAATTTATCGGAACTCTAGGCGTTGCGCTTTGTGTGTTCGCAATCTTCTTGGGCCCGCCCCGACTTCTTTTCTGTTCCGAGGTTGGCAAAAGATGCCTCGCTTCAGAACTCTGAAAGCGAGGGATTATATCCCGAGTAGAAGAGAATTTCTAAACAAATTCAAAAATTTCGGGGGATACAACCAAAACGCGGCATCTTCAAAAAGAAAATGCCGCGCAAACTTCACTTATGCAAAGAATCTAAGAGGTCTTACTTAATCTTCTCATAGATATAGACTTCGTGAATTTCACCTGTGTAGCCTTCGTCCTTGAACGGGCCCTGGCTCATACCGAGAATAATCTGTGTTCCACGATTGTTAAGAACAAGCAAATCTTCCGTAACTGGGTCAATGCAGAGACCTTCGATTTCGCCAGCACGGCGGAAATCGTTCATTTCACGGAGGAGTTTAACCTTGCCAGCGGAAGCGCCAGCAGCGATCAAACCAGTGCGGGTGACAACCTTACCCTTGGCATCGGTCTTAACAGACCACGGTGTATCCTTAACGGGTTCCGTACCCTGCTTCAAACCTGTGTAGGGAACGCCTGTGATATCCATGACGTAGACGTTATCGGCGATGTGATAGGTGGATTCGCCATCGTCAGCAGCAAGAATCATCTTGCCATCGGCAATGAAGATACCCTGGCACCAGTACGGTTCTGGGCGGCACTGGACCTTGGTGTAGTACTTCTTTGTCTCGAGGCTGTAGGCATAGACGTAGCGGCTATCAACCCAGTCAGACAACCAAACGAGGTTACGTTCGCGGTCAACGGCAACGCCCGAGACCTCAACCTGGCCAGACTCGGCAGACCATGGAATGTCTTCAATCCACTTTAAGGTGTTCGCGTCATAAATGGAAACGCAGATGTTCTCGCCACGGCCGAGGTTGAAATGTTCGTTACCCGTGTAAATCTTGCCATCATGCACGTCGATATCACCGAAGTGATTGGCCAATTCCGGATGTGGGAAAAGTCCGTCAGTCTTTGTCTGAACGCGTTTCTTAACGAGCTTCCAATTGCGGTCATACTTGTAAAGACCACGCGTGTCGGAAACGTAGAAGTAGTCTTTATCAGCGGCGATACCCTGACGGCCATCGACCTGGACAACTTTCTTTAAGCGATATTCTTTGCCAATGTGCGGAGCAGCACTGACGCAAGAAGCGGTAAATGCAAGGGCCAAAGCGGCGGCTGCGCATTTAACTAACGTTTTCTTCTGCATAAACTTCTCCTCTGGAATTGTGTGTTTTTCCCCGTTGGGAAAACGCATTTAGTGTACGACTTGAAAGGATTACCTAAGGAGACTCAGAGAAGGGGAAATTGACTTTGAAGAAAGATATACAAAATAACTTCTTACAAACTGTTTCAGATTTGTTAAACTTTTAGTTTATTCCTTAGAAAATTTAGTATTTCGCTTTTTACTTAGCCAAAAACACTAGATTTTTATCTTCTTATCTCCCCTAGAAAAGCAAAATCCCCGCAAACTGCACGGGGATTTCGAAGAAACATCAAAGCGAGAACTTTTACTCTTGAGGCGCCTCTTGCGCGGCGGCTTTCTGCGCCGCAGGCTTCTTCTTCGAGCGAGGAGCGAGAACCATCACCATCTGGCGGCCTTCAAGTTTTGGCATCTGCTCGACCTGAGCAAGATCGGCAAGTTCTTCACGCAAGCGATTAACAACCTGCATACCGATATCCTGATGCGCCATTTCGCGGCCACGATAGCGAAGCGTAATCTTCGCCTTGTCACCATCGGCCAAAAAGCGCTTCACAGCACGAAGCTTCGTCTGGAAATCATTTTCATCGGTCGCGGGGCGGAACTTAACTTCCTTAACCTGCACGACCTTCTGTTTGGCTTTGATTTCCTGCGCCCGCTTCTGTTCCTGATAACGGAACTTGCCGTAATCCATCAAACGGCAAACAGGTGGAACGGCATTCGGAGCAACCTCAACGAGGTCGACGTCGGCATCCATTGCCATTCGGAGAGCCTCCGCAGTCGGAACAATCCCAATCTGCGCCCCATCGACCCCGGTTAAACGAACCTGAGGAACCCGGATCTCACGATTGATCCGGTGTGTACGTTCTTGAGTAATAACAGTCACTCCCTATAAAAGTTAACGAAACCGCCTTAAAGGAGCCTCGTTAGAGATCCGTATTCACCCGATTCTTATCGAGTTCTACGACCTTCGCCACGAAGTCCTCAAGCGACATCACGCCGAGATTCTTCCCTCCGCGAGCACGGACACTAACGGTCCTGCTAGCCTTTTCCTTATCGCCAACAACGGCAATAAAGGGAAGCTTCTGCAAACTGAGTTCTCGGATTTTATAGTTGATTTTTTCACCGCGCAAATCCTCAGAAACACGCAATCCTGCCTGTTTCATTGCGGCGACAACCTCGCGAGCGTAGTCAGCCTGTGCATCGGTAATCGAGGCAACCGCAACCTGCACTGGGCTAAGCCACACGGGCATCGCACCCGCATAGTGTTCAATCAACATACCAATCCAACGTTCCAAGGAGCCTAAGATAGCGCGATGCAACATCACAGGAACCTTACGGGTGTTGTCTTCTGCGACGTACTCTGCACCTAGACGGCCTGGCATCTGGAAGTCAACCTGAATGGTGCCACACTGCCAAGAGCGTCCCAAGCAGTCCTTTAAGTGATACTCAATCTTCGGGCCATAGAAGGCGCCCTCTCCCGGGAGGATGTCATAAGGAACGCCGCAAGCTTCCAAACTTTCGATAAGAGCAGCCTCGGCCTTATCCCAAGCAGAGTCCTCGCCGATACGCATCTCAGGACGGGTAGCAATCTTGTAACTAATGTCCGTAAAGCCAAAGGTCTTGTAAACCTCACGAACAAGGCGCGTGTAGTTGACGCATTCGGAGAGGATTTGATCCTCTGAGCAGAAAATGTGGCCATCGTCCTGCGTAAAGCCACGGACACGCATCAAACCATGAAGAGAACCACTCGGTTCATTTCTGTGGCACTGACCAAATTCACCGAAACGCATCGGAAGATCGCGGTAACTACGAAGGCCAGAATTAAAGAGCTGGATGTGCCCTGGGCAATTCATCGGCTTTAAGGCGTAGTAACGGTTTTCCGACTCGGTTGTAAACATGTTGGAACGGTACTTCGCCCAGTGACCGGATCTCTCCCAAAGAGAGCGATCAAGAAGCTGCGGCGCTTTCACTTCCATGTAGCCGTTGTCCTGATAAATCTTACGCATGAACTGCTCGACAACCTGCCAAATAGACCATCCCTTGGCGTGCCAGAAAATCATGCCAGGGGCTTCGTCCTGCAAGTGAAAGAGGTCAAGCTCCTTCCCGAGACGACGATGATCGCGTTTTTCAGCCTCTTCAAGCATCTTCAAGTAGGCATCCTGCGCTTCTTTTGTTGCCCAAGCTGTGCCGTAGATGCGTTGTAGCATCTCGTTTTTGCTATCGCCTCTCCAGTAAGCGCCCGCAACCTTCATCAATTTAAAGACCTTGAGCTTACCCGTGCTTGGCACGTGTGGGCCACGGCAAAGATCTGTGAATTCTCCTTGACGATATAGAGAAATTATTTCTCCCGCAGGAATCGATTCAATGATTTCTGCCTTGTAGTGTTCTCCCAAGCCTTTAAAGAAAGCAATCGCTTCGTCCCGAGGCATCTCGATACGTTCTAGCGGGATGTCCTTTTTGACGAGTTCGGCCATCTTCTCTTCGATAGCCTTCAAGTCATCGAGCGTAAAGGGCCGTTCAAACTTAAAGTCGTAGTAGAAGCCATTTTCAATGGAGGGTCCAATCGTCACTTCTGCGCTCGGGAAGAGTTCTTTCACAGCCTGAGCCATCAAGTGGCTTGTGGAATGGCGAATGACATCGACACCTTCGGGGTCACGTCCTGTCACAATCGAGACTGTAGCGTCAGCATCAACTACTGTGCTCAAGTCCACAAGTTTTCCATTAACCTTACCAACGAGAGCAGCCTTCGCAAGACCTGCTCCGATAGATTCGGCGATTTGTTTGACCGTAACAGGCGCATCAAACGTGCGCTTGGATTGATCGGGCAACGTAACGGTAATCATCTTAATTTCTCCAAAGGGACTGCCCATCCCCATTACAAAAGTCTAAAAATAAAAATCTCAAAAAAAATGCGACCTCACGGCCGCACTCTTCATTTACAAAATCCACCTGCCCGGCCCCATTAGCGGAATCGGGTTGTTGTTGTTCGCAAGAACTGACAACAGAAATTCATTTCGTCTCCAAGAAGTTACTTGGTAGGCACGATTGGACTCGAACCAACGACCCCCACGATGTCAACGTGATGCTCTAACCAACTGAGCTACGTGCCTAAGAGGATGCGAAATATAAAGGGTTTGAAAAAAGATTGCAAGAAAAATTTGAACT
>CAVLDT010000039.1:0-13128 GCA_963661915.1 Duodenibacillus sp.
CTTCTGAATAGCTCATTTTCCGCTTCTCCTTGATTTAGTTTCAGCGGTAAACTATTCTGACAACTAATGGTTTGTACGCTTGACACTAGAAGCCGCCTATTCAGAGTACACTCCTACCAAATTCAATTCTGTTCCCATATCAGATTTTGATTTGGACTGCAATGATATCTTGCCTATTCGGGTCGCCCTTGGCAGGCCTTTTTAGTCGTTTTCTGATTTAGGGAGTTTTCTTCATGCTTGATGTTGTTATTCTTGGAGACAACTGTGAAAAGGCGGTAATTCCATCGTGGCAATCTCTCCTATCGCAAACCGGCTGCTTCGAAATCTTGATTGCATCGGTAAGAAGACCCTGTAATGACAAGTGTTTCCACCCGATTAACCTTTGTTGCGAAAGTCGCTTGACTTTCGCGTTTTAGAGGGAGAAAGTGATGTCTTTTTCTCTTATTCGTTTGGTTCGGGAAACTCCTGCGCTTGATTGTTTTCTCACTCCTTACACAGGGCGTATTCGTTTAAAGATAAGAACTTGGTTCTTTTTGAGAAAGATGAAATCTATTAGGAAGTCGGAAGGATTGCGCAAACCAATTCCTCCGCGAGGAGAGATCAGAGAAGTGCTGTTACTCGACTTCTTTCTTGGTTTTGGAGATTCTCTTTACATTAATGGACTTGTACTCTTTCTCATAAAAAGAGGCCTGAGAGTTCATATTGCAGCAAGTCCCAAAGTCGCATCAGTGTTTCAGACAACTCTTCCAACTGAATCAATTCATGACATCACAAATCTAGGTGAATGCGAGAAACTTGCAAGCTACGCGTGGGATGCGGTTGTGGATTTAACCTATACGGTTAAGCGATTCCAAAGAAATTTTCGGGTAAGATTTCTTTCTCAAACCATTTCGCCTGTTTTGGGGATGGATCTCAATATTAGGTTTTGTCCTGAGGTTTGCTCGGAATGGCTTGACGTAAGGGAACGCTCTCATTTTGGAGAATTTTGGGCTGCGGTTGCAGAGCGCATCACTGGGGACACCGTTAAGAGAATTTCTCCTTACACAGGAATTAAGCCGCTTGACCTTAAAGAGACATTTATCTATGTCAATTGTGTGGGAACACGTATCAGTCGAACACTTTCTCAGGAGCAGATAGATTGGATTGCGGATTTCTTCACTCGGAAAGAAACAAGCGCTTATGTCTATTGCAGTGATACCCAAAGTGTTAAAACGTCAAAGTATGTGAAAAGGATTTGTCCTAAAAATTTTACTGAGGCCTGCCGATTAATTGGTGCTACTGCAGGAGTCATTAGCCCTGATACGGCAATTGTCCACGTGGCCTCAGCTTACCAAATTCCAATTCTGGCTTTTTTTGCAGGGAATATCGTTGAGGTTAGCGGTCACCCAGTAGAAAAAGTTTTTGAACCTATGGGAGACTACGAAATCGTTTTCCCTGATACGACAAACAGATTAAGTAAAGAGGTCGTTTCGGTCGCTACAATCGGAAGGCAAGAGTTTGAGGCTTCTCTTGTGCGTTTTCTTAGTAGAGTTAATCGTCACAATGCCAAAGGGGAATTCTCGTTTGATTGAAAATTGTTTCGTCCGAATATCTCTTATTCGCTTTCGGCAAACTTCGTTTCTCTCGTTGTTGGCGTCACTGTTATCCTTCTTGTACTAAAGGTAGACGGTTCTCATTGCCGCATTCAGTAACGTGCGAGGCTATCGGATTTTCATCATTGCATTTCTTCTAGTGCGAGCGACCTCCATGGTTGTGGGGATTTGGTTTTGCCGTTCGCCAGTATTTTGCAGAAGAAAAGATTTTCCGCACGTTTTAGAAGGAGCAAAGGCATCGTTACAGTCAGGAGCCTAACTACGCGGATGTGATGGGCTATCTTCCGCTCATTCTTCCCCTCTCGCTTTTCGAATGTGCAGTATCGATACTCATTGGCACATACCTTATGGTTCTAAGGCGTGAGAAGGATCTTCTCGTAGCAAACTGCATAGCGTTAGCGCTAAGTATCGCGCTATTTTGCCTTTTTGGTCTCCTACTAAAGAACCTACCCTTAACCGTACTTTCTATGTCAATAGCAGTTGCAGTGAGAGCTTGGATTCTTGAAAAGAAACTCGCAATCGAACTTCAAGTGCAGGTAGGCTCTGTCTTTACCTTTGAGGTTATCGCAAGCTTTGTCTTAATTACCTCAGGGATGTTCGTTGGAGGCTGGACTTCCGTCTTAATCTACGTTTCTTTCCTAGGAGGTGCCTTTGTTCTGAAGCGCGAAACACTACTAGAAACCTTTTCGATTGCAAAGAGCAATTGGGGAAAGGACCACCCCAAGCAGTAAAGCGTTTTCTCTAAAACTTACCTTTCCCTCTAGCAAGTCACACGAAGAAGTTCGAGGTCCCCCAAAAGGAGCATCTCACTCTCTGCAGGTAAAAATAGCGTCGTTCCTTTTTTTAAGGCTCTACCTCTCTTATCCCCGCCATCGTCCCTAGCGAGAGTACCTTCGCCAGAGAGGATAAAGAAAACCTGAAAAGTAGATGCGGGGCTCACAAAGGCCATAGAAGAGAGAAAACGAATCCTTTCAACTTGAAAGTACTCACAAGGAGGAAAACTCTGGATTGCACTACCTGCGCTATAGCGAAAAAGACGGGGGTGCTGCCTAACTTTTGTGGCGTAACGAAGAGGGTTTTCAAGTCCTTTTAAAACGGAAAGAGCACTCTCAATGTGAAGCTCTCGCGGCAGTCCCCTTTTATCTATGCGGTTGTAGTCGCAAATACGGTAGGTTACGTTGGAATTTTGCGCGATCTCTACGATAAGAGCCCCTGCTCCAATTGCGTGCACTGTTCCAGGACGGATAAGAAATACATCTCCTTTCTTTACGGCCTCATAGTGAAGGTGTTTATGAAGATCCCCTTCTCGAAGTGCTGCAGTGCGTATCTCTTCTTTTGTCACGGGATGTTCAAATCCATAGACAACCTTAGAATCCGGTTTTGCATCTAGGACGTACCAGAGTTCCGTTTTCCCGTGCTCTCCCTCATGCTCCGTGGCGTAGGCTTCATCGGGATGAACCTGAATAGAGAGAGCTTCCTTTGCATCGATTAATTTCAAAAGAAGCGGAAATTCCTTATGTTTACCTAAGTACTCTGGGTGCGAGGCTATGACCTCTGAGAGCTTCCAGCCATCGAATGCGCCACCCTCAACCGTACTTTCGCCCTCTGGGTGTACGGAGACTTCCCAAGTTTCCGCAAGAGGCGTCATTGGGAGATCTTTTCCAAATTCTCTCTTTAGCCGCGTTCCTCCCCAAAGGTAGTCTTTCCCTGCAGGGCGAAGAAAAAGCGGACTAGCCTTCGGGCGCGTCATAGATTTCCTTATCGGCAACGTCGATATCGGCACCAATCTGAACTTCAATAATCTTTAATTCTGTCTTGGCAATCACGGTGTGTTTTGCGCCACGCGAAATCGAGATGATGTCTCCTGCGTGAATCTCTTCGGCAAAGCCATCGACAATGCTTGTACCCACGCCTGAGAGCACCGTCCAGACTTCATCACGCCTTGCGTGGCTGTGATAGTTCATGCGATGCCCTGGGTTTAGTGTCACACGAATCGTAAGCGCATTTTTTTGAATATCGATAACGCGATATGTCCCCCAAGATTTTTCCGCATAACGCGCACTTACTTCAAAGGAATCCACAAAGGGTTTTAGGTAACTACTTTCCGCCTTATCGGAAACAAGAATCCCATCTGCTCCGACTGCAACAACGAGATCTTTCGTACCCATACAAAGGACCTGTAGATCTGTTTCATTGATAACGTGGGTGTTTCTGCAAGTTTCACTCAAAATTGCCTTTCCAATAGAAGGCTCTTCCATCGCCTCAGTGAGAGTATTCCATGTGCCAAGATCAGACCACGAGCCCACATAGCGTTTAACAAAAATAGAGGGCTCCTTTTCTAGGACGGCATAGTCAAAACTAATCTTAGGTAGCTTCTCATAGTGCTCGTAGAGGTCTCGATAATCCGTAAAGGGAAAGACATCTCGAACTCTCTTTAAGAGGTAACCTAACTTAAAGGCAAATACGCCACAATTCCATAAGCCTCCCTCTCGGATGTATTCCTCGGCAACTTCCCGAGTAGGTTTTTCTCTAAAGACTGCCACACGGGAAATATCCTCTGCGGATTTCGGGATAATGTAGCCATACTTCTCACTTGGATACGTAGGCTTTACCCCCATTAAGGTAATAGCAGCGGGATTTTCCTCTACAACGCGTGAGATATCCTGAAAGGCAGCAAAGAAACTTTCCTTAACGTAAGGATCCACAGGGGAAATCACAACGATTTCTTCAAGGCTAACGCCCCTTTCATAGTGAAGAAAAGCCGCGGCAAGAGTAATGGCAGGAAATGTGTCCCTGCGACTAGGCTCAACGGAAAGCGTAACCAAATCCCCGAGTTGATTTTTAAGGGAGCTAATCTGATTTTTCGCGGTTGCGATGGTAAGAGTGGCTTCTGGGAGAGTGCGCCGAATTTCCCCTACAACCCTCTTAACCATGGAAACCCTTCTATCCCCCTCTTTAAAGATAGGAATGAATTGCTTAGAGCGAACATCGTTAGAAAGAGGCCAAAGGCGTTTACCAGAGCCGCCTGACAAAAGAACAATCTGCATCTTTACCGCTCCGTACGCATGGGGTTTTGAAGAAAATCCTCATAAGAAAGACGGATTCCCTCTTCAAGTTCTGTCCTGTAGTGCCAACCCAAAGAGGTTACCTTACTAACGTCCAAAAGTTTTCTAGGTGTCCCATTGGGTTTTGTGTTGTCCCACTGGATTTCTCCCGTGAAACCCACAACGCTTTTAACAGTTTCTGCGAGTTCCCGAATTGTGATTTCCCGGCCAGTACCTGCATTGACGGTTTCATTACCACTGTAGTGATTCATGAGGAAGAGTGCGAGATTTGCTAGGTCATCAACATAAAGGAACTCGCGCTTCGGTGTACCATCGCCCCAACAGGTAACTTTAGTAAGCCCCTTTACCTTAGCCTCATGGAATCGACGAATGAGTGCTGGTAGGACGTGGCTATGTGTTGGGTGATAGTTATCGTTGGGGCCATAGAGATTTGTTGGCATCACGGAAATAAAATCACAGCCATATTGTCGGTTGAGAAATTCGCAGTACTTAAGGCCTGAAATCTTTGCCAGCGCGTAGGCTTCATTGGTTTTCTCAAGAGATCCCGTGAGAAGTGCGGATTCTTTCATCGGCTGAGAAGCGAACTTAGGATAGATACAGGAAGATCCTAGAAACTCCAATTTCTTACAGCCATTCTTCCAAGCCGCATGAATGACATTCATTTCAAGCATCATGTTTTCATAGATAAAGTCAGCGGGCGCTTCGCTATTAGCGAGGATGCCACCGACTTTCGCTGCGGCCAAGAAAACATACTCGGGTTTTTCTCGCTCGAAAAAATCCTCAACCTCGCACTGCCTCGTGAGGTCAAGCTCTTTATGCGTTCGTGTAAGGATATTTTTGTACCCTTCTCTTTTTAGCTCCCGAACGATGGCAGAACCCACCATCCCGCGGTGGCCTGCAACGTAAATCTTACTTTCCTTATCCATCGTATTTTTACCCCACAGTACGGAGCGCTTTTTCTCTCTTTGCTAAAAGGCGATCGTGACGAGCCATAAGAGAGATGAGGCTTTCGTAACTTGTCTTCTCTGGATTCCAGCGTAAAAGAGTTCTTGCCTTCGTAGGGTCTCCAAGAAGATTATCCACATCCGTAGGGCGAAAGAACTTAGGATTAACAGAAACTAAAACCCTGCCTGTCTTCGCATCGATTCCTTTTTCATCTAACCCCCGTCCTACCCAGCGTAAGGCAATACCATTTTCAAGAAACGCCCTTTCTGTGAAATCCCGTACTGTGTGTTGTTTTCCTGTGGCAATTACGAAATCTTCAGGCTTATCGTATTGGAGCATGAGCCACATACACTCCACGTAATCCTTGGCATAACCCCAATCGCGTAGAGAATCCATGTTCCCAAGTTCTAAAACATCCTGCAAGCCTTCTGCAATCCGTCCTGCGGCGCGGGTGATTTTTCGCGTCACGAAGGTCTCACCTCGCCTCTCAGATTCGTGATTAAAGAGAATCCCATTAACTGAAAACATCCCATAGGCCTCTCGATACTCTTTAACAATCCAAAACGCATACTGCTTCGCAACGGCATAGGGGCTATAGGGGTGAAATGGCGTTGTTTCCCTTTGGGGCGTCTCTTCGACTTTTCCGAAAAGTTCTGAAGTTGAAGCCTGATAGATGCGTGTTGTTTTCTCTAATCCCGCAATCCGAACTGCTTCTAAGATGCGCAGCGCCCCTAAGGCATCAACGTCGCTACTGTATTCTGGAGCATCAAAACTAACACGCACGTGACTTTGCGCTGCAAGGTTGTAGATTTCATCTGGCTTAACTTCAGAGACAATGCGAATAATCCCGCAGGCATCCGAAAGATCCCCGTAGTGCAACGTAATTTTTCCTAGGATTGCATCAATGCGTGCCGTATTAGGAAGAGACGACCGCCTGAGGATGCCATGCACTTCGTAGCCCTTTTCTAAAAGAAACTCTGCTAAAAAAGAGCCATCCTGCCCTGTAATACCCGTAATCAATGCTTTTTTCATAGACTCAAAAACTCTTTAAATACCTAAAACCTCAAGAACCTCATCGGGACCCGCGACTTGGATTACTCGAGTGTTCTCAAATTTCAATAATTCTGAAGCGAGCGCATAGTCATTACCCCCGGGCTCCGTTCTGTCCCCGATGAAGATAATTTCCTCGTTAGGATAACTTTCTCTTATGTGGTGCGCAATTTGTCCCTTACCGTAGCCGCGTGGCGTAATGTCAATTGAGATTTCGCCACCAACGGAAATCTCAAGTTCTGGGAACTTATCTTCCAACGCCTTTTGAATGGAAATGCGCTCATGCGTTTTCTTATCCCATGCGCTGTACTTAAGTCTTGCTTCATAGGGGCAACTGCGACCCAAAATGGAAAAGTTAACCATCCCCACACGTCTTTCGATGTGGTTGGGGTAAAGTCTTCCTGAGTACCGTGTTTCTTGGAGAAAACTTTCAAGGGAGGAAATTAACGCTTCCGTGGGAATGAAATCCTTTCTGTAAATCTCCTGCCCCTTAGCCATAAAGACGTTTCCCATAGAACAATAAATACCCCTAAAAGCTTTAATCACAGAGCTGGGTAGCTGTTCAGTTACTTTCTTATAGTCAGATCCCGTGGCGATATAGGATGCATGCGCGAGTTGCCAAGGTAAGAAACGCGCTGCGAACGAGGCCGTCATCGGAAGCCTCGGGGGCGTTAATGTCGCGTCCATATCAAATACGAAAATCGTCATTTTTTCCGAAAAGAATTCTTAACCTTTCTTCTGATGCGAATCGTTACTCTCCCAATTGGAAAGCGATTTAAGAAAAGAAAAAGTTTTGCTTTTTGCAAACGATACAGCGCGACTGTTGTTTTATAAACGTTTCCACTATGGTGTGTTTTAAAAGCTCGATAACGCTCTTTTGCACACAATAAGCGCTTTCTCGCATCTGCGCTTGTAGAAAGGCCTCCTTCTCTTATTGTGGAAACAAGGCAATCTATCTTTTGGATTTCTCTTTCACTCTTTAAAACGCGAGAAAAGAATTCGTAATCTCCAGCAATCTTATATGTCTTATCAAATTTCTCTGCAATCAAACATTCTCTACGAATAAATGAAGCGGGATTTATAGCCATCTTCAACCATAATTTTTTATACGCTTCTTCCCCAGAGCCGATATCTAGATATGTTTTCTCTCCTTCGATTGAAATGAAAATCGCAGAACCTGTAGCAATCTTTACCGCGTCTGAGATTTCTAGTAATAGGTCACGCGCTTTGACCAAGACGTCTTTACTTGCGAGGGCATCTCCTGCCCCAAGAAAAATACACCAATCTCCTAGACGCTCGCCTGCACTCTCCATGGCTTTATTCCACGCGTCATAGACGCCACTATCTTTTTGAGAAAATACGAGTACCTCAGGGAGAGCAGACCTGAACCTTTCAACCTCCTCCAAAGTTCCATCCGTGGATTCTGCATCCTCAATAATCCAATTGAAATCCCGACATGTCTGTGAGGCAAGAGAGGTTGCGATTTCTGAAATCGCTTCTCGTGCATTTAATGTCGCGGTAATGATAGAAAAAGTTGGCCTCACGCTTCGCTCCCCGTCCAATAGCGTCCCACTGCTCAATTCTGACTGTGGCCGCTTACGCTGTCAAGCGGCATTTTTGATTTCTGAAATACACATTGATTACGATTTAAATGCAATTCTCTTAAGTGGATTGACAAGCTTATTGGCCTAAAAACGACTTTCCACAATCAATTTCATCAAATCCACAACGAGAACATAGCATCCGTTGCAAAGAAGGAACTTTGGGGGAAATTGGAAATCCTCGCAATACTGCATTTCTTCTGTAAAGAGTTCCGATTGCAAACCAATCTTTCAAATGGAAGAGGCTCTAAGAGTTCCGAAATCTTACTTCCAAGTGAAAACGGTATCAACGCAAATGAACTTTTCAAGGAATTTTTTCCTGACACCCCAATAGAAGCGCTTTAAAGAAAAGCGGTTGCGAAGCGAATACGCTTGTTTATCTGAGAAACGTTTCCCGCCTATAGTTGAGTGTCCTCTGTCATTATGTAAAGCGCAAGCAGGATTAAGTCGCATCGCTGGAAACTTTTGGGCGAAAGGCGACTTGAAGTTGAAAAGGAGTACATCAACAGGCGCCGCAAGTTGTTGAGATAAATCTAGGGCTACCTTTGCCGCTTTTCTGTCAATTAAGTAACAGCAGCATCCGCAACTCGATTCAATTACATTATGAAGAAACGAACCGTCTTCCAACGGAAGATATTTTGGAAGAGTTCTGCAGCACCACTGTTCCCTGCGGGTATGAAGTTGCGCGATATGGATAGATGGTGGAATCCAACTTTCTGAAAGAATGAAATTTTTGGAGCGCTCAGAAAGTTCAATGTCGTCCTCAAAAATGACCGCCCTCTGTTCGTCAGAATTAAGCAGGGTCTTCCAGCACTTAATATGGCTTAAATAACAGGCCACTTCGCCTCGGGTAAGTTCTCGAGGAGTGAGATACTTTTCTGGTGAACCAAGCGGAGCAACACAATCCATAGGTAGCTCATCATTCTTGGCATCGATAGCAGGAATTCTTTGATATGAGATGCCCAAGGCTTGGAACTGTGATTCCATGCACTGCCAGCGGTCAATTGAACGGTCTAGGTTAATGATAAGACGAAGCATGGGAACACTTTTACAAAAAAACGATTATTTAGGAAGTGCAGACAAAATCTGAGACTTTTTGAAGGATACACGGACTCTACGGAAACTTCATGCGGTTGCTTTTAGTTCTCCTTCGAAATACCAACTCTAACGGGGCAAAAGCGATTCTCATCATCCTGTACTTAAACATAAAAGATGGCCACTTTGAGAGATAAAACCAAGCGAAGATTTTCCTTGTGAGAGGAAGATTCATTTTGTAGAGGACACCGGCGTTACTTCTGCAGGTAGAAATAACATTCTCAAATACCTCTTTTTCCCAGGGTACGAGACTCACCGGATTAACGAGGCTAATGTAGTACAACTGCATAACTTCTACGCGCAACAAATCGGCGTCATTTGTCAATCCGACTTCGTTTGTTAGCATATACATATGTACAAACTTAAAGCAAAACTTCAAATCCGATACAAGGCTAGTTGCCCGCATGCGATAGTGGTAAAAACTCTTAGAGTTAAAAACGATTCGATTGGCGTTTTTATAGACCTGCAATGAAAATAAAACATCTTCGCAATAACTTCTATCGGCAATAAAGCGTAAAGGCTTTCCACTCAGGCCTTCGGTTAGGCACTCTTTTTTAATAAGTGCCTTCCAAACACCACCGTAGGCATAGGTAGATCCCTGCCATTCGTCTAATCCGAGTGCGAGTTTCTTTTTATCTTCATAGTCCCTTATCACTCGCTTCGCGGGTATCGTGTTATTGAGAATTCGGGTATTTTGATAGACCTGATCACAGGCGCAAATGGAGATATCCGCATCCTCTCGCTCAATCGCATCAAGTTGCGTAGCGATCCAATTGGCTTCAACCCAATCATCGCTATCGAGAAAAGCAACGAACTCCCCAGTAATTGCACCTAATCCCGTATTTCGTGCAGCGGATAGTCCAGAATTCTTCTGATGGATAACTTTAATGCGGGAGTCTTTCTTACCGTAGTCATCAGCTATGCGACCGGATTCATCTCTTGAACCATCATCAACGAGGATGATTTCAAGCGTTTTATACGTCTGGCAAAGAAGAGAATCAAGGCACTCAGCGAGGTAATTCGCGACGTTATAAATCGGTACTATCACTGAGACAGTAGCTTCATTCTGAGATGCCATTTGAAGAAAATACCTATGTTAAAAAAAAGAGTTTCGACGATTCCGAGATAAGAGAAATCGGCAAGTTCTACCTCTCGCAAACTTTACGTTCTCCAACTAAATCTTTTTGGGAAGTATTTCTCCTTATTCTTTAAGGATTCATACTTCAACCGCCGCGCCGTGCAAATTCCTCTACGCCGAATGTACTTCAGTTCATTAAGAGCCAAAATTAAACGCATGAATGCTGGTGAAATTAAGCCCATCTCACAGAGATCTCTCACACAGCGATTGCGCCCCAAATGCATTTCTCTTAGGTGGCTTGATAAGCCCCATTGGCCTGAAAATGATTTCCCGCAATCAATTTCAACCAAATCTTCAGCGAGAACATAGCAGCCTTCGCAAAGAAGGAACTTTTGGAAAAATTGGAGATCCTCGCAATACTGCGTTTCTTCATTAAAAAGTCCCAACTGCAAACCGATCTCTCGATTAAAAACAACACTAGGCGTAACAAGAATTGCCCTGATGCAGAGTTCTTCCGCTGTCAACCTCTCAACGCCAGATAGTTTTCTAAGAAGGACCCTAGAAGAATACGGTGTTCCTAATAATTTAATTTTGGGGTTAGATTGAAGTACCTCAAACTCACGTTCAATCTTATTGGCCTTCCATCTATCATCGGAATCCAAAAGCGCAATCCATGGGGCTTTCGCCAGTCGTATGGCGCGATTTCTCGCAGAAGAAACCCCGCGGTGCTCCTGCGTGCAATACTGAATCGGACATGGGACCCGGTTCGATGCGAGAAAGGTGCGGATCACAGAGTCCGTCGCGTCTTTAGAGCCATCATTTACAACAATGATTTCCTCGATTAAATCGATCCGTGTTTGCGCCAACACAGATTCGATTGCAGAAATAATTGTCCGCTCGCAGTTATAGGCAGGAATAACGACACTAAACATGGGGAAAAAGTCTCAAAGTCGTAGCCAGAATTGGAAATACCTAAGTCTTAGTAAAACCTAAATGCCTCAAAGAACTCAATCTTCTTATAAAACCGCCTTCTTTGACGGTCTTAGAGCGACGGCATCTAAAGCTTCGGAAAAGAAATTCGTTCTCACTCTTTCTTCGGCTAAAGGAGAAGGGGTTCTGAGGATATTTCTATAAATCCACACAAGCATTGGCTTATGCAACAACCTCGGCGGCACGCGCAATAGAACCATCTTGATGTACTCCGAGGTATTGAGGAACCCCTTTTCTCGCGCTCGCTTTAAAAAATTCAACTCGCACTTCGCGTAAGAAAGCCCGTGCCTTCTTCCAATCATGTCGTTACCAATGCGCGCATAGACGAGTGTGTCAGGAAGATTTGCCCCCTTAAATCCCATCGCATCCATCCGAAACCACAAGTCATAATCTTCAAAGAAGGAAACCTCTTGATAACCTCCTGCCGCAAGGACCGCACTCTTTCGATACATCACTGCCATGTGGTTAAAGGGAGAACGGCTCTTCATGCGTTCATGCACAGCTTCGCCCGTTAATGGCACGCTTCTTACAGAAACGGTAACTCCGGGTTTATCTAAAAACTCTTCGATGTAACCAGAAGAAACCGCTACGTCAGGTTTTTCCTCCATAAAGCGCAATTGCTTTTCAAATCGGTCTTTCGCACAGACGTCATCGCTATCCATTCTTGCAACGAGTTCTGTTTTCACGAACTTAAGTCCGAAAGACAAAGCTCTAGCTAGGCCTTTATTTTCTGCATAGCCCACAGCGACTAACTTAAGCCTATTTCCCTGCTGCCACTTCTCGATAACACTCTCTAGTTCTTTAGGAAGCGCGCCGTCTTTTACCAATACAACTTCGAGAGGCAACAGCGTATTGGAAGCTACACTTGCAAGAGCTTCATCTAATGCGGCTGGATACTCTTTGGCATAAACAGAGATTAGGACCGAGAAAGCACTCTGGGTTCCTTTATCTTTATCCATACCCTCTTTGTGAGAACAAGGCATATTTCCTTTCCTCAGAAATCTCTCTTCACTGTAGTATTCGTGAAGCCCTTCCACTCTCGCGAGTAAAAGAGCCGTAACCAACAAAAGAAATCCTCAATAAGCTTTCCTCTAGCCCATCAAACACACATGCTCTCCTCATTAAGACACAGAGGAGAGTTCTAGAGAAAATCCCGATATCGAATAACAACCCCAATAGAAAACAAAAGGAGACGCAAAGCAAACGAATGCCCGGCCCTTTCTTTTCTTTAAATAATTCTTAAGGCAACATTTAAGAAGATTTCAGTAGCGTTCTTTCTTTAAAGAAATCGAGCGGATTCTACTTACTTTTTCCTTGAAATAAAAGCGTTTTATGTATGTTACAAATTGGTAAATAACTTAGTTTTTAAGAAGGTTTTCACAAGTTTTGCGACAAAAATTATTCTGCGATTTGATAAAAATTCTTTTATTTTTATTTTTGAAAACAAAAGATTAGGCTCAATATTCGCTTTCGATTTAGATTGAGACACTATTGTATATAAGAAGGATGATGATTTCGTTTTTTTGTAGAAAGAAAACAGTAT
This sequence comes from Duodenibacillus sp., assembly GCA_963661915.1. GTDB lineage: Bacteria > Pseudomonadota > Gammaproteobacteria > Burkholderiales > Burkholderiaceae_F > Duodenibacillus. Next base: position 12,960 of record CAVLDT010000039.1, read on the forward strand.
ACAATTTACTCAAATTGCAACTAAGAACAGTTAGATTTGAAAGTTACCTAATCTTAACACTTAGTGCTGTGGCACCCTGTGTTCGATTTGAGAAGATACGACAAGGCGCCGTTTCTCTTGCGAATGAAGGTTCTTGAGTAGCAAAGCGACTTCTCTGTAAGAAGAATTT
>CAVLDT010000040.1:0-12534 GCA_963661915.1 Duodenibacillus sp.
GCTCTCTTGCCGCCGCTTCCTTGTCATTCGGGTCATTTGTTGAATTAACAAGATTGATTAGTGCGATTGCGACAGGAACCATCATCGCAGCACACGCCGTGTTACTCATAAAGGCAGACAAGGTGCCCGTTGTGAGCATCATGCCAAAAACAATCTTCTTTGGTGTTGCACCGATGAGACTCATCACAAAAAGAGCAATACGGCGATCAAGCCCCCACTTTGTGACACCCGCCGCGAGGATAAACGCCCCCATAAAAAGGAAAATCGTATCTGAGGCATAGGGAGCCATGGCAGCCGATGGTTTACAAACCCCTAAAAGCGGGAAAAGCACCATCGGTAAAAGCGAGGTGACCGCAATTGGGGCGGATTCAAAACACCACCAAATTGCCATCCAAACGAGTACGCCAAGACAAGCGCGACCAGCAGAAGAAAACTGAGCGATACTACCGTCTGCTGCGACATAACTTGATGGCATTAAAAAGAAAATCAGTATGCAAAGGACTGGGCCTGCGATAAGCGAACCGTAACGCAAGAGCGCCTGTCTACCTGACATGGATTCAGACACTATTCTCTCCAAAGGGTTGTGTACCGATGAAATCGGCAATTTTTATTCTTATTCTCGCCGTGCGCGAGAGAGGATTATTGTAAACAGCACGCTAAGTAGTCTTGCTCTCAAAACAGAGACAAAACCTGCGTAAACTACTTAGTGCTTTTACGCAATGGCAGTACGGAATTCTTTAGCGCTGAGTCCTTCCGGTGTAATGCCCCGATGCGTCATAGTGACGACCGTTTTCGTCCTTGCGTCCTAGATAGTGGCCGGAAGCATCATAACTGCGGCCATTTGCATCTTCGCGGCCAATGTAATGGCCTGAAGCGTCATAGTTACGACCGTTTTTGTCCTCACGCCCTAGATAGTGACCTGAGGCATCATAACTACGGCCATTTCGATCCGTTCGACCGAGGTAGCGCCCCGTTGCATCATAGCTATAGCCATTCTCATCAGTGCGTCCTAAATATCGACCTGTCGAATCGTAGTGACGGCCAATGTCCACAGCATTGCAGATAAACGTAATACTCAAAAGAAGAAGACCTATCGCCTTACGTATCATCACGGTCTCCTCCCAATCTCTTCTGAAGAGATTGGGAAAGGGCTATTTAGTTGTTGATTGAGCAGCGTCCTTGACGTCTTGCCAAGTCTCTTTTGCCGACTTGGAAGCATTCTTAGCGGCTCCCTTTGTAGCATCCCAAGCGTCGCTAGCTTTATCCTTTGTTGCATCCCAAGCATCACCTGCGGCGCTCTTTGCCTTCTTTGCTTTACTCTTTGCGGCCTTCCAAGCGTCGGATGTCTTATCTTTTGTTTTATCCCAAGCATCTTCGGCGGAGTCGCTTACCTTCTCTTTGGCGTTTTTAGATGCTTTCTTTGTCGATTGCCAGGCATCTCCCGCCTTATCCTTTGTCGCATCCCAAGCGCGAGAAGAATCATTTTTCACTGCGGTTCCAAGATTAGAAAGTGCCTCTGCCGTTTCCGTTTTCGCTGTGGCTTGTCCTACTGTGAAAGGAATGCTTGCAAAAAGTAATGCAACTGTAAGAACCGTTTGTTTTAAAGAATTATGCATGAAAGAACCTCTTTCCTATATCTATCTTTCTACCACCAAGTGACTTTACCCCAACTGAGGCTAACTGCCGTGCTCTTTTCCGAGGTACGACCGAAACTCAAGAACACTGAACCGATAATTGTATCCGCTCCGAGATAAACACTACCCGCTCCAATCCAATGATTCGCTTTATGTGTAAGGGCTTCGCCGTCCGTGTCATATAAGCGTGCAGCTTCTGCTGTTACACCAGCGTACACGGGGAATGGCGCTGGCAGTACGTCGTTAATCTGCCGAGAAACACGCACCGCACCTGAAATCATTTTCTCGCCCAAATAGCGGTCATAAGGAGCACCAGAAAGCGAGAAAACTCCTCCCTTGGAATAGTAGTCATTACGCATCTGCTTACCGGCGTAACCAGAGGCAACGACAGTCCAGTTCTTAGAAACTGCCCAAGGGAGAATTCCGTAGACTTCGTAGAAGCGGTCATGTCCATCGTTAATCATCCAGCCGTAACGGCCAGCAATCTTCGCACCCGACCGTGGATAATCCACATCATCGAGCGTGTCGTAGGCAAATGAGACTTCTGCGAACTGATCACTCACAGCCTCATGCTCGCGGGGCAAACCACGACGTCCTTTGAAAGAAGAACGTCTCGTACCGATAGTCGTTGCTATGCGGGCAGAGCGAGCGATTTCCACACCAAAATCCAAGCCTGCCTCAAAATTCACACGCCGAATTTCTGCAAGAATCTGATCGTCGGTCTGATCATCGTAAACATCAAAGAAGCGATGTTCATAACCCGCGTAAGGGCGCAAAAACCAGGGACTTCCCGCACCGAGAGGCTGATAGAACTCTGTGTAGAGATAGCGTCTTGTACCGAACTGCGCCTGGGCGGTCCATTCGCCGCCCCAAGAATTTAGTGCACCTAGCGTATAAGCTATTACGCCGCTGAACCTTGCTTCATTGTTGAAGTCTGTAACAAGCGTTCCTCCAAATTTTAAAACCGACTGTCCCCAATCCCATTCTTTGGGCTCTAAAACAAGAACATCCCCGTAGGTTCCCTTTTCAAAGCGGTAACTAATTTTCTCAAAGTGCTCGGTACCCCAAAGACGACGTACGCCCTGCTCGACTTCATCGACCGTCACGGGTTTAGTGGTGTCGATAGCCGCTGCATTGATGATGCTTTCTGAGGAAATATCTTTGTTGCCCCGAACGATGATTTTTTCAACTTTTCTCGTGCTGGCTTGGGCAAGAAGAATCTTCTTACTTGTCTTCCACGCATCGTAAGAAGACTTACTGACTCGCAGACTCTCGAGTTTATCTTTTTGCTTCATAACAGCCTGATAACCCGCATCGATAATCTCTTGCGCCTTAGCGAAATCCGCCGAAGAGTACTTATCCAACTTTGGAACAACAAGTACATCGCTCTCTTGCATACTCGCAAGAGAGCGTTGCACGTTTTGTTCTGTGAGGATGTTAACCACTTGCGTCATGATGCCCGGGATGCTTTCCAAGCCATCCGCACTAGCGAGTGGCGTTCCGACATTGATGACAATAAGGCGATCTGCCCCCATCTCGCGAGCCTCTTGAACGGGGAGGTTATCCACTAAGCAACCGTCACAGAGAAGCATCCCGTTGAAAGAGAGGGGTCTAAAGGCTGCAGGAATTGACATCGATGCAAGCATCGCTTGCGACAGAGGAATCCCATCAGAGAGGACGACGCGCTTACCCGTTAGTAAGTCTGTAGAAAGCGCACGGAATGGAATCGGTAAATTCGCAAAGTCTTGCACCTTATCGACAAAGCCCACGTTGCGATTCAAAAATAACGCAAGTTCATGGTTAGGAATCAAGCCGCCTGCGTCTTTAATGCCTTCCTTATTAAGACCTAATTTAAGGTTACGACCCAAACCCGCATCATCATCCTGCTTTGCATGCCACTTTAATTCCCGCCTTTCAGGCCGAGAGGAGAACATCCGCTTCCAATCAATTGCAAGCGTAAGCTTTTCAATCTCGGAAGCAGAATACCCTACGGCGTAGCCACCTCCGACCAAGGCTCCCATACTCGTCGCAGTAATGCAATCGACAGGAATGGAGAGTTCTTCTAAGGCTTTGAGTGCACCGATGTGCGCCAAACCACGAGCCCCGCCTCCAGAGAGAACGAGTCCAGTTAAAGGGCGTGTGCCAAAAGATGCTCCCTGCGAAGCTTCGGAAGCAATCGGAAAAGCGAAGCAAAGCGTAACGATGGCAGTTAAAAATCCAATTGACTTTAAACGCATCAGGCTCTCCCCGAGTGAGAATTCGCTGTTGTTAGGTACATTTTGTATAGCTTATCTAGCATTCTAAGAGTAAGCCCTGCCTATTCTGAAAAATTTTCTTGGGAATGCAAGTCGTTACGTTGATACTGTTCCGAAAGATGCCGCATTCTTTCTGCGTGCGCCTCTGTCATTGCGCCTTTAGCCATACGCCAACCCCATGAGCCAGTCGCATCTCCGGGGCGATTCATACGGGCTTCGCTACCAAGGCCTAGAACATCTTGCGCTAGTGTGACTGCATAGCGAGCACGGGATGCAAAGACAGTTTCAAGTACTGCCTCGGGAATCGAGGCGGAGTTTCCTAAGAAACTACTTACGACCTCTCTTGTCTTCTCATCTAAAGACTCAAACCAACCCAGCACGGTATCGTTGTCATGTGTTCCAGGGTAGTAGACCCTGTTTTCTCGGACATTGGCAGGAAGGTGAGGGTTATCAGGCTTTCCATCAAAGGCAAATTCAAAAACCTGCATCCCTGGGAAACCCAACTCACGACGCATGCTTTCGACTTCACGGGTAATAATGCCTAAATCTTCCGCAATAAATTCTAGGTTAGGAACACTTTCTTTGACCGCATTAAAAAGATCACACCCTGGCCCCTTTTCCCAGTGGCCATCCAACGCACTCCTGCTTTCAGCAGGAATGGACCAATAGGCTTCAAACCCTCGGAAGTGATCAATGCGCACGACATCATAGAGTTCCGCTGCGCGAGAGAATCTTGCTTTAAACCACGCATAACCTTCCTCTCTATGTGCTTTCCAATCGTAAAGAGGATTGCCCCAGAATTGTCCTGTCGGGCTAAAGTAATCTGGCGGAACACCAGAAAATGCCGCTGGATGTCCTTTTTCATCTAAAAGGAATAACTCAGGGTGCGCCCAAACATCCGCACTATTCGGAGACACAAAGATTGGCATGTCACCAATGATTGCGACTCCTGCGTTGTGTGCCTCTTGGCGCAAACGCCCGAGATCTTCTGCGAAACGCCATTGGGCAAAGCACCAAAATTCGATGGACTTCGCAAGTCTCTGTCTTGCTGCTCCTAGCGCACCTTTCTCGCGAACTCTTAACCCCGTGGGCCAGTCTTGCCAACAGAGCCTTCCGAAAGACTCTTGCTCAGTGGAAATCGCTCGAAAGAGCGCATAGTCCTCTAGCCACCCTGCTTCTCTCTTAAGAAACGCTCTGTAAGAGTCTGGTAATGCCTCTCTCGAGAAGAAGCGGCATGCAGCTCTTCTCAAAAGCTTCATACGCCAAGAACTTACACGAGGGAAATCCACCCTCTCAAGAGGAAATTCCGGTCTTTCTTCTAGCTCATTTTTTAGAAGAAGCCCACAACGCTCGAGTTCTTTAACGTCAATAAGAAGTTCATTTCCTGCAAAGACAGAAACTCCCATATAAGGGGAGTTTCCCTCACCCGTGACCGTAAGAGGAAGGACCTGCCAGAGACTTTGTTTCGCCTTTTTTAGCCAATTAAGAAATTCCTTTGCGCCTTCACCAAAATCCCCAATTCCATAAGGGTTTGGAAGAGAAGTTACGTGTAGGAGGAGACCACTTTTTCTCTCAAAGCCTCGTGTCTTTTCTTTTAGAACAAGAACTGCGGGACCATTAAGCAAGAGAGAATTTTCAAAATCTTCCTCTCGTGCACTCGCACTTTCTACTGAGTAGAAAATCTTTGTCCACTTACCTTCGGGAAGGGTCACTTCTAGGGAGGCTTCTCCTCTATAGAAGTAAAGAAGAAGTCTTTCTACGCCATTACTGCGCCCCAAGAGCATCCCAAGTAAGTTTGCTCCTGAATCCCACTCTTCTTGGCGCATTTCACGGCCCGCAGAAGAAAGCCAAACGATGTCTCGTTCTCCTCCGGAAACTGCACCCGTAAGCCACTCTCTACTTCTAAGTTGTGGATATTTCGCACGTATTTGGCTAAGAAGAGAAACGATGGCCGTGTCATCCTCAGCGTCTTTTGCATCCCAATCCAACCAAGTTGTCGCGTTGTCTTGGCAGTAGGCGTTGTTGTTACCCTCTTGCGTGTGCGCAAACTCGTCACCGGCAAGAAGCATCGGAACTCCTTGCGATAAAAGAAGCGTCGCAAGAAGCGCTCGGCGCAATTTACGGCGCCGCTCTTTAATCGCAGCGTCAGATGTCGCCCCCTCAATGCCACAATTGATGCTTAAATTTCTATCGGTCCCGTCGCGATTTCCTTCCCCGTTTGCCTCATTGTGTTTCTGAGAAAAACTCACCAGGTCCGCAAGGGTAAATCCGTCGTGCGCAGTGATGAAATGAAGGCTTGCCTGAGGAGTGCGTCCGGAGGCGCGGAAAATTTCACTTGACGCGCAAAGTCTCTGTGCAAGAGCACCGATACCTACTGACTTTGTTAACCAAAACGCCCGTACATCGTCACGAAATCTATCGTTCCACTCACTCCAAGGGGCACCGAACCCACCGAGTCTGTAGCCCCCAGGGCCAATGTCCCAAGGTTCAGCGATAAGTTTTACCTGACTTAAAACTGGGTCGGACTTAATAGCTTCAAGGAACTGACTCTCGCGGGTTAGTGTTGCCGCCAAATCGAAGCGGAAACCATCAACATGCATCACTTCGACCCAAAAGCGAAGAGAATCCAAAATCAACGCAAGAGTAGCCGGGTGCGTAGCGTTTACCGTGTTTCCGCAACCCGTGTCATTAATGTAAAGCGCAGGGTTATCTTGCCGAATCTTGTAGTAGACACGATTGTCAATCCCGCGAAAACTTAACGTAGGCCCCGTCTCGTCGGTTTCTGCTGTGTGGTTGTAGACAACATCGAGGATAACTTCTAGGCCGGCAGCATGAAGTTTTTTTACCATCTCTCGGAATTCATCTGCAACGCGGTCTGGATTCTTTGCGTAGCGACGACTTGGCGAAAAAAAGCCAATAGGGTTGTAGCCCCAATAGTTACGAAGAGAGCGGCCGATGAGCCTATCCTCATCGATAAATTCAAAAATGGGAAGTAGGTCAAGTGCTGTAACGCCTAGGGCTTTCACGTGCGTAATAAACGCATCGCTGGCAAGACCGATGTAGGTGCCTCGATCCTCCGCAGGAAGAGAAGTGAGAAGTTTTGTTGCGCCTTTGACATGCGTTTCGTAGAAAAGAGAATCCGCCATTGGCTTGCTGGGACGCACCTCATCTCGCCAATCAAAGTCTTTTACTTCCGTAAGCACCCCGTATAGACCCGAGGCTCCCTCCGAGTTTTCTCGCCAGTAACTGCCACTGTACCCCCGCGCATAAGGGTCAAGAAGAAGGGAAGACGTCTCTTTGTCTCCCCCTTCCCCAGTGGTTTTAACGCGATAGCCGTAACGCATCCCAGCCTTTGCGCCTTCAATTCGGATGCACCACAGGTTTCCGTTGCGTTTTAGGGGAAAGTTTCGAGATTCCCCACCCTCAAAGAGAGAAAGTGTGACCTCTCTTACATGCTCTGCGTAGAGGGCAAAGTCAGCCCCCGTTGCATCAAGGGAAACCCCTGGAGTTTCCCTTGTTGCCGCTTTTGCTAAAAGACTTTCTAGCGATGCCATTTAAGGTAAACCGTCGCAAGAGGCGGAAGCGTAAGGTTAATAGACTGCTCACGGCCATGCGCTGCTACCGGATCCGTATCCACGGCCCCTACCTCTGAGACACCAACGTTACTGCCCCAGTAATAGGCGCTATCCGTATTAAGTATCTCTTTGTAGGTCCCAGCCTTAGGGACCCCAATGCGATAGTTATGACGAACAACTGGCGTGAAGTTAGAAACGCAGACGATGAATTCGTCGCCCGAGGTTCCCCAACGGGCAAAAGCGATTACGGAGTTTTCTTTATCATCGACATCAAGCCAATCAAAGCCTCCGGATTCGCAATCTTTTTCGTAAAGCGCTGGGTTTCCCTGCAGTGTCCGGTTGAGATCAGCGACAAGTTTCTGTACGCCTCTGTGGCTCTCGTACTGCAGGAGCCCCCAATCGAGCTCACCTGCGTCGTTCCACTCACGGCGTTGCGCGAATTCTCCACCCATGAAAAGTAGTTTCTTTCCTGGGTAGGCCCACATAAAGCCGTAGAAAGCTCTGAGATTCGCAAACTTCTGCCAATCATCTCCACTCATCTTTTCTAGGAGGGACCCTTTCCCGTGAACAACCTCGTCGTGCGAGAGCGGCAAGATGAAGTTTTCCGAATAGGCATAGAGCAGCCCGAAAGTGAGCTGATCATGATGCCAACGACGATGGACAGGATTCTCATGCATGTAACCTAAGACGTCATGCATCCAACCCATATTCCACTTGTAGTGAAAACCGAGGCCTCCCATCGAAGACGGACGAGAAACCATAGGCCATGCAGTGGACTCTTCTGCAAACGTTGCAACATTCGGTACTACTTCACCAAGCGTCTCATTGACACGACGCAAGAATGCGATGGACTCAAGATTCTCACGGCCCCCATAGATATTGGGAACCCATTCGCCTTCTTTGCGACTGTAGTCGCGATAGAGCATCGATGCGACTGCATCAACACGTAAACCATCGACCCCGTAGACCTCAGCCCAGAAAAGGGCGTTGCCCACGAGATATTCAAGCACTTCACGACGACCGAGGTTATAGATGTAAGTGCCCCAGTCCTTGTGTTCCCCTTCCATGGGATTGGCGTGCTCGTAAAGAGGATCTCCCACAAAACGCGCAAGACCGTGCTCATCCTTCGGGAAGTGCGCAGGAACCCAATCAACAATCACACCAAGACCCGCTTCGTGACAGGCATTAACGAAGTGAACAAAGCCCTCGGGGGCGCCAAAGCGCGATGTTGGAGCATAAAGACCTAAGGCCTGATAGCCCCAAGAGCCATCAAAGGGGTGCTCGGAAACGGGTAACAACTCCACATGGGTAAAACCCATTTCTTTGACATATGTCACGAGAGAATCTGCAAGCTCATCCCAGTTGTAGAAGAACCTCTCATTCGGATGCCGCTTCCAACTACCCAAATGCACTTCATAGATACTCATAGGCTTCGTAAAGCCATTGACAGAACTTAACTTCACGGGCTTTGGAGCCCTCGGTAGGCTTGCAACGATAGAGGCAGTTCCTGGGCGCATTTCCATACGAAAGGCGTAAGGATCTGCCTTTAAGGGAAGACGGTCGCCAGCGGCGGAAATGATTTCATACTTGTAGCAATCGCCCTCGTTGGCGCTCGGAATGAAGACCTCCCAAACCCCAGAGTTATGACGCAACCGCATAGGGTTACGCCTTCCATCCCAACTGTTGAAGTCTCCGACAACAGAAACGCGTCTTGCGCCAGGTGCCCAAACGGCAAAGAAAACCCCCGAGACGCCATCGAGCGTCATCGGGTGAGCGCCAAACCAATTCCAAGGCCTTAAGTGTGTACCTTCGGAGAGGAGCCACAAATCCTCATCAGGGATTACCGTTGTAAAGCGGTAGGGGTCATCTGTGAGTTGCTCAGCCTCGCCCCAGTTGATAAGAAGCTTATAGGGAATGTTTTTCTTAATTCCAAGGCGTCCTTCAAAAAAACCAGGGACAGGCTCTTGGAACTCTGCGATTGTTTCCTGCGTTTTGGGATCAACCGCTTTAACAGACACAGCGCCTGGTAGCACCGCCCGCACAACAAGGGTGCGCTTGATGCGGTGGGGCCCCAACGCCGCAAAGGGGTCGCCGTGATCGGCACGAAGTAGCGCATCAATCTCTGCTCTATCAAGCGTAATTGCGGGTTTCTTCTTTTTCATAACTCCCCCTTTCTTACTATGAAGTGCAACCATTACTTTCTCAGATACTTTTCCATGTTCCAGGTTTCGCAGGCATAGTCCCGAATCGTCCGATCTGAACTAAAGGATCCCATTCCTGCCACGTTTAAGAGGGCTGTCTTAGCCCAAGTTAACCGATCCTCATAGAGAGCTTCGGCCTTCTCTTGCGCCTCGATGTAACTTGCGTAATCGGCAAGGAGCATGTAGTAGTCTCCGTGATCGATAAGTGCTGCAAAGATATCTGCATAGCGGTCACGCTGCTCAGGAGAGAAATAACCCGTACGAATCATCTCAAGCACACGCCGTAACCTTGCATCGTGCTCGTAGATCCAACGAGAGTTGTAGCCTTCGCGACGAATCCTTTCAATCTCGCTAGCGGTGTTGCCGAAGATAAACATATTCTCAGCGCCGATGTTGTCACGCATCTCGATTGTGGCACCATCTTCTGTGCCAATTGTGATTGCACCGTTCAAGGCTAGTTTCATATTGCCCGTACCAGAGGCTTCTGTGCCAGCGGTGGAAATCTGCTCGGAGAGGTCAGCAGCGGGAATAATCACCTCTGCGCCAGAAACGCTGTAATTCGGGACAAAGGCAACCTTCAGACGACCCTTAATTGCAGGATCGTTATTAATCGTGCGAGCCACATCATTAATAAGACGAATGATGAGTTTGGCCATGTAGTAAGAGGAAGCTGCCTTCCCAGAGAAGAGGACGTTGCGCGCAGGATGCGGACGGCCGTCTTTCATCTCGTTATAAAGCGTGATGACGTGCAGTACATTAAGAAGTTGTCTCTTATATTCGTGAATGCGCTTTACTTGAACGTCAGTTAAGCTCGCGGGATTAAATTCCACCCCCGTTGTCCGACGTACGTATTCGGCAAGGCGGGCCTTATTGGCTTCTTTCGTGGCGAGGAACTCTTTGCAGAGTGTCTCAGAGTCAGGCCCTATGAGGACATCGCGAAGACCTGCGACCTTATCGAGGTTGTAACGCCAATCTGCGCCGACATACTTATCGAGCAACGCGGCAAGCCCAGGGTTTGCCTGCGCCAACCATCGACGCTGCGTAATGCCGTTTGTCTTATTGTCAAAACGATTAGGGAAGACACGAGCAAAGCCAGCAAAGATTGTCCGAACCATTAAGTTCGAATGCAACTTAGAAACGCCATTTACCTTGTGGCTTGCCACAATACTCAAGTGCGACATCCTCACACGCTTAGTTTCTTCCGTGTAGTTGCCATCATCGATAAGAGAAACGCTACGGACGAGGTCAATATCCCCTGGGAACTGCTCGCGGACTTTTGCCAAGAACTCTGCATTAATCCTGTAGATGATATCGAGGTGACGCGGCAGGAGGCTCTTCATAAGAGGCACTGGCCAAGTTTCCAAGGCCTCTGGCATCAAAGTGTGGTTTGTGTAAGAGAAAATCTTCTCACACTGCGCCCAAGCATCGTTCCACGTCATTCCGTGTTCATCGACGAGAAGCCTCATCAATTCAGCAACAGAAATCGCAGGATGCGTGTCGTTTAAGTGAATGGCAATCTTTTCCGAGAGATTATCCAAGCGACCGTACTCTTCAAGGTGGTGCACCAGGATGTCCTGCATCGAGGCGCTCACAAAGAGATATTCCTGCTTTAGACGCAACTCACGCCCCTTCGGAGTGCTGTCATTCGGATAAAGAACCCAAGAGATGTTTTCAAATTGATTCTTTAATCCAGAAGCACGTGCATAGTCCCCAGTATTAAAAGCATTCAAATCAATTTCTGTCGGAGCGAAAGCCTTCCAAAGGCGCATCGTACTTACGCGATCTGTGCCGTGCCCTGGGATAACGAAGTCATAGGCGCGAGCCATCACCTCCGTGGCGTTTGTCCACTCGCAGGCATCAGCTCCTCGCGATTCAAAGGAACCGCCGAAACGAATCGTGTAATTTGTATTTAGACGCGGAAATTCCCAAACGGTGCCGCCATCGACTAGCCACTGGTCGGGTCTTTCCACCTGGCAACCATTGACGATGGACTGCGCAAACATGCCATATTCATAGCGCATGCCGTAACCCCAACTTGGCAATTCAAGCGTTGCCATGGAGTCCAAGAAACAAGCTGCAAGACGCCCTAAGCCGCCGTTACCGAGACCTGCGTCATGCTCGCACTCAAGGAGATCTGTGAGGTTGCCGTAACCTTCTGCCTTTACGGCGTCCTCCGCAGCCTTACGTAGCCCTGTAGCAGAAAGAGCATTCGCTAGAGAGCGACCAATCAAATACTCCATCGACATGTAATAGATGCGACGAGCATGCTTTTTACGATCCTGCTCCTGCGTCTTAACCCAACGAGCGGAAAGGCGCTTACGAACCGCCTGAGAAAGTGCTACGTAGCGCTCAGTTTCGTTAGTTTTATCCTTCGGACGAGAAAGAACATCGCAAAGAATTTCATTGATTTCATCAGCTAAAACTGCGCCCGGGCTTTTGCGTTTACGAATCTGTTTCATCTTCGATTAAATCCCCATTCCTAGCCTTCTTAAACAGAATAAATTGAAGGCTCTCAAAAATTTCGAGATATTGCCCGAATTTTACAAGCGTTTCAAGGGGTTCATACGTTTGGGCGGGCTAGGAAATAAGCAGGATTCCTTAGAAAAGAGAGGCGCGTTTACAAAAAAACACAGAATCGTCGCCTGAGATTCGGAATGGGACAAAATTAATCAAAGGAATTGCCGAATAGTTGGCTGAGAGTCCCTCGATTTAGAACTCTCTACAAGGGGGTAAGTAATGCCTCTCGCAAACTCGATTAATTACTGTCAAGCGACATTACCAGGGGGGTGCGGACAAAAATCTGGACCAAGATATGGGGGTGCGGACAAAAATCTGGACCAAGATATATTGATTCGAGGTTCAAGATATG
>CAVLDT010000041.1:0-7886 GCA_963661915.1 Duodenibacillus sp.
CTCTAAGGCTGCGAAATACGGTTACTATGAAGATATGTTGCCGTTAGTTCGTGGTTTTCTGAGTGATGCCTTGAAACCAAATTTGGGAGAAGTTTCATATCTAAAAAAAGCAGTTTTGACAGGATGCTTGCGTGTTGGAAAAGAAAGTATTTTCACAGACCTTAATAATTTTTCATTGAATACAGTTGTCTCGGAAGATTTGGATTTAAGTGAGGCGATTGGTTTCACGACTTCAGAAGTTAAAGAACTGCTTTGTTATTACGGTTTGGATAATCGATTTAATGATGTCCAAAATTGGTACGATGGGTATCGATTTTCTAGTAGTGAAATTTACTGTCCTTGGGATGTGATTAATTTTTGTTCCCATGCCTTGAAGTCAAAAACTCCTCAAACTTTCACTCCGAAAAATTATTGGATTAATACAAGCAACAACGATATCCTTGAAACTTTTTTGGGATTCCTCTCAGGCGAGGAAACCGAGAAGATGCAGGCGCTCCTTGATGGGAAGACAATCGAGGTTACCGTCAACGAAACGGTTAACTACGATGATTTAAAAAGGCATGATCCGAATGATTTTTGGACGCTCTTGCTTTTCACGGGTTATTTGACGATAGCAGAACGATTACGACAGAGCTCCGTGAAGGTATGTGTTCGAATCCCCAACGAGGAAATTCGTCAGACATTTAAAGATAAGGTTATTTTTCGTTTTTCTAAAAAGAACGAAGAGTTTGTTAACAGCGGTCGAGAAATCGCTAGTACCCTTCTTGCGGGAAACACATCTGCATTTCGTTCGAAGTTAACGGAACTGCTGCAGAACTATGTTTCAATTCGCGATACTGCAACAAGATCACCTGCGGAGAATTTTTATCACGGTTTCCTCTCAGCTATCTTTGTTTCTTCGGGGAGTTTTATCTCGAATTTCCACTCAAACGCCGAGGCCGGAGAGGGGTATGCAGACATTCTCTTTACCTCTGCAGATGAAGAGGTTGGTGTTGTCATTGAGATTAAGCGCTGTGAGAAACGCGAAGATTCAATTGTCCTCGCAGAGAAAGCTCTAACTCAAATCAAAGAAAAAGGCTATGAACAGTACTTTCGAGGTTATCCCTGCAAGGTAATTCACGCATATGGGCTGGTCTTTTTTGCGAAGAATTGCAATGTCGTAATGCAGTCTTACAAAGTAGAGTCAAATTAACTGCAGTTAAATTGGTCGAGTTGAATATTTCGTGCAAAATAAACCTAAGTTTAACTTTACACGCTAGTTTTTCCTGATAAAACAGTATAAAGTTCGAGCGCCTCTTAATTGCAACAAAACCCCCTTCCTTTCCTAAGAAAAGAAGGGTGCTTTTAAAGGTTTGTAAGAGAAGTCTCTCTAGACAAAGAGAGCCGCAAGTCCCAAAGCGAAGAAGAGCGCCGCACAGGCAATGTGAATGAGTTTGATGGGAAGTTTCTTCGCTAGTGTATTTCCAAGAAAGACCGCAGGAACATCAGCGATGAGCATACCGATGGTTGTTCCAAAGACAACGGCATAGGCACTTGCGTAGTGCGCGGCAAGTCCTACGGTTGCGACCTGCGTTTTGTCTCCCATTTCCGCTAAGAAGAACGTAATAAGAGTCGTCCCAAAGACGCCAAACTTCTGTAGCCATGGAGCGTCCAAGAGTCCCCCATCCTCTTTATCAGGAATGAGCATCCATATGGCCATTGCCCAAAAGCCACCAACTAAAATCCACTTTAAAACAGTAGGGGTTAAGGCCGTGGTAATCCAAGCGCCCAAGGCACCGGCTAAACCATGATTTAAGAGAGTCGCAGCAAGAATCCCTAAGACAATTGGTACGGGTCTTCTAAATCTTGCTGCAAGAAGGAAGGCTAAGAGCTGGGTCTTATCGCCCATCTCAGCCAAAATAACAGCAAGGATGCTTACGCCAATGGATTCAAGCACGAGGTTTTCTCTTTGGAAGGAGCGGTTACATTTTAAGAGCGATTAGCGCCGCACTTCGAATGGCGCTAATGGCGTTTTTATAGCGAGAAGCATCGGATTTGCCAAATACGGCTGATCCTGCGACAAGGACGTTTGCTCCAGCACGGGCCAGTGCTGCGGCATTTCCCGCACCGACACCACCATCGACCTCTAAGTCGATGGCGTGGCCCGTTTCCTTAAAGTGGGCGTCAATCATCTTTCTAGCAGCGGCAACTTTCGGGAGAACCTCGGGGATAAATTTCTGGCCACCGAAGCCAGGATTTACGCTCATGATGAGGATGAGGTCGACTTTGGAGATAACGTATTCCAAGGCCGATAAGGGTGTCGCTGGGTTAAAGGCGAGCCCCGTTTTCACTCCCATACTGCGAAGCATCGAAAGGGTTCTATCGATGTGATCAGTTGCCTCAGCGTGAATCGTTACGATTGAGGCTCCAGCTTTTACAAACTCCTCTGCAATGCTATCTGTGGGAGAAACCATGAGATGCGCATCAATGACGGCTTCTGTGTGGCGCCTAAGACTCTTTAGCACCCCTGGGCCAATCGTCAGATTCGGAACAAAGTGATTGTCCATCGCATCAAAGTGAATCCAATCAGCGCCGTCGCTCACGACAGCATCCACTTCGCAGGCGAGCTGCGCGAAGTCTGCAGAGAGAATCGAAGGGGCGATAAGGATTGGCGATGAGGATTTCACTGAATCTGTCATGATTGAAAAGGCGAGCGCACTCTAAAGGTTTAAAAAACACATCCTTAGCGCCTCTTAAAGTAAGAGCGCTAAGAAAGGATTAACAGTTTAGCGACTTTGGCGAGGTTCTTTTTACGTTTCTTAGGTTTTTTAGAAATTTTTAAGTAGGCGTAAAGTTACCCAAAGAAAAAAATCCCGAGGGTTAGGTAAAAGCGATTAGCACCTTTGCGCCTAAAGGATGAATCGTAAATTTTTAAGAAATTCCGCTTAAGTTCCCAATTCTTACGTTGTCTCAAAGAGCCCTATTGCGGTAGCATCCCTAGTTTGGAAAAGATTCGAAGGGAGTCAAATTTATGGCGACGATTGTTCAGAAATACGGCGGAACCTCGATGGGTTCGACGGACCGAATTAAGAATGTCGCACGTCGTGTTGCCAAATGGCATCGTGCAGGCCACAGAATGGTCGTTGTGGTTTCCGCGATGAGTGGTGAAACGAACCGCCTCATTGGGCTTGCAAAAGAAATCATGCCTAATCCCGATCCTCGGGAACTCGATGTGATTGCAAGCACAGGAGAGCAGGTAAGTATCGGGCTACTAGCCATGGCCTTAAAGGCAATAGGCGTCGATGCGGTAAGTTACAACGGCACTCAAGTGGGTGTTCGAACAGACTCCGCTTACACAAAGGCCCGTATTGAAAGTATCGATGCGGCACCAATTCGGGAATCTCTTGATAACGGTAAGGTTGTCATCGTCGCTGGTTTCCAAGGGAAAGATGCCTTTGGCAATGTCACGACCTTGGGCCGCGGGGGGTCAGATACCTCAGCCGTTGCGCTTGCCGTAGCCCTTCAGGCCGATGAATGCCTTATCTACACCGATGTCGATGGTGTCTATACGACAGATCCAAGAATTGAACCTAAGGCCAAAAGGCTTCGCGTCTTGAGTGCCGAGGAGATGTTAGAACTTGCAAGTCTAGGCTCCAAAGTGCTTCAGACACGTAGTGTCGAATTCGCTGATAAATACAAAATGCCCGTGCGCGTACTCTCGAGTCTTACGGACCCGGATATGCCACTTGAAATTGAAGAAAACTCTGGCACGCTCATCTGTGTCAATGAGGACAATACTATGGAAAAACCGCTTATCTCTGGCATCGCCTTCACTAAGGACGAAGCTAAAGTCACGCTCATTAAGGTACCGAATATCCCTGGGGTCGCTTATAAGATTTTGGGCCCAATCGAGAAGGGCAATATCGACGTAGACATGATTGTGCAGAACGTGGGTCTTGATGGAACAACGGACTTTTCTTTCTTGTTACCGCGCTCGGACCTCGCTAACGCCCTTTCGATTATCGAAAAGGAAGTAACGCCTCAGACCGGTAAACTCGACATCCACACCTCCACCTCGGTTGCGAAGGTTAGCGTCGTCGGCGTCGGTATGCGCACACATGCAAACGTTGCAAGTACTGCATTTGAGGCACTCGCAAAAGAAGGGATCAACATTCTCATGATTGGCACTTCGGAAATTAAGCTCTCTATCGTCTTAGAGGATAAGTACATGGAGCTTGCTGTCCGTGCACTTCATGAGGCTTTTGGGCTTGATAAGTAGTTCAAAGAAAAAAACAGTTCTATAACCTAAGACACCCGTTTGGAGTTCGCGCTTTAAGCGGGTGTTTTGATAGGGTACTGCTGATTAGTTAGCACACTAAAGACCGTAGACCTATCTTCAGTGGCGGTGCTTTCAAAGGGTAATTCCTTGAAGTGAACTTTTACAAGTTTCCACTACCACGCAAACTGCGTGCGTAGTGAGCCATTCAAAGACTTCTAACGCTGCGAGCGTACATCCCCGTAAAGCGCCTCAATCTCCTTTGCGTACTTCGCCCGAATGATTCTCCGCTTAAGTTTGAGAGTCGGTGTCAACATCCCGTTGTCAATTGTCCAAGGATCTTTAATCAAACGGACATTGCGAGGGATGCCGTAGTTGGGGAAATTCGCAGTGGCAGCCTTAATTCTTCTTAAAGCAGCATTGCGGACATCGCGATTTTCAAGCGTTGCGGGGTCTTTTGGATCAGCGTGTAGCGTCTCGCAAAAGCGCGGCCACTGCTCTGGATTCACAACAGCAAGAGCAGAGATGTAGGGCCTGTTGTCGCCTAAGACCATTACCTGCGAGAAGAGATTGTCGGCAACGATAGCGTTTTCAAGATCTGCGGGGGGGATCTTCTCCCCTGTGCTTGTGACGATAATTTCCTTAATGCGGCCTTTTAAGCGAATGTCACCATCCTCGTAGATATCCGCCTGATCACCAGTCTTAAGCCACCCGTCGCTAGTGAACATCGCGGCGGTTTCTTTCTCCCGCTTCCAGTAGCCTTTCATGAGCGTGGGCCCTAAGACCTCGAGTTCGTCATTTTCTCCTAAACGCACCCGAATGTTCTTTAGAGCAATACCAACCGTTGTCGGGTGATTCTTTCCAACAGGATTCACAGAAATAATGGGGCTCGTTTCTGTCATCCCATAGCCCTGATAGATGGAGACTCCGAGACCTAAGAAGAACTTTGCAACCGCTGGGCTCAGTGCCGCACCTCCAGCGATAAACATCCTCGGACGACCTCCGAAGATGTTTCTCACGGTTTGGGCTACGAAGTGATCTAAGAAGCCAGAGACGAGGCCGTCTAAAATCGCGCTTGCGGTAAAGGGTTGCGGGATACCATTTTCTTTACAGAATTTCCGGTAGCCTACTTCCACTGCCCACCGCATGAGGAAACGCACCGCAGGGCTCTTCAAAGTTAAGCGGTCTTGCACCTTCGCATAGACCTTTTCATAGATGCGAGGAACACTCATCATGACCGTTGGGCGGATAAGCCGCATGTCATCCTGTAAGAACCCGATACTGCGGTTAAAAGCAACGAGGTTACCCATGCCGAGAGCCGTGTAGTAGGTCGTTGTTCTTTCGAAAGTGTGCGAGAGTGGTAGGAAGGAAAGCCAGACGTCGTCAGCCTCTGGCCAAATGATTGTGAGCACCCCCGTGACGTTTGAGAGAATCGCACGGTGTGTGAGCATCACGCCCTTGGGGTTACCTGTGGTTCCCGAGGTGTAGACAATCGCCGCAAGGTCTTCGGGTTCGGGACTTGCGGGTAGGGCGGAAGAGTTAAGAGACTCACCTGCTGAGAGCCATGCATCAACGTTTGTCACAGTGATGCCAGAGGCCTCTTCATAGGGCTCTGTCGCTTCATCCGTAATGACGACAGTCTTGAGTGTGGGAAGCGCCCCAGTCTCACGAATCCCCTTCCACTTCGTGAGGCGATTTGTGAAAAGCACTTTTGTCTCTGAGTCATTGAGAATGTAAGCAGAAGACCCAGGAGTATCGATTGCGTGCAAGGGAACAGGAACGAGGGCATTAGAAAGCGCTGCTTGATCAAAGAAAATCGCCTCTATGCAATTAGGTAGCAGCATCGCCACCCTGTCGCCACGTTGCAGCCCCATCTTTGCAAAAGCACGACGCCACGCGGTGACCTTTTCTACGACATCCCGGACAGTAAGGACTATCCAATCCTTTGTCATGTTGTCGTAGTACTTGTAAATGGGCGCTTCGGGCCGCTTTTCAAGGTGGTGCGTAAGGAGTTCAGGCAACGTGCGTAGTAGGGCGAGCTCTGCTCTACGGGCTTTACCCGAGTCATCAGTTTTTGCAGTTTGGTTACTCATTCGTGCCAGTTCCCAAAGAAAGAGAATGTGTGTCCTCTCGTAAGAGGGTAGAAAGAGAAATATCTTAGCCTTTGGCGCAGAGGTGTTATCTCTGAAATCTAATAGATTTTAGTCTTTATGTCGCCTGCGAGGTCCGATTGTGCGGGAACTCGTCTTTTCGGATGATGTCCCCCATTAAGATAGGCCCCTTTTTTTTGAAAAGAACTACAGGGCCGCCATTTTCAAAGTCTTTGCGGGGGAATTTGAAAAAAAGTAGGGCTTCTTCTTCGAAAAAGTTTTCTTTTTTTTGGGGGGGCGCGTCGTTTGGGGAAAACGCCTTAAATATCCCTTCTTTAAAAAAATGCGTCCCAAAGAAGCGAAGTCTCGTTTTAAAATCGTAAATCTCAAAATTAATGAGAAAAGGCGGCGGGGTTCTCTTTTTAAGGGAACTCCAAGCTAAGAGATTTTTTTACAGTTTGCTAATTTCCCTTTTTTCCTTTCTAGCGCTTTTAAATCATGTCAGGTACTTCGCGAATTCAACCACTACTCTCACAAGATAATCCCAATGTAAAGCGCTGGAAGAAAATTGCATCCAACCCGAGAAGCGTAAAAAAACTCTCTCGGACTCTCGCTGAGGGTGCGCATCTTGCCGCAGCAGCTCTTGAAGCGCTTAAGCGCCGTAGGCTAAGTAAAACAAAAGAGGGGAATGCGCTTCCCTTCGACGTTACCTCTGTCATTCTCCGGGAAGGCTCGGCATCTGAGGAGGCTCGTTCCCTTTTTAACCGTTTCTTAGAAGAGGATTTACCGATTCGTTTTTACACAGCGCCTTTTGCGCTCTACGAAGCATTTACTCCCGTGGAAAATGGCGTTGGAATTACGCTTGAGATTGAAATCCCCTCGGTGAAAAAGCCAGAAAAGCCCCTAGATGTCGATGCCCTCTATCTAGATGGTGTGCAGGATGCAGGAAATGTCGGAACCATCCTTCGCACAGCTCTTGCAGCAGGAATTCACCACCTAGCGTTTTCTCCAAAGACAGCGCTTCTCTGGAGCCCAAAGGTTCTCCGCGCTGCTATGGGGGCGCACTTTGCCTTAAATCTTTACGAAGACGTAGTCGCAGAAGAGATTCCAAAGCTCTTTTCTGGCGAGATCCTCGCTGCAGACGCAAGAGGGGGAAGAAATCTCTTTACAGAGTCCTCTTGGGAAAAACACCCGACAGTTTGGATGTTTGGAGCCGAGGGACCAGGGCTTGGCGAGAGGGCTCTATCTAAGGCAAGTGCCCGTTACCTTATTCCCATTGAATCAGAGTGTGAGTCCCTAAATGTAGCGGCCGCAGCTGCCGTTATTCTTTTTGAGCAGAAAAGAAGGCGTCTTTTAGGCTGCGTTTAAGTTTCTTTTTTTTTATTCTCGGAGAAAAGAAATTTCCCTTAAGAACGTATCACCTCTTTGCTGCGAGAGGTGAGATTTCTTCCATTTCAAGAAAGAGGTGAGGCGATAGCGGAAAGCGTTTGATTTTTAAACTAAAACTTCTATCTAATCCATGAAAAAAGAGAAGATATCCG
>CAVLDT010000041.1:7896-12405 GCA_963661915.1 Duodenibacillus sp.
CTTCCTACGAGAGAGGACGTGGGACTGGCCTATTTTTTTTGAACTTAAGTACCTTCCTAAGAGCTGGGCGACAAAGGCGGCCTGTCAAAAGGCGTTAACCGCTGCGAAAAAGCAACTAGCAAAATACGCAGAAGGGAAAAACAAAAAAACGTCAGCAACGCTTAAACGCATTGCTGTTGTTTTCGCAGGTACGAAGATTGTGGCGTTCTCTGAAGAAGAAAACTAAAAGGCGTTTTGCTCCTTAATCTTTTAGGGAATCTAACGGCGGTTAAATCCACCGAAGGAAGTCTTTCGTTAAGTGAGAAAGCCACTTTCTGGGTGATTTCACCTTAAGTTCCTTTACCCCAAGAAAATCCTCGTGAATCCACTATGTAAAAGGCGTGGGTCTATTCGCATTTTTTGCAAGTAAACCCCTCCTTGAACTAAAGAAGTACTTCGCCTTTAAATAGGTAAAAGTTCATATATATCAAACCTTGATTCACCTTTATTTCACTTTTATATTTCAAATGACTTCTTAGGGTTTACCCGTGGCAATTTGCGTTTTTCTAACAACTGAAATTCTCAAATACACCAATCGTGAGGGGCCTCTTAAAGAGGAAATCACGGAAACTGGGAAAGCCCAAAGAAACTTTTAAAAGCGATGCTTTTTTCAAGAAACATCGCGCCATACATTCTTTAGAGACAAAGGGGGATTCTCTATGAATAAGACATTTAAGGTTGTTTTCAATCGCGCACGTGGTGCTTTGATGGTTGCCAATGAAGTGACGAGTTCTGTACAAAAGAAGGGGACAAAGACAGTTCTTGCGGCTGCAGTAGCATCACTCCTTGCGGCAGGTTCAGCATCTGCAACGGTGTTTGAGTGGACATCTGCAGAGAAACTTCCAGAAGTTTCTTATGAAACAACGTTTGATCAAAAGAAGAGTGGTGAAACCTTGGCCGTTATCCGAGCTAGGGAAGGTGCCGCAGGAACAGTTTCTAACCTAAAGATCGAAGCTAGTTCACTTTTAGAGAAATTGGGTAAAGGCGAAGAGCGTCAGGTCTGGGGATTCTGGCTACAAGATAAGGCCGCTGTTGAGTTAGGTGGAAACACGCTTGATATCACTGTTTCGACTGATACATACGGTAGCGGTGACAGTCAAATCACGGCCCTTAATACACAGATTAATGACTTCAATAACGATAAAGACTCGACACTCACAATTTCAGCTAAAACCGTTAATCTCAGTTCGACCTCGACTGCAACAAAGGGAAAATCTGTCTATGCGTTTGCCGCTTACGGTGGTGTTGTGAATTTCACGGGCGACAACGTTACTTTAGAAACAGATACAAATACAGAAAGAGAAGGAACTACTCAGTATTCTGAAACTGCAGGGTTTCTGGTTGGAACCTATGGCGGCAACTATGGAACGAGTGATGTAACGCTTTCAAAGAACACAAAATTGGTTGTAGAGACAAATTCTCAAAGCAAAAAAGCAACTACGACAAATAGCGTGAGTGATCGCGCAGGTGGTTCTCCTGCTTTCGGCGTAAAAGTTGACGGCGGAACACTTGATGCTAAAGGATCTGCAACGCTTACTGTGACATCCAATGGTGCAAATGCCACAGGCTTGCAACTAACCGACACACACTACAGTACATCAACGAATACGCACCATTTCTCGAGTACAGCGACTGTCAACAATTTGACTGCAACAGTTGAATCAAAAACAGGGAATGCTTATGGCGTTCGTTTATTGAACTCCAACGCGGCGGCAGGAAAGTCTGAAACCCCAGAACTTTCTCTTACTCTTACGGGTGACACAACAATCAAATCCATAACTGAAACAGGAAGCGCAATTGGTATTTACGGCACGAAGTCAGTGGAAGATACTGCCGATACGCTAGTTAATGCCACAGGAGATGTCACTATCGAGGCAGAGTCAACAAAGGGTACAAGTGCCTATGGTGTGAGACAGGCTGGAGGTTCTTTCACACTTGGATCCCTGGGTAGGGAAGTTTCCATTAGTGCAAAGGGAAATACGAGTTCAACTCGTGCAATTTCAGTTGAAGGAAGCGGTGAGCTAACCGTTAAGGGCAAGTTAATCAAGATTGAATCTACGGAGCGAGGAGTTCAGAGCAATATTATTTCGGGTCAGTCGCGATCTTCTTCTGTAGTAAATCTTGGCTCTGCTGATACAGAATCGATTACTATTGACGGCGAGGTGAATGCATTATTCGCAAACAAGGGTGGCAATATTAATCTAGAGGCCGACACCATTACCCTAACATCCACAGGAGCGCAAGCATCATCTGCAACAATCTACGTCAAAAATGCGACACAAAACGTAGTTGCAAATGAAGACGCCTCTGCAGTCACAATCAAGGCAAACACTCTCGAAGTAAAACATATGGATGAAGGTTCTGGTGTTGGTATTGTCGTTTTTTCTAATGGGCAATTAACGATTAATGCGAACACAGAAGTTAGCGCCAAGAATGCAATTGATGTGCGTGGATATTCAACAACCAACATCAATACGGACGGCAAGCACACCACAAAAATTATTGGCAACATTGCTTTTGAAACGCCCAATACACGAGAAAATCCAAATAATAGTGGTGAACTCATTAATGCCTACCTTAACTTAACGCTGTTTGGGAAAGATTCCGGTTGGACAGGACGGTCCTATCAAGGCTATAAAGAGAATAATGTTTCGATAAAAAATGTTGGCCTCGAAGGCGACGCCTCCTATCACGGTAATGTCACAGGCTTTAACCTCACCATCGCTGACGGCGCCAAGTGGACACTCACGGACGATAGTTTTGTGAACACTTTGACGCTTAAGGATGGCGGCAAGATTGACGCAAGTAAGGCCAAGGTTCTTAATGTTGGAACGTGGGATTCGACTGCAAATAAAGCAACGTCTGGTTTCACGGTTAAGGGTACTGGCAATAGCCTCGTTCTCGGGAGTGACACGACACTAAACGGTGCAATCACACTCGAAAAGGGTAGTGAACTCGAGGCAACTCTCGCAACCGCCTACACGGGTGCAACCGTTGAAAAAGGCGCTCTCAAATTAGCAGAGACCGTTACAGGGCGTCTCACCTTCACAGAAGATAAGGTAAATGGCACGGGAACTCTAGTTATTGGTGATACGTTTACCTACGACAATTCCTCGATGCTCAGTACGCTTACTGATAAGTACAAAGCAGTGACGCTTAACTTTGTGAATGCTTCCTTTATCGGAACAAGTGCAGCAGCACTTGTTGAAGGCGTTGTCCAAAGCACGGCTGAGGCAGAGGTGAAGGTTGCTGATACAGAAACAACTGCCACGATTGGCGAAAGTACTACTGGTGAAGCTGTCACGACCGGTGCCAAGACAATTGAACTCACGAAGGCAGTTCCTGTGACGCTTAAGGCTGGCAGTAATGTCACGTTAGTTGGAAGCGAGGCTGGTGGTGAATTCATCGAGAAGGCAACCAAAGTTGATGTCGCAGAAGGTGCAACATTTAGTCTTGGTACGGACGCTTCGTCTGAAACTTCTCAAATGACCGAGGGCACATTGCCAGAAGTCTCTCTTGCAAAAGATGCAGTTCTCAATGTGACAAATGCTAAGGTGTCGACCCCTTCGTTAGCAGGCGGAGAAGGTGCCAAGATTAATTTGGGCACATCGAAATTCGCAGGCGTCCTTAACGTTGAAAAACTTATCACACTTGCTAAAGATGCCGTCCTCAATGTGACAAATGCCATCGTCACAACACCATCGTTGGAAGGCGGCGCAGGCGTGAAGATTAACTTAGGCTCAGGGGAAACTGCAGGTAATCTTCATGTCGAAAAAATTAATCTCAACGGCGCAAGTATCTTCCTAGATCCCGCCTGGAAGGATGGGTCTACGATTGATGATGCCTCTTCGATGTCTGCCGTGACGGTCACGGGGCTCGACGGCACAATCGTTGCAGGACAAAACTCTATCGTGTCTCTCGGAGCAACCAAAGATGCAGCAGTTGCTGGTTTCAATAAGGTTGCAGGAGAGAACAATCTTACGTGGGGTGCGAACGGAGTAACCGCAGGTCTTTATCTCGGGAAACCCATCGCTGCGACAAACTCAAACATTCTAGTTGATGGTTCACTAACAGAGGCGCCAACCAGCGTGACTGGGGTTGAGATTGCCTCTAAAGGCATCTTAATGATTGACCAGGCCGGTGTTGGTTCGAGTAAGGTCATCACTGGTGTTGAAAAAGTGACGGTTGCTAACGATGCAACAGTTGCTGTTATTAACGCTAAGGGAGATACAACACTTACGCTAGCAGATGCTGTAAGCATTTCTGGTTATCCAGAGGGAGAAGAACCTGCCACTAAGACCGTTCTCACAGATAACCCATTTGTTAAGGGTACGTTGACAGCAAGTACTGGAACAATCGCCTTAAGTGGCTCTGCCGATAAAACGGGTATTGACGCTATTGCCTCTATGGGTATTCAGAGCATGATTCGTCACGCAGACGCAGTGCTTGCGGAAACCGTTGCAGATCGTA
>CAVLDT010000042.1:0-12392 GCA_963661915.1 Duodenibacillus sp.
ATTTTAGAGGAGGCTTTGATGTGCTCGCAAAACCGTAAAAGCCGAAAATCTTGAGGAAAACTCACATCAATATGCGTAAATTGCTCTTTTTGGCATGTCGTACGAGGCAAAATTTCCGCCATAATATCGGCTACGATTATTTTCCTAAGAGAGCGGCTTTGGAGGCATACCGATATGACGCACGCACTTGTTACTTATTATTCCCACGCGGGACATACGGCGCGAATTGCACGCGTTATCTGTGAGACCATTCAGGCCGAGGGTGTTGACTGCGACTTGATGGACATGGCTGAAGCTTCGCGTGAAGGAGTTGCCTGGGAAAAATATGACTTGGTTATCGTAGGTGCGGCAATTATCTATGGGGTCTATAACAAAATCGTTTGGGAATTTATTCACCGCTACCAAGCCAAATTAGACGCACGTGCCAATAGTTTCTTTAATGTCACAGTCGTTGCTCGTACACCCTACAAAGCAACTATCGAAGGAAACCGTTACATGCAACGGTTCTTGCAGAAGTCACCCTGGAGACCTAAGGATTTAAAGTGCATCGCTGGTAAGGTCGACTATCCGAACTGGAACTGGTATCAGAAGCTTGCCATCCAGATGATTATGAAGATGACAAAGGGGCCCACAGATCCCACAGCTGTCATTGACTACACCAATTGGGATGATGTGAGAGCGTATGCGAAACACTGTCTTACGCTTATCAGCAGAAGAAGAGTCGTGGAGACTCCAGCCCCAAAGACAGAAACTGTCGCTGCCCCAACACCAAAAGTTGAGAGCGTGGTTGTGATTGAGAAAAAAGAAGAGGCGCCCATCGTTTCCGAAAAAGAAGTAGAGGCTCCCGCTCCTGCTACAAAGAAAACCGCAAAACCACGCGTAGCAAGAAAAGCAAAAACAACAAAGAAAGCGCCCGTAGAAAAGAAGGCGTCAGAAGAAAAGGAAGTAGTCCCAAAGGAAGAGACCGCAACGCCAACCGTTATGGCTAAGGAGAGTACTGCACCCGATGCGCCTACGACAGCAGAGCCCGTAGCAAAGGCTACGAAGCCTGCAGTGAAACGCAAGGCTACAGCCAAGAAGACTACGAAAAAGGTAGCCTCCGACGAGAAGGCCGCCTCATAAGGTACTTCCCTTTACTCTTGAAGGACATTTTTTAAGATGAATTCTTACCCGTGGCTTAGCCACTATGCTTCGGGTGTTCCGGCTGAAATCAATCCGGACACCTATGCTTCGGTTCCTGCACTCTTTGATACAGTCGCAGAAAAGTTTGGCTCCAATACAGCTCTTGTTTGCTTAAATAAAAAAACAAGTTACAACGAACTGATTCGCTTATCAAAGGACTTTGCAGGCTACTTGCAGAGTCTTCCTGGGATTGGTCCCGGCGACAGAGTTGCAATCATGATGCCAAACCTCACGCAATACATGATTGCGATGTTAGGCATTCTCCGCGCTGGCATGATTGTCGTGAATGTGAATCCCCTTTACACCTCGCACGAACTCTCGCATCAGTTAGTCGATAGCGGCGCCAAAGTTGTCATCATTATTGAAAACTTCGCTAAGACCTTGGAAAACGCTATTGAGGGCACAGCTGTTAAACACATCATCACAACGAAAGCAAGCGACATGCTTGGCTTTGCAAAGCGGCTTGCAATTGATTTCGTCCTCCGGCGGGTAAAGAAACTTGTCCCAGAATTTAACCTTCCTGGACACGTGAATTTCCGAGAAGCCCTAAAGAGGGGGCACGCGCACGGCTTTACTGAGCGTGAACTTAAAAATACCGACGTGGCCTACTTGCAGTACACAGGTGGCACCACGGGTATTGCTAAGGGCGCAATGCTCACTCATCGGAACCTTCTTGCTAATGTTGAGCAGACTGGCACCTGGATTTCACAAACATTTGAAGCAGGGAAAGAGCGCATCATGACAGCTCTCCCTCTTTACCACGTCTTTAGTCTCACGGCGACCTTATGCTTTGCTAAGCACGCGAGTCTTCAAGTCTTGGTTCCTAATCCCCGAGACATGAAAGGCGTCGCAAAACTTATGCAAAAGTGGCGTTTCACGGCCTTCGCGGGCGTAAATACCCTTTTTAACGGCATGCTTCACAATAAGGAATTCTGCGCATGCCCCTTTAGCCAATTAAAGATGGTCTGTGGCGGCGGCACACAGGTGCAAAGAACTGTTGCAGAGCGCTGGAAAGAAACCACGGGGAAAAGCATTCTTGAAGCTTACGGATTAACGGAGGCGAGCCCCGGGGTCTGCGGCAATCTACCTAATGCTCCCTGGGATGGGTCTGTTGGTTATCCGCTACCGTCCACCATTGTCTCGATTCGCGGAGAAGGCTTTAAAGACCTAGGGACCTGCGCAAATCCAGAAGAAATCCCCGAGCACACCGGAGAGATTTGTCTTAAAGGCCCGCAGGTGATGGCAGGCTACTGGGAAAAGCCCGAAGAAACCGCAAACGTAATGGTTGACGGATGGCTCAGAACGGGCGATGTAGGATACATGGATGCCACTGGCAAAGTTTTCATCACAGACCGTAAGAAAGACCTCATCATCGTCAATGGCCTCAATGTCTACCCCAATGAGATTGAAGGCGTCATCGCCTCGATACCAGGAGTCCTTGAATGCGGTGTCGTTGGTGTTGCCAATCCCCGCGTTGGAGAAACCGTTAAAGCGGTGATTGTGAAGAAAGATCCGTCTCTTACGCGAGAAGATGTTGTGAAGTACTGCCGCGCAAGGCTCACGGGCTACAAGGTCCCTCGCTCTATTGTCTTCGTGGAGTCGCTGCCGAAGACTGCGGTTGGAAAGATCTTAAGGCGTGATCTTAAGAGTATGCGAGAAGCGGATTAAGAGGCCCTTTTCAGGGAAGTACGCTAAAGGCGACATGGTTTAAATCCCTGTCGCCTTTTTTATGTTGCCACTTCGACTTAAAACTACGTTTTCTCTAGCTTGCGAAGAACTTTTTCATCTTATCTAAGAAGGTGGTTCTCTGCGGAGAGTGTTTGTCTCCTCCTTCCTGCAAAGATTCATCAAAGTCTTTTAGTAGTTTCTTTTGCTTTGCCGAAAGTTTCACAGGCGTCTCGACATACACGTGCACATAGAGGTCTCCCTTTTCGTGCGAGTGAACATTTGGTACTCCCTTACCCCGCAAGCGGAAGACCTTTCCAGTCTGTGTCCCTTCAGGAATCGTGATACGAGCCTGCGTATCTAAAGTCGGCACTGTAACTTCTCCGCCTAAGGCGGCTGTCGCAAAACTCACAGGGAGATCTGCATGCAGGTCATCTCCATCCCTTTGGAAGATGTCATGTGGCTTAATAAAGATTTCCACATAGAGATCCCCATTTTCGCCCCCACGAACCCCAGGTTCCCCTTTACCAACAAGGCGGATACGCTGTCCATGATTGATGCCAACTGGAATATCAATTTCGAGAGTCTTGGTCTTTCTAACGCGCCCCTGACCGCGGCACTCTGGGCAAGGGTCGGAAATAATCTCACCCGTGCCGTGGCAGTACGGGCAAGTCTGCTGCACTTGTAAGAATCCGTGACTCATGGTGATACTTCCTGTACCGTGGCAATGCGGACAGGCTTTCTTCCCAGTCCCAGGCTTACAGCCTGAGCCGTGGCAAGTCGAGCACTCTTCCCAAATAGGAACACGGATATCTGTCTTTGCGCCGTGAACCGCTTGCTCTAGGGTCACTTCCAGAGAATAACTTACATCGTTACCCCGAACGCTAGCTGAACGCCGAGCGCGGCCACCGCCTGCGGCGGCACCAAAGATTTCGCTAAAGATGTCGCCAACATCTCCAAAACCACCCATCCCAGCGCCACCAAAGCCACCGAAACCTCCCGCGCCCGCAGCGGCACTCGGGTCAACACCCGCTTTACCGAAGCGATCATAGGCAGCTCTCTTTTGCGGGTCAGAAAGAATCGAGTAGGCTTCGCCCACCTGCTTAAACTTCTCTTCTGCGGCCTTATCCCCGTTATTTCTATCGGGGTGATAACGCATTGCGAGGCGTCGATAAGCCTTCTTGATTTCCTCGTCGCTTGCGCCCTTGGCAACGCCAAGTACCTCGTAATAATCCTGATCGGCCATGGTTTTCTGTCCTGCTCTTAAGAATAACTTTGGGTCGAGTGCACTTTTTTGCGCACGCTCGACCCTAAAAAAGAAGACTGAACACTTTTAAAGAACTCCGTTACAAGGGGTAGTTTCCAACTCTACCCCTTTTCACTTCGCACTCTCTTAGTGCTTAACTTCCTTATAGTCGGCATCGACTACGTCGTCTTCGGGCTTCTTAGCTCCAGAAGCGGCTTCTGGTTTAGAGGCGTTCTGCGCGGCACTTGCTTCAGCAGCCTTAGCCGCAGCATTCATCTTCTCCCCGATCTTCTGCGCCGCAGCCATCAAGGCTTCAACACTCTTATCGATGGCGGCCTTGTCTTCACCCTTAGTGGCGGCTTCAACATCCTTAATTGCCGCTTCGCAGGCTGCGCGGTCAGAGCCATCGACCTTATCGCCCAAATCCTTCAAAGTCTTACGAATCTGCGCGCAGGCAGCATCCGCTTGGTTACGAGACTGTGCAAGTTCAAAGCGGCGGTGATCTTCTGCCTTATTGGCCTCTGCGTCAGCAACCATCTTCTTGATTTCATCTTCAGAAAGCCCTGAGCTTGCCTTAATCGTAATCGTGTTCTCTTTACCTGTGGCCTTATCCTTAGCGGAAACGTGCAAGATGCCGTTTGCGTCAATATCAAAGGTCACTTCAATCTGCGGCAAACCTCTGGGAGATGGTGGGATACCTTCAAGGTTAAATTCACCGAGAAGCTTATTGGAGGCTGCCATCTCGTGCTCACCCTGGTAGACCTTAATCGTCACCGCAGGCTGGTTATCCTCGGCTGTAGAGAAAACTTGAGCGTGCTTTGTCGGGATTGTCGTGTTGCGCTTAATCATCGAGGTCATAACGCCACCCAAGGTTTCAATACCGAGAGTAAGCGGTGTGACATCCAAAAGGAGCACGTCGTGACGTTCGCCCGTTAAGACAGAGCCCTGAATAGCAGCACCGATTGCAACCGCTTCATCGGGGTTCACATCCTTACGGGGTTCCTTTCCGAAGAACTCGCGAACCACTTCCTGCACGCGGGGCATACGAGACTGTCCACCAACGAGAATCACGTCCGAAATATCCGATGTGCTCGCCCCCGCATCCTTCAAGGCACGACGGCAAGGCTCGATTGTGCGCTGCACAAGGTCTTCGACCATGCTCTCGAACTTAGCACGTGTAATCGTGATGTTCATGTGCTTTGGACCCGTTGCATCCGCCGTGATATAAGGGAGGTTAATTTCCGTTTCCTGACGGCTCGAGAGTTCAATCTTTGCCTTCTCTGCCGCATCCTTTAAGCGCTGCAGGGCAAGGACGTCCGTGGAGAGGTCAATACCTGTGTCTTTCTTAAATTCGCTAATGAGATAGTCAACGAGTCTCTGGTCGAAGTCTTCGCCGCCCAAGAATGTGTCGCCATTCGTAGAGAGCACTTCAAACTGCTTATCCCCATCGACGTTAGCAATATCAATAACGGAAATATCAAAGGTACCACCACCCAAGTCGTAGACGGCAATCTTGCGATCAGCGTTACCCATCTTATCCATACCAAAGGCCAAGGCAGCAGCCGTCGGTTCATTGATAATACGTTTCACCTCAAGACCAGCGATACGACCCGCATCCTTTGTTGCCTGACGCTGGCTATCGTTAAAGTAGGCAGGAACCGTAATGACGGCCTCCGTCACGGGCTCACCGAGGTAATCCTCAGCGGTCTTCTTCATCTTACGAAGGACTTCAGCAGAGACCTGCTGCGCGGCGAGTTTCTTCTCATCCAAGACCTGCACCCAAGCGTCGCCATTTTCCGCGCGCACAATCTTAAAAGGCACGCGACCGATGTCTTTCTGCACCTCTGCATCTTCGTAGCGACGACCAATCAAACGCTTTACAGCAAAAAGCGTGTTCTTCGGATTCGTGATGGCCTGGCGTTTTGCCGTTGCACCAACAAGAATCTCACCTTTGTCCATATAGGCAACAATAGAGGGGGTCGTGCGAGCGCCCTCAGAGTTTTCGATGACGCGCACCTTGTCGCCTTCCATGACGGCAACAGCCGAGTTTGTTGTACCAAGGTCGATACCAATAATCTTCGACATAGCGTTCATTCCTTCTTGAATTCTTTACTGCTTCTAAATGATTTAAACCTTTTTCTTTTTGATGGCTTCTGAGTCTGTTACAGGCTAGATGCCATCCGATAGTTTCTATATGGGGATGAAGCTTGAAAATTTCAACGGAAAATTAAAAAAGGAGCTAAATTAGCTCCTTTTCTAGATTTAAATATTTAAATTTTTGTTTAAATATCAAATTGCTTTAAGTTTTATTTTTCGTGAACTTACTTCGCAACACTTACCATAGCCGCTCGCAGGACACGTTCATTGAGCATCCATCCGCGTTGGAAAACTGTGACAACCGTACCCGCAGCATGCGTAGCATCGGCTGGCACCATGGCGATGGCTTGCGCTTGATTGGGATCGAAAGTGGCGCCTTCCGGGTTAATCGCTTTCATGCCTGAAACCTCAAGAGCGTGATCGAGTTGCTTCATTGTGACCTCTAAACCCTTTCGAGTGGCCTCATCAGCCTCGGCCGCGGAGCTAAGAGCTTTCTCAAGGCTATCGATAACGGGAAGAAGGTTCTTTGCGAAGGATTCAATTCCAAAGAGTCTAGCCTTCAAGACATCCTGCGCACAACGGCGACGCGTGTTTTCCATCTCAGCCGCGGCTCGAATGTAAAGTTCATAGTGTTTGGCCGCTTCATCCTTAGCCGCACGAAGTTCTGCGGCAAGGTCTGCCACGGCGTCTTCTGCATCCGTAGGAGCCTTATCAGCTACTTCGGGTTCAGTTTCAGTAGCCTTCTCGTCTTCCTTCTTTTCATTTTGAGTGGCTTCTTCGCTTGCGATGGAGGCTTCTTTCGCCTCTTCTTCTGCGCCGGTGGCAGCCTCAGCGGCTTTCTTTAGTTCTTCTGCTCGATTGACTGTGTTTTCTTCAGACATGCAACTTTGGCTCCAAATCCAAGTGTTTCTTTCTGTAGCGTTATATGGTGGCAAATTAACTCTTTTTCAAGAGTTCCCTTCTTTCTAGAGGGTTAGGCTCTTTAAGAGAAACTTTCACTAATTCTCCATAAAGGGAAAGTGCTCCCTTAGAAGCATTTAAGGCAGGAACATAGATAAAAGACTTTCCGCCCAAAGAGAAAAAATAGTCCCGATGCCGCATTGCAACTTCTTCAAGAGACTCTAAGCAATCTGCGGCAAACCCAGGGCAAAAGATAGCCACGGCTGTAGCGCCCTTTTCGACTTCTTCCCTGAGAGTCTCTTCGATTGCAGGTTCTGTCCAATGG
The DNA here is from genome assembly GCA_963661915.1 of Duodenibacillus sp. GTDB lineage: Bacteria > Pseudomonadota > Gammaproteobacteria > Burkholderiales > Burkholderiaceae_F > Duodenibacillus. The sequence continues at coordinate 7,416 of CAVLDT010000042.1, forward strand.
CCCGGTCCAAATTTAGACTGATAAGTAAGGAGAATCGCCCCTTTTTCTAACTTAAGTTCCTTTTCTAAAAGTGCGACTGTCCTTTCACACTCTTTTTTGTAGCAAGCGGCGGTTTTCTCAGGGATTCCATGAAAACTCGCTATAAGACGAACTGCGTTTAGATTAATCTTCGCTTCCCTTATGTTTTCTGCAAGTGCTTTGATATAAAGAGGGTTTTCAAACCAAGTAGGGATTTCTTCAAAAGGCGTTCTTAAGGATAATTTCTCGTAAACACTTAAGAATGCATCCCGCGAAGCCCCCCGAGTTTCTCTTGCCTCTTGAGCATAAAGCGGCATAAGGAGAATCTTCTTTGGTGCGATTTCTTTAATTTCAGTAAGAGCCTTTCCTATCGAAGGCTCCCCATAATTCATCGCATAGAAAACGGTAACCTCTTCCTCTCCCAAAAGGGCTTGAAGACCCAAGGCTGTTTTCTTCGTAATGGATAAAAGAGGGGAACCCTCCTTAGTCCAAATGGCCGCATAGCGCCTCGCAGACGCTGCTTTCCTTCTTGGAATGATGATTCCACGAAGAATCGGTTGCCAAAGAAAGCCCGGCAAATCAACAATGTGTCTATCGCTTAAGAATTCCTCTAAGTAGGAAGCAACCGCTTCTTCCGTAGGAGCCGCAGGTGTCCCGGTATTTATTAGAAGAAGGGCAACTTTACCGCTTTCCGAAGGAGGGACTTTCTTATTTTCTTTTGTCATCTTCTGATGCTTTCTTTAGCGTTGGCCAGCAAGTGCTTCTTTAAAGAAACGGAAAATTCGCCTTGGTAAATAGGCTAAAGAGCCACGGCCGTGCTCAAAGATTGGAAAACCAATGTGACCGCCCTCTTTCGGGAAATCCAAATAAACCGAGCGACTTACTTCATCGATCTTAGGCAGTGCCCACTCGGGCATAAAAGGGTCATTTCTTGCATTAAGAAGAAGTAGCGGTACAGCAACATCGCCCAAAACTGGCTTAGCAGAACAGCGTGTCCAGTAATCCATCCCGCTTCTAAACCCATGAATAGGCGCTGTGTAGACATTGTCAAATTCATAGAGATCTTTACAGGCCCGTATTGCCTTTGCATCAATCACTTCTGGAAACATCTTTGCCTTAATAAGGGCTTTTTCTTTTAGGGTAGAAAGAAACATCTTCCCATAGAGAATATTCGCACCTCGGCACATAATTTCAGTTCCTGCGACCAAATCAAGGGGGCCCCCGACTGCCGCCGCTCCCGTTAAGAAGGAAGCTTTAGATCCCATATCTCCTAAGCACTTTGCGAGTTGATTCCCTCCAAGACTTACGCCCACTGCGAAAATCGGTGCCTTTGGAAATCTCTCGTGGACGGTTTTAAGAACCCAAAAGTTATCCGCTGTATCTCCTGCGTGATAAGCGCGAGGGAGGCGATTAATCTTTCCGCCACAAGTTCTAAAGTGCGCAACAACACCCCTAACACCGTTTTCAACGCAGTGCGCCATCAAGGCCTCGGCATAGTGACTTGAAGAATCTCCTTCAAGCCCGTGGAAGTGTACGAGTACTGGCGCCTCTAGCTTTATGGGCTCGGGCTCTGCCCAATCCCAAAGCATGAAGTCTCCGTCAGGCGTATCAACTTCTTCCCTCCTGTACTTCACCACGGGTCTCTTAAAGAAGCGCGCAGGAAGAATCGTCTGCAGGTGTCTACCTGGCACAGACTTCGGAGCACGGTAATCGGGTGTGAAAACTGGCATAAAACGCTTTGGCCTCTCTACTAAGCCTTGATTGTACTCGGAAGGTCAGAAGAAAATTGCCTTTTAGCTCAAAGCGCCTCTTTATAGAGTGAAATCCTACTTTTCTTCTAGGCTTAGAGAAGAAACCCAAATCAATCCTTTGAAGTAAAAAGCACTGTCGTTTTCCTTTAGATGCGGCAAACTAAGATATGTTCCCTATTGCACTTTCAATTTTTTGGCGTTAAAGTCTTTTTCACCTACAAAAAAGGATTTTTTAGTAATGTCTTTTGCTCGCTTTTATTTTTACTACTTTATTTCGCCTCGGCGAAAGGGGTAGTTGCGCGCGAAAGCAATTCGAACTCCAAAACCGCCGAGGTCTAAAGCTTCGGCGGTTTTTTACTGTGCCGAGTGCCGAAAGACTTAAGGCAAACGACAAAAAGGAAAACAAATCATGACAGCACTCCCAAAAACCGATGATATTCACGTGAAATCTACGCAAGAACTTGCGCCTCCGATGCACCTTCTGCACGAGTACCCCTGCACGGAAGTCGCAAGCGCAACCGTACACGCTGCACGCGATGCGGCAAACCGCATCATGCGTCTTGAAGACGACCGCCTCCTTGTGATCGTTGGTCCTTGCTCAATTCACGACACAAGTGCTGCCCTTGACTATGCCCGCCGCTTAAAGAGTCTTAGGGATCAACTAAGCGCAGATCTTGAAATCATCATGCGTGTCTATTTTGAAAAGCCCCGTACAACCGTTGGTTGGAAGGGCCTTATTAATGACCCTGACATGGACGAGAGCTTCCAAATTAATAAGGGGCTACGCCTAGCGAGAAAACTTCTCCTTGAAATCAATGAAATGGGGCTTGCGACCGCTACGGAATTTCTTGATACGATTTCTCCGCAGTACACCGCTGACCTTATTAGTTGGGGTGCTGTGGGTGCTCGCACGACAGAAAGCCAGGGACACCGTGAACTCGCAAGCGGCCTCTCCTGCCCGATTGGATTTAAGAATGGCACCTCGGGAGACGTGAAAATTGCAGTCGACGCTGTGGGAGCTGCCCGCTACCCCCACTCTTTTTTAGGCGCAACAAAGGCAGGGATCTGCGCCATTGTCTCTACGACAGGAAATGATGACTGCCACATTATTCTCCGAGGTGGTAAGAAACCCAATTACGACGCAGAAAGCATCAAGAGCGCCTGTGAACTTCTTAAAGCCGCGGGGCGTCCTGAGGCCGTCATGATTGATGTCTCGCACTCGAACTCTCATAAGATTTTTAGTAACCAGGTTCTTGTCACAGAAAGCCTTTGCGAACAAATGGCTTCTGGCAACCACGCCATTGCGGGTGTCATGATCGAATCCAACCTCGTCGAAGGTAGACAGGATGTCGTTGAAGGGAAACCCCTTACCTATGGGCAGTCCGTAACGGACGCCTGTGTCGGTTGGAAGGACACCGTTGTGATACTAGAAAACCTCGCGCAGGCCGTTAGAAAGCGTCGCGGCTTTTAAGGTGAGCCCACAAAAAAACGAATCGTTAAGATTTTCCTAGTTGTCGCAAAGGAGAGCTTTTCTGGCAGAGAGAAGCTCTCTACTTACGCCTCTGAAAACAGCTTCTTTCGACTGAGAAAGAGAAGAAACCTTCAGAGGCATTTTTCTGTATTGAATCTTCCCCTTAGGGTAAATTTCCGCCCTTTCATTGTTTTTTTCAATGTATTTTTTTACAGGGGAGAAAACTTTGATTCAAGAACCATTCACAGACGAAATCGTCGCCTCTTTGTCTCGGGAACCCGGAGAGTACACAGACCCAGCAACGGCCGGCTTAGTCTTTTCTGTTAAAAAGAGAGTTGTTGGCACTCATTGCACTTGGCGATTTCGGATTCAATTGCGAGGAATTCGTTCAACACACACCATTGCGACCTATCCGGAAACCAAACTAAAAGAAGCTAGGGCGAGAGCGGAGATCTGCCGAGAAATCTACACAGAGTGTTTTGACTTAGACGGCCCATTCGGTGACGTTATCCGTTACAGAGAATCTCCAAAAACTGTCGAGGCTCTTTGGCCACGCTGGGTAGAAGGTGAAAAAGAACGGGGCTCTTCCCACGCGATGAAGCCTTACATGGATTCCCTTGCCCGTGGGAAAAATTACGTCTTTTCTGAAATTGGTCAAATGGCGCCTTCGGATGTAACGACTTCAGATGTAGCAAAGATTCTTAACGCCGCCTATGCAAAACTTCATGAAACCACCGTGAAGAAACTTAAGCAAGACATTACTAAGTTCTTCTCCTGGTGTCAGGTTACGGGCGTTATCGATGCAAAACTCCCCTCTCCTGCGGAAGCGAAAACCCTAGCAGTCCTCCTCTGTCGCCCAAGAAGGCGCTTAAAGGGTACGCCGCATCCCGCGCTTGCCGCAAAAGATGTTAGAAGGTTCGTAGAACTTCTTGTAAGCGATAGGTTTGCCTACCGCACTTCCTCAATGGCGCTTCTCTTTACGCTTCTCACTGCCTCTCGCGTTGGAAATGTCATTGGTTCTTTAGACCGTGAATTAACACAACCCACGCAGTGGAGGGATTTCAACCGAGACATGACGCTTTGGACAATTCCTGCGACAAATATGAAAACAGGCTACAGAAATGGAGAGCACATCGTTCCTCTAAGCACACAAGCGCGTCTCGTTCTTCGCATCATTCGGCAAAGACAAAAAGGCCACACCGATGCGAATGACTTTGTCTTTGCAACACAGAATGGAAGCCGTTTTGATTACCGCATGATTCCGGAACTTCTCCTGAGGCTTTCTGAAGAAGACCTCAAACTTGGCGGAAACGGCTTTGTAGATGAAACCACAGGGGCTCGCATCCACACTCACGGCTTCCGAGCAACGTTTAAAACTTGGGGAACTGACCACGGCATCGATTGGACTCTCACAGAATTAGCTCTCCACCACGCTGTTGACAAACTGCGCTACGACAGAGCCAAAGCCATCCGAAGACGGAGAAAAGTTATGCAACTTTGGGCTGATTTCTGTTTTTCTGAGGCGGCAACAAAACGCTTAAAAGAACTCGCTGGCGTCTCAGAGAATAACGAGTAATCGTTTCTTTAAGAAATTTCGATTGTGTTTTTTCAATTTCCGAGAAACCGTGAACGCCTCTACTCCACGCACAGATCCAAGATCTATTCGTAGGGCTACACGGACAGGGACATAAGCGGTCGTTAACGCCGCTTGTAGATTACTTTAATTAAAGGAAATTT
>CAVLDT010000043.1:0-12053 GCA_963661915.1 Duodenibacillus sp.
CTTCTGAATAGCTCATTTTCCGCTTCTCCTTGATTTAGTTTCAGCGGTAAACTATACTGACAACTAATGGTGATGAACCAGATCTTTAATATGTAGTCATTTTCTTTCTTTGGCTAGGGTAGCAAAAAAAGCTACCTTGCCCCCTCACACTTAAGGAATCCTAAAAATGAAGAAGCAATATTTCTTGGTGCTAGCTCTTGCTAGCGCTCTTAGCTTTTCTCAAATTGGCGTTGCTGCTTCCGCTAGCCAGGGTATTCAGAAAGCGAACATTTCTGAGTTCTACAACGTAAAACCTACTGTGAAGTCGCTTGGCATTAAGAATCCGACGCGTGGCTTATTTGTCGGGAATTCCTATACCTACTTCAACTGTGGCGTCATCGATTATGTCAAAGGATTTGTGAATAAGAAAGCAGGAGAAGAATGGAAGTCTCGTATGCAGACAATCTCTGCAGGGCGTCTTAGTCATCATCCCATCGAGCGGTATTTCGATAAGGATGATGCAACAGACTATAACCGAGCGAACAAGCCAAAGTTTGACGTTGTCTTCTTGCAAGCACAGTCTCAGGAACCTTATAAGGACGATGCGACAAATCCTGCGAATTCCCCAAAGGTGAAGTATGCGGCCGCATTAAAGAAGGCTGTTGCTGTGGTTCGTAAGAATGGATCAGTTCCTGTTGTCGTTGCAACCTGGGCCTCGAAGAAGCCTCCGAAGGGGTACGACATGCGCACAGAAACAGTTGCTTTAGCCGATGCCATCATCTCCCAGGCAAACAAAAACAAAGCCATCGTTTTGCCCGTTGGCATTGCCTTTGAAACGGTGCGTGCAGAGCGCCCAGACTTAAATCTTCACAATAAGACCGATTTAAAGCATCCGTCCGCTGAAGGTAGCTATTTATTCGGCGCGATGATTTACGCGTTGCTCTTCCAAAAGAACCCCGAATGGGTTGGGGCCAATTGGTTAGGCGATTGCGACAAACCCATTAAGGCCGAAGACGCCGTTTATCTGCAAAGCGTTGCATGGCGTGTGATGAAAGAGTTCTATGGCTGGAAGTGAAGTTAGCTTCGGGCGATGAGAAGTGAAAGCTCCTATCGGCCCTAGGAACCGATAGGAGTAGCCCTAAGAGTTAGGAATAATCTCCTGTGCAATAGCTAGGACGTGAAAAAAGGGAATCGCATCGGCAACATCCGAGAACAAGGGAAGCCGCGCCTTGCATAAATTCTCTTTCAATTGGGGCGGAGTCAATACATCTTCTGTTTTAGCAGTTGATTCAATCAACTCCAAAGCGTCTTTTTTCTCGCTATCTTCGAGTTTGGAATCAAGTTCTACTAACAATTTTGTAAAATCCACTAGAGAGAGGGCAAGGATTTTTTTTATTGGCTCTGTATCGGACAAATCCCTTAGCGAGCTCAACCGCATGTTCAATCTCGATAAACAATCTCGGATCCAGAACGGGGAATTCGATGGAATTGTCCAACTTGTTATATTTGATTTTGTCCTCTAGCTCCTTTCTGAAAAAATCCTCCCAATTAATAGGGAGAGGGTAGACCAGATATTCTTTGACCTTGAGATCCCTAACTCGTTCTTGTGTGATTCCAAGGTCTTTGCTCATTACGTAAGCGTCGAGTTTATCTGGCTCGCCTTTGTGCTGTTCGGAGTAGAAGTGAAACATCATCAATTCAAATTCTGCCTTGGATAATGTTCCGAAATTTCGGTTGTAGAAACATTTCGCAAGTTCATCGAAAAATCCCGCTTTCTTCTTGTTTTCTAATGCTTGGTCTTGCGGATCCTGTGGTTCTGTTTCGTTGTCTAACTTTTTCATAACTATTCTTCTGTCTGTACGGAAGGGAACCTGCTCGCCAAAAACATTTTCTTGCCTATGGCAAACCTATGCAGACCTTAGAGACAAGCTCGGCAGGATTTCTCCTGCCGAGTCCATCACATTACTGTCTTACGAAGGCTTCCCTTAGAAGACGTACTTCAGTCCTACCTTGCCACCGATTGAAGAGGCGCCGTCATTGCCAGTACCAGCCATAAAGTTGGCATTGAGCATGAGGTTACCCTTCTGGGCACGGATGCCGAAGTCTGCCTGCACGGGGCTCGTGTCAATCACAGTTTGGTCAGTACCAAGTGCTGTGATTTCTTTATCGCCAAAGGTTGGAACGTAAGCGACCTTAAAGCTTGGCGAAATCGCCCATCCTGCAGCGTTCTGTGCTACGCCATTAATGCGTAAGGCAATCGGAACTTGGACGATGTTTTGCTTTTGCTTCTTAACCTTCACGGAACCAATGGCCATCGCATCGGTTTCTAAGCGAGAAACACGCACACCAACGCTTGGAACGATTTGGAAGTTACCCGCTGTGAAGCGATGTCTGCTGATGGTCCTGTGAACCTTTTGAATGCCGTAAAGGTTGCGATTAACAAGGACTCTGTCGGTAAGGGTGTTCTCATTGCCATGAACGATACGATTCATGGTGCACGTGACACGACAAAGACGAACACAACGAACGTGGCAACGTTTAAAGCCCCTGAATTGGGATGTATGGGCTACATTGCTGCAGGTGAACCACAGTACTTCTACAAGTCCACAAAACTCAATACAAAGGACACAGAATTTGACGTGAGCAAACTTGAAAAGTTGCCCCGTGTAGATATTCTTTATTCTCACGTAAATGATGACCGAGTGATTGCGGATGCAGTAGTTGCAGCAGGAGCAGAGGGCATTATTCACGCAGGTACAGGTAATGGTTCAATCCACGATAACTGTGATGTTGGCTTGGCAGATGCGGTTAAGAAGGGTGTTGTCGTAGTGCGTTCTGCTCGTGTAGGTAATGGTATTACAACAAAGTCTGTCCAGAAGTGGACTGACCACGGGTATTTGGAAGGCAACACATTGAATCCTCAGAAAGCACGTATTCTCTTGCAGTTGGCTTTAACAAAGACCAAAGACCCGAAGAAAATTCAAGAAATGTTCAACAAATACTAGAATCTGAAGTGTAGATGCTTTAAGACGCTTCAAAGCCACCAAAGGGTCATAACCTAAACTCCGCAGATAATTTCATAATCTAGGAGTTCGATTGCGGGATGGTGTTTAGCCACCCCGCAATTTAAATTTCCGAGGCGGAGTTGGGCATTCAAACAGGATTCCAAGCCACTCTCGCATACGTTTCGGAATCAAGCCACAGAGCCAAGATTCATTGGACCTTTTCCTCGTTACTTGAACGCGGTCTAATTGTCTCATTAACTTAGTCACAGAGTTTCCAGGAATCTGGACAGTCGATGATGGGCTCAGATACTGGTGGCGTTCATAGTTATATCGAATCATCAAGCGCAGAGCCGTTCCTATCAAAACACACAAAAGTTTTCCCTTGTGCGCCTTGTTTTGGACATTCATTCTGCGGCCACCAAGGCTGTTTTTAAGTTGATCAAAGCCTTGCTCAATGCCGTTACGTAGACGGTAGAGTGACAAGGCAGTAATGGGCTCATCAACAATGTCTGATTTCAGAACGAAGTACCCAGCTCGTGCTTGGAATCGACGTATAGGTTCCGGATTAAAGTCCCAAACTTTCTCTATCTCTTTGTGGATGTTGGAATCTGCCTTCGGAACTTTCTGAAGGTAGGGACGAGCTTGCTGCATCTGTTGCGGGTCAACGGGCTGCCCATTGCGCAATGAATCGAGCGTTTTTGTCAGCATGTTGTTGAATTCTGCCTTTTGCTCAGTAGCAATGCGCGGGCTGTAGTAGATGTGCGTGTACGTTTGTCTTTCTACACCATCGACTACCCATTTATCCGACGCCAATGTGAAGTACGAAGTTTCATACATCGCGCTCCAGAACAAAGGATTGTCCTGAATCTCTCGACCTTTCTCAAGAATCCATTTTTCCTCTACCGAGTTCTTGCTAATGGGAACGCCACTTAGGAAATGAACAGACTCATTTAAAAGCGTGTTGCTGTTGAAGTTGCTGTAGTAGCCGCGGTCGGTAATCAAGATGATTTCATCCATCGGAAATCCCGCTTGAGTCATCCGGCCAATTGCATAAGCATAAGTGGCCTTGTCATTGATGGAACCATCGTAGGTAAAGGCATAAACGAGATCACCACTGAATTGATCAAAAACAACGGCCAAGTTAATTTGTTTGAGGTCGGCATCCTGTTTGGCATGACCGAAGGCTGCATCGTCCATGACGCTGTACGTGGAAATGCTTGTGCTATCAAAGGCGCAGAAGCGGGAAATTTTTTCATTCATTGGAGCTTGGTTTCTCGCCTTGGAGTGCTCGTAGCGCTCCTTCCAAAACTTATCCCACGCTTCGTCTGAGCAGAGCTGCAGAAGCCTTGAGATTGCTCTGCCATCCATCGGTTCGGAATCTGCTGAGAGCAACTGGTGAAAGCTCCAGTCTTCGTAACAATCGGCAGAGCCAGATTCGAGAAAGAGATAAATGGCGTAATCCAAAAATCTTCTTCCGTCCTTCTTTCCAAAAGTCGACCTTAGTGATGCGGCGATGCCGCATTTCATCGCCAAATTACTCAACGCGAAATAGGGTAAAAACGACTTAGATGTAGGCTCGCTCACAACATCATCTTCGTCGTCAGCCTCGCTCTTTTCTAAGGCGGTGTCTTCATCACGCTTTTCTTGGGTAGGCGCGTCCTGCTTCTGACGTGCCTGATGTTTGTCAAAAGTCTCTTCATCGACGAGTGCCCCATCGCAAAGGTACCAGTCATTGCCAAGGAATTGAGGGAACTTATTTGTGAACTTCTCAGAGATAATGACTTGGCCACTATCGAGCAAAGTGCCGACCTGATGCTGCTCCTTGGCCTTGCTGTGTCCGCGCTTAAGGACCTTTCCGTCCTTATCGAGCTCCTGAGCAACCCAGACATTACGGTAGGCACGGACATATCTTCTTCCGCGGTTATCAAAAGAGAGGAAACTGAGCTCGCAGAGGTCTTTGCTTGTGGTCATTTTTTTTGTGTTTAACCTAGATTATGAAATATAGAGTAAAGTATAATCTAGTTAGAGCAAAAATGCAAGCCCTCGGGCGTTGATTTTTGTTCTAAATCAAACACTTGAGGGTCAGTAAGAAAATTATTTCTGCCTGTTTATGAAAAAACGCGGGAGTTTAGGTCATAAACTCTGAGGTGGCTTTTTTTAGGGGATGCTGAATTTTCAGTTTAAGACAAAAGACTTATTCTTTTCTTCTGCTTCTTTAAGTGCTTCTTGAACTCTATCTACAATGCCTCTAGCCGTGACAGCGTCAACCCAAATCTTCTGTCTTCCTTCTTCTGAACCGAAGTAAGCTGCGATACCGTAAACGCCTTCGTATTCCTCAACACGGATACCGTAATCAAGGGGCTTTGAAACAAGGTCGTAGTTTCGGAATTTTGATTCTCACTTTTTTAAAATACTTAATCAAAAAGAGGATCAAAAATGCGAGGTCGTTTTTCTGAAGAATTCAAAAAATCAGCTATTGCACGTATTCAAAATGGGGAATCTCAACTGAGTGTTGCCAAGAGTCTTGGAATTAGTTACAAAACATTGAATCGTTGGTTTGTTAATGCAAGAGAACAAATGCCAGAGGGTTCAATTTCCCTGTCTGAAGAAAATGCTCGATTGCGCAAGGCGCTCAAGGAACGAGAGGCCGAAATTGCTTTCTTAAAAAAAGCAGCGGCGTACTTCGCAAAGATGCCGTAACGAAGTACGCCTTTCTTGATCACTGCATTAATAACGCAGAAATTGGTCGGCATGTAGCATTGCCCGTGACTCGTGCCTGTCAATTACTAGAAGTCAGTGTGAGCGGTTTTTATGCTTGGAGAAGCAGTGACAAGGAGCATCGGTATGGCGTTGTTCATACAGATGCCTTCATCCTTGAAACGCTTAAAGCAGAAATCAAAACGTCTTGTAAAGGACACATCCCAGGACTTCTTGTTTGTTATCGCTTTCTTAGGCAAAAGGGCTTGAGCATCGACCTAAAACGCCTACGGCGCCTTATGAGAGCCGACGGCTTATTTCACCGATTTCATCGCAAGTACGTTTGCACAACCGATAGTAAGCACGATTTGCCTAAAGCCCCTAATTTACTTGATAGACACTTTGATGAGTTTGGGATTAATGAAGCCTGGTGCGGAGATATTACTTATATCCCCACTGCTGAGGGCTGGCTGTATTTGGCCAGCGTCATTGATTTGGGTACGCGCAGATTGGTCGGCTTTTGCTTTGACAAGCGCATGACCAAGCAACTGGTTATCAACGCTTTGAAAAAGGCTTACGAAAATGAACATCCTAACAGCGGCTGCATTTTTCATAGTGATCAAGGCTCCCAATACTGTAGCCAAGTTTTTCAAGAGACACTTCAAAAATATCAATTGCGTAGCTCAATGAGTCGACGCGCTCAGTGTTGGGATAACGCCCCTGCTGAGGCTTTTTGGGCGACTCTTAAGCGAGAAACATTGCCGTTAAACGGGTGCTTTAATTCACGACAGGAGGCTGAAAGGAAAATACTAGACTGGCTCTACTACTATAATGGACGCAGACCTCATTCAAAATTGGGGATGAAATCACCCAATGAGTACTATGTTGTGCTTCGGAGCTCGATTTAATGAGGTTTCAACTGGGATTCAAAATTCCTGTTCAGCAACCCTATTCCAGGGATGTAAATAGAGGTAGCAGAAAAATTCCACTACCTCTTACTTACTGAGTAAAAACTACTACTCTAAAAACTCGAAATTAGATGAGTGTTATCGCACGTAGATAGGTCACAACAAGAGAGACAAGCATCACAGGGATTGTGCGACGCACAAGTTGGAATGGATCCAAGCCCGTGACACCCGCAATAGCGATAGCAACACCAGCGACAGGACTAGAAGAGCGAGCCATACCGGTTGCTAACTGCAAGGGCGAGAGCATGAAGGCCGCATTACCGCCAACCGTTTGTGCAATGCCAGGAATCATCGGTGCGAAACTAAAGAATGCCGCATTACCAGATCCCATGACAAATGCCGATCCAACACAGATTAAGAACATCACTGTGAAGACGGCAATGGAACCTGCTTCCATACTAGAAACTGATTGAATGAGGGTGTTAATGCCACCAGACTTCATCAAGCCGGCTGCGAAGACTTCCGCGGAAACGATTAGGAAGACGGTTGAAGTAAAGACCTTACCCATGCCCTGAGCATAAGACTTCAATCCACCGATGGATTCCTTAAGGTTGCGGCGACGTAGACCATCAACAACGAAAGCCAAGAAGGTAGAGGTGAGAAGCGCCGTCACAACTTCCATGCGAATGCCTTTGTACATCAACGGGGAGAAGACGAAAAGCAAAATCACAGGAATAAGCGGGAACAAAGCATAGTACCAAGGGGCATCAGGCTGCGTATCCTTCGAGTCAGCAGAGGAGCTCTGAATTGCCTTAATGCCGAAGTCATCCTCGGTGATGCGACCAGAAGCCAAGTCTTTCGTATCGAAATGCTTTTGGATAAAGTAGTTCACGACGAGCATCACGGGAACTGCAAGCCAGCCAACGACCCACTGGACATTTAAGAAGAAGTCCATCACGTGCATGTGGAGAAGTTCAGAGGCCAGTAGGTTATTTCCACCCGACGGACCAAAGCAGCAGCAACCACCAATCAAAATGGTTGCAGCCGCTGACTGACGAGAAACTCCCGCAGCGAGCATCACAGGGTAGAGGCTCACTAAGAGGAGAAGACCTAAACCGGCCGCAGACGGAATAAAGACGTTAAGGATTAGGCTCAATATCAAGCCAAGAGACATCACGATGTAGGGCGAGTGAATCAACTGCAAGGGTTTCACAGAGAGGCGAACGAGAGTTTTCGAAGCGCCCAAGAAACTCATGTAGGTTGAGAAGCCTGCAATGGCCATGATGTTCATACCAAGACCAGCGGTACGAGTCTGCAACAAGTTCGTAAAGGTCTGAATAACGTCAAGACCCGCAAGGTGTGTTGCTTTCTTACCCGTGATGATTGGATCGGGCGAAATGCAAACCACGACGGCCAATGTGATCAGTCCTACGAAAAGTAATGCGCCTGGGGCGTAGTACTTTTTAAAGATCAGATAGGCCGCTGCCACAACAGATAGGACAACGATAACAATACCCGTCATTTATTTCTCCTTTTTTATAAATTAACGTGTTCGCTTTGTTAGTAGTGACTCAGTATGTTCCGAGATATCGACCAGCGAATGCGCTGTTAGTAATAGAAGTTGTGAGACAAAATGGGCATTCTTTGAATCCCACACTTCTTTTAAACTGTGATTAATTTCTTTTGAGTCGCAGTCAGTGGCCCTGACAGGGATTCCCTTAAAGAGAGGAACGTTTTGTTCAGAATCTCTAAGAGAGAACCTACACAAAGGAAGTGTACTTCATCATAAACTACATAGAACACCGAACTACCGGATTTGTTCATCCCAGGAGGGTAATCTCCGGTTCAAACGACTCATAACGTGTCAATTGCTTCTCCTTAAACCCTATATTGATTCATGCACTCCCTTTGCAGGGCTAATAACTTAGAAAAAATTCTATATCACAGATAAAAAAATCTATAACTTAGTGCAAAATAATTCAACAGTATTTTCAAACTATGACATCCATTAAATGTCTGGAGAAGAACATGGGCTTCCGAAAGGCTGTACCTAACTGAAGTATTGACGGCAGACGAGGGCAGTCTTTACCCAGGATGTTTTCTTTTAGATATTATCCAAGGATTAGGTAAGTTAGATTTTTCACTTAATTGGCTTAAAAGAACCTTGAGTTTCCTAGGGAAAACTCCCTAAAACGCCTTTGCCTCGGAAAATGTTGAGTGTTATAGTGAAAAAAGTTAAAACAACATTTTATTTACTACTATGAACTCCATCTCTTCTTCATCATCTCCCAAGTTGAGTTCCCTAGCTACCGATAATGGATCTGAAGCTGTTATGGAAATTCTTTCCTTGACAGCTAGGCCCAATATCATTTCCTTTGCTGGTGGACTTCCGAGTCCCAAGGGCTTCCCTGTTGATGCCGTACGTGATGCGGCCAGTTGGGTTTTAGAGAATCAAGGAACGCGTGCTCTGCAATACTCGCAGGCAGAAGGCGTCATTGAACTGCGCGAAGCGCTTGCTCAAATGGAAACCGAACACGGAATTCCCACATCTGCCGATGAAATTCAAATTGTCACGGGATCTCAACAGGCCTTGGATCTTATCGCGCGTACTTTCGTAGTCCCAGGGTGCCGCTTCCTTGTGGAAAGCCCAACATATCTTGGAGCACTTTCTGCCTTTAACATGGCTAAACCTCAGTACGCAGAAATCCCTGTTGATGAATTTGGCATGAATCCCGATCAGTTAGGCGATGAATGCCAGGATGTCAATGTCTCTTACGTGATGCCTACGTTTGCTAATCCAACTGGACTTACAATCGATGAAAGCCGCCGTGAGAAACTCGCAGAGAAAGCCCGTAAGTATGACTTCTGGCTCATTGAAGATGATCCCTACGGAGAACTTTGGTATGAGAAGCAGCCGCCTGTTTCCCTTCGGCACTTTGCCCCCGAGCGTACCCTTCGTTTAGGGACACTTTCGAAGGTTCTTTCTCCTGGTTTACGGCTAGGCTACATCGTTGCTAAGCCAGAGATTCGTAAGATTTTCTCTGGGCTTAAATCCTCGATGGACCTTCATACTTCGACTCTCACACAGTTAATTGCGGCACGCGTCATTACTGAGGGAACTCTTAAGACGCATATTCCTGAAGTTCGTAAGATTTACAAGTCTCAGTGCCAGGCGATGCTCGATGCCTTAAAGGAATTTATGCCAGATCACCCAGAGATTAGTTGGACACATCCGACTGGCGGTATGTTTATTTGGCTTAATTTACCGAAGTCGATTGACTCTGCGGTTCTCTTTAGAGAAGCCGTCGATGCTAACGTCGCCTTTGTCCCGAGTATGGCCTTCTACGCAGGTAAACCAGAAATCAATCACGCAAGACTTTCTTTCGTGACAGTTCCGCCTGAGAAAATCCGTGAGGGTGTTAAGACCCTTGCTGCTGTCATCAGTCGCCACCTCTAAACCTCTTATGCTTCTTTTGGGCCGGCTAGAAAGCTGGCCCAAATTCTCTTTGCATTTTCCTTTTCACGAATCCGTCCAGAAAGAGATTTTCAAGATTTCCCTCAATAGAAGTAGTAGGGGTATCTAAGTACTATTGTTGAGACTTATTTACCTATACGATGTATTCCTTACGGCGTCTATCCTAGAAACTTTGCCGCACAATAAAACATCGTTAAATCAAGCATAAACGTAAAAAATCTCTCCTTAGAATCAAGCTGTCTGTGGGTTAAATTTTTTTAATGGAAACCTTCAGGCAAAAGTGTATTAATTTTTTGGAGTTATTTTATGACAGGGCTTGAAGTAATACTCATTGCTATCGTTGTGTTAGCAATCGGTTATTTCGGATACGCCAAGTGGTTAGAAAAGACCTGGGGAATTGATCTAAATCGCAAGACCCCTGCCGTAGAAAAGAATGACGGCAAGGACTTTTCTCCTGCATCACGTTGGACAGTATTTGCACACCAATTCACATCCATTACCGGCGCCGGTCCCGTTACCGGCCCCATTATTGCTGCGATGTTTGGATGGTTGCCTGCTTTGCTGTGGATGATGATTGGCGGCGTCTTCTTCGGAGCCGTGCAAGATTTCACGGCGCTTTACGCCTCCGTTAAGAACGGTGGTAAATCCATCGGCATGATCATCGAGAATTATGTCGGTCGTACGGGTCGTCGTTTGTTCCTCTTGTTCTGCTGGCTCTTCACCCTGCTTGTTATTGCGGCTTTCTGCGACATGGTAGCTGGCACCTTTAATGGTTTCTCTAAAACGGGAGACTCTCTGATGCCCAATGCCGCTGCAGCGTCCATTTCGCTCCTATACATGTTTGTCGCAGTACTCTTTGGTCTTTACATTAAGTACTGTAAGCCTTCCTCAGGGACGCAGTTTGTCGTTGGTGTCATCCTCATGATTGCGATGCTCACGGTTGGGATAAATTGTCCCGTGTATGCAGATGCTCTTACCTGGCGTTATGTTGTGTTTGCCTATCTATTTGCAGCCTCGGTGATGCCAATGTGGCTTTTAAAGACGCCACGAGATTATCTTTCGATGTTCCTTTTAATTGGCATGATCGCCTGCGGTGTCATTGGCGTTTGCATCAAGAACCCAACACTTAATATGCCCGCATACGTTGGCTTTACTGTGAAGAACTTAGATCTCTTCCCAATTCTTTTTGTCACTGTGGCTTGCGGCGCTGTTTCAGGATTTCACTCCCTTGTGAGTTCTGGAACCTCTTCGAAGATGATTGCAAGCGAAGGGGATATCCGTCTCGTGGGTTACGGCTCGATGTGCGTTGAGGTAATCTTGGGTGTCGTTTCTCTTATCGTTGTCTGCGCAGCAGCAACAAACGGGACGCTTCCTGCTGGAACGCCGTTTCAGACATTCTCGCACTCGGTGGCTAACTTCTTAACGACTATCTTCGGTGTTCCTCAGAACATTGCTGCATGTATCTTAACGATGTGCGTTTCCGCTTTGGCTTTAACCTCTGTTGACGCTGTGGCACGTATCGGAAGAATGTCACTGCAGGAACTCTTTACGCCATCTGCGGGTGAAGAAAAGACCTTCATTCAGAAGATTTTTACCAATACGGTCGTCTCAACGGTTCTCACACTTGTGTGTGGCTATGCACTTTGCATCGCGGGTTATATGAGTGTCTGGCCACTCTTTGGTTCTGCCAATCAGTTGCTCTCGGCACTGGTTCTCACGGGGCTAGCTGTTTTTTTAAAGTCCACAGGGCGCAAAGGTTGGATGCTCTATGGGCCGATGGCAATTATGTTTGTCGTAACGATGACAGCTCTCGTTGAACAAATCATCAAGATTTATGGCGCTTGGTCTGCTGGCACCTTCGTCTTCATGGTCCACGGTCTACAGCTTATCGTCGCAATCGCCCTCATCACGCTTGCTCTACTCGTCGTTTATCACTGCGTTGGGAAACTGCGTAATGCTGCTCCTATTGTGCAAAAGTAACGATAGACC
>CAVLDT010000044.1:0-11679 GCA_963661915.1 Duodenibacillus sp.
ACCCAAATCGCCTGATGGAGCGGCACAGTACGGGGCCGGCGAGAACGTTTACGAAGAAATCTTCTTAAAAGTAAGAAAACGGTCGATTACCCCCTCGTAATCGACCGTATTGACTCGTGTAAATTAAAAATCAAGTGTGGTTTATTTTTCAATTCGCACGAGGTCAAAACCTGCAACTTTCTTTCCATCCACAAAGGCAGCAAACCACAAATCCTGCAAAACTCCCGCTGTTGCCTTCTTTAACAAGGTTGGTTTGTCAAAGGTAAATACGACGTCTTTTAAGCCATTGCCATTTATGTCTCGAGCCACGGCGCTCTGAGCTCTCGCTGGCTTAATGTACGTGGTATCACTATAGGGACAGAGGAGCCCGAAATAAGCTGTCTTCCAATCGACATGACTTATTGGTGTTTCTCTATTGGCATAAACAGTAACATTAACTGTTCCAATTTCTTTTTTTGAAAGTTTCTCAGCATCTACCTCAACTGTGACAGTTGGAAGCGAAGCAATATAACTGCGTGCTACCGCTAGAGCATCATCATGCGTCGTGATGTTAAAGCCATGGAGAACTCGCAAAGCCTTCTCTTGGGAGAATTCTTTTAGATAGGTTTTCGCTCGCTTATGCATCGTAGCAATTTGCGCCTCCCAATCATGCTCAAGTTTTAAAAATACCTTCGAGGCATTTTTCTGTGAACCCAGGAGCTCTGTGTAATTTTGGACAATGAGGAAACTGTAAAAATCAAAATTCTTTCGGTAGTCAAAACTCGAAGCCAATCCGTTGAGTTGTTGATATAGGGCTTCTTCGGGCGTGAGGAAAGCCTCAGCTGGAGAGGGCCCGGCAAGGGGATAAAAAGGTATGTATGCAGTCTCACAGGGCCGCGCTGGACTGCGGTAACCCCTAATGAGTATTGGATCATCTTCAAAAACAAAAATAAAAGATTCCGAAGTTCCTATGCCGCAGATATCGTAAGGATTCTTGTGATAGATCATTGAACGATCTTCATACTTTGAGTGCGACCGTAGAACCTTTTTTACATCCGCTACGCCTAGCTTTTTCGTGGTTTTAAACGAGAAAGGAAAATCCTTACTATCTCGGATTTCCTTTTCTGTAATCAATTCCCAAGCCCGCTGTAAACAAGCATTGGCAGCGGGATTCTCTGCGGCTTGATAAGCCGCATGAAAATCAAAATCTGAAGTATCTCTCTCCTTTGCTGGAAAGTATTTGTGGCGTGCTACAGCATGTTTAATTAAATCAGCAGAGGCAATAACGTCTTGGCTTTTTAGATTCACACCCTTTAGCGTGAAAGAATTATTAACTATCGTCACTTCATCGTCTTTTAAGCGCTTAGCAATGTAGCGCGAACCATGAAGAAGATTTAATTGCCAAACCTCATTTTTATCTGCAATCGTGTAAATACGTCCTGAGTCACGATAGCCATACCGTGTTACAAGATCAACTGCAATCTGTACACCCTCTCGAGCAGAATTTGCCCGTTCTGCAATAAGGCGCCTAACTGCATATCCAACACCGCCATTAATTATCTTTTCTTTAGACTCTGTGCTAATCACACGCTGATTAGAAGAGACGTAGACACCCTTCTCATTGAGAAAGTTATCCGAGTATGCGTAGCCCTGAGGGTGAAGGATTTGAGCCCAGTAAAAGCCATGCGTATGAGAAACCTGAGGAAGTTTCGCGGCTCCTGGTTCAAAACTAATGACCTCGTCTGTCTTATGCTCAGCAGCAGGAACCCAGTACTGGGCAGTAATTGTTCGCTGAGGGTTATCTTCATTGTGCCCAATAATGACCGAGCCCGTTTGACTAAGAGCTTTTCCAATGACTATTGTCGTACTCGAATAAGCCGGAGCGGAAGCTACGAGGGCACCGAGTGTTACGCAAAACGCTAGCGTAACAGGCAATGTACGCATATTTCTCCTTCGGTACGTGTCTTGTAGGACAACGAACTTACTACCAATACTGAAGTTTTAGTTATGTTTACCTAGCGTAAAATGCTAAGTATTTACCCGTCTCAACAGTTTAACATGAACTGTATACATTTTTACCCCCCCCCTTAGGGTTATCCCTAGTAAAATCAAAGATATCAGGAATGTATCGCGTCTCAAATTTAAGAATTTTGCTAGGATTGTTTTTCTAAAAAAATGATTAATTATTAGGAGGTTTTGATGAGTGATTTTTTTGTCCAAGAAATTGGCCCCTCGCCTTTTATCCCTGGTTTTACACTCTTTAATGCAAAACTTAGTAACGGCATCACGTTGCGATTTGCGCAAGGAGGAACAGGGCCAGCCCTCATGATGGCTCACGGTCATCCTCATACACACGTCATTTGGAGAAAGGTTGCTCCTAATCTTGCGCGCGACTACACGGTTATTCTCCCAGACATGCGCGGTTACGGGGATTCAAGTAAACCCGCAAGCGATGAAAAGCACCGACCGTATTCAAAGCGGGTGATGGCCGAGGACCTCGTAATGCTTATGAAGGGACTGGGATTGTCCTCGTTTCACTTCGCCGGGCACGACCGTGGAGCTCGCGTTGGACACCGCTTAGCGCTTGACTATCCAGAACTTGTTAAGAGTTGCGTCTTCCTCGATATTGCTCCTACAGCCGTGATGTATGAGAGAACAAATATGGAGTTCGCCCAGAAGTACTTTTGGTGGTTCTTCTTAACGCAACCTGAACCCCTTCCAGAGAAGATGATTCTCTCAGACCCCGAGTTCTTCCTTAAAAGACACATCGGAGGGCAGCTTAAGACACCGGGCGCAACGGAACCAGAGATGATGGCTGAATATCTTCGTTGCTACAAAAATCCAGAAGAGATTCATGCAATCTGCGAAGACTACCGAGCCGCACAGACGATTGATCTTGTAGACGATGCCACAGATCGCGAGAAGAGAATAAGCTCTCCGCTCCTCTTACTTTGGGGCGCAAAGGGCACTGTTGGGAAACTCTATGATGTCGTCGAAACATGGAAAGATAGAGCGCTTTACCCCGAAGGCGAGGCTCTACCCTGTGGCCACTCGCCAGAAGAAGAAGTGCCAGAGATCTTCCTAGCGAAATACCGTGCTTTCTTAAAGCGTGTGGGCTAGAGAAGAAAGTGCATTCAATCTAATGAAGATTTTCTTCGTGCGGGAAAGGGAAAACAAACCGTTTCCTTTCCCGCCTAATGTTGCCAATTTTCGCTAATTTAAAAGAAATTTTCCCGCAATAGCCTCTATAATTCTATGTTTTTTCCGAAAACTTTCTTTCGGAAGGTGTTTTATTGCCTAAATTTTTCGCGAACATGGGCGCCAAGGCCTCGTGTCCGTTAGTTCAAAAAAATTAGTTAAGGAGAGTCCTTTGAACTCCATTAAAGAAGACGTTCGGTCCGAAGCTGCTTTGGCGCTTGCCGACGGAACCATTTATCGCGGTCGCAGTTTGGGTGCGGCCGGCTCTGTCACCGCTGAGGTTGTTTTCAACACAGCAATGACGGGATATCAAGAAATTTTGACTGACCCAAGTTACACCGGGCAAATCGTAACGCTTACCTATCCACACATTGGAAATGTTGGAGTCAATCACGAAGATGAAGAAAGCGCAACGCTTGCCGCCGCTGGTCTCATCATCCGTTGCGCAAGTCCCGTTGTCAGTAACTTTAGAAGTGAAGAAACACTTGAAGATTACTTAAAGAAAGCTGGTAAGTGTGCCCTCTATGACATTGATACCCGAGCTCTCGTAAGACACCTCCGAAGAAAGGGCGCTCAGGCAGGAACCCTTGTTGCCGCGCAGAAGGGAAAACTTACGGATGAAGAAATCTCCGCAGCACTCGCGGCTGCAAAATCTTGGGGCTCGATGCAAGGAAAAGACCTTGCTAGCGTCGTAACTACGAAAGAAGCCTATACGTGGAATGAGGGCAGTTGGGGGCTAAACGCAGTCGATGGGAAGCCAGGCTTTCCCCTTTTAAAGGACGCAAAATACAAGGTTGTTGCATACGACTTCGGTATCAAGAGAAATATTCTTCGAATGATGGCTGACCGCGGTATTGCTCTAACGGTTGTTCCTGCGAAGACGAGCGCCGAGGAGGTTCTTAAACTTAATCCCGATGGCGTTTTCCTCTCAAATGGGCCAGGAGACCCCGAGCCATGCGATTACGCCATCGCTGCCGCAAGGGTCTTTATCGCTAAGAAGATTCCCCTCTTTGGAATCTGCTTGGGGCACCAAATCATGGGACTTGCGGCAGGAGCAAAGACTCTTAAGATGAAATTTGGTCACCACGGTGCAAATCATCCAGTGGTAGATAGGGAAACGGGGCGCGTTACCATCACAAGTCAAAACCATGGTTTTGCTGTTGATGAAACGACCCTTCCCGAGAATGTTAAAGGGGTCTATGCAAGCCTCTTTGATGGGTCGCTTCAGGGGCTTCGCTTCTTAGATGCCCCTGCGATGAGTTTCCAAGGGCACCCTGAGGCAAGTCCTGGCCCACAAGACATTGAAACATTATTTGATCGTTTTGTTGAATTAATGGAGAAGAACCGACGATAGCCAAAGAGATTTCCACTCTTCAAATCGTCTTAACTCAACACAAACGGTACAAACGAAATGCCAAAACGTAACGACATAAAATCTATTCTAATTATCGGTGCAGGCCCCATTGTCATTGGTCAAGCCTGTGAATTTGACTACTCTGGAGCTCAGGCCTGTAAAGCCCTCAAAGAGGAAGGCTATCGCGTCATTCTCGTCAATTCCAACCCTGCGACGATTATGACTGACCCCGATATGGCCGATGCAACCTACATCGAACCCTTGGATGCACGCGTCTTAGAGAGGATTATCAAAAAAGAAAAGCCTGATGCAATTCTCCCGACGATGGGCGGACAAACCGCACTTAATCTTGCAATGGAACTTGCTAAGAAGGGAGTCCTTAAGGAAAACGGGGTTGAACTCATTGGTGCAAGCCCAGAGGCAATCGATAAGGCAGAAGACCGCTTGCGCTTTAAGGAAGCGATGAGCAAAATTGGTCTTGAATCTGCTCGCTCTGGCATTGCCTACAACATGGCAGACGCTCTCGCCGTTCAGGCCAAAGTCGGTTTCCCTGCGGTAATTCGCCCCTCTTTTACCTTAGGTGGCACGGGGGGCGGCATCGCCTACAACATGCAAGAGTTTCTCGAAATTTGCCAAAAGGGGCTAGAACTCTCGCCTACGCATGAACTCCTTATTGAAGAGTCTCTCCTTGGGTGGAAAGAGTTCGAAATGGAAGTTGTGCGCGATAAGAAAGATAACTGCATTATCGTTTGCTCGATTGAAAACTTCGATCCCATGGGCATTCATACGGGAGACTCTATTACCGTTGCCCCCGCGCAGACACTCACAGACCGTGAGTATCAAATCATGCGTAATGCCTCGATTGCGGTATTGCGCGAGATTGGTGTTGATACCGGTGGATCCAATGTACAGTTTGCTGTAAATCCCGAGAACGGGAGACTTATCATCATTGAGATGAATCCGCGTGTCTCTCGCTCCTCTGCCCTTGCCTCAAAGGCGACAGGTTTCCCGATTGCAAAGGTAGCTGCAAAACTTGCCGTTGGCTACACACTAGATGAACTTAAAAATGACATCACCGATGGTGCAACACCAGCTTCCTTTGAACCGACAATCGACTACGTTGTAACGAAAGTTCCCCGTTTTGCCTTTGAGAAGTTCCCGCAGGCCAATAATCGCCTTACGACACAGATGAAAAGTGTCGGTGAGGTGATGGCAATTGGAAGTTCTTTCCAGGAGTCGCTGCAGAAGGCCCTGCGCGGTCTTGAAACAGGCCGCGATGGTCTCACGTCCATCACAGATGACCGTAAAGAGATCGTTCACGAATTAAGTGAAGCGGGTTCTGACCGTATCTTCTACGTTGCCGATGCAATGCGCATTGGAATGAGCATAGAAGAAATTCATGCGATGACTTCGATCGATCCTTGGTTCTTAGCGCAAATTGCTGAGTTAGTGGCAATTGAAAAGAATCTTAAGGACGCAGAATTTTCCGCAATCGACAAAGAGACGCTCTTTTACCTTAAGAAGAAGGGTTTCTCAGATAAGCGTATCGCGCGTCTAACTGGGGTAAGGGAAGCCGACGTAAGAAACAAACGGAACGCCTTAGGACTTCACCCTGTTTATAAGCGCGTCGATACCTGCGCTGCGGAATTTGAAACAAAGACTGCATATCTCTACTCAACCTATGCTGAGGAAGATGAAGCTAATCCCACGGATAGGAAAAAGGTTGTTGTCTTGGGCGGGGGACCAAATCGTATTGGTCAAGGTATCGAATTTGACTACTGCTGCGTACACGCTTCGATGGCATTGCATGAAGATGGCTTTGAAACTATCATGGTCAATTGCAACCCTGAGACAGTCTCTACGGACTATGACACATCAGATCGTCTTTACTTTGAACCCGTAACTCTTGAAGATGTCCTTGAGATTTGTCGCATTGAAAAGCCCATGGGTGTCATTGTGCAGTACGGCGGACAAACACCGCTTAAAATCTGCCGCGCTCTCGAAAAGGAAGGCGTTCCTATCATTGGAACAACAACGGATGCGATTGACTGTGCAGAGGACCGTGAACGCTTTAAGGAATTAATCGCAAAACTTGGTCTCCTGCAGCCCGAGAATCGCACCGCTCACACAGAAGAAGTTGCTCTTAAGTGCGCCTCTGAGATTGGTTACCCCATCGTTGTCCGCCCGAGTTATGTCCTTGGGGGTCGTGCGATGGATATCGTGCACGATGACAAGGAACTCATGCGCTACATGCATGAAGCGATTGTTGTAAGTGAGGAAAGCCCTGTGCTTCTTGACCGCTTCTTAGATGATGCGGTGGAAATGGATGTGGATGCCGTAAGCGACGGCGAAGTTGTTGAGATTGCTGGCCTCATGCAACACGTCGAAGCCGCTGGTGTTCACTCCGGGGACTCTGCCTGTTCACTTCCCCCCTACTCTCTTAGGGAGGATATTCTCGCTGAAGTTCGTCGCCAGACCGTCCTGATGGCTAAGGCGCTTGGCGTTGTTGGGCTAATGAATGTGCAGTTTGCAGTCAAAGATGCATTCACAGAGCACCCATCAGTATATGTCTTGGAAGTAAACCCTAGAGCAAGCCGCACGGTTCCCTTTGTCAGTAAGGCAACTGGGATTCAAGTTGCTAAGGTAGCGGCGCGCTGTATGGCTGGCGACTCGATTGCCAAGCAAGGCATCAACTTCAATAGGAAACTCCATCACGTAAGTGTCAAAGAAGCCGTCTTCCCCTTTACGAAGTTCCCAGGGGTTGACCCAGTCTTGGGGCCTGAGATGCGCTCCACGGGTGAAGTGATGGGCGTGGGTCGCAACTTCGGAGAAGCCCTATTTAAGAGTCAGTTGGGCGCGGGAAATACCCTTCCTCCGAGTGGGTCTACAGTCTTTATTTCCGTGAAGGATGACGATAAGGCAAGGGCCATAGTGGTAGCTGCCGCCTTAAGTGAAGCTGGCTATAAGCTTGTTGCAACGAAGGGCACGGCTGAAGCTTTCTCACACGCTGGAATCAACTGCAAGGTGATAAAAAAGATTCGAGACGGGCGCCCCAATGTGCTTGACATGATTAAAAATCATGAACTGCAACTTGTAATCACGACAAGTAACGAAGCAAAGGATGAGATTGCAGATGCCAGCGCAATTCGTATTGCAGCCTTGGCTAATCGCATCACCTACTTTACAACGATTGCTGGCGGCAGAGCCGCTGTTGATGGTATCAAGCATCTTGCGGATACTCAGGTCTATGCCTTGCAGGAAATTCACAAAGAAGATCGCTCCTAATGGAAAGCCTTTTACGTGGCTAGTTAGATGAAGAAAAAAACGACTAGCCACGTGAATTCCCCACTTTTTCCCTTCCTTTGGGTTTCAAATCCGTGAAGCCCAGCTCTCTTTCTTAATAAGATTTAGCTTAAGTTTCTTCTTTTAAAAGGGAATTTTCCTACTCCCTTAAGGTTTACCTTTAAGGGTTTAGCGTAGGTATTTCCAACCTGTTTTCTAAACTTTTCTCTATACAATCGGCTAAGTATCACTGCTGTTTATTTGTCCCTATTTCCAGTCAGTTTCATCCACGGAGGCCCCTATGAAATTGAAGAAACTTTCGGTCCTTGCCGCGCTCGCAGTCTTAAGTATGACCGCGTCTGCAGCAGTTCCCGTTGTATCGGCTCAAGCGGTAACAATGGCCGATGCCATTAACAAAGATCCAGTTATGCAGAAAATCCTCGCAGAGGCTACTAGCCCTGAAGGACAAAAGTGGCGCTTTAATACGCATATGGAACTTGTCCGTATCGCTTCGCCCTCTCGCTCTGAAATGCGCCGGCAGAAAGAAATTACACGTCGTTTCACAGAAGAATGGGGCTTTTCACCCGATGACGTGATGACACGCCTCGATGGTTATCTAAAAGGCGCTGGCATTCAGATTATCGATGGACTCCCCGTCTATAACGCCTGCGTAAGAATCCCTGGAACCTACTCCAAGCAAAAAGATGCAAAGACCTATAAAGGCGCTTGCCCGAAGGTTTTGCTTGAAGGCCACATCGATTCAGTGAACCCAGCGGTTCTTCCTCCTGAGACCAATCCCTATGAACCGATCAAGTTGCAACTTGCAACCGAAGCTCTTGTGAAGAGTCGCGCTGAACTCGCCGCTATCGCAGAAGAACTTCACTTTGATAAGAATGGCAAGATTATCGAAGATGAAAATTACAAGAAGGCCTATAAGCGTTATCAAGACTATGAAAGCGCTAAGAAAGCTGGTGCCTACAGAATGTATGTTCCTGGCTACAACGATGCGATGATTAACACGGCAGCCGTGATGCACATGGCCTACCTCCTTCACAAATATAACGTTAAGCCCGTTTATGACATTTGGCTTTGCGCTACAACGGGTGAAGAAGGTAAGGGAAATCTTTGCGGCATGAAGCAGCTCTACGGCTACAACCAGGATACGGGCAAAGGAAACAATGCTCTTAACTTCGTAGCAAACATTGGTGCTGATAGCACGTCTCCTAAGTCTGGCACAGTCAATTACTTGGGTTCCTATCGCTTTGAAATCAAGTACACAGAGCCCGCTGGTGTGAAGCTTGGCGCAAAGCAGCCCTCTGCTCTTAAGGCAATGACACGAGCTCTTGAGATGATCTCTAATCTTAAGACCCCGTACGATCTTGATAAAAAGGCAGAAAGAACAACCTACACGGCAGGAGTCGGCAATTGCACCAAAGCAAAGACTGGCGAAAGAAGCCAATCTTGCACTTTCATGGTTGATATGCGTAGCCCGACACAGGCACCACTAAGCGCAATCCGTGCCAAGATTGAACCGACCTTTAAGAAAGCTCTCGATGAAGAGAACGCAAAATACAAGGTTAAGGCAGGTAGTCCCAAGGCTGTGAAGATGGAACTTGTGTGGTTTGGCGATCGACCGGCTTATCAGAGAAGCAATTACAACGATGGCGTTATGCAAGCCTACTGGCAGTCTGCCAAGGTCGTTGGCATTGATGAGCGTGAAGAACTTAACACAAGAGCCGTTTCTTTAAACGATAACGTTCCCGCGGCTGTTGGTGTTCCGACCGTGAATATCAATGTCGGCACGAACGCAGGCGGTGGCGGTGGTCACACGTGGTACGAATGGGGCATTCCTGGCAACGGTGTGGATGAAGGTAAGCGCGTCTACCGTATGATCCTCATGGGTCTCATGACAGCTGGCTTTAACACGAGTAAGGGTAAGGCGCTCGAACCCCTGATGGGTCCGATTGGTCCAAGAACCACTGAAGAGATCTACAAATAAGGAGAGAACGAATGAAAAAGATTATTTTTGCACTCACTCTCGGTCTTGCTGCAACGATGGCTTCAGCAGCAGTGTTTGAAGTTTCGATGACAGGCCCTGGCGGCCACTCAAACGGCTCCTATGGGAACACGAATGCTGTTCACGCGGGTGCGCGTGCTGTGCTTGCCTTAGAGAAGATTCTCCCCTGCGCTGACGTCTCAAACTTTCACGGTGGCGTCTCTGTGAATGCTATCGCTGCTGATGCGCATTTCACAGTCGACACGGGTAAATGTAAGATGAGCAAAGCAAAGGCGAAAACTGCGGTTGAAAAAGCCGTTAAGCAAGGCGCTGATGCCGAAAATGCTTTCCGTGGCGTTAAGGCTGGAGATAAGGTAAAAGGGTTCCCAGCTAACATTACCTACGAAATTAAGTAGAACTTAAAATTAAGAAACTTAAGGGCGCACTCTTTGTAGATCTTCTAAGAGTTGCGCCCTTTTTCTCTCTAGTGCAGTAAAAACCCCAAAACGAACTTTGCAAAGTTTTTATTGTGCGCACTCAGGGATGCTGGAGAATTTAAATTTCTCGGAGCTCCAAAAACCCGTGGATATTGTCCTTTCTGAGTTGGTGGCTATTGAGTACCCTCTCCTCTTTAAAGGCTGGGGGAATGCTAGTGAATGCTCAAGATTTCTTTTCGAATCCAAAGAGAAAAAAACTTATCTGAAATGGAATATTTCTTTTCGTTTCTTGTGAGGATGCCGCGCTCGAACATTGCCCTTGTCAGAGATTGAACGGAACTCGGAGAAAGAAGCCTGTGACGCTTTACAAAATCGCCCGAAGTGATTTGTTTCACCACCCCCTCCTTTGCAATCGCATAAAGGACTTCTTTGGTTTTTAAAGAGAGGGTTGAGAGGATTTCTCGATAAATTGCACTGTTAAGTGTTATCTCTTCATCGAAAGATTCTTCAATCATTTTCTTCGTGCACTTGGAACCAATGTCAGTGTGAGAAAAAGCACTGTTAAGGATTTTCTGCAGATAAAACGTATGTCCTGAAAGTTCTTCGTAAATTAAGTGGATTAAATCCGAATCAATTTCACGATTATTTTTCTGAAATAAGTCTGAAGCAAACTTAACATAGTCATCTTCAGGAATTGCCTCAAGCCTTATTAGATCATCACTTCGATAGAATGGATGGGATGATGAGAGAAACATCTGTTGCAACATGTGCTTGCTCGATCCAGAAAAGACGAAATTAACGTTTTTTAGACGTTGAATATGACTTCGGAGAAGAGCCTCGACATTAGAGGTTTCATATCGACCGATTTGCTGAAATTCATCGAATACGACAATGACAGGCTTCTATTCTTTCTCTAGATAGTCAAAAATTTCCTTTAAAGTCGTTTCAGGTACCTCGATTTGCCCGAGTTCAAGAGAAAATGCTGGCATGCCTGTGCGAGGATCAATTGAGAACTGCACTCGAATTGACTTTAAGAAGCAAATGAAATCAAAAAAACCTTTTTTCCTCGCGGAAGTAGCGAGTCATACACTTCTTTCGAAAAGACCAAAACAAATTCTGAAAGACTTCTCGTATGAAGTAAGTCAACCGAAATCACTTGATAGTTTTTCTTGAAGTCCCTTTTTCAAGTGTATTTGCAATTAATGCAGTTTGGTATTTCTTATTTTCGCGAGCGGTGCTCTTAAACACGCGAGCGCCCGATTTTCTTAAACACGCGAGCGCCTAACATTTCGCATAACAGCCCAGTTCAAATTCCCCTTTTCATCTTTTTGCTTTCCTCTTTTCGTAACCTCGTTGGTGGCGAAGAGTGTCGCAATTTTCGTTAAAACATTTCGTCTAAGAGAGTTCTTGCTAAACCGCCCGATTGGTTTATC
>CAVLDT010000045.1:0-11024 GCA_963661915.1 Duodenibacillus sp.
AATCTCTATGCAGGGGGCTCCGCACGCTTGGGACTCTGACCCTTTCATGAAAAAAAGCATTAGATAAGCTCTTTGCCCGTGGACCACAAAAGTTCACGGGCTTTTTCTTTACTCCCAATGCTGGCATTTCGGCTGACTTTTTTTCGCGTGCCTTAGATTTCACTATGGGAAATTAGTCCCCTTCATGAGCACTAAAAACCGCCACCGGCTTTTCTTTCACTTTTGCGTAAAACCGCATCTTGTTTTTTATCCAAGTAAAAGGCATACTTTTACTCAGTTTCACGCGGCCTTATTCTTTTCGCCGTTTCCCACAGATACTTTTGGGAAAAAGAAAAGAACTCACAACCTGACCCCTCGCGGGCGTTGTCCCGCGGGAATCTTTATTCGGTCGCATTAGTGGGATTGCGCTTTCTTGCTTGGGGTTTTCTTCAAATCCCTATGCAAATAAAGGACAAAATCATGATGCAATTTACCGATGAGATTTCGGCCCGAAAGTTCGGATTCGATTCCGAGAAAACGGTCCATGGCTTTAAAGATCAACCCACACGCTTCGGAAGAGTCGCCCGAATCGACGCAGCGCATGCGTTCGATAGTGCTTTCTTTGAAAAAATGAAGATGTGGTGGGAGTGGGAAGATACGTGTGCGCCGCTTTTCATTTCTGGCCCAACAGGCTGCGGAAAAACAAGCGGTGTCATGCAGTTTCTCGCGCGCCTCAATGCTCCGGCAATCACTCTTACCTGTAGAGCTCGCATGGACAAACACGACCTTATTGGAAACTTTACGGTCGCAGATGGCGGTGGGTTCTCCTGGCAAGATGGCCCAGCGAGCCTAGCATGGCGCCATGGGCTCACGCTCGTCATTAACGAGTTTACCCTGGCGCCTGCGGAGGTTTGGGTATCGGCAAACGATATCCTTGAAGGCGACGCGATCGTAAACGAGCGCACAGGAGAGGTTCTCAAACGGCACGCCAATACCCGTGTCATTATCACGGATAACACGGCACCTGCCTCGGAGAGTTCCCTCTATCTAGCGCGTAACGGGCAAGACGCAAGCGTTGTTGACCGTTGCTGGCACATACGGATGGATTATCTTGAAAGCGAAAAAGAAGTTGCAATGCTCATTGAGAAGTTCACCCGCTTTGCCGCACGCTTCGGGAAAGCCCTCGGGACTTTTGAAAAAAAGGCCATTGATGCAGCCGTAAGGTTTGCACGGAAATCCCGAGAAGAAAATGACGCGGTCTGTATCCACCCGATCTCAAGTCGCGTTCTTGAGCGCTTTTTGGGTATCTACTTTGAGATGCGAGAAAACGCCAAGAGTCAAACGGCGGCTACAGATCTTGTGGAAGCTGCCCTCTCGCTTGCTCTTACGGCGGGCCTTGGCACAACGGAAAAAGATTATCTACAGCAACTCGCGCACTTTGAGTTTGCAAAGATACTCTAACGCTCGGTAGCCATTTACCCCCGCCAAAATAAGAAAAGCGACACTGCTTCGCGTTTCTTAGCCTAAAAAGTCTCCCTAACTCCCAAGATTAAAGATAAAGAGAGCCTACGATGGAAAGCCCATCGGAAAGGACTTCCGTACCTTCTACTCTTTTTAGAAGGGAAGAATTCCTTTATGGCTTCACGCTTTTTCTTTTCTCAAGTGCTTTCGTCTTTAAAGAGAAGTAGGTAACCCCTTTTTTTTCAGCCGTCCGTAAGAGCCCTTTGCTCTTACGGGCGCCGAAAAAGGGCTTTGACGAAAGAGGATTTCCCCTTTCGTGAAAGCCTTCTTAATTAACCCTCTTTATAGACCGCTATGCAAAGCGCAGAAGAGACAAAAACTTGCTCCCAGCTAGCTGAGACCTTCTGGCTTGGAAGGCCCTTTCGGGTTGCGTTATCTTTTGCCTTAAAAAGAGCTGCAACTGAAGAAGAGCGTAAAGAACTTAAAGGCCTCTCTCAGATCTCCGAGAGGCTTCCCCTCTTTAGGGAAGAGTCTCTTTCCTTTGCGATTCTTGCTTACACAAAAAGTAGCAATGCTCTCGTTTTTACCGCTGCGCTCTTTGCAAAGGAGGCGCTTCTCACAGGTCTAAAAGCGTCTCTTTTTAAAGCACGCGGTTTACCGAAAGAGAAAAGATCTGCAATCTTTTCTCTCTTGCGAAGCCTCTATGACTTAGAGCCTACAGAGCATTTAAGAAAAGAAGAATTCTTAACGCTTCTTTCTCTTTTAAAGGAAGAAAAAACACCCTCCCTTTGGAAATGCGAAGCAGAGTGCATCTTAGAGATTGCGGGCCTTGCCTTAAGCGCTTTTACACTTACGAAAAAAAGGACATTTCTCCTAAAGAAAGCTCTCACGCATCTAACAGACTTCGCGCTTAAAAACCTTCAAGCCTCAGGCCTCTTGGGAAGCCCAGTTCGCATCCTCGTACCCAATTGCAGTGACAGATCAGCTGCGGATAAGTTTGAAACTGCCATAGAGGTTTTTGAACCGCTAAAAAGCACTGTTCTAAAGATGCTTTACGAGAGAGAAGCGCCTCCACTGGTCTTTGAAAAGCTCACTGTGCGGGAAAATGGTGAAAAGAAAAAAGCGCTTAGCTTTTTCTGGCAAGGTTTTGAGTTTTCGCTACCTAGCTTATTTGATGACGATGAAATTGCGTCATTTTGTGGTCTAGTAGGAAGTACCCTTGCTGCAAGCTACAGAAAACCAATGGAAGAGCGCTTTTTTATCCTCGACAATGCCGTTAATCGCAAAGTAACAGAAGAAGATGAGGATGAGGTCTCTTTAGGGCACTCTCCATTAGGCGTCTTTATCCCACTTGAAGCGATGATAAAGGTAAACGCCTTTACTGAGAGAACGCTTGAACTTTTAACTCTTTGTAACGCAGTCTACGCGGGCGAGAGCCTCACCAAAAAAAATCCCAAAGAGGCCATCATCCGAAGGTACGCCGCAGATAGAGACACCTCAGCAATCAATCTAGTTGAAGGCGTAATTTTCTTAAATCATGCCCGTGGCGACCTCTGGCACACTTCCCGCGCGATAGCACGAGCGCTTCGGGCAGAAGAAAAGATTTCTCAATCCTTAACTGCGATTCTCGCTGAGCCAAACCCAGCAGCAACACTCGTCCTTCCGAGACTCGCTCGTGCGCGAGAAGAATTGCAGTGGCTCCTTGAAACACAGGTTTCTCTTTAAAGGAAAGCCTCGCCATGACTCTTAAAGATACAGAAACTACCTTCTCTA
The DNA here is from genome assembly GCA_963661915.1 of Duodenibacillus sp. GTDB lineage: Bacteria > Pseudomonadota > Gammaproteobacteria > Burkholderiales > Burkholderiaceae_F > Duodenibacillus. Next base: position 3,214 of record CAVLDT010000045.1, read on the forward strand.
CTTCAAACGCAGCAGGGCTCCTCTTAAGTTCTGCTCTTTGGCTTGCGGCAGTTTCTCTTTACCTAATCTATGAAGTGAAAACTGAACTCTTTTCTTTTAGAGAAGAAGACTCACTTAAAACCCTCTTTAATCTCTTAACGGAACCCATGGGGCTTCTCTTTTTAGCCGCTCTCCTTATGGGACTCGCAAGACTAACTTATGCTCTTAAAGCCCTTCGCGCCAAAGCAAGGCTCTTAGGGCGGGATTTAAGTTTCATTGATATCGAAACTCTCGTAAAACTTAAAGGGCATCTCCCGAAAGATTCCGTTTACCTTGGGGAAGGATTCACTTGGGACCCAGAAAAGTCCCGTATTGCCTACGCCCTCACAAAAGAACAACCTGAAGACTTTGCACCATCACGCTTTTTAAGCTCCTTACTTCTTTTAAGACAGCCGAAAGACCCTGCTGCAATTGGTTCTGGTTGGCTTCACGGCATCAGTGCGCGAGAAGTGCCCATCACTGTAAGTGAAAAAGCGCTTGAAGGGGGCACTCTTATCGTTGGAACGACACAATCTGGAAAAGGCGTTCTCCTAACACTTCTAATCACTCAGGCAATTCTCAAAGGGGACGCTGTCATTGTGATCGACCCCAAAAATAGCCCAAGGACTCTAGCCGCGATTGAGAGAGCAACAGCTTTTTCTAACAGGCCACCACCTCTTGTCTTTAATCCCGCGAGTGCGGGCTCTATTCACATAAACCCGTTGGCAAACTTCACGCGCCCCTCGGAAATCGCAAGTCGCCTCGTTGCCTGCTTAAGAGAAACAGGTCCCTTTGCCGCTTTTGCCTGGAGAGCAGTCTTTGTTGCCGTAACGCTCATTCTTGCCTTAAAGAAAGAACCCACCGTCGCTCTCGTAGAAGGAATCATCGCAACGGATGCAGAAACTACAGTAATGAAGCTAGCTGAGAGGGTTTTCACGCGTGAGGCAATTGAAAAAGGAAAAACAATCGCGACTGGCCGCACGAGTAAGGAAAAACTAGCCTACTCTCTTGAGAATCTCCTTGCCACAGCGCCTCCTACTGATGAAGTGCTCCGCACGGGGTTAAAAGAAGGCATCACGCTTCTTAGGGGGAATACTGAGCATGAAGCAAAATTACGGGCAAGTCTTCTTCCACTCCTAGCAAGTCTCACCGCAGGGAATCTCAAACGAACTCTTACCGAGGATGAAGCAAATCCCTTTATTCCCTCCGTAACACTAAAAGGCGTCGTGGAAAATACAGATGTTCTCTACATTGCAACAGATGCCCTGGCGGATTCCTACACTGCCTCTTCTCTTGCAACGCTATTTCTCGCTGACCTCGCTAGTCTTGCTGCCTACCGCTACAACAACCGACTTCCGGCAAAGCGAGTTTCTGTTTTCGTAGATGAAGCAAGTAACGCGATGAGTGACGCACTCATTGAACTTTTAAACAAAGGGGCAGAGGCAGGGATTCGCACAACATGTGCGATGCAAACTGTTAGTGACCTTGAGGCGCGGCTTGCAAGCGATGCCGCAGCTCGCATGGCCCTCGGTAACTTTAACAACCTCATCGCTCTACGCACAAAGGACTTAGAAACTGCGCGCTTTGCCGTAGAGACCTTTGGAAAAACGGCGATCCCTGAAACGCAATCAAGTCTAACGAGTGCGAGTGCTTCGGACGCTCCTGGGCGTTTTGCAGCAAACTTCACGCGGCGCACCACAGCGACGCGCGAAGAACTCGTTGCTCCCGACTGGCTTGGGAGGCTCCCTAATACGGAATTCTTCGCCTCTCTTGCCGGAGGCCGCATCCTAAAGGGCCGAATCCCAATACTTGTGCAAGACCGCCACAATCCTTCAAAGTGAGTCGCCATGCCCCTATTCCCACTTCTTTTTTCCTCTCTTGGGCTTTCTGCCGCAATCCTCTTGGGAGTTACGCTCCTATTTACGCCAGAGTCTTTTCTACGCCTTCTCTCTGAGGATGCTCTTCGGGAGATACTCGCTCGCGAAGCCTTCACTCTTGAAGCACTTCGAGGCGGCCTAGGGGACCGCGAATACATCGCACTTCTTAGGCGCTTTTTTGGTGCTTCGGGCCTCGCTGCAATTAAAGAAAATCTCACACTTGCCATTACCCTCTTAAAAAGTCGCTTTGAGGCAAACTTTCTAGGGGTGCCATTTCTTGGAGTTCTTTTCTTAGCAACAGTCCTTGATGCCTACTTTGCAAGAATTAGAGCAGTGGGAGCTTTTTTGGTTTTCTCTCCTAATCGCTACTCTCTTTCTCTTCGCTTATGTGTTCTTCTAAGTCTTGCCATTACTCTCCTCTTAGCGACTCCCATCGAGAGTGCCGTGGGCTTCGCCTACGGGGCATATGCGGCGCTCCTTTACACAGTATGGATAGCGATTAGGCACTTTCATAGATTTGAAAGAAGTTGATGTGTTTGAGGGAAGGGAGACTCCCCAAAAGGTGAGTTACCCCTTTGTCGCTCTTCATTTAGGGATTTACTTTAGTTCAGAGACGATGAAACCTTCTTTCGGGGTTTTAAGGCATTTTTCTCAAAACGTACCGTAGCCAAACAGTACCTTCATTAACGGCCTTAACACTTTCCAAGCGAAGGAGTGTTGCCTTGCGATTCGCATCTTTGATGCCATCGAAAACTGCAGTCATCCCTGCTCTGCCATCAATTCCAGCGCCAATCATGAGGCTTACCTCATCGATAAGTCCCGCTTCTAGGAAAGCGCCATTAATGTGGCCACCCCCTGTGATAACAAGGCGCTTAACGGCAAATTCTTCGGCAAGGATTTCCATTGCTCTCTTTAGATCAATTTTATTTTTCCCTGTAGCAATCCAAGAAATGCCTTTTCCTTTTAGGTAGTGAAGGTACTCAGCGTGACACCCTTCAGAGGTGATAACAAGAAGGGGCTTACCGTCTACTCGGATTTGAGACCAACGTAACGAGCCGTGCGTATCAACGGCGATTGTGTAGCCTTCAGAGTGCGTAGCGAGAAAGAGAGATTCTTTTCCGATTGGCGTCTTTTCTTTTGCCTTAAAGGGAGCCGCTTCAGCATAGTGCATCTGCATTGTTACGCGGCCCATAAGTTGAGAAGGGCAGCGAAGTTCCGCTAAAGCATCATAGTAGGCGTTACTCGTATCGATTTGCTCAGTCATAGCGCAGTCGATACGCCCATCGACTGAAGACATCATGTGACAGATTACGTATGGCCTCATTTTCAAGACTCCAGGCTCATTCTAATTTAAATTCTTTCCCTGTTCTTCTAGTGGACCCGCTTCAGACAACGAGGAATGCACTTTCCTTTTAGCCACTAGAAGTTCCTCAAATCTTAACGAGAGAATGGGGGCTTTCCCATATCTAGAACTTCGGAAATTCTGCCTATTCCTACAAAACAAAGCACGCTCGGCATCCTCAGTTAACAATTCTTTTACTCTGCGAATCGAAACCTCTCTAAAAGTTTTAGAAAGTAGTCGTTTGACCAAAGACTGAGCCTAGTCGTCTCCTGAAGGAAAGGTGCGACTTCTGACTTCACTTCGGAAATATTTGCCACGGCAAGTCTTTCTCGGAGTTCGCAAAGTGACTTGGGCTAAAAAAAGTCAATCAATTTTATCGTTTCGTCCTCCTACGAAAGAGGACTGGAGCAAGAAGTTTTCGAAGAAAGTAGTCCACTCTCCAAAGAAGGATAGGAAATGTCCTTAAGCACCATCCGTAATGGGAATACTCACGCAAAAAGAGCTTCCTTGACTCTAAATCACACAGCATATGGAAAAACCTTTCTCGCTCTTCCTGCATTAACCGATCTTTCTCTTGATGGTTATGCCGAAACCAAGCATCACGCACGACTGCATTACGTAGACCGGCTTTACAAACTTTTTCGGCGAGAATATCTTCCTCCCAATACAGAAACGTTCGTTCGTCAAAACCTCCGATTTTCTTCCAAGTGTCAAGGCGAGAAAAAAAACAGCAACCGTGAACAGCGTATACAGGTGTCACTGCTCTGTCGTATGTTTCGCAAGCATAAAATTTCTCTACAAGGGTCTTTACTCTTTTTGGCGCAATACGTCGAAGCAACCCTCCAACTAGCGTTGGGCTAACAACCAATCGAAAAAGAGGTAATTTCCTCCAGGCACATGGATTGGGGTCAATCTTTTTTCCATTGTAAATCTCTCTTCCTGTAACCAAACCGAGAGTTTCGTCTTTAAGGGCGTCAATGATTAAGAATAAATCCCTCGCCTCGATTTCTACATCGGGATTCATTACACCGATGAAACTAATGCCATCAAGTTTCTCAGCGTAAGCAATTCCGAAATTATTTCCCTTTGCATAGCCGCCGTTGGTACCTGTCTCAATAACAAAAACATCTTTACTTTCTTTAAAGGCACACTGGAATTTTTCAAAAGACCCATCTGTTGAGGCATTGTCTGTAATAACAATTCGAATACCTGTCTTCTGCGCCAGAATCTTCCTTACCGCAGATATAGTTAGTTCGGGGGTGTTGTAGTTAAGAACGATAAGCGCAACACTGGTTAGGTTCTCCTGCATTAGACCACCTCCGCAAAGATGGCGCTTATGCTCTCAATAGGACAAGTAGTTTTTCTCCTTCTAACACCCAATAAATCTTTTGGACTTAACATACTATGCATCTCCATTAGATCTCTGAATAGTTTACCGCTGAAACTTAATCAGGGACATACTCCTCCCATAACAACGCGGCGAGGAAATTTTTTAACTCTCCACTATCTAACTAAGCCAATAGCGCCAAATCGTTGCAACCTGAGTAAAGAAAATTGAGATAAATGCATAGAAAAGCAACAAAGCAATTGACCACTTTATTTCCAAAACACTCGATGTGCGCCCTTCCCCATGACATTCCATAGCGAAACCCACAATAATGAAAATCGGAATGAGATATCTTCCCTGCACACCAGAAATCGCTCCTTTGCATGGAAAATCAGTCCACCCGACTAAAAGCAATAAGTAAGTTGCCACGAGAGAAAAGAATGCGACCGTAAAAAGAAGAAGCGAAGTCTTATTAAAGAGTGCTTTTCGAAACTTATAAGTTGCCCCAAGTAAGAGAGCCCAAATCACAATATGCGTAAAGTAAATAAGCCCCTTATTTACGAGGTAATCAAGCCAACCCAATTGACCGACAAAACTATTTCTGTAGAACTTCATCAAGCCAATATTTGTCGCAGTTCTCCAGAAAGCCAAGATGACTTCATGCGGGTGCAAAATGTAATAAGCAATCATTCCGGTTGTGGAAACACTGGAGCGCATCGAGGGCAAACTAGCAGAAGCAAGAAGAATCCACCCCACGGCAGCAGTGGCAAAAAATATGGACACAATAATCTGCGATCGATTTTTATTATTAATTCCTATAAATAGCGGCAATGCAAAGAGGAAAATAAGGTTAAAACGATGCGTGGCAAGGATAAAGATGAAAGTAAGTAGCAGAAGAAATTTCGCAGAGGTGAAGTTCTTCCTCAGATTAAGGAAGAGGCTCACAATGAAAAAGGTCATGGCGAAATTTATGCCGTCACCTGTTGAGGATGAAATCTGAAAGAGGCTAATCGGCATCAAAAGCAAAAAACTCGACAAAATAGGCAATTTCCATAGTCGTGATGCCGATAAAACCAAGCCACAAACACTTAAGAAACAGAAGAGTCGCGCCAGAGAGACTGCGACATAAACTCTCAGGTGAAGCTGTTCGCCAATGAAGATAGCCAAGGCCTGCGGGGCGTAAGAAAAAGGACAATAGTAGGCAATGTTATGAAAACCGACCCTTGTTCTATGTCCTGTAAATCGAATCGTCCTGAGGGAGCCCATCGAATTCGCCTTCTTTTCGTAATGGAAAGGCATCGTTGAAGAAAGAGCGGAATAGTATTGAATCAGCCCATCATCAACTTCACTTCCAACAATCCCCTGATTGTTGTGAATTACTATGTCTCCATGAACGAGAGATGCTGCTCGAAGCATGTGGTTCATCTCATCTGGAGATTGACCATGCGGGATAAGGTTAACAAGCGAGAGAAATGCGCACAGAAAAAGTCCTACCAGGACAGGACCACGCGGATCACACGCTTTAAGAAAGAGGAGCATCTTTCCTGTGCTCTCATTTACGAAACTCAAAATATTTTCAAGCGAAATAGTTTTCATTCCTTTCTCCCCGTCCTCGTCAACAAGCGCCGACTAGCATCCGTTCTTATCCCGTGAGTATTGTTTTGCATTTTCCATTTCTACGATATTCATGAATTCTCCTAACTAGGTCTTAGTAAGAAGGATTCTGCTTGTTAGAAAATTCACAAAAAGCCCAGCAATCGATCCGAGTGCGATGCCAATTACAGGATGTGCATAAATGAAATCTGAAACGGTGATTGCAAAGTAAAAGGTAGCGATGTTGATGGCACCACCTAGAACCATGTTTGCGTAGTACCTTGCAAATTCAGTTGCGCTCGCTTTGTCTTTACTCTCAAAAGTAAAGAAGCGATTAAAGACATACGTAAAAAACACCGCCGCTGAGAAAGATACTAGGCGACTGATAAGCGGAGGCGCAATAATGTTTACAAAGAGATAAATAAGTGAGTCAACGACAAAACCACCGCCCCCAACAATGCAAAATCGCATAAAACGCTTCATTGTCTCTTCTCAAGTAGATTAAGCATCAATTCGAATTGCTTTCTTGCGGTACGGGCTTGTCCATCAAGAATTAGACCGCAGGCAAAAGAAAGAAGTGAAACTAGGAAAGCAATCCCTGAAGCAATAAACGTAGGAAGCCTATCGACCAATCCTGTTTGCAAATAGGTAGCGAATACAGGGACGAAAAGCGCTAGTGAAATCAGGAAAAACACTCCCGCAATGGCAATGGAAAAGAACTGAAGTGGTTTATATTCACGGAAAAGATTAAAGATGGTTAGAAGGACCTTAATTCCGTCTTGAACGGTATTAAGTTTTGAAAAAGACCCTTCAGGTCTGTCTCTGTACGCAATCGGAATACTCTTAAGCACAAAGTTCTTATCGAGAGCGTGGATAGTCATCTCAGTTTCAATTTCAAAACCTTGGGAAATTACAGGAAAAGACTTTACAAATCTCCGAGAAAAGGCTCTGTACCCCGTCATCACATCAACGATTTTGTCTTTCCCTCTTGGCCAAAACGTATTAATAAAACGCCTGACTAAGCGATTTCCGAAATTGTGTCCTGCTCTCTTGTTTTCTTGAAAGTACGTAGTCGACAAGCGATCGCCAATAACCATATCAACGCCATCGTTTAATACGGCGCTAACCATCTCTGGAGAGGGTTCTGCTGGATAGGTATCATCCCCGTCTGTCATGATGTAACAGTCAGCATCAACAAGTCGAAACATCGAACGAATGACGTTGCCCTTTCCTTGTCGAGGCTCTTTCATTACAACGGCTCCACTAGCGGCTGCAATGGCCGCTGTCTCATCTGTGGAGTTGTTGTCGAAAACATAAATTGTTGCGGAGGGTAGCACCGTCTTAAAATCTTCAACTACCTTCCCAATTGTGAGGGCTTCGTTGTAACAAGGGATAAGAATGGCGATGGAGGGCTGTTCCTCAGATTTCGATTTCTTTTGAGAATTCGCGTTTGGCATTTATATCCCCCAATTAAATTGCAGATAGGGATTTTCTTTATGCAAAGCGTAAAGTTTTCCCTTCAGTGCTAGAGAGAAACAGAAACGCGACAACGCTTCTCCAATCCTACACTGGGGCGCATTGGAACTAAAAGGTACAAACGAAGTTGGGGGATTGCGCATAAAGGAAAGGGAGGATGAGATAGAAAATTTCTCGC
>CAVLDT010000046.1:0-9897 GCA_963661915.1 Duodenibacillus sp.
TCTATGGGCAGTCAGGCACGTTCATCAATCCTGAAGTCCCACGGCTCAAGTTGATCAAGATACTTGGACGCAAGGTTACGGCGCACGGCATACGTTCGACATTTAAAGACTGGTGCTCAAGGGAAGAAATTGATGAAGTGCTGTCAGAAAAAGCGCTTGCACATTCGTTTGGGAACAAAGTTACAAGCGCTTATTTGAGAGACGATCTGCTAGAACGCAGGCGGAAGTTGATGACCAAATGGGCGAAGGTGTTTCAGAAGACCCTCCGCTGACTGCGAGTGCCCACGTTCGACTCTGACTGCTTTTGCTTGCGAGCAAAGAAGGCGCGAACTGAATCTTCAAACCACGCATTTTGACGGCCGAAGCGCACCGGACTGGGAAAGTCTCCCGACTTGACCATCTTGTACAACTTCGTACGGCCTTTGATGCCGAGGGCGCTCATAACTTCTGCAGTGGTCATCATGACTTGCATCTCTATCTCCGATTCATTTCGTACCAAAACTCAAAGTTCTCGAACGGCTCAAAAGGCAATATCGTCATCGTCTTTGGCGACCGTCGAGCGCACATTGCTCTCCGCTTTCCCGCCGAGGAACTGCATCGCTTCGCAGACGACTTCTGTCTGATAGCGTTCGATGCCTTCTTTATCCGTGTACTTGCGGGTGCGCAAGTGTCCTTCAATGTAGACAGCACTTCCTTTTTTAAGATACTTCCCTGCTGCCTCTGCTCTTGACCCGAACAAAGACACTCTATTCCACTCGACTTCATCTTGATATTCTCCACTGGCGTTCTTGTACTTGCGACTCGTTGCGACGACAATCATGCAGATTGCCTGCTTGCCGTCTTGCAAGTAGCGGACTTCAGGATCCTTTCCGAGGTTGCCAACCAAAATAACGCGGTTAACGCTTGCCATATTTTCTCCCAAGAGGGCTTTGTGCCCTCCGATGTGGTTAAGAAGTCGCCTCGAGTCTCGGATTTCGCTCAATCATTCCGAGTTCCCGAAGCAGTTTGTAAAAGAAGATTTCTTGCGCTGTTTCGATTTGAGCGTTTTGCAAGGCCATAGTTTTCTCGATAATTGGCGATGAACGGCTCTCCCGGTCACTACAACGATTTATAGAAAAAATTAAACCGCCCATCGCCAAAATTTGTCTACAGAGAAAGCGGCTATGTGTCGTTCAATCCGTGGGAAGCCACTCCAATCAATGCTCTCTCTGCAGATTCAGTTTTCGGTCTCACTTCCCAAGGAGTCGAATAGCGGAAATTTGAAGCAAGACCGAAAATTCTTTACGCGCCTTTTTCCTCCCGGGCGCTCAATTCATCTTTAAACGCTTGCATCTCGGCCTCGACCAATCGCAAGAACTCTTTGCACTTCTCAAGCGCTTCCGCAAGCGCCGCTTGTTCTGGTTGAAACCGCACGCACATGAAGCGGGCTTTTTCCCACTCATTTTTTAGCCGCGGGTCGTAGTCGACAAAGTCGACCCATCTGCGCCCAGTCACAAGCAGTTGCAACATCATCTGTGGTTTGTACTCGTCAGGCACCACATTAGCCTTCCAGCGGCGCAAGTGCGTTGCCGTGTTCGGGCACTTGATCTCAACGAGACCGTCATCTCCAACCAATCCGTCGGGAGACGCGCCTAAAAAATCGATGTCGGGATGCAAGAGAAAGCCGGTCAACTTGACCACGTTTCCAGTCGTTGCTTCGTACATCTCGCGAGCCTCGTCTTCGTGGTCGATTCCCCACTGCATTGCAAAAGTTGTGCCGGTAGAGACAATCTCTCCGGTCGCTCGCTCTTGAATGATTGTGTCGACCAAGTCGTAATATGCCTTGTATGGCTTACCGCTCTTTTGGCGCTCAAGCACGCATGCGACACGAGAGGCCGTGAGACACCCACAGCGTGCTTCAAACCACTCGTAAGTTTGCTGAAGCGGGTTACCCATTACTACTCTCCTGCGGCCGTTGCTTTGGCCTTCAACTGAGCGTGAACGCCGCTCCCGATGAGTGCCTTGCGTTGCTCCTTGCTGATGGCTTTAAAGAAAGCCTCATAAGCAGCCAAGCCTTCAGAAGCGGCCGCTTCTGCGTTGGCCATGTCTCGGTCAGAAATAATCAACTCAGACTTCGGCTGCACTGGAGACGCGCCAAGGCTCTGTGCGTCATCGTCATCTGCTTCAAGGCCGAACGCGGCGCAAAGTGAATACCTGCGAGCGTAAGTTTCTGCAGAGCCGTAGCCCTGCGCAAGGTTTCCTTTTTGAGCCGTCACAGGCATGAACATCTCGCCAAACGCGAGAGATTCACCAGAAGTGTGCAGAACGAAAGTCTCGACAATGAGACCGCCTTCCGCTTGCTTAATTTTTTGTCCAAGAAACAGACTGTGGCGGTTCAGAACGGGGCGCAGTACGCTCAGAATCTCCGTGATATCTGAATATGCGCCATAGTTCGCCCTGGCATTTTTCTGAGGTTTCGGAAACTCAGACTGCGCCGCAACGAGCGCAGTTGCAAGGTTGTTCGTGTCCATTTATTCCTCCACTTCCCAAAATTCGTTTCCCGCTTCGGCAATGTGGGTGTCTACCTCATCCAGTAGACTCTCGACTAACTGATCTAAATTGCTCATGTACGCGGCAAAGAAGAGCTCTGCTTGCCAAAACGGATGGTCAATAACTTCAGCCATTAAGTCGTCAAAGAACATCGTGTCGACTGTGGCTGTATCTTCAAGGCCACGGCCGTCGCCGTCTTCCCAAAAGTCGTGATAAGTCTTGACTTCAAAGACTCTGTCGCCAATCTGACGAATGACGTTGAGAATGTCGATACACCAGTTGTGCGCCGCTTCATACTCGGCGTCTGTCATCTTTCGCTCGTGGTCTTCCCATTGACAGGAAAGCCATCTATCCATTGCCCAGGGTGTTGACTTGCCAAGACCGAAGCCAATAGCAAGCAATTCACGAGAGCGCTGCGGCAGGTCAGAGCGGCGTGGGTAGTCAATCATCGTAAACTCCTAGAAGTTGGCACAAAGCCATGCTGCGAAGGCGAATGCGCCTCCGAAAACGCCGTACATGAAGACGAGAGATGCGAATGCCTGTGCAAGTTCTCCCCAAAGGTTCAGAGGCGGCTTGGCCGGGTGAAAGTTCTTGATGGGTTGTTTGATGCGTAACATGGTTGACTCCTAGAGATTCTGCGCATAGGCAAACATCACGCACAACATCGACAACTTTGTGCTAGACCCCGCCCAAATGATCTTTTCGAGGACGTTCTTGTGCCACTCGTTTGGGGCGACTGCCAGTTTCGCCTTCGCTTCGTCCAGGAGAGCAACTCTTTCTTCTTCGGTTGCGCAGTTGAAGAAGCGAAGGGATAAATCTTTGTAGTTTTTCTGCGCGGCCGTGTGTTCGGGGGCAACTGGCTTTCTTCTGATCATTTTTGACTCCTTTTTATTGGCGTTACGTTAACGCTCGTTTCCTTATTCACAATTTGGATATTAACACAACGTTAATCAGAAATGCAAGAAAAAGTCCGCATTTTTTTAACGGACTGTTATTGCGTATTCACGCTACAAGAAAACGCTAGTGCGCTATTAGACGCCAAAGTTGCGTAAGAATCGCTTAGGAACGATCGCCAAAACTGGATTTATGTCTCTCACTTCTTCTTTCTGAAGAACGATGTTTCCCGAGTCTTTATTGATCGACTGTAAATAGAGCACGCCGTCTCTCCAGTAGAGAAAACGTTTCACCATCACGCGCCCTTGCGTGTCAAAGACGACTACTTCATCGCCAGGCTCAGGCTCTCGGCACGGCTCTGCAACAACATATTCGCCCGGTTGGATTCGAGGCGTCATTGAGTTGCCGTAGCAACGCACGGCATAGGCCTTTGGGTCATCGCAAGGTAATTCAATTGTTCCACTGTATTCTGTAGGCAAGTCAGTCTCCATAATTGCAAAATAACCATCATCCCCTAACTTCGCACTCCCGATTACCGGAATGCGCCCTGTGAGAGGAATGCGAGGCGTGTCTGCGCTCAAAGGCGCTGCGATTCGGCCTGATAGGTAGTCAAGGCTAACGCCGAGAACATCGGCCGCTTGTGGCAAGCGTTCGGCTGGTATCCCTCGCGCTTTCCAATTTCCTACATATGACGGCGCGACTCCCATTGCCCTGGCGAAGTCGGCGTCTCGCATCCCTTTCTCTTTCATAATCGACAAAATGCGATGCATTGTCGGTTGACTAGTTTTCATTCTATAGACTCCTTGTAAACGTTGCGTTAAGTATTTTACGCAATTGCTCTTGACATCGCATTAACGGCGTGTTAATGTGCAAGTGTTACCACCATGGGAACATTAACAAAATGAATATAAACATCGACTTAAAAGTAATCGAGTCTTACGGCGGGACAGCGGCGCTCGCTCGAAAGCTCGGCTTGAACACGCCTGCGGGCGTTTCAAGAGTTAGCAATTGGAGACGCCGCGGTATTCCAGTCAAGGTGAAGCTCGAAAACCCTTGGCTTGCAAGACGAGTCAAGAAGTTCGAGTCACTGACTGAGTAGTTCTTATTAGTTACGAATGTTGAGGGTTTTATGGCAAAGCGACTTGTAATTGAACCGGTTTGTTTTCTCAGAATGGCCAAAGGGCTTAACGATATCGAGTTGGGCGCGCTTATGCGTGCCCTGGTCGAATCCACCCTTGATGACGACAAGCCGAAAAACATTTTGGATGCGTCTTATTTCGGACGTAGGACAAACGGCTTTTTCCACTTGTTGCCAGAGGACTGCATTTCTCCTGCCAACTGCGATTTTGCGTACTCGTTTGAAGTTGAAGAGAAGAAGGTCGCCCTGGCCAACAAGGAGGTTGCTCATGTCTAAATACATCCCAAAAGAGTTCGCTCCAAGGATCTATTCGGCATGGCTTCGAATTTTTCAGACCATGACAGAAAGAGAGCGCTCAGAAGCACTTCTTGCGATTGCTGCTTATCCGAGTTATGAGCCGGAAGACGTTCCCTTGTGGCCGTTTCTAAAAGGCGAAATTGACCGCCAATACGAAACATTCAAAGGATTCAGCCAGCAACAAAGTGACAAACGGAAGGGGAGAACCATGGATAACCATGGTCAACCAAGGTCAACCATGGATAACCATGGTCATCCACCGTCATCCAATAATAAGAAGAAGGAAGATGGAATAAGGAATAAGAATACATATATACCCGCATCCGAGTCTGCCTCTGCTTCGTCTTCGGCTTCTGAAGAGCCGAGACGAGCAGAAAAGTCTGTAATCCAAAAGCCTGAGGGCGTTGAGCCCGATGATTGGTCTGCTTTCTTGAAACTCCGTAAGGAGAAGAAGATGCCTTTGACGCAGAGGGCGTTAGACCTCATGCGCGCAGAAGGAAAGAAAGCAAATCTTTCCATGCAACAGGTAATCGTGAAGTGCCTGGAAGAATCCTGGGCTGGCTTCAAAGCTTCGTGGCTTGAAAACAAGCCTGTGGAAAAGCACGAGGAGTCTTCAATCCACAAGGTCAGAAACCCAGGTCCGCCTCCTTCCAAAGACGATGACGGCTGGAAAGCGCAAGAGGCTTACTTCAAGAGTCTCAACATGTTCAAGGGGTATGCATCATGACAGACGAACTACCCGATACATACGAAGACTTGCCAGCACAAGAAATCTTTGTTTCTGACTTCGTTCATGACGCAGCCAAGGCACGAGAGCTTGCTGACTATCAAGAGGACCGTGGCGTCTATATGGGCATTCACTTCTTTGCGAATCACCGTGTTGAAGACTTGAGAGCAAGACCCAGCGTAAACGAGTTCTTGTCCTTTTGGGGAGAGGATTTTGAAGTCGCTGTACACGAATCGCGGCTATTACGTTTTGCTGGGCCTCTTATCGCGGCAGAACTTCACGTCGAGCCACACTCGATACTCGTTATCGATAAGCAAACAGGAAAGTTTTCCGCTGCGAAACCGCAGGCTGAACGCTTACAAGATCGTATTCCTGTTGACGAACTGAATATCTTTGAATTGGTGGATGGACATGTTACTTACTCTCGCTCCTGAAAAGTTTGAAAAGATTTATGAGGAAATGGCCTCTAGTGGCGTCTCCTTGGCATCGCCTTCGGAGTTCTCGCTAGATGCTTGCTTCATTGCTGACGGCTTACATTGCGGAGATACTCTTTCTTTTCTTGGCCCTAAAGGGAGAAATATCGAGTTTCGTGAAGGAGAGTTAACCGTTGTAGCCGGTCCTTCGGGGCACGGCAAGTCTGCTCTCATGGGACAGGTCGCTCTTGACCTTGCGAGACAGCATAAAAAAGTCTGCATTCTCTCTTTGGAGATGGCTCCCGGGAGAACTCTTTGGCGCATGGCAAGAATTGAATACGGCCTCAAGGTCTGCGGCTGGCTCCCGCAATTTAAAGACACGGCAGGAGACGCTACAGAGGGCTTTTGTAAATCAGTTGAGAAAGACATTCTCTTGCTAAACAAAGTCGGCTCTGCTTCGCCTCGTGAGGTTTTTGGCGTTATGGCTAAAGCTGCCGAGATGGGGTGCAAACACATCATCATTGATAACCTAATGAGAGTCTGCCCCGAATACGGCGATAGAGCCAATGAAGCTCAGAAGGAATTTATTCAAGACTTGATCGCTTTGACGAAACATCTCAATGTACACACGTGGCTGGTGCATCACGTCCGTAAAGGTTCTAACGAAACCGACGAAATCAACAAATACAGCATCAGAGGCGCCGCAGCGATTACCGACAACGCGGACAACGTGGTTCTGCTTCAGCGCAACTTAAAGAAAGAAAAAAGCATCGAAGAAGCTAGTGATGACATCGAGCGTTGCATCTCTATTGACAGGGAAGATTCAGACAGCACTCTCATTGTTGACAAACAAAGAAACGGCGAGTGGCAAGGTCGAGTCGGCCTTTGGTACAGCAAAGAGTTCATGCGTTTTTGGCCGACGTATGAGCGCAAATAGGTGAACCATGAAAGACCCCACAAACGCAATGATTTTTGTAACGGCCACTTTTCTAATTTTTTGGAGCCTGAGTTATCTATGAAAGACATGAAAGCAGAAAGAGAGCAAGAGGCGTTTCGCGTTGGCTTTGCAGACGCGCAGAACGGCACGAGTTATGCAGAAGGGATTGGCCGCTTTGGCAGAGATTATGAACAGCGCGCTTACTCGCGTGGGTACCTCAAGGGCTTAGCTTCTCGTAATTCGTTTAAGGAGACTGGCGATGCGTGATTGGGAATACAGAAAAGAAATGGCCTCGCAGTTTCGCAGGAGCCTCGAGGCAATTGACCGCGCCGCGGCGCTCGGGACAATCACGTTTCCCGAAGACCTCGGCCAAGACTTTGAAGAAGCACAGACGGTCTTAAACATCATCACTGACCATCTTGAAAACGCTAAGGAAATCTTGGATGCCTTAGGAGAGTGCAAGGATGCCAAATAAGCCGTATCACTTTAGTTTTTCGAAGGGTCAGTTTGCTTTCATGATCAAGTTGCTTCGCCAGTACGAAGAACTTCCGCGTGAGCGAATCATGAAAGAGTGTCTTCTTCGGGATTTCATTGCGATTGACGAGATTAAGCCGGAAGCAAAAGACACAATCGTTCGTTTGCATGGCAAGGCCATACCGTGGCGAGTCCTCTTGTCTCACATTATCTGCGAGAGAGGACGGGCACAGACGGCGCTCATCCTTGGCGTTCAAGAGAAGTTAGTCGACTTCTTCGTGATGGGCGAAGCTGTACCCGTAGAAAAGACACAAATCACATTGCTTCACAAGTATTCAGAGTTAACCGGGAAAACTGTAAAGGAGATTTTGAGATGAAGCGACTTGATGAATACGCATGGATAACTTACGACAAAGCGAGCAAAGCGACTCGCATTCCGCCAGAGGAAGAGATTCTTGTCGAATTGCGAACGCCTTACAAAGACAAGTACGGCAATCCGATTTTTTATTGTACGAGAGCGATGCGAGTCTCTCCGCACCGCATGATTATTGTTAAGCAGCCGAAACATCAGATACCGAAGTATTTTGATGTGTGCTGTGTCGTTAGGTGGGCGAGATGTGACGATGTTTATTCTTAGGTGTGAATTGCAAGCGGTCGGAAAAGAGCGACCGAGATTTACTCGTTCGGGCGTTGCTTACACGCCCAAGAAAACAGCGGACTTTGAGCGCAAGGTAAAGAAACTTGCTAAAGAGAAGATGGAGCTCTCTCATCATCAAATGTACGAAAAGAGCACGCCTTTGCGAATGACAGTCTTTTTCTACTTTGCTCCCCCAAAGTCTTGGAGCAAGAAAAAGCGTGCAGAGTACATCGAAGAGCACTATCCAAAGACGACAAAGTGTGACCTCACGAATCTCACAAAAAGCATCGAAGACGCTTTTAATGGCGTCGTTTACGAAGACGACTCGGCCATTTCTGAATCGAGTACTGGCAAGTACTACGCAGAGCGTGACTCATTCACAGTCTTCATTGAGCGCTTAGACGTAGAAGATGACTTCCCAATCGAGCCTGAGGCCGAAGGCGAGGAGGATGACGAATGAGTTTTGTCCACAAGATCAAATTGCTTGCTTCGCACTATGGCTTATATCATCAGCAAGACAAGTTGCTTGAAGAACTGCATGAGTTAGAAGACGCAATCGGTGACCATAAGCGGTTTCCGAATCCGTACACGAAAGCACATGTGGCTGAAGAGATGGCAGACGTTCTAGTCGTTTGTCGACAGATAATGCAGATAATGGATGTCCCTGTCTCTGAAGTCATGAGCCGTGCAAACTTCAAGGTAAATCGTCAACTGTGGCGCATCCGTGAGGGACGAGAATGAGCGACTTAGATGAATTTAGACCACGCATCCGCAATTGGGCGAGAGTCTACAGAGACCGATTCGTTCGGCACGAGTCTAACTTGATGGTGCTGATTCGTGCTTTGAAGCGAGAGACTCCGGCAGAATTTGAAGCGCCGAGAGTCGCTGTTGACTACAGAGACGCTGACTTTATAGACGAATGTTTAACTTCGCTGCGGCAATTCAACGCAGAGTTTGACTTGCTGTTTCCGGTCTTAAAGTCTGCGTATTTGACCAGGTACTCGGCAGAAACTTTCGAGACGACAGAAGACGAGCGAGACGCAACGAGACACAGAGCGAAGTACGCAAGAGTCTATCCGTGGCGCTTTAATGAAGACCTCGAGAAGGCTGAGCAGATGCTGATGAATTACGCCGTGAGACGCGAGGAAACCGAGGACTTGCAATTTAATCAAAAATAAGTAAAATGCGAGACGAAAATTAGATTAATGGGTATCGAGTGGCCGCTTGGCCGCTTTGTCGTCCCCGCAAGAATCGTACGGTCATCACTTTCTGTGGCCGTTTTTATTTTCTGCTTACTCACGTTGTTTTTCCCTCTTGGTCGAAAACCACGCGGAAGGTCTGCTGTCCATAGTGTCTTTCATGGTTAGTTTCCTCTAAAGCATTCACTCCTTTGTTACTACGCCGCGAGACTCAGAACTTGCAGACGCTGAGTCTCTTTCGACTTTATTTTTTTTATGCCGTTGTTAACTCTTTGTAGATATCCAGGCTGTCGCAAATTAGTTGCTTACGGACAGACGTATTGTGACGAACACAAGAACTACAACAAAGACAGCGAGCGCAAGAATGCAACCGAGCGCGGATATACATATAAATGGCGTAAAGCATCGAAGAAGTTTCTTGAACAACATCCGCTTTGTGCCAGATGCGAGGCGAAAAGCATAGTGAGACTGGCGACAGTTGTTGACCACATCAAGCCGCACAAGGGCAATCAGAAGCTCTTTTGGGACACACACAACTGGCAACCGCTTTGCAAGCAATGTCACGACAGGAAGACAGCCACTGAAGACAGTGGCTTTGCTCATCGCTCCACCTAGGGGGACTGAAAAGTCCAAAGGAATCATCGCTCAACAC
>CAVLDT010000047.1:0-9833 GCA_963661915.1 Duodenibacillus sp.
TCTGACCCTTTCATCATAGAGGGTGGACGCAGCAAAAGTCCATCTTAATTTTTTACTTAAAGAAGGGCGCGATACCAACCACAAAAACGGAAAGGATAATCAACGGGAGAATCCATGTGCAGTAGAAACGCATGATGTTCGGCATTTTGAGGCCCTTTCCGGTATTGACCTCTGTCATGTAATTCTTCCAACCCCAGCCACACTTACGGGTGCAGAAAATGGCAAAGCAGAGTGCACCAAGCGGGAGGATGACGTTACTGACGATAAAGTCCTCTAGGTCAAGGATAGAACTACCCGCTCCCAGGGGCTGAACCTCAGAGAGAACGTTAAAGCCAAGAGCGCACGGAAGCGACAAGATAACAAGACCTGCGCAGCATACGAAACTTGCCTTCGGACGTGCCCAATGTGTCAAGTCTCTTACACAAGAGAGAATTGCCTCACAGACAGCAAGCACTGTCGAGAAGGTGGCAAATGTCATAAAGAGGAAGAAGAAAGATCCCCAGGCACGACCAAAAGCCATCTCATTGAAAATCTGCGGTAGCGCTTCAAAGATAAGGCTTGGACCTGCGGTGGGCTTCACTCCGTAGGTAAAGCACGCTGGGAAGATGATAAGGCCAGCCAAGATAGCAACTGTTGTATCTAAGGCAATAACGCTAATGGACTCTTTAACGAGAGACTGTTCTTTGTCGATGTAGCTGGCGAAGATAGCCATACTACCCATACCAATACTCAGAGAGAAGAAGGCTTGGTTCATGGCACCCACAACTGTACCTGTTGTGACTTTAGAAAAGTCGGGCAATAGATAAAAGGAAAGACCTTCGCGAGCACCATCTAAAAAGAGGCTATGCAAGGCGAGGAAAACCATCAGTAGGAAGAGGGTACCCATCATCCACTTGGAGACCTTTTCTAGGCCGTTTCGAATTGGGAATGCCAAGATGATGAAAGCAGCAACAACAGTGATGATTGTGTAAAACGATACGGTCGGGGCACTCGAGAGCATTTGACCGAAGAACTTTCCAACTGCACCTGTGTCAAGCCCTGTGAGAGATCCATTTGCGCTTGAGACAAGGTAGTAGAGCATCCAGCCAGAAACCACCGAGTAGAACATCATGAGCATGATGTTGCCGACGAGGGCAATGTAGCCGTGATAGTGCCACTTTGATCCCTTGGGCTCGAGCTCCTGATACATGTGCACAGGGCTCTTCTGTGCGGCACGACCCATGGAAAATTCCATCGTCATCACGGGTAGTCCCAAGAGAACTAAGAAGAGCAAATAAACGAGAACGAAAACTCCGCCGCCGTTCTGTCCTGTGAGCCAGGGGAATTTCCAAACGTTGCCGACACCGATAGCGCAACCTGCGCTAAGCATTAAAAAGCCCAACCGGCTCGAGAGCCTATCTCGTTGCATTTTGTATTTGTCCTGTAGTGAACTTAGTTTGTCAAAGAAAGGGGATTCTAGCCTGACTGTAGGGTGAATTACCTACAAAATATGCAACCACTTTCTGAGAAAAGAAAAATTTCCAACGTTTCAGAGACTTTTTGCTGTCAAACTCGGGGAGAGAAGGGAACATGTGTTTAACAGGGAAAGTGTGTTTACAACTCCCTCCCTAGCGCTTGAGAGGTCCTCCTGCTCCCGATAAAATGCACTCGATTTCTTGAAACACGAAAAAAACGTTTTCGAGGATTGTTCAAAAAGGGAAATAGAACCCATGCCATTAGCTAAAGAGTGTCAATTTCGCCACATTGCTGCGCTTCCTGATGAGCTCATTAGTCAGATTGCCGCAGGAGAGGTCATCGAGAGACCGGCTTCTGTTGTTAAAGAACTTGTGGAAAATGCCGTGGATGCAGGATCTAAAACCATCGAGGTTCGACTTGAAGCTGGTGGCATTAAGAGGATTATTGTTTCTGACGATGGCTCTGGTATCGCTCGAGAAGATCTTGTCCTAGCTTTAAGACGCCATGCAACGAGCAAGATTCGAAGCCTCGCAGACTTAGAGAGTGTTGCAAGTCTAGGTTTTAGAGGCGAGGCTCTCGCTTCTATTGCATCGGTAGCCACTGTCGAAATCACGAGTCGCACAGCGAATTCTGAAAATGCCTGGAAGATTGGCAAAGATGGTGTGCAACCCGCTTCAGGTTCTTTTGGTACACGGGTTCTCGTAGAAGACCTTTTTTATAAAACACCGGCTCGGCGTAAGTTCCTAAAAAGTGAGGCAACTGAGGCCTCTCACGTCCGTGAATACATACAGCGCATCGCGCTTTCGCATCCAAATATTACGTTTCGCCTTTTTGTGGATGCTCGTAACGTACTTATCCTTCCTGCCGCTTCTGCTCAAGAGAGGCGAGATGCGGTGATGCCTCGCGATTTCCGAGAGGCTTCGCGGGAGGTCTTGGCACAGGCCCCTGGCATCAAACTTACGGGAGCGGTCTGCCTTCCGAGCGCGGCACGCACAAGAGCGGATGCGCAGTACTTCTTTGTTAATGGCCGTTTTGTTCGCGATAGAGTTTTGCAGCACGCAATTAAGTCTGCCTATGCGGACGTTTTGCATATTGCAATGCAACCGATGTTTTCTCTAGCACTAGAAATTGATCCTACGCGAGTTGACGTAAATGTTCATCCACAAAAAACGGAAGTGCGTTTCCGGGATTCCTCTTTCGTGCATGGGTTTGTGACGAAGGCGGTAATGGATGTTTTGTCTCGCATTGAGATCGATGAGGAAACAGGGGAATTGCGTTCCGCGAATGTTCCTGAGACTTTTGAGAAACCTGTTTCAGTAAGCACTCCAATGCAACGAGGATTCGTTTTCCGAAATTCCGAGAGAAAAACTTCAGAGGAAACTTGGAAGGCTCTCTATGCAAGGACAGAGGCCACTGAAAGCATCCCTAGTGACAGTGTTCTTTCTGCAGGCACTGAAGCGCCTCTTGGACACGCCATCGGAGAATTGGCAGGCATTTATATCCTTGCGCAAAACGCAGAAGGACTCGTCATCGTTGATATGCACGCTGCGCATGAGCGAGTAACTTACGAGAGATTAAAAAAGGAAGCGGATACCCGCCTTGAAGTGCAGATGCTGCTTGTTCCCATCAGCGTGGATGTGAGTGCCGATGCGATGGAAACCTTTGAAGGACATAAGGCGGATCTCTCGAATCTTGGTCTTGATTTAACGCGGGCTTCGGAAACTTCCTTGCTACTGCGGTCAATGCCAGCTCTTCTTTCTGCAGCCACAGTCGATGCCCGAGCGATGGTGACAGAAATCTTGGATGAGTTTTCTCAGTTCGGCTCCTCAGAAATCACAACACAACTTCGCAATAAGTGTCTTGCAACGATGGCCTGTCACGGGTCTGTTCGAGCTCATAGAATCCTTAGCATCGCCGAGATGGACGCACTCTTACGCAGCATGGAACGCACGGAACGCTCAGGAGAATGCAATCACGGGCGTCCGACATGGCGTGTTGTGGCTCTTAAAGAACTTGATGACTTTTTCATGCGAGGAAAATGATGGCATCTCCTCGTGCGCTTCTTTTATTGGGACCTACAGCAAGCGGGAAAACGGCACTCTCTCTTCAACTTGCTACGAAATTCCCGATTGAAATTATTTCGGTGGATTCTGCCTTGGTCTATCGCGGAATGGATATTGGAACGGCAAAACCTACTCTTAAGGAAAGAAGCATCTGCCCGCATCATCTTATTGATATTCGGGAAATTTCTGAGAGCTACAGTGCCGCTGACTTTTCCGAAGATGCCACGCGACTCATTAAAGAGATTCTTTCTCGTAGACACATTCCCCTTATCGTTGGCGGGACAATGCTCTACGCTAAAGCCCTGCGCGAAGGGATGGATGATCTTCCTCCCACAGATCCGGCTGTTAGGGAGGAAGTCTTAAGGGAGCTCCACGAGAGGGGACTTCCCGCTTTGCGTGAGGAGTTAAGGAAGGTAGATCCTGCATGCGTAGAAAGATTAACCGAGGGTGATACGCAGCGTATTGCTCGCGCTCTTGAGGTTTATCGCATGACGGGAAGGGCAATTTCAGAATTCCAAAAGGGAGCACGTACTCCAGATTCGACACTTCAAGTTGTGGGACTCATGCCCTCTGACAGAAGTAGGCTTCACGCCGACATCGGTAGGCGGTTCGATGCGATGCTCCAAGAAGGATTCCTCGAAGAGATGCGAACTCTCATGGCAAGAGAGGACTTCTCAAAAGAGCTTCCCTCAATGCGCTCCGTGGGTTATAGGCAGGCAATTGACTATCTTGAATCTCGTACGGATAAGACGCAATTCATCGAAGCAGCAAAGGCCGCAACCCGACAACTTGCAAAGCGACAGATGACATGGCTTCGTTCGATGCCAGAAGTTACGCTCTTTGACCCACACACAGAGTCCCCCGATAACTTTGTTTCTAAAGTTGCGCCAGTAGTAGAGGAAATCGCAGAGGGCTTTTCCTAAAAAAAGAAGCCCCCAAAAATTGAGGACTCCTCTTAATGTTTCGTTTGGTGATTGCTTAAATCACAATACAACCCGCGGCACCTTCAGGACGAGAGGTGATTTCACCGATTTCGTAAACCGTTTCACCTTGCGCCTCAAAGGCGGCTTTCGCCTTGGCAGCTTCTTCCTTAGAGACGATGATTGCCATGCCGATACCGTTATTGAAAACACGGTGCATTTCGTTGTGGCTGATGTTGCCCGTCTTCTCGAGCCAATCGAAGATGGCAGGGCGCTTCCAGGAGTCTGCGTGGATGACGCACTGCGTGTCTTCCGGTAGAACGCGAGGGATGTTTTCTAATAGACCACCACCTGTGATGTGCGCCATTCCTTTGATGGTGACAGTCTTCATCACCTCCAAGGTGCTCTTCACATAGATGCGTGTTGGCTCCAAGGCTCTATCTGCGAGAGTGGCGCCATCAAAAGGCATATCCCAGGGCGTGTGGGAAACTTCAACAACTTTGCGGATAAGAGAAAAACCGTTGGAGTGGGGGCCAGAACTTGCAAGTCCTAAAACAACGTCCCCGGGCTGAATTGTTGAACCGTCGATAATCGCATCTTTTTCTACGATGCCGACTGCAAAGCCAGCGAGGTCGTATTCTCCTGCCGGGTACATCCCAGGCATCTCAGCGGTCTCTCCACCGATTAAGGCGCAACCCGAGATTTCGCAACCCTTTGCAATCCCTGTCACAACGCGTGTAGCGGTGTCAACGTCAAGTTTGCCGCAACCGTAGTAGTCAAGGAAAAATACAGGTTTTGCACCCTGCACAAGAATGTCGTTGACGCTCATAGCCACCAAATCTTGCCCAACCGTATCGTGGCGGTTAAGAGCAAAGGCAAGCATAAGTTTCGTGCCAACGCCATCAGTCCCCGAGACAAGGACAGGATTTTTGTATTCTTTACTGATTTCAAAAAGTGCTCCGAATCCGCCGATTGATCCGAGGACGCCAGGAATCATCGTGCGTTTTGCGGCAGGTTTAATTCGTTCAACAAGTTCGTCTCCTGCATCGATAGAAACGCCGGCGGCGGCATAGGACAGTTCCGACATGGTGTTAGACCTATAGAAAAAAGAAGAAAAAAGAAAAGTATTCGCGGTAAAATCGCGCCTGCTCTCGCGGGTTGGCGTCATTTTAACCGAAGCCATATTTTCTGCGAGTTTTCTTTCTTGACTAGAGATTTGAATTCGATTGTCCGTGATGGATATGCCACAGCAACTCTCTCTTGGGCTGTCAGCGCCGCAAGAACCGACGCTTGATAACTTTGTCATCGGTGAAAATGCCGAGGCGGTTGCGTCAGTTCGAGCCTTCATTAAAGGGGAGGGACCTCAGTTTCTCTACCTTTGGGGCGGTCACGGTTGTGGTTGCACGCATTTAATTAAAGCCGTTACACCAAACGAGACAAGACGAGTTCCGACTTTTACTCAGAAGACTTCAGTCTATACGGTAGATGATGTCGAGTCCCTTACAGCTGAGGAGCAGGAACAACTTTTCACTCTTATGAATGCTGTCCGCTCCAATCCCGAAACGCGACTTCTTATCGCAGGACACGCACCAGTTCGAGAATTAAAGATTCGGGAAGATATCCGAAGCCGCCTCGCGTGGGGTCTTGTTTTTGAACTCCGCTATCTTGACGATGAGAGTGCTGCTTGCGAATTTGTCCGGCAGGCGCATGAGCGGGGTATTGAACTTGATAAAGAGGTCACACACTGGGTTGCCGCTCACTGTCCAAGAGATATGCGTAGCCTTCGAGCGCTACTCGATGGCATTGACGCTTATGCAATGGAGCAGAAAAGAAAAGTGACACTTCCTCTTCTTTTGCAGTACATCTCACAGAGAGGCTCCCTGTGGATTTAGCCATTTTTGATTTAGATCACACTCTGTTGCCATTTGATTGTGAATGGGGATGGATTAACTATGTGGCAGAAAAAGCAGGCCTTAACCCACGGGAGGCCTTTGCTCCGTTAAAGCCTCTTTACGTGGACTATTACGAAAAACACACCTTGGATGCGAATGCTTTCAGCCGCTTTCAGATGCAATTTATGTCTCGCTTCGCTAGAAAGGATTTAGATCTTTGGCGCGAGGAATTTGTCCGCGAGAAAATTGCTCCACATGTTTCAGAGAAGGCCCTTTCTCTAGTGAAGTCGCATAAGGATAGGGGAGACCGTACAGCAGTTTGTTCGGGAACGTATGCCTACCTTGTTGAACCAATCGCGAAATTTTTCGGTATCGATGCAGTGCTCTGTGCAAAGCCAGCGATGGATAGTGCAGGGGAGTTCTTAGGGCGTCTTGAGGGCCCTAACAGTTTTGCCGCCAATAAAGTGCTCTTTGTGCGTGAATACCTGCAAGAATGCGGCGTTACTTTTAATAAGATGTACTTTTATTCGGATTCGTTAAACGACAAGCCGCTTTTTGATTTCGTTGATGCGGCGGGCGGCATCTGTGTTGCCACTAATCCAGATGATGCCCTCTTGGCCCTAGCACAACTCCGAGGTTGGAAGACGCTTTGGCTCTATGGAAAAGAAGAAAATTTGCGGGCCAATGCGATTCGAGAAGTTTTAGGTATTTAGTGAATGTTTGATTGCGTTAAAAATTTTGTTCGTAAATTTTG
Organism: Duodenibacillus sp.; assembly: GCA_963661915.1. Lineage (GTDB taxonomy): Bacteria > Pseudomonadota > Gammaproteobacteria > Burkholderiales > Burkholderiaceae_F > Duodenibacillus. The sequence continues at coordinate 7,085 of CAVLDT010000047.1, forward strand.
TCCTGCTAACCCCCAAACCTTTAATCGGGAACCTCGGGTTTTAAAGCGAGAAGAACACGGTATTGACCCAAAACTCGTGAGTTGGCAGGCAAAACGCACATGCGAACAATTGCAGAAATATGGCTACAAAGCCTATATCGTCGGAGGCGCCGTTCGAGATCTCCTCTTGGGGGTTCGTCCCAAGGACTTTGATGTTGCAACAGATGCAACACCCACGCAAGTTAAACGCACACAAAGAAGGGCTCTTATCATCGGACGCCGCTTTCAGATTGTGCATGTGATGTTTGGTTCTGAAATTATCGAATGCTCGACGTTCCGGGCTCTCGATGCGGCAGGTGTTCGTAAGGATGCTGAAGGGCGCGTTGTTAGCGACAATGTTTTTGGTCCTATGTGGCAGGACGCGGCAAGGCGCGACTTTACAGTCAATGCCCTTTACTACGACCCGATGACAGAGGAAGTCTTCGACTATCACGATGGATTTAAGGATTTAAAGAATCGCACTCTTAAGATTATTGGAGATCCTCGGGCGCGTTACAGGGAAGATCCTGTGCGGATGATGCGTGCAATTCGTATCGCAGGGAAGTTAGGATTTTCTATCGATAGAGCGACGCGTAAGCCTATTTCTGAGATGGCCGATTTGCTCCGAAATGTTCCCGCCGCAAGGCTTTTCGATGAGATGATGAAACTCTTTAATTGCGGGAAAGCGGAAAAGTGCCTACGCGATATGCGGGAGAGCAATCTTTTGCATCCGCTACTGCCGATTTTGGATGTTATCTTAGGAGAGCCGCAGGGAGAAGAATTCCTGATGCTTGCGATGCATCGTACGGATGAACGCATTGCCATTGGTAAGAAGATTTCTCCATCATTCCTTTTTGCAACGCTCTTGTGGCCTCAGGTGAAAAAACGTTGGGAAGCCTACGAGACAAAATCAAAGATGACACGCCCCGTGGCTCTTTTGCGGGCTACAGAGGATGTGATTGCCAATCAGGCAAGAGGATTTGTTGTCCAAAATCGCTTCATCACGGACATGCAGGCGATTTGGCTACTGCAACTGAGGTTTGAGAAGCGTTCGGGAAAGAATCCTTACACACTCATAGAGCATCCGAAATATCGCGCAGCTTTTGACTTTATGCTTTTGCGTAACCAACTTGGCCACGTAAGTAATGAGCAGGTCGAATGGTGGAAGCAATTTGTTGCCGCCGACGTAGAGATGCGCAAGACAATGGTTGCAGTAGAGACTTCAAAACTACCTCCGCGTAAACTGCGTAGAGGAAGAAAGACTACGAATAGAGAAGTCAATCCTCAGGAAAGCACAACGCCTGAAATAACACTCTCTCATGAAGAAGAGTCCTCTCCAAAAAAGAGAAGACCCAGCAGAAGACGCAGTAAGAAGGTTGACGTCGCCACATCGGAGGCCACACAGCCCGATACGGCTACAGATGCTTCGGAGGCATCCAATTGATAAGCGCAATTGATTGTCGTCCGACAAGTCCTGTCCTCGCGTACATCGGTCTAGGTGCAAATCTCGGAGAAAAAGAGAAAGCGCTTCAAGGGGCGGCTTCAGAAATTGCCGCGCTAGATAAAACTACGCTTTGCAAAGTTTCTTCTTTGTACGTGACAGAGCCCATTGAAGCCACAGGGGATGATTACTTAAATGCAGTTATCTCTGTTGCTACGGAACTTACTGCAAGAGAGTTGCTTCATGCTTTGCAGAAAATCGAGACGCGGCACGGTCGCATCCGGCCAAAGGGTGTTATCAATGCTCCACGTACTCTTGATTTAGACCTCTTACTTTACGGAAATACCACAAGCGAGGAAGCGGAACTAAAGTTACCGCATCCGCGTCTTCTTTCTCGCGCCTTTGTCCTCGTTCCCTTAAGAGAAATCACTTCAGGGGCTTTCAAGATCGCTGGAAAAGGACTTGACGAATGGATTCAAACGGTTCATGCACAGCGTATCGAGAAACGCATTGATAGGAAAAGTTTCTTAGATGCCGTGCAAACCAAAATAGACCTTAGGAAATAAATATCATGCAGTTTTTTTCATCTATCCCGGTCGTCTTTCAGACGACTTTTCTTTTGGTACTCTCAAATTGCTTTATGACGTTCGCATGGTACGGACACTTGAGAAATCTCTCGAGTTCCCCCTGGTACGTTGCGGCGATTGTCAGCTGGTCAATTGCTTTCTTCGAGTACATGCTTCAGGTGCCTGCAAATCGCATTGGTTTTGGGGAACTTTCGCTAGCGCAACTGAAAATTCTGCAGGAAGTTATCACGCTTACGGTTTTTGTTCCGTTTGCAATCCTCTACATGAAGCAACCGTTGAAGCTTGATTATCTTTGGGCTGCGCTTTGCATGCTTGGTGCGGTTTACTTCATTTTTCGCTCTTAGTAGCCAAACGACAAATAACCTGACCCAGGGGTAAGTGCTGTTTTTGCGGTAGTCCGATGCCCTGATGCCGTAGGCCGAAGAGGCTTCCCCCTGCAGGATTGCATGTGTGTTTTCTTAGAGAGAAAGAAAAAATTTTCGACTAGGGGATGACCAGCGCGAGGCAAAAGAGAAATACCTGTTTCTTTCTAAAAATCGCATTTTGAAAAAATCAGTATAATTCCGCTTTCACGTTGCCCGGGTGGCGGAATGGTAGACGCAGAGGACTCAAAATCCTCCGCCCTTAAAAGCGTGAGAGTTCGAGTCTCTCCCCGGGCACCACAATGGAAAATTTCTCCTGAAAGCGAGTGGCTTTTCGGGAG
>CAVLDT010000048.1:0-9239 GCA_963661915.1 Duodenibacillus sp.
AGCAGTATCAGTTAGGATTAACTGACACGGTTGTTTCAGCGACGCTCGGCGCCGTAATGGGTGCGACATTTTGGCGTAGTCCGCGAGACATTCAATATGAGAAGGCTCGCTCAAAACTTCTAGACAAGCAAACAAGCTACTTAAGAAAAGCAGGCTTTGGAAAAAAGGAAGCCGCGGCACAGGCCGACATCAATTCGAGTCTTGTCATTGCATTGGCTCGCGTAAACAATATCGAGCCCAAATCTATTATTAGTGACTTTGCTCCGAAGCTTGAATGGTCAGAAGACGGCAAGAGCGTCATGGTTCCAGGCGAATATGCCATGAAGATGGCTGAGAGCATTGAGACCCGTTATAACGAAGCGGTTGCCAAAGGTGATTTAAAAGAGGCTGAGGCGCTGGTTAAAGAGTATGCCAAGGTTCGTGGTTACACTCTTGACGAAGAGTACAGAGATATGCACTCTGCGCCTCGTGCAAGCGTCGCCAAGGAGGATTTCACTAACCTTGATAAGTTGCGTAAAGCGGCAAACGACTCAGACGATGTAAATATTTTCGCCATTGCAAACGACATTTCAATTGTTCCGAGCGATTTCTTTACTAGTGACGGATGGTGGCAATACTCCAATCGAAATGAAGTAGCGGACAATGAGTCCTTTTCCAAAATCCGTAAGGCCATAGATTACATCCAGCGACAAACGAAAGAGTACGGCAAGGTCAAATACATGCCGAAGGTGTGGGTTTATCGAGCTGTTCCGAAGTCAGTAAAAGAAGGAAAATTGCAATCCGATGGGCAGTGGGTTACTCCAAGCCGTGAATACGCAAAGTTGCACGGGCAGTCACGCTTTGGCGCCGGAGAGTACAGAATCATCAAAGAATGTGTTCCTGCTGATCAGTTGTGGTTCAATGGCGATAGTATCAACGAATGGGGCTTTGATAACGGTGAGAAGTACGTCTACAAAAACACAACGAATAGTCGAAAGCGTTATGACGCCATTGTTAGAGACTTTGACGGGAACATCGTCCCGTTAAGCAAGCGTTTTAATTCAAGGAAATGGGAAGAGTTTTACCAGGTTAAACTTCGCGAGGAGCTCCCTTATGAAAGAAAGCTGAGGCAAGATGATTTTGCATGGAAAAATTTTGTTAACAGACTAACGAGCAAGCCGACAGGCAATGTTGTGATGCTTCGTCAGCTTCCTCTCGTTTTTCGTTTAATAGGCTTTAAGGGCAACGTTGAGTTAAACGAATTACGCGCTTCTCCCCATCTTTTTGATGGCCTGTTAGCAATAAAGAACGTTAATTACAAGGGGCAAAATGCTCATAGAAACATCGACAAAGTCGTTCTTTCTCAACTCCCCCGAGCAATAACCGAGCCAATTGCCGTATTTAGAAAATATGGAGACCCTGAAAACGAATTTATTTTCATGGTTGATATCAAGGATAAGGCTGGCGGAACAGTTGTCGTTCCAATAGGGATAAACATGAAGGAAGGCTTCTTGACAGCGAATGTTGTCAAGACAGCATATACAAAGACATCTTCAAGGACGGGAAAGCCTGACAACGATTGGTTCTTCAGAATGATGACGACCAAAGCGATTGGTGCGAAGAATGGAGAAATGTCCCTAACGCCACTTTATGCGGATATGGATAAAGTAAGCCGTTGGAACACTTCGTCAGGGCCTCATTCCCATTCGGTTCTTTCCAACGGCTTGTTTCGCAATGTAAAGACAAAAGATGATCTTGTCAAGTTGCGTGAAACCCTAGGTAACAAGTATTACCAAAATTCACAGGGGGAAATCCGAGGTTCTTTTAACGAAAAAACCAATACTATCAAGCTCACGCCAAACGCAAATCTCTCAACCTTCTCGCACGAGCACGCGCATTGGTACCTTTCTACTGTTATGCAGTATGCAGGCAAACAAGGCGCGTCTATGGCGTTGCAAGATCAAGTGCTGGCCATTTGCCGCGTTTTCGGTATTAAATCTTTGGACGAGTGGAACGCTCTTAACTTTAAAGAACAGGAACGTTATCAGGAGCAGTTCGCCGCTTGGGCTGAAATCTATCTTGCTGAAGGAAAATCTCCTGTATCCGGATTGGAAGGCGTGTTTAAGAAGTTTGGCGAATGGCTCGTTGAGCTTTACAGAAATGCCATAGGTGATACAAAGGCAAAAGATGCCGCTCAGAAGGAAGTAGGCGCTCGCTACGAAGCGCAATTCGGCGAAAAACTCCCTGAACTTTCCCCTGACGTGCGCAAAGTTCTTGACAAGATGTATGGCGCGCAAGAGAAATTTGTGCCGACGAAGGGTGAAACTGCCGCGGCGCGAATGGTTCAGGCCGTACGTGTGAATGCTGACAAGATTAACGCTCCGATTGAAAACGCGGCGGCAAGTCCTGAGGTAGCAAACCGCGCTGCCGCCATTCAAGGCAAAGCCGAATCTGATTTAAACAATGGCCATAAGGTTGACGTTTCAAGTGAAGTTGGAGATTTACCGGAGAACACTCCTGTTGTGAATGAGGCCCAGCACACGTTTGGCCGTGCTGTTGCCGTAGGCGATGGCAATCAATCCCGCGCTGTGGTTCTCCAAAACCGCGACCGCTCATCCCCAACGTCTGTTGCGCAGATGAATAGTATTGCTGCTGACCCACAATATGGACGTTTGTCTGTTTCTCGCACAACACAATCAGGCGCTCCGATTGTTTCTTTTGGCCAAATTCCTGACCAAAGATTCCAGGGCAAGTCTGATGTGCTTACCGACTCCAATGGCGACAAGGTTCCTGTGACTTATTTCGTTGTTGAGGCAGATTCTGTTATGCGTTCAAATAACGTAGACGGCACACCGAATCCGCAGTGGAGTGAAGACCATCCGGAGGCAATGCGAGCCGTGGCTGGTAATGGCCGTATGGCAGGATTAAACGAGGCTTACAACCGCGGAACTGCTGAGAAATACCGCGAGGAGCTCATTGCTGACGAGGCCAATCACGGTGTTTCTGCCGATGTGATTCGTGGGATGAAAAAACCTGTGCTCGTGCGTTATATGGATCCTGACAACGTCACAACGGGATTTGTTGAGCGCTCGAATACGTCTGACGTGCTGGTGCGTTCCGCTCTTGAAACCGCTGTCCAGGATTCGCCTAAAGTCCGCAAGAATATCGACAAGTATGACTTCGATGAGAACGGCGTCCCGACTCGCGAAACTCTTGACCAATTCTTAACTGACGTTGGCGAAACCTCCGAAATGGGTAACCTCTTAGGCTCGGATGGCCAACCGACCACAACCGCGCGCAACCGCATTCGCGCAGCGCTTTTCTACGAGGCTTACCGCGATAACCGCTTGACCGAACTTGTCGCTGACTCTGAGGACAAACAGGGCATGAAACGCATCTTGAATGCGATGTCTGCTTTTGCTCCTCGCGTGATTGAAATCCGTGAGGCGAGCAATGGTGCGATTGACTTGGGCCCTGTTATCACGGGTGCCGTAAATCGCATTCTTCAGGCTCGAATCAACGGCGAAGGCGTGGACTTCTCGCTTCAAACTGATATGTTTGACAGTAACCCTGTGACCGATATCTTCTCGCAGTTCTTTAGTAACAACAAGAATTCGACCGCGGCAATGCTCCGCGTCTTGCGTCCTTTCGCTGATGATTTACAGAATCGCCTAAAGGCTGCTGATTCTCCCCTCTTTGAAGAAGAAGCGGTTAAAACCGATTTGGCTGACGCTATTGGCTTATTCCGTCAGGCTGAAAATAACGAGATTCGTGCCAAGCGTGGCGACTTGTTAGGAGATAGCACTGAGGGCCTTTTGCCGGATATTGACGTTGCAGACCTGCGTAATTCAATTGCTCGCACCGTTCAGCCGGCAACGGAACTTGTGTCCTCTATTGCTGAAGGCGTAAGAGATACAAACGCGGCCGCAACTCCTGAGGCTAAGGCCGCACGGTTAAATGAGCACCTCGCAGAACAGGCTCGTGCTCGTGAAGTGCTCGGTGCGGATTCTGAGGCGGCAAGAGCGCGCAATATGCTTCTTGAGGATGCTGACCGCGTTGTGACAGTTAATGACGCGAACGGTAATCCGATTCAAGTAAGAGCAGCCGATTTATTTGAACACACCAAGACAATGGATCAAGAGCTTGAAAACGACGTTTCAGGGCTCGGAACAGGCGTAGCATGCATTATCCGTAACCAAGGAATTAGACCATGAGACAAGAATGCGTAGACTCCATTTCTCAAACCCTAGGGCGCCAATTCACAAGCGAAGAAGGCGACGAACTTATTAAGAACCTGCGCATCAAGATGGGCGTATTAAAGAAGTCCGATGAGTTCAAAGACAAATGGGCAGGAATGTCTCAGGATGAAAAGATTCTCGCTGCGGGACAAGCCTTAGCCGAAGACATGAAAGCCAAGACAGAGCGGAGAAAAAGCCTGATTTATAAGACAATTATCATTCAAGACAAGGTGACGCGTCGTCTTGATTTTCTTGCAAAAGACCAGGATATTCACGCTTACGCTGGAGTGGCCAAAGTTTTGCAGGAAACCTATCAAGTGGCCCGCGGCATTCAAAACGAATACTTGTCAATGATGCTTGATACATTGAACGGCATTCGCTCAAAATGGCTCGGCTTTATGGAAAATGCCGAAGACAGCATGGCCTTCGTGAAGGAGGTCTACGGCGAAGACACAGGAAACGCTGCGGCAAAACAAGCAGCACAAGCGTGGTTAAAGACGATTGAATCAATGCGCCAGCGCGCTGTTGATGCTGGTGCCGATATCGGTAAATTGAACTACGGTTATGTTCCGCAGTCTCACGATTGGGTCAAAGTTCGCAAGGCAGGGATGTCTGCTTGGATTTCCGAAGTGCTGCCGAAACTTGACCGAGACAGGTATCTTGATGCTAACGGCAACAGGATGACTGATCAGCAAATTGTTGAGCAGTATTTAGAGCCTGCGTGGCGAGATATCGTCACAAGCGGCAACGTCACAGATGATATCTTTGAAATCAAGAATGACTTGATGATTGGTAGTCCGAACGGGATTAAGCCGGTTCCAGGCTCATCCGAGCATCGTGTTTTGCACTTTAAAGACGCTCAGTCCTTTATGGAATATGAAGGAAAGTTTGGTGAAGGCTCGGTTACTGATGCGCTCATTCGGCACGTTTCAAAACTCAGTAACGATATTGCGATTATTGAACAGTTGGGGCCACAGCCACACGCCACCTTTGAAATGATGAAATACATCGCTCAAAGCGAGGCGCTCAATGCTCGTATGACCGAAAACCAATTCCGGTTACTCAAAGACTTCAGCAATGCGATGGGCATCACAGGCGTGAATATTGACCAAATGTGGGACGTGTTACTTGGTAAGACGTCGGTTGCCGCGCCAAACCGCGAGGGTTTTGCTCGCTTCATGTCAGGCGTTCGTAATTTTGAAATTATGGGAAAACTCGGTAAGGCCTTCATTACGAGCCTATCTGATATCCCGACCTACTTTATTACAACCGGCTTTCACAATCTTGACTTCTTCCAAAGCGTCCGATTCTTGAAAAACGCTTACGGTAGAGAGTGGAAAGATTACGCAAACCGTATGGGCTTTATCGCTGACTCTATCGCATCAGAATTCTGCCGCTGGGGTAACGACAACATCGGACAAGGCTGGACATCGAAGTTGGCCAATGCGACGATGAGAGCCTCTTTCTTGCAAGGGTTCACAGATGCGACGAGAAGGGCCTTCTGCCTCAATATGTGTGCTGGCATAGGGAAACTGATTGACACGCCTTGGGAAAAGCTTTCTAAGTACGATAGAGCGCGTCTTGAGGATGGAGGCATTACAGAGCGTGATTGGCGCATTATGCAAGAGGCAGGCACTGAGGAATATAAGGGCGTGAAGTTCTTTAGCCTCAGTAAACTCAAGAGCCTAATTGAGAATGAAGGCCTTGTCGCACTCTATGGGAAACAAGATATTGTTGCCGCGCCTTCTAAAGTTATTGGATTCATTGTCAAAGAATCCGAAATGGCTTCAATGAACCCCGATTTGATCACAAGGGCTGAGACGAATCGCGGCTCACAACGAGGAACAATTGGCGGCGAATTTATGCGCTGCATTGCACTCTTTAAATCGTTCCCTCTTACGATGATGGAACAGCACTATAGACGTGCAATGTTCTTAGCCCGAAACGAAGGCAATGCCGCAGCTGTGAAATATGCTGCATCTATTGCGTTGGCCACAACCATCTTTGGCGCCATCTCTTTGCAGATTCAAAACGTGCTAAACGGCAAAGATTTGCAAGACGTCACAGATAAGAGCTTTTGGCTCAATGCCATGGCAAAGGGTGGCGGCCTCGGCTTCTTAGGCGACTATCTTGCCTACGGTTTGAGCGAGGATTCTGCCTATGGCGCAATGTCAGGCGTGACGAACTTCGCGGGGCCCGTGGCGAGCACAATCGTAGGAACAAGCGACGTCATCACATCGGCCGTTGGTAATGCTATCTACGACAAAAACACAAAGACAGGCGCCAAAGCTACTCGCTTGTTGCGGCAACATATGCCTTTCGTGAATCTATGGTACGCTAGCACAGTTATTGATCGTGCGTTCATGGATGAACTGCAGGACTACTTATCTCCCGGGTATTCTCGCGCGAAAGAGTCTAGATTGCGCCGCGGGACAGGGCAGGGCTATTGGTGGGCTCCTGGGGAGCTTGCTCCCGACAGGGGCGTTAAGATGGCAGAAAAGCCGAGACGCTAATATAAGAAAGGCTGTTCGCCTGATAATGCTGCTTGCGAAGGTTTTTTCGGGCGAATGAAAAATGAAATGTTTTACGGTCGTTCCTGGGATGGTGTTCCTTTAGACGATTTAATTAAGCGCGTTCATGACTACATGCAATGGTATAAAGAGAAAAGAATTAAAGTGTCCTTAGGGGGCCTTAGCCCAGTAGAATTCAGGAGAGTTCACGGCTTCACCTAAAAAGTCCAAGATTTTGTCCGCACCTCCTTCTCTATGGGGAAAGGTTTGTACGCTTGACAAGCGACTTTCAAACGCTTCTGATTGGGAACCTCAACTAAGCAGACCAGTATGACGTTCAAAGTGAATTCGAGGTTCGAGGAAATGATGCGAAGGGCTACGCGGATATTCTCATCACACCCAAGAAGGAAGGTGCAGCGAAGTATTCCTACCTCATAGAGATTAAGCATCTCAAAGTAGAAGAGGGAAAGAACGTCTCTCTCCTTGAAGAAACCGTTGATAAAGCCAAGGAGCAGTTATCCCGTTACAGCCTTGGAAACAACGTCAGCGACATTGAAAACTTAAAGCGCATCGTTGCGGTTTTCGTAGGTGTGGAACTCAAAGTTTTTGAGGTTTATGACTAAAGGATAAGTGCGAATAGAAAAACGGTGCCCCAGTACATTGAAAGCATTTGAGATTGACTCCCCATGACTAAAGTCAGGGGATTCCTACTGGTCTTCTAGGCAACAGCCCTAGAGTCCCCTCGGCGGTTTCCTATTGCTGCCCCCCAACGGATTTCACTTCACAGGCTAACCGAGAAAGTCAACCCCTTCTGATATTCATCGCTACAACATCGTCTGCTTTCCACACATTGTCTAGGATGTCGCTCTAGCAAAAGCTCTTCGGGCTTTATACCTCGCACAAGCGGGACTATCGTGACTCTAGAGGGAACTCAAAAGTCAAACTGTCGTCTTCGAAGAAGATAACCTTGAGGGTCTTGTCATTACAATTTGCAACCGTTTGCCAAACAGAATGCCATTGAGTTCCTTCATTTCTGCGCTGCTTGAGAGTCTTTGCATTTTCAACTTTACCAAGCGCTTTCAGGAATTCGAAGACCGTTTTTCTGTGTCGGCTGTCGTTGCACATTTCAATCGTCAAAGCACCACCAAAAGATTCATATTTTTTCCCATAGCCCGTCAACTCTGTACAGGGATCATAGGGGCAACTATCCGGCTTTCTTATCTGCGTGTATCTTACCTGTTTAATGAGATTTGCCATGTCTTCAACGCTCTTAACGGTACTGACTTTCTTTCTCAAGAGCGCGTATCTGCCCTTACCAGAACCAATGGTCGCCTTGTTCTTGTATTCATCGTTGATGTAGAAATTTGTCTGGCAATTTTGACCATCTAACCAAATCAACTTATTGTCGACAAGTTCTAAAACACCGTAGTGCCCTGTGGCGTCAGCCATGAGGAATCCGCCGCCCCAGTTGAATTCATCTGTGATCATTCCATACACGTTGAGCTTCTTGACCAGTTCGAGGGCCTCATTGACACTCGCACAGCGTTCTCCAAGATATCTCACAAGGGCAGGAAAAGACATGCTCACTTTTGCACTCGGGTTTGTGCCTGTTGAGGGCACAATGCCAGTTGAAGCAGGCTGATCTTCACGCATATCCGCCTCAATGTAAAGTCCCTTCTCATTCATAATGTCAACAGTGAAGAACAACAGCGTAGAAAGTTCATCAGGCGTTACGCCGTTTTTCTTGACTTCGTCAAACGCCCTGCCGTCATAGATGTTATAAGCAAGGCCGACAGTTTTGTAGTAACCATCGACGTTTGTTCTGATGACGTAAGCGGGGTTGTTGCTGTAATAAAGATCAAAAGAACGACCAACAATGGTATTGCCGTTAGCGAGCGTTTTTGCCAAACCCGAGCATCCAAATTTTCCGAACAGCGACTTACTCTTGGCAAGCCCTGCCGGATAGTCAATTTGCGTGATTACGGGAAGTTCTATGATGTAATCGCCAAGAACTTTCCCCGGAAGATTAGCATTCTCAACCACAGTCTTTTGTGCTGTAACCGTTTCCTCATTCATTAGCGTGCAACTCGTCATCGTCGCAAGCATTAGGCTCAGCGCAATGCATGTAGCGCACATAATTGTTTTTTTCATATTCACTATCCTTTATTTAGCCAAACAAACTAAAAACATCTGCGACAATTCACTTGGATTTCATCGGTCTCATTGTTCGAAATTTGGCGATAATTTATTTGAAAATGAATGGAAAAAAGTTGTTTTTTAATGTCATCTGTAAAAGTTTCATGAAAAGCAACCTACAGGGTGAATTTTACTGACATTCAACTATGCGGTTGGAAATCTGAAGAAAGAAGCAGAAAACGCCTTCCTTTTAGATTGTCCCGCCCAGGCTCTTCAGATGAAGATGGGAGACCTTTACGAGACATACAAGTGCATCTTTGAATGTTAGACGACACGATATAGTACCCCCCAAACGACACTAAAACGGACCCACCTT
>CAVLDT010000049.1:0-8305 GCA_963661915.1 Duodenibacillus sp.
GCACAATACAATCCAATTCCTTTAACCGTTTTGATAAGCTAGTTCTCTTATGCCTCAGTATGTCATGTCGATGTTTCGTGTCGGAAAGATTGTTCCGCCGAAACGTGCAATTCTTAAAGATATTTCTCTTTCGTTCTTCCCTGGAGCCAAGATTGGCGTTTTGGGACTGAATGGCGCTGGTAAGTCAACGCTACTCAAAATCATGGCAGGTGTTGATAAAGACATCGAGGGAGAAATCGTTTGGCTCGCTGGGCAGAAGATTGGCTACCTCCCGCAGGAGCCTGCTCTTAATCCCGAGGCAACAGTCCGCGATGAGGTTGAAGCTGGGATGGGAGAGGTTGTCGCCGCACAAAAGAGACTTGATGAAGTGTATGCGGCCTATGCAGAACCCGATGCAGACTTTGATGCGCTCGCAGCCGAGCAGGCAAAACTTGAAGCCATTATTAATGCAGCTGGGACTGATGCACAAACGCAGATGGAAATTGCTTCAGACGCATTGCGGTTGCCTCCGTGGGATGCAAAGATTTCCCACCTCTCAGGAGGAGAAAAGCGTCGTGTTGCACTCTGTAAGTTGTTGCTCTCACGGCCCGATATGCTTCTCCTTGATGAGCCAACGAACCACCTTGATGCAGAAAGCGTTCAATGGCTTGAAGAGTTCCTGCACCGCTTCCCCGGTACAGTCGTAGCCGTTACACACGATAGATACTTCCTAGATAACGCAGCAGAGTGGATTCTTGAACTTGATCGTGGAGAGGGCATTCCTTGGAAAGGCAATTACTCTTCTTGGCTTGAGCAAAAAGAAACGCGTCTTGCTCTTGAGAAACGTACAGAAGAGAGTCGAGCAAAGTCGATTGCGCACGAATTGCAGTGGGTTAGACAAAATCCTAAGGGGCGCCAAGCCAAGGCTAAGGCGCGTCTTACGCGTTTCGAGGAACTCTCTAGCGTCGAATATCAGGCTCGCAATGAAACTAACGAAATCTTCATTCCCGTTGCTGAAAGACTGGGAAACAAGGTTATCGAGCTTGAACATGTAAGTAAGGGCTTCGGGGACAAACTCTTAATCGATGACCTTTCTTTGACAATTCCACCTGGCGCTATTGTCGGTGTCATTGGCCCCAACGGCGCAGGTAAATCCACACTCTTTAAGATGATTGAAGGCACGGAGAAGCCCGATTCTGGCGTAATCCGCTTGGGAGAAACCGTGCGCCTTGCTTCTGTTTCTCAGATGCGTGATGCACTTCCAAACGACAAGACAGTCTTTGAAGCGGTTTCTGGCGGGCAGGATAACCTTCAGGTTGGGCGTTTCATGATGCCAAGCCGCGCTTACCTTGGACGCTTTAACTTTAAAGGCGCAGATCAACAGAAGAAGGTGGGAATTCTTTCTGGTGGCGAACGTGGGAGGCTGCACCTTGCAGCAACGCTACTTAAGGGTGGAAACGTCTTACTCTTAGACGAACCAAGTAACGACCTTGATGTTGAGACGCTCCGAGCGCTTGAAGAAGCTCTTCTTGAATTCGCAGGTGTTGTCCTTGTCAGTAGCCACGACCGTTGGTTCTTAGACCGTATTGCAACGCATATCCTTGCTTTTGAGGGAGACTCTAAGGTGGTCTTCTTTGCAGGTAACTTTAATGAATACGAAGAAGATAAGAAGCGTCGCTTGGGAGAGGAGGCCGCAAAGCCTCATAGAATTCGCTATAAAGCACTCAAGTACTAGTTTTAAGTAGAACGCGGTAGTTAAGACGAATGAGTCCTGAATTTATTCACTTAAGGTTTCACTCTGAGTATTCCATTGTCGATGGAATGGTTCGCTTAGACCCTGCGATTGCTGCGGCTCTCGCAGACGGGCGTCCTGCCCTTGGCATTACGGACCTTATGAATGTTTTCGGAGGGCTTCGTTTTTACTCGCATGCGATTGCGGCAGGGCTGAAGCCTGTCATCGGCTGCGACCTTTGGATTACGAACCCAGATCCAAGGCGCCCTGATGCTCCGAGGCGGTTAACGGTCTATTGCCAAAATCACACAGGCTATCTTTCGCTTTGTTCTCTTTTGACGCGTGGTTGGCTAGAGAATCAGCACCTTGGTCGCGGTGAAGTTAAAACCGAGTGGCTCACGGAGGAATCTTGCCAAGGCCTTATTTGCCTCTCGGGCGGGCCCCAAGGCCTCATTGAAAAGTTTCTTATGGCAAAGAAATTCTCCGAGGCAAAGGGTTGGACAGAGTTCTTAGAGCGGGTTTTCCCAGGTAGGTTCTACCTTGAAGTCCAAAGAGCAGGCCGAAAGGGAGATGAGATCTGTGTTTCTCGCGTTGCTAACCTTGCAGTAGAAAAAGGGATTCCTCTTGTTGCAACACACCCAACGATGTTTCTGCGCCGAGAAGAATTTAAGGCGCACGAGGCCCGTGTCTGCATCGCAACGGGGCGCGTTATAGCGGATTCCACACGCCCGCATGAGTTCACAGAAGAGCAGTACATGAAGCCGGCTACCGAGATGGCTGAGCTTTTCTCTGACATGCCACAGGCCCTTCGCAACACTGTCGTTATAGCTAAACGTTGTAACTTAACAGGCGTTCTTCAAAAGCCACAGTTGCCAGTCTTTCCAACGCCAGATGGGATGAGTCTAGATGACTACATGGTTAAGCTTGCCCGTGAAGGACTAGATAGAAGACTTGCCTTCCTCTATCCAGATGAAGCAGAAAGAGAAAGAAGACGTCCTGAGTATGACGAACGGCTAGATTATGAATTAAAGACCATCATCACGATGAAGTTTCCTGGGTACTTCCTTATCGTTCAGGACTTCATCAACTGGTCAAAGAGAAATGGTGTTCCTGTGGGGCCGGGCCGCGGATCGGGTGCTGGGTCTCTCGTTGCCTATTCTCTTGGAATTACCGATTTGGATCCCTTGCACTATGGACTCCTTTTTGAGCGATTCTTAAATCCAGAACGTGTTTCAATGCCTGACTTCGACGTTGACTTCTGTCAGTTCAATCGTGATCGAACGATTGAATACGTAAAGCGCACGTACGGCAAAGAGGCAGTAAGCCAGATTGCGACCTTTGGCGCCATGGGCGCAAAAGCGGTTGTCCGTGACGTTGGTCGTGTGCTTGATATGGGTTACGGCCAAGTGGATGCTTTGGCTAAGTTAATCCCACAGAAGCCAGGACTTGATGTCACGCTAGCGAAAGCAGCCGAGATGGAGCCTGAGTTTAAGGAACTCTCGGAAACAGATGAATATCGAGAGTTGATGGACTACGCAAAAGACCTCGAAGGTCTTACGCGTAACCTCGGCATGCACGCAGGGGGCGTCCTCATTGCCCCAGGAAAACTCACGAATTTCTGCCCCCTCTATAACGCTGATGGAAAGCCCGAGAATACCGTTAGCCAATTCGATAAGAAAGACATCGAAAGCGTGGGGCTTGTGAAGTTTGACTTCTTAGGTCTTACCACACTCACAATCTTGGCAAAGATTGTGGAGTATGTGGATAGATTGCATCCAGGGGAACATTTTGAGTTAGAGCGCATTCCAACAAACGATGCGGCAACGTTGGAACTTTTCCGAGAGGGAAACACGGGGGCGGTCTTCCAATTTGAATCCGAAGGCATGCGTAACCAGTTACGTCAGGCAAGGCCTGACTGCTTGGAAGACCTCGTCGCTTTAAATGCGCTTTATCGCCCAGGGCCCATGGATCAGATTCCACACTTTATTAACCGCAAGTTCGGCAGAGAAAAAGTCGAGTACTTAGACGCTCGAATGGAACCGATTTTGCGTGAGACTTATGGGATTATGGTCTATCAGGAACAGGTGATGCTTGTTGCTCGTGCTATCGGTGGGTATTCACTTGGTGGCGCTGACCTCTTACGACGTGCGATGGGTAAGAAAAACGTCGAAGAGATGAAAAAGCAGCGTGTTGTCTTCCAAAAAGGCGCTGCCGAACGAGGGGTGAGTGAAAAGACTGCCACAGAAATTTTCGACTTAATGGAAAAGTTCGCAGGCTACGGCTTTAATAAGTCTCACGCTGCCGCCTACTCCTATGTCGCCTGGCAGACCGCCTACATGAAAGCCCACCACACGGCAGCATTCTTCGCGGGAAACCTCTGTCTAGTGATGGATCAAGCTGAAAAAACGCGAGCCCTTATTGAAGATGCCCGAGAGATGGGAATCGAGATTCTCATGCCCGATATCAACGAGAGTGAATGGTACTACACAGTTCCAGATGAAAAGACGATTCGCTTTGGTCTAGGGGCAATTAAAGGCGCAGGACAGCAAATCGTTGAAGATATCCTCGATGAAAAGCGCATGAACGGTGCATTCTTAGATATCTTTGACCTAGCAGCACGCGTCCCCTCTGTGAATCGTAAGACACTAGAACAGTTTATTCGTGCTGGCGCCTTTGATGCGATTGATACGAATCGCGGCAAGTTGATGGCTAACGTCGACCAGGCTCTCAAAGCCGCTGAGACTGTTGCGGCAAGCGCAGGGCAGGGAAGCCTCTTTGCGGATGCCTTCGGGGAGCCAGAGAGAATTGTCCGCTGGCTCGCTGCAGAAAAGTGGGATGAGAAAAAGAAATATTCTGAAGAGAGAAGTGCCTTAGGTTTTTGCCTTACGGGAGATGTTTTTGCACCTTATAGGCAAGAAGTGAGAAGTTTTGCTACGCCATTTCACTCTGTTGGAGCAGGGAGAACTGTCTACACGGTTGCTGGCCTCGTTGCAGGCGTCCGAGTCCTATTGGGGAAGAGAGGGAAATTTGCGATTTTGACTCTTAGTGATGGCGTAGACAGCTTTGAAGCATTTCTTAATTCGGATATCTACGAGAGATATCGTCTTCTTTTGCAGGAAGATGAAGTGCTTGTCCTTGTTGGTAAGGGTAGAAAGGATCAGCGAAGCGAAAATGGGAAGATTTCTCTAACTGTTGATGCGATTAAAACGATGCCAGAGGTGCGCTCAGAATCTAAGGCAACCCTTGTTGTTCGCATTAGCGAGAAGGCAGATATTCAAGAGATGTTAAAACTCTTCCAAGAATCTCCCGCAGAAGAGTTAAGCGTCCCTGTTAGGCTTGAGATTGCCGCAGGAAAGACCCGAGGTACAGCGCATTTTGCAAAGCCCGTTAATCCTACGAGCCACTTAGTTCAGATGCTTCGTACAACAGAAGGGGTCCTAAGCGCTTATTACGAACATCGCTCAAGTCACACGATGGAATTTAACGAGGACTACCTAGAGGACGATTCTTCGGATAGCTTCCAAGACGGAATTTAAATCTGGCCAAGAGCCGTCTGCTCCTAGGACAATGGCCTGTGGATTCCAGGGGCCCGTGCGTTCAGCGCTTGTGACGCCTACAAGGGTGATTTGTTTAAGGCCTAAGCCCGCGGCAACGTGACTAATACCAGAGTCATTTGCCACGACAAACTCAGCGTGTTTAGCTAAGGCGGCAAAGTTTCCTAAACCCATCGGAGGGAGAAATGTCGCATCGGGGCAAAGTGATTTTGCCTGCTCAACTTCCCGAGTCGAGGGAATCACAACAGGTTCAATTCCCATTTCCCGCAATGGGCCACAGAGTTCGTTAAAGTGAGACCAATACTTTGGCCTCCCTTTATGTAGTCCTCTTGCTACGGGAGCAAGAATCGCATAACGGTCGGGAACGTGATATTCGCGTCGGATGTTCTTTGCGGCGGCTTCATGCCGTTTTAAAACAAGAAGCCCCAAGCTCTTTGGCGCCTTGTCCCAGGCGGGTTTTCCGCCCCAGGCCTTTATGGCTTCATGCGCAACGTAAAAGAACCGCTCAACTTCGTGCATGGCCCCTGGTTCCTTAATCGCATCCTTTAAGAGGGGGCTACGGAGATCTGTTGCGAGTCCCGCACAGCGCACGTGAGCAAATTTAAAGAGTAGGGCTGAGTTAAAAGAATTCGGAAAGAGAAGCCCTAACTTTGCTCCCGCATTTCTTGCAACAAAGCGAATGCGAGAGACATCTTCAAAGAAGTGCCCCTCGATGGGATCAAAGCGCCAGCCCATGCCGGCAACGAGGTCTCCTGCCCAGCGCTTACCAACAAGCGCGGGGGTATAGCCGCTCGCCTCCAAAAGGCGTAAGGCTGGCATACACATACAGCAGTCGCCAACGTGGTTGGGAAGGCGACATAAAACGGTTGGCATGGAAGACCCCTAAAGTAATCCATTCGATTATATCCGAGGGCTCTCTCGCAACTGTAGGCTTTAGCCTTGTACAATCCCGAACAAAGCTATGATTTAAAAGTTTGGTTGCACTTACGCAACGCATTAGAAGAAAAAAACGCTACAAATCGCAATGACAGAAAAGAAAGAAGAAACACCAAAAAAGCCCAATAATCTAAAGAGACTTTTAAAGCTTCTGCTCGAACATAAAGGCATGATTGCCTTGGCGATTCTTGCCATGATTGTGACAGCAGCTGCGGCCTCTGTGATTGCGCTTTTCGTTGGAAAACTCACTGACGCTGGCTTTTATGAAAAAGATCCCAATGTGATTTATTGGGCTCCGATTGCCCTAGTTGCTATTGCGTTTTTGCATGGAGCATCAACCTTTGCAAGTTCTTTCCTTTTGCAGTGTGTTTCTCAGAATGTCATTGCCAATCTTCGTGCGAAGATGTTTGAAAACATCATCCGGTGGCCAGCGGCAACGCATCAGAAGTTCCCTTCAGGGATTGTGGTTTCTAAGTTCATTAACGAAGCCAGTAACGCACTTGGAACCGCTGCAGAAATCCTCACATCAATCGTGCGAGATTCCCTGCAGGTTTTGGGTCTATTGATTGTTCTTTTCTTTCAGAATTGGCAATTGACGCTTGTTTCTTTAGTTATTACTCCTCTCATTGTTCTCATCTTGCGTTGGGTAACTCGCCGCATGCGTAGTTATGCAAAGAAGTCTCAGACCGCTCTCGGTGTCTTAAGTGGCGTTGTGCAAGAGGCAATTGATGCAAGGTATGTCATCAAAATCTACGATGGTTACGAGCACGAAGAAACACTATTTAAGAAAATCAATACGGAAATTCGTAAGCTTGCCCTAAAGATGCAACTTGTGACAAGCGCCGGAACGCCTCTTACGCGATTCGTTGCTGTGGGTGCGGTTTCTGTTGTGATTGTTGTGGCTCTCACGCAAGCACACAGAGGGCAAATTACGATGGGTGAGTTCGTAACCTTCTTAACGGCTCTCCTGATGCTTCTTCCTCCGATTCGACACCTCGCAAGCTTAAATGGCTCCGTGGCGCGTCTTACAGCCGCAAGCGACAGCATTTATTCCGTTGTTGATGAACTGTCCGAAGATGATAAGGGAACAGAAGAACTTCCCCGCGTAAGTGGCGCTGTGCGGTTTGATGGTGTTTCGATGCGCTACGAAGGTAGCACAAGGGACGCTCTCACGGGTTTTTCTTTGGATGTGAAACCAGGCGAGACAATTGCCTTTGTTGGGGATTCGGGAGCAGGGAAATCCACCCTTATTAACCTTATCCCACGCTTTTGGAAACCCACAGAAGGTGAAATCTACTTTGATGGCGTAGCACAAAGTTCTGTGACACTAAAGAGTTTGAGAAAGAACCTTGCCCTCGTAAGCCAGGATGTTGTTCTTTTCGATGACACGATTGCTGCGAACATTGCCTTTGGTGATGAAACGGCAACGCGCGATGAGATTGAAGAAGCAGCACGCGCTGCCTACCTTATGCCCTTTATTGAGAGCCTTCCCAAGGGGCTTGATACCCCAGTGGGTGAAGCGGGTAGTAGGCTCTCTGGCGGCCAGAAGCAACGCATCTCTATTGCGCGTGCTCTCTTAAAGAACGCTCCGATTCTTCTCTTGGATGAAGCAACGAGTGCCCTGGATACGCAAAGTGAAAAGTACATTCAAGAATCTTTGCATGTGTTGATGCGGAATCGAACGACCTTTGTTGTTGCACACCGCCTTTCTACGATTGAAGGGGCTGACCTCATTGTTGTCTTTAGAGACGGTCGTGCTGTCGAAATGGGTAAGCACGAGGAACTTCTTAAGAAGGGTGGCCACTATGCCCATCTATACAACATGCAATTTTCAAAGAAAACGCCTGAGATGGTTTAGCAATTTCTAGAGACACATTTCTTAAATGCTGACTTGGGTTTCCTTTTCGAGGCGTTTTAAAATCCACCAATTTACGAATCCTTAAAGCCTAATAAGGTTACTTTTTTAGGAAGCAGCATATCGTGCGCATTGCGTCGCCAAAAATTCGGAAAATCGAGGTAGTGGTCTACGTTGCCTTGGTTGCGGCGTTCCCACTCGATGCTTGGGCCTACCTTGATCCAGGCACAGGAAGCATGTTGCTTTCTG
>CAVLDT010000050.1:0-8172 GCA_963661915.1 Duodenibacillus sp.
GTGAAGGCGGCCACACGGTTGGTGCTGGTGTCGTTGCGAAGATCCTTGAGTAATTAAGAGTAGTTTTAATCCGATAGCCGTGCACTTTTGTGTGCGGTTATCAAACAGGGGTATAGCTCAATTGGCAGAGCAGCGGTTTCCAAAACCGCAGGTTGAGGGTTCGATTCCTTCTGCCCCTGCCACTTAAAAAATAGTGCGAAAAAGCCGCGAACGCTGTCCGCGGCTTCGCCATCTGCGAAGAAATGAAATTTTCCTCGCGTGAAAATCGAGTAATCGAGTATTAGAGAATGAGTACACAAACCGAGCAAAAAGCACCGAACGCAACATTAGACAAAACGCTTGTCTTTATTGCGATTATGGTTGCGGTCGCAGGACTACTCGCCTTTACCTTCTTGACCGATGAGACTCTCACGGTTCGTATTGTTGCGTTGGCAGGTGGATTAGTCCTCGGAGCGGTAATCGCTGCGTTTTCTCCATCTGGTAAGCGCTTCTTCGCCTACGGGCGTAATTCCTATGAAGAGCTTCGCCGCGTTGTTTGGCCGACACGGCGTGAAACGATTAACACAACAGGAATGGTTTCCGCCTTTGCTGTTGCGGTTGCGATTTATCTCTTCTTAATCGACAAACTCGTGCAGTGGGCCATGTACGACGGTCTTTTGAAGTTGACGTTCTAGTCTGAAAGAGAGGAAGGACCTCATGGCTGAAAACGAAGAAGTTCTCGCCGAGCCGGCTGAAGTTGCTGTTGCTGAGCCTGCTCCCCAGGTGGAAAAAAAGCCTGGCATGCGCTGGTATACGTTGCACGTGTATTCCTCGATGGAAAAGAGCGTGCAACGTGCAATCATTGATCGCATTGAACATTCCGATCTGAGAGATCAGTTCGGAGAAGTTCTTCTTCCTATTGAAAAGGTTGAAGAAACCCGCGGTAACGGTCAACGTAAAACAACGGAACGCCGTATGTATCCTGGGTATGTCTTTGTCGAGATGGTGATGAATGACGAGACATGGCATCTCATGAATTCCACACCGCGCGTTATTGAGTTTCTTGGCAATAACCACCCCGTGCCATTGCGTGACGAGGAAATTGCCGATATTAAAGGTCGCATGAACGAGGGCGAGGAAAGACCGCGTCCGAAGGTTCAGTTCGAGGCCGGCGAAGTGGTTCGTATTACGCAGGGACCCTTTGCAGATTTCAACGGTCGCGTCGTCGAAGTTATGTACGACAAGAGCCGTCTGCGTTGTTTTGTTTCAATTTTTGGGCGGGATACGAGTGTTGAACTCGCTTTCCACGAAGTAGAAAAGATTTAAGTTAAACGCTTTGAGCCCCGTGTGCGATTTGATTTATGGTCGCACGTCGGGCATAATTTCGCCCCTTCACTTCAATTGGGGAGCCAAGGACAATGGTGTCCGAGGCGAATGAACCCAAGGAGACTAAAAAATGGCAAAGAAAATTGTCGGCTTTATCAAGCTGCAGATTCCTGCAGGTAAAGCCAATCCATCGCCACCCGTTGGTCCCGCTCTTGGTCAGCGCGGATTGAACATCATGGAATTCTGCAAGGCCTTTAATGCCAAGACGCAGAGCATGGAACCGGGTCTTCCCATCCCAGTCGTCATTACCGCTTACGCGGATAAGAGCTTCACGTTTATCTTGAAGACTCCACCTGCCACAGTGTTAATTAAGAAGGCTGCCAAGATCCAGAAGGGTTCTGGTCGCCCGCAGGCTGACAAGGTTGGCAAGATTACTCGCGCTCAGGCAGAAGAAATCGTCAAGATGAAGAAGCCTGACTTAACAGCTGCCGATATGGACGCTGCAGTTCGCATGATTGCGGGTTCTGCACGTTCGATGGGCGTCATTGTGGAGGGTTAAGATGGCAAAGCTTTCTAAGCGCGTTAAGGCTAACGCGGCCAAATACGATCTCTCCAAGCAGTATTCTCTCGAAGCCGCCTTTGATGCAGTTAAGGCGTGCGCGACAGCGAAGTTTGACGAGTCCATTGACGTTGCAATTCAGCTCGGTATCGATGTTCGTAAGTCCGACCAGGCTGTTCGCGGTGCTGCCGTGATGCCCGAAGGCACAGGCAAGACAATCCGCGTTGCAGTCTTCACGCAGGGCGCAAAAGCTGAAGAGGCTAAGGCCGCTGGAGCCGACATTGTTGGTTTCGACGATCTTGCCGCTGAAGTTAAGGCCGGTAAGATGGACTTCGACGTTGTGATTGCTTCTCCGGATGCAATGCGTGTTGTCGGACAACTCGGTCAGATTCTCGGTCCTCGTGGTTTGATGCCGAACCCGAAGGTTGGCACAGTGACACCGAACGTTGCCCAGGCTGTGAAAAACGCCAAGGCCGGTCAGGTTCGCTTCCGTGCCGATAAGGCTGGCATCGTTCACGCAGGTATTGGCCGTGCGTCGTTCGAAACAGAACGTCTTGTCAAGAACTTCAAGTCCTTGATTGAACAGATTAATAAGTTGAAGCCCGCTGCTCTTAAGGGTGTGTACATCCGTAAGATTTCCGTCAGTTCTACGATGGGAATCGGTGCACGCGTGGATTTGACAACAATCTAAGAAATACCGAAAGGATTGCACACAAATGTGTGTAGTCCTTTCAAAAGAGGTCGTGAGGCCTCGAGGGCTTTGGGTGGTCGAAATCAATTCGGCCGCTGTCAAAGACCGTTGGAGGAGGTTGGTTTTCGAAGCGTCGGAAAAAGCAGTATCGCTTCGAAGAGTCAATCGCTTTAATTGTCTACTCAAAAGTGGAAAAAACATTGCAATATCCGTGCGATGCCGCTTTCCAGAGCAGATGTCCAACGCAGACGGTTGAACCTCAAAGAGAGAAATGCCAATGTTGTGTAACGACAAGCAGAACTCTCAGATGGGCGAAAACCGGTTATTGAAGAACCGGTGCGAGAAAGGGATTAAACCCGATTGAGCACCTCTGAGTGGAGCCAGACCATGGGTCTAAATCGTCAAGATAAGGCGGCTGTAATCGAAGAAATGCGTGGCATTGTTGCCAACACAGCTTCGATTGTGATCGCTGAGTACCGTGGGCTGACCGTTGAAGCAGTCACCAAGTTACGTGCTAATGCACGTGAACAAGGTGTGACGTTGCGCGTGGTTAAGAACACGCTCGTGCGCCGCGCTGTTGAAGGCACTCCGTATGCGGGATTGGCCGACAAGTTTGTCGGACCTCTCGTTTATGGCTTTGCTTCCGACCCCGTTGCCCCTGCGCGTGTTTTGGCGAAATTTGCCAAGGATAACGACAAGCTTGTCATTAAGGGCGGTGCGATGCCCAACGTCATTATGGACGTTGCCGAAATCGAACAACTCGCTACGATGCCGAGCCGCGATGAACTCCTTGCCAAGTTGATGGCCACGATGAACGAACCGATTGCCAAGTTCGTCCGTACGATCAACGAAGTGCCGGCGCGCTTTGTGCGCACTGTGGCTGCTTACCGCGATGCCCAGGAAAAGGCTGCTGCCTAATTTTTAACTAACTAATACACAACGTTAAGGAGTCACAAATGGCCCTGACCAATGAAGAAATCCTTGAAGCGATTGCTTCGAAAACCGTTCTTGAAATCAGTGAATTGATCAAGATGATGGAAGACAAGTTCGGCGTTTCCGCCGCTGCTGCCGCCGTCGCCGTTGCTGGCCCGGCCGCTGCCGCTGCCCCGGCTGCCGAAGAAAAGACCGAATTCAATGTCGTTTTGGCTGAATTTGGTTCCAACAAGATCGCCGTCATTAAGGCTGTGCGCGAAATCACAGGCCTTGGCTTGAAGGAAGCCAAGGATCTCGTCGAAGGCGCTCCGAAGGCCGTCAAGGAAGGTGTTGCGAAGGCCGAAGCCGAAGAGCTCAAGAAGAAGCTCGAAGCCGCTGGCGCGAAGGTCGAACTCAAGTAATTTTCACGAGTTTGCTTGCCCGATACGGGAGAAATCCCGTGTCGGGTTTTTCCGTGATATTTCCTGTAAGTATCCCGTGAATTTTGAAGTTGGCCGTTAAGGTGTGTTACACTAGACGACCCAGTTCAAAGTTAGACACTGGATGATTAGAGAGAAAAAACAATAAATTTTGACGTGTAACCGCACGGTCGAAATGGGAAACCTTTCGCCGCGCGGTTTTTGGCGTCATTGTTTTTGCTCCTTTTCAAACAGATTTTTTTGAACGGTAGTTTTTTCTTCCACAGCTTCGAACGGAGTGTCCATGTCGTACTCGTTCACTGAAAAGAAGCGCATTCGGAAGAGTTTTGCAACTCGTCCGAGCGTCCTTGAAGTGCCCTCTTTGTTAGAGATGCAGTTACGCAGCTACGAAGAGTTCCTGCAAGCCAATGTTAAACCCGAAGATAGAAAGAACACGGGATTACAGGCGGCCTTTAATTCAATATTCCCGATTACTAGCCACAATGGCTATGCGCAGCTGAAGTTCTTAAGTTACGAACTTCAGCCGTGCGAATTCGATGTTGCTGAATGCCAGCTACGCGGTCTTACATATAGTTCCGCGTTACGCGCTAGGGTGCAACTCGAAATCCATGATAAGGATGCCGGTGCTCCTGGCACTATCAAGGAAATTCGGGAAAATGACGTTTATATGGGCGAAATTCCGCTCATGACCGATAAGGCCTCATTCGTCATTAACGGTAGCGAGCGTGTCGTTGTCAGTCAGTTACACCGCTCGCCCGGCATTTTCTTCGAGCATGATAAGGGTAAGACCCATGCTTCTGGGAAATTGCTCTTTTCCGCTCGCGTGATTCCGTACCGCGGCTCTTGGCTCGATTTTGAAATTGATCCGAAAGACGTCGTCTACTTCCGTGTTGACCGTCGTCGAAAGATGCCTGCGACGATTTTGCTCAAGGCCATTGGCCTCACATCCGAGCAGATTCTCGAGCGCTTCTACGATTTCGATACCTTCGAACTCGGCGCCGAAGGCGAGGAGTCCGTTTGGAAACTTTCTCCTGAGAGACTCCAAGGCGAAACAGCCCTTGTAGATATCAAGGGAAAGAATGGTCGTTCGATTGTCGCTAAAGATAAGCGCATCACCGCGCGCCACGTTCGTCTGATGCGCGAAAACGAAGTCGATCACATCAATGTGCCAGATGATTTGCTCTACGGGCGCATTCTTGCGACCTCTTTCTACGATGAAGCGACGGGCGAAAAGATTGTTGACGCGAACGAAGAGATTACAGAAGACGTTCTCACAGCGTTGCGTCAGGCGGGTATTAAGCAGTTTAAGACGCTTTTTACCAACGAGCTCGATCGCGGCAGTTACATCTCCGCAACATTGCGCTTAGACGACACCCCCGATGCGCTTTCCGCTCGCATTGCGATTTACCGCATGATGCGTCCTGGTGAGCCACCAACGGAAGATGCCGTTTTGGGTCTGTTTAATCGACTCTTCTTTGATGCGGAAACCTACGATCTTTCTCGCGTAGGCCGCATGAAGATCAATCGCCGTTTCGGTCGCGCGACCGATGAAGGCGTCGGTACTCTCACAAATGAGGACATCATCGATACGATGCAGGTTCTCGTTGCCTTGAGAAATAGCCGTGACACGGTTGTCTTGACAGATGCAGAGGGTAATACCCGTACCGTGGAAATCCATGGTGTGGATGATATTGACCACCTCGGCAATCGTCGTGTGCGTTGTGTTGGCGAACTCGCCGAAGGGCAGTTCCGTGCTGGCTTAGTGCGTGTTGAACGTGCTGTTCGTGAGCGTTTGGGTAATGCCGAAAGCGACAACCTCACTCCGCAGGATTTGATTAACTCTAAGCCGATTTCTGCAGCGATTCGTGAATTCTTTGGCTCGTCTCAGTTGAGCCAGTTTATGGATCAGACGAACCCCTTGTCGGAAATCACACATAAGCGCCGTATTTCCGCTTTAGGCCCCGGCGGCCTCACACGTGAACGTGCTGGCTTTGAAGTCCGCGACGTGCACGCAACGCACTATGGTCGTGTTTGCCCGATTGAGACACCTGAAGGCCCGAACATTGGCCTTATCAATTCACTCGCTCTGTATGCGCGCTTAAACGACTACGGCTTCCTTGAGACGCCGTATCGCAAAGTTGTCGATGGCGTGGCTTTAAAGGGAGAGGAAAACATTGTTTACCTCTCTGCAATTGAAGAAGGTCGCTACGTTATCGCTCAGGCGAATGCGGATATGGATGAGTCTGGACGCTTGCTTGGCGACTTGGTGAGTGCTCGCGAAAACGGCGAATTCATCATGGCCTCTCCTGACCGCATCGACTTTATGGATGTGGCTCCTGCACAGATTGTTTCTGTTGCCGCTAGCTTGATTCCGTTCTTGGAACACGACGACGCGAACCGTGCTTTGATGGGTTCTAACATGCAACGTCAGGGCGTGCCCTGCTTGAGACCCGAGAAGCCCGTGGTGGGTACGGGTATTGAACGTACTGTCGCAGTGGACTCGAAGGCCTCTGTGCGTGCCACACGTGGTGGCATGATTGAGTATGTGGATGCCAACCGTGTTGTTGTTCGTGTTAACGATGATGAAAACGTCGCAGGCGAAATCGGTGTTGATATCTACAATTTGCAGAAGTTCACACGTTCCAATGGTTCGACAACTCTTAACCAGCGCCCAATCGTCTCTAAGGGTGATGTGATTGCTAAGGGTGATGTACTTGCCGATGGAGCATCGACTGATACGGGCGAACTTGCCCTTGGTCAGAACATGCTTATCGCCTTCATGCCGTGGAATGGTTACAACTACGAAGACTCGGTTTTAATTAGCGAGCGCGTTGTAGCAGAAGACCGCTACACATCCATCCACATTGAAGAACTCGATGTGGTAGCGCGCGACACGAAGCTTGGGCCCGAAGAAATCACTCGCGATATTTCTAACCTTTCTGAAGTGCAGTTAAATCGCTTGGATGAATCTGGCGTTGTCTTCATCGGTGCAGAAGTTAAAGCTGGTGACGTGCTCGTCGGTAAGGTCACTCCGAAGGGAGAGACGCAACTTACGCCCGAAGAGAAACTTCTACGCGTCATCTTTGGCGAAAAGGCAAGTGACGTCAAAGACACAAGCCTTCGCGTGCCCTCTGGCATGGCGGGCATTGTCATGGACGTGCAAATCTTTACGCGTGATGCTGCCGATAAGCAGAAAGACAAGCGTGCTAAGTCCATCATTGACGCGCAGCTCGAAAGTTACGAAAACGATCTCAAAGATGCCTTGCAGATTGTTGAAACAGACGTCTTCTCACGTTTGCGTCGTCAATTGAAGGGTCACGAGACGTTGGGCGGCGCGAAAAAACTTGGCGCTTGCACGTTAACCGAAGAGATTCTCGATGGAATCTTCGGCTACGACCTCCTTGAGCTTCGCATGAAGACCGACGAGGACCAGAAATTGGTTGAAATGGCCCGAGCTATGGTCGAAGGCAAACGCGCTGAGAACAAGGAACTTTACCGTAAGAAGAAAGAGAAGCTCGAGCGTGGCGACGAGTTGCCACCTGGAGTTCTCAAGATGGTTAAGGTCTTCATTGCCGAGAAACGCCGCCTGCAGCCGGGTGACAAGATGTCAGGCCGCCACGGTAACAAGGGTGTTGTTTCGAAGATTTGCCCGATTGAGGATATGCCCTACATGGCCGATGGCCGCCCGGTGGATATTTGCTTAAATCCGTTAGGCGTCCCGAGTCGTATGAACATTGGACAGATTCTTGAAGTTCACCTCGGATGGGCCGCAAAGGGGCTCGGTTGGAAGATCGACAAGATGCTCAGCGACGAGCAGACTCGCCAGATTGGCCAAATCCGTGCCTTCCTTGACAAGATTTACAACGGTACGGGTAAGAAGGAAGACCTCAATAGCCTTACCGATGATGAAATCATGCGGCTTGCGAACAACTTGCGTGCTGGCGTTCCGTTTGCAACCCCAGTCTTTGACGGTGCAACAGAAGAGCAGATTCGCATGATGCTTGACTTGGCCTTCACGGATGAAGAAGCCAAGGCGCTTGAACTCACACCGAGTAAGACACAGGCAACCCTCTACGACGGTCGTACGGGTGAGGCTTTTGACCGCCCCGTTACTGTTGGGTTCATGCACTTCTTGAAGTTGCACCATTTGGTCGACGACAAGATGCATGCACGCTCCACAGGCCCCTACAGCTTGGTTACGCAACAGCCCTTGGGCGGCAAGGCACAGTTCGGCGGACAGCGTTTCGGCGAAATGGAAGTCTGGG
>CAVLDT010000051.1:0-5788 GCA_963661915.1 Duodenibacillus sp.
GGGTAAGGACAAGCAAAGGCTTTCCTCGAACAAAAGACGATGTCGTCATGATTAATTCTCCTTTTAGCAGAAGACGCAAGGCCAATTCCTTGCGAAACGCATTTTTAGTGAAAATTAACATCATGTCAATTACGTATATTAACTAAGTATTTCACTTAGAATTTTGAAAAATACACGGCATAATTCAAATTGAATTTAATGAAAATTTTGAGAGTCTTTTTTAGAATGTTTTTGCTGAATTTAGATTTTTTAAACGTCAGAAATTCATTAGAATTGCGACGAATTATTTGAAATAAGCACAACGGTTGGTGCAGGAGCGTCTGCGCTTAAGAAGTAAGCAAAATGACAAAGGCCTCTCGGAGGTAGAGGAATTCTTGCGGGAGAACGTTTGAGATTAGCCCTTCGAAACGCCGCTAAAACTTTGGGCATGTGCCGAGAAGAAGGAGCGAATCAAAAGAGAGCGGCCTCTTAAAAAAAGCACAACACACATGCGAAGCATCTTCAGTGGCTCGCTAGGTAAGACACTCGCGTTGAAAGGCGGGATTGTTTTAGGCAATATTTTTCTGATTACACGCGACTGTGTGACACTAGGGTTCCTCAGTTAAAATCCGAGACTTAGTAAGGGCACAATTATCTTTATTCTTATTGCCCACATCAGACTAAAAGATAGCGCATGATTGGAACTGAACAACTCGGTAGCAAGAGAAAGGTCGCGAAAAATACGATGTTTCTCTATATGAGGGTTGCTATCGCCTTAATTCTGAATTTGTATGCGTCCCGTTTAATCTTAAAGACACTCGGGGTCTCTGACTTCGGAATCTTTTCCGTTGTTGCTAGCGTCATTGCCTCATTCTCTTTTATTACTAACGCAATGAACGGAGCCATAACCCGCTTCCTTTGTTCCAAGTTAGGACAGTCTGACGAGTCAGGCTTATCTGCTGTCTTCAAAGCTTCTTGTGTTTTGATGTTGTTGGTAGCAATCGCAACTTTCGTGGGAGTAGAAATCGTTGGTGGATGGTACATCAGCAATCACATGGTAATCCCAGAGGAAAGGCTCACGGCCGCGTATACAGCCTTCCACTATTCTCTACTAAGCGCCTCTATCCTAATAGTGACGAAACCCTTTCAGGCTTTGATTATTTCGTTTGAGAACCTTAGAACTTTCGCTTCTATCACACTACTAAGCGATATTCTCAAATTTTCAGTAGCCCTTTCTCTTGCTTTTCTTC
This sequence comes from Duodenibacillus sp., assembly GCA_963661915.1. Lineage (GTDB taxonomy): Bacteria > Pseudomonadota > Gammaproteobacteria > Burkholderiales > Burkholderiaceae_F > Duodenibacillus. Next base: position 1,230 of record CAVLDT010000051.1, read on the forward strand.
CTTGGGATAAATTACCCACATACGCCTGGTTACTAGCATGCGTTAGCCTAGTGATTACCCTTTTATATGCAGGATATTGCCTAAAGAAATATCCTTTCTGTCGGGGAAAGTGGCACGTAAATCGTAGCGTTTTTAAGGCAATAGCCCAGTATGCTTCTTGGGACATGTTGGGCTGTCTTACCACAATAGCGCAACTACAGGGGCTCAACCTGCTAATCAACTTCTTCTTTGGACTCGTTTACAACGCCGCTTACGGCATAGCAAACCAACTAATAGTCGCCGTAAATGTATTTGTAGGGAATTTCATGACTGCTATTAACCCACAGATTATGAAGTTATATCATGCGGGCCGTCATGATGAAATGATTAAGATGATGAGGTTGGGATCGTATCTTGCTGCATTTCTTCTGATGTTTTTTGCAGTCCCCCTCTTTATTGAGGTTGAATTTGTTCTCTCTATTTGGCTAGGGGACTACCCTTCTTACAGCATTGCGTTTGTCAGAATATTTTTGATTCAGGCGCTAATTATTTCTATCTCTCGTCCGATAGTTACTGCAGTCCACGCTATTGGCTTAGTGAAGAAACACAATCTAACTTCTTGTTCGATTGTGATTTTGATTCTTCCAACTTCTTACGTCTTACTGAGCATTGGAGTGCCGTTAAATATTGTCCTTCTAATTAACATCATCCCGTGGGTATTGGAATGTGTAGTGGATTCACACATCATTCGGTCTGCGCTGAATTTTTCAATAAAAGATTTCTTTTTAAATACCTACCTAAGAATCCTCTTCTATGGCGGAGTTTTGCTGGCAGTTCCTTATTCCATCACACTACTGATGCCTCAAGATAACCTCCTGCGATTCCTTATCGTAGGAGCTACCTCTGTAATCACTTTCTGTATCGTAAGTTTTTTCTTCGTAATGAACCAAGAGGAGCGCGAGACTGCGGCCCGCTTTACTCGTGAGAAGAAAAGTGCAGTTTGGGCTAATTTGCGGAGAAAGAGTTAAATGCCTCATAAATCTCTCTGATCCCTCCTCTTCCTCTCTAGAACAGCGATGCTTCTTCGCTTCTTTCAGTTAAACATCATTTTTGTATTCCGCTAGCCTCGAAGATTACTTTTTCATAAATATCTTCATAGAGTCTCGCAATATTTAACCACGAGAATTTTTCTTTAATTGTCTTTTGATACGGGCTAACATCAATCGGGTTATCCAGTACTTGTTTTATTTTTTCAGCAATGTCTGTCACGCGGTTGTCATCAATGGAAAAACCGACAGCACCATTCTTGAAGGTTTCGTCAAATCCCTGTCCCTTCGTATAAAGGACGGGAAGATTCTGAGATAGCGCCTCTGCATAGACCAAACCGAAACTTTCGTGATGTGAGGGCATAACAAAGAGATTTGCCTTGCGATACTCTTTAACGAGTTGCTCGTGTGGTAGCGGTGCAATGTATTCAACAAATGGGTATTCCATCAACTTATGATAGTAGTTCTTCTCTACCACAGAACCAATCACGCGATAAACGATATCCTCCCCTCTTTTTCGAAGTAGTTCAATAGCCTTCGCAACACTCAACTGGTTTTTATTTGAACGAATCTCACCGACTTCCAAAACAACCTTGGTCTTAGAAAATCTCAGTTGCTTAAAATCGGATTGTCCTTCCAGAAACAAGTCATCAATCCCAAGAGGGATTACGAAACTCTTTTCTTCATACTCTCCTTTTTGCCTTGAAGAACAATATCGTTCAAAAAATAATGTTCTAGTAGCAGGGGATAAAAAAACTATCGCCCCTGCTTCATGCAAAATGCGGTGACCTAATGGTCGAAACCAAGGAGTAAGCCTAAAAAAAGTGTCAGTATCCGTGTTTTGAACTACAACGATGTAAGGGATACCTTTCTCTTTTTTTAATCGGTAGGCCATATATCCAGCTGAAAACAGAGTATACGCATGCGTAAGCGAGTATCTCTCATGCGTAGGTTGCATTGTCCGAAGCATCTGCTTATAAGTGATATTCCCCTTTATCGGAAAAAAGATACGATGCCATTGAGAAAAACTTACATCGCAGAAGAAGTGATTCCTGATTTCATCAGGAATTACTTTTATTCTTTTCAGGTTGCCTGTTCTAAAAAAGTTGTAGACATCCAAATCAATGCCTATCGCTCTCTGCTTAAGGTATAGGCAAACATATAACGGATTAGATCCGTTCGCATTAATGTGTAATACGGCTCCCTTCATGATTGGCTCTAACTAATCGCACTGAAAGATGTCTCTTGTGAAAACCTTCTCTTTTACGTCGTCTAGCACTTTCTCATAACGATTTGCCACAATGCACGTCGCCTCTTTTTTAAAGACAGATAAATCGTTTTCCACACGACTCCCGAAGAATGTGCTCTGATTAGGTAACGTTGGTTCATAAACGATTACATTTACACCCTTTGCCTTCAGACGTTTCATCACCCCTTGAATCGAACTATGGCGAAAATTATCACTATTGGTCTTCATCGTAAGTCTATAGATGCCAACCGTGACCTTCTCTTGCGAATTTGGATTAAATCCGCACTTCTCAAGTATCCTCTCAGAAATGAAATCCTTTCTCGTGCGATTACTTTGAACAATTGCATAGATAAGGTTCTGAGGCACATCCGAATAATTAGCCAATAACTGCTTTGTATCCTTTGGAAGGCAATAACCGCCATATCCAAACGAAGGATTGTTGTAGTGATTACCAATACGTGGATCAAGCCCAATCCCATCAATGATTGACCTTGTATCAAGTCCTTTAGATTGGGCGTAGGTATCAAGCTCATTCATGTAACTCACACGAAGCGCAAGATAGGTGTTAGCAAAAAGCTTTACAGCCTCTGCCTCCGTTAATCCCATAATCCGTGTTTCGATATCTTCTTTTAGCGCCCCTTCCTTTAATAGATTAATAAAGCGTTGCGCCTTTTCCTGCAATTCGGAATCTTCCTTCGGACAACCCACAATAATCCGAGATGGATATAGGTTATCGTAAAGTGCTCTCGATTCCCTTAAAAATTCTGGGCTTAAAAGAATGTTTCTCGAGTTAAACTTTTCACGAATCTTCTTTGTATATCCAACAGGAACTGTGGACTTAATCACAATCGTGGCAGTGGTGTTAACTTTAAGTACTGCTTTGATTACGGCTTCCACAGCACTCGTATCAAAGTAGTTTTTCTCAGGGTCGTAGTTTGTAGGGGCAGCAACAATCACAAACTCAGCATCCCGGTAGGCGGCTTCGGCATCAAGTGTTGCCCTAAGGGACAATGGCTTTCTACTTAAGTATTCTTCAACTCCCTTATCCTGAATGGGAGAAATTCGGTGGTTTATTTTCTCGACCTTCTCTGCAATGACATCGACAAGTCTCACATCGTTCTTCTGCGAAAGAAGAACGGCAAGAGACAGACCAACGTAGCCAGCACCAGCAATTGCAATTTTCATCTTAACTCTTACAACCTATAAATCTCATACGCTGCGGTGGCGATAAAAGTGCCTTTGAGAAAATCCCAGATGGGAAAACTGAGCTTAGAGAACATTCGCCACCTATTTAATTTTTAAAACCTTGATTGCACACCACCAACCCACAAGAAACGCTGAAGCCAAAATAGAGAAATGCTCATACTCTCTAAACACAAGCCAGTGGTATTTGATTTTCTTTACCTTGTTATATGAAATTGATTTTGGCCACACGCGGTAGAACGCCAGTGTTTCTTGCAATCCGTAAATGTATTGGGTTACCTTAAGAAGCCTTAACCAAAGCGAAAAATCATTATTCTTCCTAATCTCTGTTAGTTCTACCTCTCTTAAGAGATTCGCAGCGATAACAACCGTGGAACAACCAATGGGATTAAACAATAGAACATCTCGGTAAGTGGCCTTTTCTCTACAGGAAATTTTGCGGTTCAATGGCTTTCCTTGCCCGTCAATCTGCTCATAATCAGAACAAAGAAAATCTATCTTGTGCGTGAGCATGAAATGAATCTGTTTATCGAGTTTTTCCGCTACCCACAAGTCGTCAGCGTCAAGAAAAGCAATAAAGTCTCCCTTCGCTTTCGTGCAACCTAACTTCCTCGCAGCCCCAGGGCCTGCGTTTTCCTTCATTTGATAAAGCGAAATCCGTTTATCCTCGTTAACAAATCTTTGACATAGTTCGTATGAGCCATCTCTCGAGCAGTCATCTACGAATATGACTTCCCAATTTGTGTATGTCTGAGGAAAAACAGTAGCCATCGTCTGAGCGAGGGTTTCTTCTGCATTAAAAACAGGGATTACGATGGAAACCAATGGCTGAGTATCCTCGCTCTTACAGACGAACTCTTCGCTAATCATTTTTCTCTAACCTCTGGTTCCATAACACACATCGGAGGGATACTTCTTGGTATTTCTTATTTCCGCGAGCAGTGCTCTTAAACACGCGAGCGCCCGATTTTTTCGTACTTTTCCAAAACTGAGTAGTTCCTAGAGACTACCAAAAGATAACCTGTCCAATAGCTCGACTTAGTGGATATTTCCATAGTCTATAGCGAAAATACGATATAAGT
>CAVLDT010000051.1:5798-7445 GCA_963661915.1 Duodenibacillus sp.
AATCCATACCGTCCGAAAGAATCTTCAACAATGGAAAGGCCATAACAGGGTCATTCATTGTTGATTCAATAAGGCCTATAAAACAAACTGCTGTGCACATTGCAAGTAGTTTGGTATTGTCACTGTTCTTTAGCAACCCCAAAGATATTGTCAAAATAAATATCGTTGTACCGATAACTCCATATGCCAAAACGCACTTCGCATAACTATTATCAAAAGCAGTAGTTCCATTTTTAGCAAAGAGAGCAGCGCCCTTGGAAAGTAACGAAAAGTCACCAAACAACGTTATTGGAGAGTGTTGCAACACCGGACAAACACAACATGAAAAACGAGAACTCACAATCTCGTCTAATCTGGTTTCTATTGGGCCATTTGAAAATTGGTACAAGAAAATCAAGAGAAGCACAACGAGTAAGGGAAAAGTGAACAATACAACCCGTCTAATCCATCGACTGCTATTTTGAAAAAACAAATAGCTTAAAACCAGCACCGAAAAACCAAAAACCAAGCCTCGCGTTTTTGTGACAATAAAAGCAAAAAACGCTATAGCGAATATACTAAGGAACATCGTCCTCTCTTTTTCAAAGACGACAAAACAAGCATAAATCAGCGCCAACCCATAAGCGGCCAAAGTGTTCGGATTTCTAAATCCCAACGAATGTCTTTCCGCCCTCCACCCCGACCCCGTTATCACATAATCTGCCGTGAAGCCACAAACCGTTAAGAAAACGGTCACAGAAACCGATAAGGCAATCGTTAGAAGAAAGACTTTGCTTATCGTACGAAGAGAAACGCCTCTTGCCGCCAAGGCAAAAGTGAGAAGATAAAGAAGTGATCCAGTTCCACTAAAAAAGAATTGCAGTGCGGCCAGAAGCAATATCACACACTGTGATATCGAAACTTTAAAGCCATCAAGAGCAATCTTTAATACCAACATCAAAAATACAAAACGTCGAAAAAAAAATAAGAAGCCTGTCGAAAGAAAAACCTCTCTTATGCCTTGAACTTCAGACAAAACTGCTACTGGTACATATATCAACAACGCAACAAGAAATAGCCTCTGGCTTTGCTCTCGACCGATTTCTTGCACTGATGATAAATATCTATTCCTAGCCATTATTAATCGGTCCCCACTAAAGTCGGAAGTTTCCCCTCTCTTAACAAAGAGAAACTACAACAAGTTGTGGAAATACCGTGGTTAAGAGAGATGCCAAAAACGAAGACATTTTTAGGAAATAGTTTTGGAAAGAGGCTCCCCCCCCCACCCGCTGTGGAGCCCCATCTGACGCGGGTTTAGAGAGGGTTTGGCTTAAAGAAAATCTAAGCCAACGATTAACAATAGAGAAAGTAAAAAAGAGTACACCAACCCACTCTCTTCTAATAGAGAAAAAGAAAGTTGCAAAAATAAATCCGTAATTGCGAATCTTCCTTGCTTGTGCTCTTGCTAGTACAAGACAGAGAGGAAGAAAGGAGAATGTTGCCATGGAGAAAAACATTGCCACTTAAACTTCTTCGTGCTTGAGGATTTGGGATTGTAACATACGGAGTTTGTCAAGGTAGTTTACCGTTAAATTCCAAAAATAACTGTTCCGTTGTTTCCAACTAAGGGGCTCTGCCCCTCGCTTCGCTCACCCCGCGGTTTTTCTT
>CAVLDT010000052.1:0-7288 GCA_963661915.1 Duodenibacillus sp.
CTGTACAACTGTTCCAGTTAGACTCATCAAGAACTCAAGAGAGGTTCTCTCTGAGTCTCCATCGGAGAACATTCCAACAGAACCTGCGTCTTTTGCTGCTTGGTAAGCGAAGTTGATTTCAATTTTGTCTCTGACTGTATTTGTTGCATCGTTCTTCGCAGCCTGAGTCCCTGTTTGGCCAGACGTTCCATTCCATGCGTTAGCAACGTCTTCGACTAGGCCTTTACTTGAGGCCCAAATATCAGTCAACGCTCTAGTCTGTCTTGCGAACATCTTGTCTGTTGAGCCTGAGAAGATACCTGAGGCCATTTCACAAGAATTGAAGTTCAACCCGTTAATGGCTTGAGCCAAATTCTGCAAGTCGTTCAAAATTACAAGGCAACTCTCGCAGGTGCTCTTAAGTGCCATCTTGAAGGCGTAACCAAGAGCGTTAGAGGCAACGTTCTTTAAGAACTCAACGAGTTGGTCTGCGCTAATAAATGAGAATGAACCACCGAAGAAGTCAATACCACCACAGCCCATGCTGAGGCTTGGTGCTTGGACGTTAAATAGGTTCACAGAACTGATTTGGTTACGAATAACAAGCGAACCGCCCGAAACCACGCCACGAGCACTTGTTTCAAATGCGCCCGGTGCCGTTGTATTGGAAAGAGAGTTGAACATGGAGTTCATCTTCGATCCAATATCGGCGTGAGCAACAGAACTCATTCCGAGTAATGCAATACTTGTTGCGATTGCAATAGTTTTGAGTTTATTTCGAGATTGCATCTTTCACCTCTTCGAGTTCTTTCTTTGATAACTTGCCACCTGTAGGCACAGTCTTCGCTTTGCCGTCTTTAGAGATAACGGAAAGTAGTTTTTCAGGCGAGATAAATCCGTCTTCGTCTTTAAGAGCGGAGCGTTCTTTTTGCGTCAATTTCTTTAACTGATTGACCTTTTCTTCATCCATGCCCATGAGGGTGCTTACATCACCTGACTGAGCAGCTTTAAGCAGTTTGGGAAGTTCTTTAGAGAGGTCAGTCTTCTTATCGCCATTCATAGTGAAGTGAGCCTTGGCAGCTTCTTCTTTCGTAATCCATCCGTTACGCTCTGCTGCTATAAGAATGCGTTCTTTCAAGTTTTCTAGCGATATGACACCTGCTGCAATGAGGTCAAATTCACCTTTGTCATTCATTAAGAAGATTGATGGAAGTCTTTGAACTCCAAGACGTTTTGCGTGACCTGCATCGCGGTATGTCTTCCCGAACTGGACAGATTTAAGTTCTCCCCCATCAACGCTAACTGCTAGGACTTTAAAGCCAAGATTGACTTCTGCCATCTGAATAATGGGGGCTTGTGCTTCACAGAACTGACACGTTGAAGAGAAGAAAAAGAAGATTCCAACTTTTTCAGAGAGACGCTTGAAAATATCATTACGGACTTTGACTGTCTCGGCGTTAGTAGAACGAACACCGTATGAAGCCAATGGTCTATCCATTGACCCATCAAGCAAATTATTTCCGAGGATTACTTTCCGAGCAGTATTCGCAAATTCCTGCGAACGCTCCATTGCGAACTTCTGCACTAGGAAATAAGCCTGTACGTTTTCGGGGGTGGGGTTATTCCACGCTAAATCCATGTAACGCGGAAGCATTACACGAACCCATTGCGCTGAGAAAGGATGTTCTTTAGCATATTCCTCATCTGTGGGAAGTGGTTTTGTCTTTGAAACTGGAGGCTTTTCTGTAGGTTCTAACTTCTTTAATTCGCCGGTTTCGGGATCTTCGTAGAAATACCACCCCTTTTCTTTGTCGTAGAAGAATTTGGCGGGTTCTGATTTCGAGTATGTGTCTTTAGCAAGCACCGCTTCTTTTGCGAAAGTTACTGGTGCATAAGCAAGAGTAAATCCTGCTGTGAGAGCGACAACGCTTACGGCAAGCGCAATTGTTTTGATTTTGAATTGCATGGTTACTCCGTTTTGTCTGCTTCTTCGGGGATGTAAAGTGCCTCGGGATTACCTTTATGCGCACCAAGTAGGCGAATGGTGAACGGATCGCGTTTCTCTACTTTCGCTTTGCTCGCTTGCAACAAGTGCCGCGCACGCTTTTCTGTACAAGGGGTTAAAGGCTTTCCTTCTTTACTGATTACTCGAACTCTCATAAAAATCGCGCAAGGAAACCTGTGTCTTTAGACACGGGAGAAATTGCGCCCTCCTTTACTAGTTGAGTTAAAAAAACTTTGCCTTTCGGCAACGAGCGGGAGATTTCTCTCCCTCTCGTTTTGCAGAGACCCGCAGGTTCTGCTCAGACCTTTCGATCTGTTGTAATCCTTCGCCCATGTTGGAAAGGGTTTCTATGTTCTCAGCACCGTGTATTACCCAATAACACTTTTAACCAAGAACCGCAGAGCGTGGAACTAGGATTTACATCCCACGGTGCCTATACATTCCCAACCAACGTAGTTCAGATTTCTCCTCACTTGGGCTAGTCAACCAGACTTGCTTTCACAAGCCTCTCTCTTTAGAGAGGGGTAGTTGACAAAACTCCTCAGAAGTGCTAGAAAACAGCAAAAGCATCCAAATTAGATGCGCACAAAGACGGGGTTTGCCCCGCAATGTTTCTCAATGGTATCCGAGTTTCAAAACAGGATTTGCATTTTTGGGGTCATTTATTACCCCAAAAGTGAAAATTTCTACGAGAAATTCACGGTTTAGATACAGAATCAAGGGAGAATTTGTTCATTGTGCTTTCCGACAATGTTTCTTTTGAGAACGAAGTTCTTCTAGTAAGGGCTATGGGCCGTTCTCTTTTTGCAGAAAAATTTTCACAATCTTTCAGAGAAGTTGCGCAAAACCCTAACTTCTAAGAACAAGAAATCACACTTTTAGGAGCAATTTTTACCCTAAAAGTAAAAGTCCACTTTCTAACTTGCTTGAAAATTTCCTTCGGTTGCAGCTAATTTCGAGGAGTTTCATCGTGGCAAGTAATAAGAAAGAAGTCTTCTTGACTCGTGAACAAGTGATGTTGTGGGGGCAGTTTCACTCCTACACACTAAATCAACTAAGAAAGAAGGATCCAACTTTCCCGAAGCCACTTAATTTCGGAGAAAGACAGTTGCGTTGGAGTCTCGATGAGTTAGAAGAATGGGCAAGGTCAAGGAAGGTCGAAAACAAATTCCTTGGTAGGGAAAAAGAAGAGGAAGAACCTACCCGGAAGAACAAAGACCTGTGATGGCGACAAGTCTTCTTGGATTATGAAGACTGGAAACAGAATCACGGTTTCTGTTAAGGGAGAAATCTCTGATGCCTACCGTGCAGACCTAGAGAAGTTCTGTCACGCGCACGGCGTAGAAGCGCCTGAAAACGGAGAAAGAGTCTCTTTTTCCACTTTTACAGCGCACGAGATTGCTTTCTTCTACCTTTCTCAAGGAATTAGCCCTAGAGAGGTAATCGCAATCCTTCAAGACACAAAGAGACTACGTGCTGATGGGTTTACAAAGGGCGAGTCAGAAACAATCAGAGAAGCACTCAACATTGTTCTTTCTGAGGCGGGGAAGTCTGCTCTAAGAAAGTTCTACTAAGACCAATTTTTTTTCCAAAGAAAACTCAGGGGAGTCAAATCATGCAAGAAGCAGACGATGTTTTCACAATCAAGACGTTTGGTGATGACGTTCTCGTTCAAGTAGAAGCAGAAGGAAATTACTTCTTATCGCCTTACGAAGCACGGCATATGGCAATTGAATTGCTCATTTTTGCCAATTGTGCAGAGAGAAATGAAAAGAGACGAGCGGAGAAGAAGGAGAACGCGAATGAATAGCGCATACATCACCGTCAAAGGCATCTGCGAAGAGTTTAATATTTCTTCTCGTACCGTCTACAACATGATTCGCGGGGAATACCGCAAGAACGGTAAGTTACATCGCTATAGAGAACCTTTTCCAGACCCTTGTGGCAAGGTTGGAGGGAGGTTCTTCTTTAGAATTTCCGACATTCAGCGATTCTTTAAAGAAAACGCTCAGTACCGTTGGATTAACGGGGTGTATAAAAAGCGTTAGTCAAAAATTCCCGTGCAAAAGAAACCGCCCCGATTTGGGGCGATTTTTTTAGGTGTTATTCTAGGCTGGCCCATCGCACCAACATCCCTGCGTTCCGTCTCCCAGTGGCACACCTCCCCAGTTACCCCCTTTTGTTTCTGCGCAATACGTCCAGCAATCAGGTTCTTCTAAGCACGTACACTCCTGCGTACCATTAGCCTTAGGTGTACCGCCGTAAGAGCAACCATCTTTCAAACCGCACGAAGGCGCACTATTGCAGGTGCATGAACCATCTGCCATGTTTGTACCGCCATACGCACAAATGGATGCGTTAGAGCAATCTTGTTGTGCGGTAGTTCCGCTAGAACTTCCGTATGGACAAATACTTGCATCGCACTTGTTGGGATTGGCATCCATTAGGTAACCGTACGGGCATAGTTTTTCTGTGCATACGTATTCTGCATTGGAAGACATTGTTGAAGGATAACCACCGTATGGGCACTTCTCTGCCGTAGAGCAGTTCGGGTCAACGTTGCAGGTACAGTCAGAAGAACCATTACCAACTGGCTCTCCGCCAAATTCACATTGTGCTGTGCAATCGGGCACGTCATTGCACGTACAGGATTGAGAGCCATCTGCGGTGGCAATACCGCCATAGATACAACGATTCGTACCGTCTTGAGAAGCAAGTGCTCCTGTGCAAATTGGAGCGTCATTGCAATCACAAGTCAAAGAACCTGTACCACTTGCAACGCCACCGTACTGACAGAAACTTGCACTCGTATTGTTGAATGTTGCAGTAGAACTTTGTGCGGATTGTGCGCCTGTACAGACTGGTGCTGTATTACAAGAACAAGACTGGGTTCCGTTAGCCGTAGGTGTACCACCATAATCACAGAAGTTCGATCCTGTTTGTTTTGTTCCGCTTACGTTAAGACTTGGGTCTACACCTGTGCAAACTGGGGCGGAATAACAGTTACAAGCCATTGTTCCATCGCCCTTAGCAGAGCCTCCGTATGAGCAGAAATTACTTCCCGTTTGTACTGAACTAGATCCTGTGCAGACAGGGGCGGCATTACACGTACAGGATTGCGTCCCATCAGCCTTAGCAGAACCGCCGTAGGTGCATTTTGTAGAGCAATCAGGAGCAGAGTTGCATGAACAGGACTGCGTTCCATCGGCTTTAGCAGAGCCACCATACTGACAAACAGATGCCGTGTTGCAGTTCGGTGTCGATTTGCACGAGCAAGCATTCGTGCCATCCGCCTTAGCAGACCCACCGTACTGACAGTAGTTCGAGCCTGTCTGAACAGAACTTGACCCTGTGCAAACTGGTTCGGCATTACACGTACAGGATTGAGACCCATCTGCTTTAGGTGTTCCTCCGTAGGTGCAAGCCTTACTGCAATTTGGTGCTACATTACATGAACAGGCATTTGTGCCATCTGCTTTTGCTGTACCACCGTATGGGCAGACCGAGGAAACATTGCAATTCGGAGTTGCGTTGCAAGTGCAAGCCTGAGAGCCGTCACCCTTTGCACTACCACCATAGGTACAGAAGTTTGTACCTGTTTGAATTGAACTAGATCCTGTGCAAACTGGAGCAGAGTTGCATGAGCAAGACTGCGTACCATTCGCTTTAGCCGTTCCGCCATAAGCGCAGGTAGATGCCAAGTTGCAGTTTGGTTCTGCATTACAAGAGCAATTTGTCGTGCCGTCTGCCTTTGGCGAGCCACCATAGGTGCAGACAGAGGCTACATTACAGTTCGGTTCTGCGTTACAAGAGCAAGACTGAGAGCCGTCTCCCTTTGGTGTACCACCATAGGTGCATTTTGTAGAGCAATCAGGAGCAGCGTTACAAGAGCAAGATTGTGTCCCGTCACCCTTTGCCGAACCGCCGTACTGACAGACTGATGCTGTGTTGCAGTTTGGTGTAGCGTTACAGGTACAGGCTTGAGAGCCATCTGCCTTGGGAGAGCCACCGTATTGACAGTAGTTTGTCCCTGTTTGTGTGCTTGAAGAACCCTTGCAAACTGGTGCACTATTACACGAGCAGGATTGCGTGCCATCCGCCTTGGCAGTTCCGCCATACGGACACACAGAGGATACGTTGCAATTCGGAGTTCCGTTGCACGAGCAAGCCATCGTTCCATCTGCTTTAGCAGAGCCTCCGTACTCGCAGTAATTTGATCCTGTCTGAACGGATTTCGCTCCTGTGCAGACTGGAGCCACGTTGCATGAGCAAGATTGTGAACCATCAGCCTTCGGTGTTCCGCCATAGTCACAAACCTTACTGCAATCAGGCGGGACGTTGCACGAACAAGACTGTGTTCCGTCCTTTGAAGCCGTGCCACCGTATTGACAGTAGTTTGTCCCTGTTTGTGTGCTTGAAGAACCCGTGCAAACTGGTGCTTTACTGCAAGTACAGGCTAAAGAGCCGTTGGCAGTAGGCGCACCACCGTATTCACAATAATTCGAACCTGTTTGGGTTGCTTTAGCACCTGTGCAGACTGGAGCGGTGTTACAGGTACAAGACTGTGAGCCATCAGCATTAGGCGTTCCACCGTAGGTGCATTGTGCTGAACAGTCAGGTGCTGCATTACATGTACAAGCCTGAGTACCGTTTTCTGTAGCAGAGCCACCATATTGGCAGTAATTTGTACCAGTTTGAGCGGTCTTGGAGCCTGAACAAATCGGGGCATCCGAACAACTACAACTTTGAGAGCCATCGGCTAAAGCCTTGCCACCATAAGTGCAGTAATTCGTGCCGTTTTGCTGAGTCTTTGTTCCTGTACAAGTTGGTTCTGCATTGCAAGTGCAAGACATCGTTCCGTCTGCGGATGCAGTACCGCCATAGGTACAGTAGTTAGAACCAGTTTGAACGGACTTGGATCCAGTACAGACTGGGGCAGAGTTACAAGAACAGTCTTGAGAACCGTCAGCCTTTGGTGTTCCACCATAGGTACACTTTTCAGAGCAATTCGGTGCTTCATTGCAGACACAAGCCTGAGTACCCGCTGCTTCGGGAGTTCCACCATAAGCACAGACCGATGCTACATTGCAGTTCGGGGCTGAGATGCAAGAACACGCCAAAGTACCGTCAGCCTTAGCCGTACCACCGTAGGTACAGTAATTCGTTCCTGTCTGAGCGTTACTTGCTCCAGTACAAATTGGAGCATCGTTACAGTTACAGGCAATTGTCCCATCAACCTTCGGAGTACCACCGTATGTGCAGTAATTTGAGCCTGTCTGTGCGCCCTTGGCCCCAGTACAGACA
>CAVLDT010000053.1:0-6731 GCA_963661915.1 Duodenibacillus sp.
CGTCTGCTTTGCCTAAAGCAGCAATCCAAATGTCTATCTCGTCCCCGCTCTTTGCATCGAAAGTTAGAGAGAACCGATTGCTCTTATTGTCTGTAGTACCAATCTCGTTAAAGTTTGTCTCTAGATAGCACACAAGACCGTTGTACGAAACCCTTAGATGGTGTCTGCCAACTACGTAATAGAGACCACTCGGAATCGTGATCGCCGTACCAGACGCGATGTCAGAAGAAAGCGTCCAACGTGTCTCAGCGCATCCGGTTGCGTTGACGACTAAAACGTCATCTGTCTCATTTTGAATGCGCTCAATCTGCGTATCCGTAAATGTGACCAATTCGCCCTCAAGCGCTTGTTCTTTTGCGGGAAGAGTATCAGCTGTCGACTTGGCGTCATTAGCGTAATACTTGGCAGAATAGTCAATATCTTCTACTTTGCCATCTGTCTTTGTCGCCCACTCCTTCGAAAGCGATGCAGAGTCAGCAGACTCCGTAGCGCTAGCACCCGCCTGTGCGGCGTATTCCGAGGCAACCTTCTCAGCCGAATCTGCCGCGTGTTGCAGCGACTCGATCAACTCTTCGGGGGTTTGGGTGGAGGTAACCGGAACTTCAACCGTTCTCTCAAGTTTCTCAATAATCTGCTGGATAAGAATAACGATTCTGTCTAATGCATCATTGATAATTTCCGGCGGGAAGCGAGAAAAGTTCGTTAACTGAGTTGGCTGGGTGTAATCAAGAGCAGACCCCACTGCCACAACTTGGCCGGCAGTGAGAGCCGTTGTGAGAGTAACTACGCCTCCCGGCGTTGTCTCTTGGTCTGCATTGACCGTAACGGTGTAGTCTGTACCGTAAGACAAATTCTTTGATTGAGCCGTGCCGGATTCAGCAAGCGCGACATAAACATCAGTGCCTGCATAAACCATAAAGCCGAACGGCAAGTCAGTTTTTCCCGCCCCTGTGAAAGGCCCTGCAACGCGCTTGATATATCCGATAGCCATAAGAGCAAATCTCCTCTTTAGATAAGCGATATTTTGATTCATGAGAATTGAGTTATGCGCACCCACAAGGCCTACTAAATCAACAGGGTGCGCATGATTCAAAGTTTCGTTGCGACAATACGCACATGAGCAACAGAGACCCATTTGACCAGGCACTAATAGATGCCGCAATTGCCGAAAAGAAAGAGGCCGAAGAACGTAGCCTGAGAGCAATTCGTAAGACGATTGCTTTCGTCATGGATACGCCCGAAGGCCGGAAGGCAATGGAAGTCATTCTTGATATCACGGGAATGAACCAACAGAGCTTTTCGACAAATGCACTCACGATGGCATTTAACGAAGGCAAGCGCAGCGTAGGCCTGACTCTTTTGAGTCTTTGTGACCCAATTTCCTATCAACTTCTTTTGAAGGAAAGCCATGAACGAAAACTCAACAGCGCCAGCAACTGAAAATACAAGCGAAGTTGCAACGCCTGCAGCAGTAGCAGAACCCGGTGCGACTAATCCGACCGCAACGTCCTCTCACGAAAATGAGCCTGTGGCGCAGCAGAAAACGCTTCTTGATGGAGCGCCCTCGGAGAAGGCACCCGAACCGCCGCAAGACGGTTCAAAAGCCGAAGACGGCGAAAACGCGAAGGAAGAAACTGAAACCGAGTCCGAACAGACAAAGGAAGAAGGAGCGCCTGAGCAATATGAATCGTTTAAAGCACCCGAAGGGGTAAAGCTTGATAACGAAGTCATGAACCAATTCGGAGAAGTAGCGAAGAAACTGAATCTCTCGCAGGAAAAGGCTCAATCGTTGATTGATGCCGTGTCGCCTGTCTTAGCGAAGAGACAACTTGAAACGATTGCGAACGTCTCAAATCAATGGGCGGAAAAATCGAAGACTATCCCTGAGATTGCCGACCACATGAGTGACGTTGCGCGGTTACGTGACAAGTTCGCCTACAACTCAGACGGACAAATTGATCCCGACATCGCGGAGTTCATGAGCTCCCCTGCCGGCAATCATCCGGGGGTTTTGAAGTTACTCGCAAGAGCCGGACGGGCTTTTGGCGAAGCGGGCGTTCCTCGCGGGACGTCAGCGGGGCCTGAAACCATTACGGCAAAAGATATTTACAGCAAACACTAGAAGGAGTAGTTAAAAATGGCAGATTTTACTGTTAAAACCGGCCCCACTTCCCTTGCTGATTACGAATCTCTTATCTCCGATAAGGACGTTGCACGCAAGGTTTTTGTCCACACAATTCGCGACTATATGCCGTTCTTTGACCAGGCAGCACTTGTTCCGGCTAACGATGGCAACGGAGACCGCGGCGAAATCGTGACGGTTTACCCAGAAGGCGAAACCCACGGTTACAACCAAGGCTGGAAGGCCGAAAGCGCCGAAGGTACGGGAGTTCGCTACGTTTGCGAACGCCGCTCTGATTCGAACGAAATCGACCGCGACCAGCTCATGGACCAGCCCGCAGCTGATCGTGAAACATGGCGCTTCCGTCGTGACGAAGCTTTCTCTCGCGGTTTCGCGAAAGCGATGGTTCGCGATGTCCTTTATGGTGACCCCTCTAAGGACCCGACAAAGATGCTTGGCTTCTTCAACATCGTTACACCGAAGAACGATGCATTTAAGGGGCGCATCATCAATGCTGGCGGTACAACTGCCAACAAACAGACTGAAATTGTTCTCATTGGCTGGGACCCCTCTTACAACTATCTTTTCCACCCACAGCACAACGAGGAATCCACCGGTGGTTTCCAGGTCAATGCATTGCCCGACCCAATTCGTGCTACAAAGGTTACGAGCGGTGTCCAGCGTGAGTACTGGAAAATGGTTACAGACTTCCGCTGGGATCTAGGCTTGGCTATTTACGACCCTCTCACTGTGGTTCGTATTGCCAACATCGACACAACGAAGCTCTCTAAGGACAGCACAAAGAGCGGCTCTCCCGACCTCATCGACTTGATGACTCAGGCCGTTGAACTATTGCCGGATGAATATAAGGGCCGTTGCGCTTTCTACTGCAATGACACAATCACGAGCGTCTTGCGCCGTCAGATTAACAACAAGGCCAATGTGCAATTGACGCCTGATGTTATCGCCGGCCGCAAGGTTATCGCTTGGGACGGCATCCCTGTCCACAAGCTTGGCAGCGATGTTCTCCTCAACACGAATCCTGTCCTTTCTCTCTAATGGAGGAAACAAATGATTTACGACAAACTGCTTTCTCTCTGCGAGGATAAAGACCTCGCTACGGCAATCACCTCTTCCGCAGTTGACCTCGGACAGGAAAAGCCGAATCTTGGCGCAACCAAGACTCCGTTCTATTTGATCGTTTTCACAAGCGGCGCAGCTGGAACAGGCACGGTTACTTTCAAAGTCCAGCAGTCTGACGACAATTCTACGTTTACAGACTTGCTCTCTTTCACTGTTGCTGGAACGGCAATGAAGGAGCAAATGGCTGTCGCTCTCCCGATTGAGCACGGCCGTTATGTTCGTCTTGCCACCACAATTAGTGGTACGGTCTCCGGCACGGTGAAAGAAGCCGTTCTCCACAACGAGTTCGCTTTGCCGCGTACCGCTGCGGTTGTTGGTTTTGACGTTGTCGCCACAATCGATTAACCATCTTTTTCCTTAGTTAAGGTAACGGCGCTGGGGGAACGGTCAAACCGCTCCCCCTTTTTAATACAGGAGGAAAATCGAAATGGCATCATCTGTCGATATTTGCAATCTCGCACTAGCACAGTTAGGGGAAGCGGCCGAAGTAACATCAATCGACCCGCCTGACGGAGAGCATAGTGGGCATTGCGCGAAGTGGTATCCAATTGCTCTGCGCTCATTATTAGAACGGCACGGCTGGAGTTTCGCAACGAAGCGCGAGGCGTTAGTTGAACTCTCTTCAATTGAAGCGTCCACATATGGAAAGAAACACGCATTCTCTGTCCCTTCGGATTGTTTGAAAATACTGAATGTGCAATCTGCGGAGCAACTAGAAAAGAATGCGCCAGCGCACTTTATTTCTTATGAAATGGGAATAACGAACAAGAATTCACGCCGCGCGCTTTTCACGGATATCGAAGACCCTGTTTTGACGTATGTAACGAACGTTCAAACGCCCGAACTCTTTCCCGGTTATTTTGTGGATTGTCTCGTGATTCTTCTGTCTTCTTACCTATATGGCCCAATTAAGCGCAGCGATTCGACTGCAACTGCTGCAATGAATCTATTGAAGTTATTTGAGTCAATGCTATCTCGTGCTAAGACGCTGGATGCGCAAACATCCATTTGGAGCAGAACGGAGAAGCGTTTACCCAATGTGCTGAAATGTCGTGAGGTTTAGAGAAAATGGCGTTGCGTCTATATCAACAATCATTTAATGGCGGCGTGATGTCGCCTGAAATGTACGGCAGAGCTGCTGACGTTAAATATCAATCAGGCTTAGCGAAATGCACGAACTTCTTAATTGACCCGCGAGGCCCAGCGGTTGCTCGTCCTGGATTCGTTCACGTCAACTCAACTAAGTACGATGATAAGAAAGCAAGATTAATTCCTTTCACATTTTCCACAACGCAGTCTCTTGTGCTGGAGTTCGGAGAGAAATATATCCGCTTTCATACCGAAGGGCAGACAGTCTTGAAATCAGACGGCACGCCCTATGAAATCTCAACACCTTACTCGGCAAGCGAGGTGTTCGACATACACTACGTCCAACAGGCGGATATCGTTACGCTTGTTCACCCCAACCATCCGCCTAAGGAACTGAAACGCTACGGAGCGACCGATTGGCGGCTTGAGACAATCTCTTTCACAAGCCCGCTATCCGCCCCTGCGGCGCCAACTGTTGTGCAGTCAATCAATAAAGAAGTGAGCAACCCTACCGATTACACCCGCAAATACGCTGTAACTGCACTTTTGACTGACGGCACAGGAGAAAGTTCTCTCGGTGCGTCCACGTCAATTAAATGTAATCCATACGGGACAGGAGCCTATAACACAATCTCGTGGAGCGCAGTTAGTGGCGCTGGTCTGTATCGCGTTTACCGCGATCAAGGCGGAATATGGGCTTATATCGGACAAACGAATGAACTTTCCATCGTAGACGAAAACATCAGCCCTGATTTATCAATCACGCCGCCTAACTATGATGATCCATTTTATTTAACTAAAGGCATCACATCAGTTACGGTCACGGCTGGCGGGAGCGGTTATTACGCTGAAGGGAGTCTCGCCCAAAAATCTAACTTCGATTTCGTAATTACAGGGCAAAATCCTCCCGAAGTGCCAACTTTTAGAATCTATGACGCGACAGGCTCAGGTACAGGAGCGCAAGGAACTCTTATCTATACGCGTAGTACAGAAACAGGAACAAAACGCTGGCGCGAGAACAGCAATAATGACGGGACAATTTCTTATACCTATCACGTCTTGAGGGTAACAGGAATCTCATTCACGAGTACGGGCACAAATTACAGTTCACCCAAAATTGAACTTGTCGGGAAAAATGAATATGTTTACCCAGACTCGTCACGGTCGATAACATGGCTTAAGAACTTAATAACTGAAACATATAGTCTGACCGTTGAAAAGCGCTCTCCAGCAGTTTCTGTTTCTGATAGTACTGGTTCGGGAGCCGTCTTGAAAGCCGTTGTCAGCAACGGAACTATCGCGGCAATCAATGTCGTCAGTGGCGGTAGCAACTACAGCAATCCAACAATCGTGATTTCTTCCTCGGCTGGCTCGGGAGCTAGTGCCACAGCGAGCATCGGAAAAGCAGGAGACTATCCAGGAGCCGTCTCGTACTTTGAGCAGCGCCGCTGGTTCGGAGGAACTGTTTCTCGCCCAAACAATATTTGGGCTACGCGATCTGGAACTGAAGCAGATATGTCTTACTCGCTTCCAACGCAGGATACGGACAGAATCGCCGTTAGAGTAGCGGCACGAGAAGCAAACAGAATTCTGCACTTTATTCCGCTATCGCATCTAATACTCCTAACCGGAGCGGCCGAATGGCGCGTATCACCGTTAAATAACGATGCAATCACGCCCTCTTCAATGTCAGTTCGCCCGCAGTCGTATGTGGGAGCGAATAACGTCCAACCAGTCGTGGTGAACAACAGCGCCCTCTACGCAGCGAACCGCGGAGGCCACTTAAGAGAGTGCGGTTACTCTTACGAAGCAGGCGGCTTCATAACGAACGACGTGTGCGTTAGAAGCAATCACCTATTCGACAATCTAGACATTTACGACTTAGCGTATGCAAAAGCGCCATTCCCGATTGTTTGGGCGGTAAGTTCGGCCGGAAATCTCATTGCGTTTACTTATATCCCCGAACAGCAAGTGGGAGGCTTTTCTACTGTTGAAACGCAAGGCGTGTTTGAATCCTGCGCGGTAGTTTCTGAGTCTGAAGAAGACGCACTATATGTTGTGGTTCGCCGCAATATCAACGGTCAAACAAAACGCTTTGTGGAGAAATTGCATCAAATCAAGTTTACTTCCCTCGCCGAAACAATGCACCTAGACTGTGCCGGCACGTATCGCGGTGTGGCCAAAACCGAAATCTCAGGCCTTGATTGGCTTGAAGGAGAAACCGTCTCGATTCTCGCTGATGGCGGTGTTGAGCCTCAA
Source organism: Duodenibacillus sp. (assembly GCA_963661915.1). Classification (GTDB taxonomy): domain Bacteria; phylum Pseudomonadota; class Gammaproteobacteria; order Burkholderiales; family Burkholderiaceae_F; genus Duodenibacillus. The sequence continues at coordinate 6,614 of CAVLDT010000053.1, forward strand.
CAGGTTGTCACTAACGGCAAGATTGTTTTAGAAAAGGCAGCATCACTTGTTCACGTCGGCTTGTCTTACAACGCTGACATTCAAAGCTTGCCGCTTACGGTTGCAGGAATGCCCGATG
>CAVLDT010000053.1:6741-7209 GCA_963661915.1 Duodenibacillus sp.
CTGGCTAGAAGGGGAAACAGTCTCAATCCTCGCCGATGGAGGTGTTGAACCGCCACAAAAAGTGGTCAATGGCAAGATTACGCTTGAGAAAGAAGCCTCTCTCGTCCATATCGGCCTGCCGTTTAATTCCGACATGCAAAGCCTACCGCTGTCGGTTTCTGGGCTTCCTGACGGCTCATATGCGAGCGGTCACAAGAAGAACGTCAAAGGCGTTGAATTGCGTGTTGTGAATTCTTCGGGTTTCTCCGCTGGGCCTTCTTTCGAGAAACTCTCGGATTACCCAGCACGCTCAACAGAGTTCGCCGGCTCGCCACCCGACCCAAGCACTGGAGCGATTGGTGTTGAAGTTCGCCCTCAATGGTCAAGAGACGGGCAAGTTTGCATCAGGCAATCTAACCCGCTGCCGTTGAAGGTGATTAGCCTCACGTCGGTTGTTGAAATCGTCTAACAAGATTAAGGCCACACAAT
>CAVLDT010000054.1:0-7153 GCA_963661915.1 Duodenibacillus sp.
GTATTATCTCTTACTCTAAAGGTATTACCTAGCGTGTATTTATTATGTAATTTACTTGACATTTGTCTTGCTTTATGCTATAATTAGTCTTACAAAATCGGTACTTTATTTGTTTCATTTTAACTGGGGAGTAACAATGAACAAACATCTCTATCGCACAGGTCTATTCGTTTCTTGTGCTTTGGCAATCCTTGCTTTAAATGGTTGCGTTAGCGTCGACCGTAAAAGTCCATATCACGATTTTATTTCTGAAGCCCCCGCTCCCCGCCCGTTCACGAAAGATGTTTCTTATGCCATGCAGAAGATGTATTCTGAGTTCAATACTTTTTCTCCAAGGACGTTGGGAAGTATTGCTGATACGGCTATTTGGGAAGACGAAGTCGGTACTGTCTTAGGCGGATTTGATCCAAAAGATGTTTTGGAAAACACAATTGGTTCTGCATGGACTCCTTCTTTAAAAGAAGAAAACCAAAAGAACCTTATGAAGAAGTACGGTACTGTTCCCGGAAATCTTCGTACTAAGTTCGTAGAAGAAGACAATTCTGTTCAGCAATTTACAGGTGCGGCAATTATTGCAGGAGCACCTAGGAACATGGTAGTCACCGATACTTCTCTTAACTTTACACCCGGTGGAGTTGCCCTCGGTCTCGGGCTATGGCTTCTCACAAGTACAGAAGAAGATAAGGCACGAGATTTTGCAAGAGACCAAATTAGTGAATTCAATCTTATTAACATTGCTTACCGCTTAACGCCCGAAGAGCAAGTAACACTTGAGGGAAAGGGACTACTTCCCCCGACCTGTAAAGAAGATGCGGGGAAATTGGCAGATTACTACGCCGAGAAAATCCTTCTAGCGATGGGTGAATCTATTAAAGAGTTGGGCTATTACCCAGTTGGTGAGATTGTTAAATACAAGCCTGAAAATGCAAGGACAGGGATGTACCATCTCGCTATGGAAGGAAACCATTGCCCCAAAGCGAATACGCAAGAGCCGTGGAAGTCTTGCAGTCTTCGTGTATCGAATACAAAGAATTACGACAAGACTCCGCACGCAATCCGCTTAGGGAAGAACAATGCTCCAGTTGCGAATTTCCCATTTGATTACGATTACGAGCCAATGCTTTTCCTTCCTTGGCAGACATTTGACCTTCATCGGAAGGTAACTGACGACTTGGCGATGACTATGGCGAAGAAGTACGAAAACATCACGTTCTTCTTTCCTGCCGAAGAAAAAGACGGAAAATGGCTACCGCAAAGGGTCGTTGATAGTAAGGGAACACATTATTTCGTGGTCCCTGTAAAAAGAGAGGGAGAGAAACCCTAGGCAAGAGGCGGGCTGAGAAGCCCGCTCTTCTTTTATCTAAAGGCTTCGCCCTTACCTGTCATGTTATCTTCCGTCAGAGCCTGTTCTTGATCCATATTAAGATTGTTTTGCTCAAGAATTCGTGTCCACTCTGAAAGGTCAATTGCATCCCAGTCAACCTTATTCAAGTCTTCGACAGAAAGGCCTTCACAATAAGGACTCCTTGCAGATCCCCAATCTGCGATTTTGGGAACTTTTACGACTGTGCCGTCTTCGAGCTTCTTTTCCTCCATTTGCAAGCGAATCTGCTCATTGATGATGCGTCCGAGTTGAGACTGGAAGCAACAGTAACTCTTCATCTTAACGATGCAAACTCCAAGGACTTTAGATTTACAATATGTTCCAATGTAGTGGCAATTCTTCACGGCTACGCTTGAGACTGTTTGCATCTCTTCTTCCTCGCAAGCGTATACCATCGAAACAACCATCTTGGCAATCATGTACGCCATATAAACATAGCCAACAACCATGAGCGCGGTACCAATTGCTGAAGATAGTGCGCCTTCTGCTGCCGTTGCTCCCGCCGCTTCGGCAGTTCCCCCTGCTAATGTGCCACCTGCTCCACCTGCGGTGGTTGCTCCACCTACAGTAGCACCACCGCCTGTGGTTGCTCCTGCAGATCCTGCCGCACCTGTAGCACCGCCGCCTCCACCGCTCATAGCACCGCCTGTACCTGTTCCACCACCTAAGGTTGATTTTCCAAACAATTCACCGAGTTTTTCCATGAACTCTTGCAATAGGTCTTTGAGATATTCTTTAATTTGTCTCACAATCTCATCTTTAAACTCTTTGATCGGGTTGAACAAATCAGTTATCCAAGATTTGGTTGTGTTATAGAGATTGGGGCCACTTTCTCCAAAGCCTGAGAAGGCTGAATCCAAAAAACTATCTACTCCTTTGTACACAAAGTCGGGAGTCGCAGCCGCGGCCTGTATGATGTTTCCTGCGTCTTTATTAATAAAAGAAACATACTGCCCCGCAATTTGCCACATCATCCCGCCTGCGAAGTCCACCGCTCCTTCAACAAGCCCCCCCATAGCATTAGTGATGTTGAAATTTCCTGACTTTAAAACATTTTCCAAGCCTTTCTGCGTGGCTCTTGCATTAGAAACGTTTCTCATTGTCTTGATATAAGTGTGGATACTTGGCGCAGTAGAGTTCTGCTTACAGCAGTTCTGCCAACCGCCTACGGCAATCTTGCATTTACCCTCTTCGCCTTTAAAGACCTGACAACGCACATTATCTGTTCCTGTGATTGCTCCGTCTTCATCAACACCAGTACATTCCATGTCCTGCGCCGCATTTTCGAGCATATTCATGACTGCGTTGACTTTGGCAAAGTCTGTACTCTTAGTCTCTGTAATTTCTGCGCACTCTGTACCTAGGCAACGGATACCGCTACAGGTGTAATCCGTCTCTGTAATGCTCTTGGGAACAATGGTATCTTTACCGCAGTCATAAGATACGTCAGCAACATAGCAATTGCCTGATGCCCCTGTCATGCCGTCTGTGCATTCCGAGCCTAAGAACCTGCACCCTGCCTCTTCGTATTCCTGACAAGTATCTAGGTTTCCGCCTACGTTTTCGCCACCGCAGACTTCTTCATAGATTGGATTGCCGTCTGCGTCAGAGCCCATATAGCCCTGCCAACAGCCAGTATCACCCTTATAAAACGTGAAGTTTCCTGAAACTTTGACCTTACGGCATAGAGGACTAATATCAGGGAAGGGAGAAGGTTGTAGAACATGTTCGCAGACTGGCGTTAAATCTTCGATATAGCAACCTTCATCGTCTGTTTCAGGCATATCGGTACAGGTAAAAGAGCCTTCTGCCATTCCGTCCGAGATGCCCATCACAACATCCATACAAGAGGTTGGCCCCCATGAATCGTGAGATGAAGTGAGTTTTGCAGGATCATAGTAAATCTGAATGGCACCATAACCACCACCTGACCCACTGGGCACGTAATTACGTACTGTGAAGTCAAATACCGTTCCATTCGGTTGGAAACGAATGGCATCCGTGAAATCCGTTGTTCCAGTCTCGTTTTGGAAATAGCCTGTGGGGTTATCCGAGCAATAGGCTTGTCTAGAGCCTGTCGGCGTGGAGTAGCCACCCGGATTGGGGTCTTTAGAGAAAGAGGCCCCATGACCACAATTAATTGGTCCGAAGAGAGAATACGGGTCCCATTGCGAACAATCGCGATAACTGTAACGGCAATAATATTGCTTTAGGTTGCCAACAGGTCCGAAGAAGGCCTCTCCCTTGTCTTCTGTAGACATATAGACAAGTTCCGCCTTTTGGATTGCATCAATTTGATCGACTTGGAATTTAACGCTTGTAGTAATCTCACCAGAGCCTTGCGTATGGAAACCAATCTTCCCTGCCCAAATACGGACACAATATGGTGTTACCTTCTTATTCTTGTCGATACATTGTCCGATGTTTAGAGGGCCACTAACGTGAGAAACAATCTGCGCAACGCCGTATTCGTGTGTTAAATCACACTCCCCTGTTCTGTCCAAGACTTGTTGACATTGATATACATCTGGAACGTGAATGACTTCGTCTCGTGTTACAAGAGAGGTCTCCGAATCACAGGTAGCAAGATCTTCTGCGTGAAGGGCAAGGTTTTCTAAGACAGACCTTGTCATCTGCCACATAGCGTCACTAGAGTAATCAGCCATTTTGTTACTGGCTAGGTTGTCGATAATCCCATAGACGGTATTTTCAATTGTAGTTTTCGCTTCAGAATCGCCTTGTGTGATTTTCTGAATAGCGGTCATGAGAGCATCTTTTCTTGACGTTGCGGACTCTGTCTGCTTCGTTCTGTCCCCTGCAATATCTCTCATCTCTTGGAGAGAGTCGATTGTGGTTTCTGATGCGTATTTGCTAGAACTTCCCCCTGCCATGTCATCGGTATTTGCGATGGAGAGATCCTTGCCCTTTTGGGTTTTGATCGTCATCTTCTTACCTTCAAGCGAAGGGAGATTGTTCATGAACCAAGAACGGGAATCAGAGCCTTGCTGAGTCCCTTGGTTGGCATAATCGGTGAAGTTATCTGCGCTTGCGACAGGAGCGTAGAGAAGAACTTGAGTCGTCCCGAATACTGCGGTGACGACTGAGCAAATTGTTTTCTTAAATCCAAAATTGCGCATGATTTAACTCCTTTGCAATACCACTTTTTTGCGTCAATTGGATCTAATTGGTATTACTTTCTGCGTACCTTTTGCTTAGTTAGCAATACTTTTTGCTCGGTTTTCTTTCTCTTCGTTCTTGATGCCACGATCCTGAAGAACCGCATTAATTGCATCTGCAATCGGCATACCCTTGTCTTGATACTTCTGAATATCGGCAACGTCTTGTGGCGTTGTGGAATAGAGGAGTTTTTGGAAATCGCTCACAACGAGTCGACCTAGACTCAAGATGGGTCCCACGAGCATAAAGACCTCTGAGAAGACACCTGGCTCCGTATGAACAGATTTCAGAGTGTTAAATCCCCAATCATCGAGAACAAGTTTTGCTTCTTTTCTCACCTGTTCAATCGTTGTGGCTTTCTGAGCCAAGAGGAACATATTCGATGAGTTATTTGCAATAGCAACGCCTGACTCATTGCTGTACAAGTCCTGAATGGACTGTGTGGCGATAATGGCTGAACCACCGTACTTACGGAACTTACGATAGGCGTGTTCCATAAAGCGTGCGACTTCCCCTTCTTTCAGTAAGTCCCATGCTTCGTCAATAACTACTAAGCGTTTGCGACCACGGTCGCCAAGGAAAATTTCACGTTGAATCTGGCTGATGAGTTGAAGGAGGACCACTTGACGCAGATGATGCCGTCCTTGCAACTCATCGAGTTCCAGAACCGTTAACTCGGACTTAAACGAAGCATTGTTATTGCCGTTAAAGTACCGACCATAACTTGAACGAGAGGTAAAGGTCTCTAACTGTTTACCAATATCTTGAATACGTGGATCGTCAGAGGCTTTACAGCGATCAGAAATCATGTCAACCGACATCTTTGTCGGAGGTAGTAAGGCTTGAATAGACCGTGTACGGTAGGCTTGAACTTCTCCCAATTGAGCAGAAAGTTCAGATGCGATGTTTCCAATGCGAACCTTGTCCTCGCCAAGTGCTCTCTTGGCGTTTTCAAAGTCTTCATTGAGTTTTGCAATCTTTGCGTCACACTCAGCATTTAATGCGTCATACTGTTCACGAACGGCTGCGATGCGTTCTTCCATCGTCTCGTTCCAAATATCACGCATAACGGATTTGAGCATGGAAGACTGTAAGTCAGAGAGTTTTCCTGTAGCCGAAGCCATTGTTGTGACAATGGTGTGAATAGCATCTTCGTCCTCATCCCAATCCTCAATTGTTTGGAATGGGTTCAAACAGATTCCGCTACGATCTCCGAACTGAACGAAATCTCCCCCCAAGGATTCACAGAGTTTCTTATAAGACTTACCCGCGTCAATAACCCAAACCTGGGCCCCGACGCTCATATACATTAGGATAATTTCGTTTAGAAGGAATGATTTGCCCGAACCTGATTCGGCTGCAATAACGGCGTTTTGGTTCGTGGCTACGTGCGAGTGTAGTGATAGGTTCATCAATTGACCGTTTCGACTAATTAATTGCACGTGAGGCACTTCAACACCCTTTCCTTCTCCGAAGATCGGTATAACAGCCGATGCTTGCATCGAAGTCAGAGTCTTGTAGCGGAAAAGGTCTCTGATGGCTGAAACATCCATGCAGAGAGGAAGACAATTCACAAACATGGGAAGCATGATGTACTTGTCTTCGAGTAACTTAAATCTTTGGCTTGACCAAAGAGGAGCCGCCGCTGCTGCTAAGGACGTGATTTCTTTTTCAGACTTACCAAAGAGAATAAGGGAATAACTTAACTTCAAAGGTCTTGCGCCTTGGTTAAGGCTCTTATATATGATGTCAAAGGATTCTTTGACTTCACCCAAAACAGGTTCAAACTTAACGAGTGGCCCATAAGCCTGTTGTGCAGACCATTGACGCTTCTTTGCCAGTTCAGACTTCATGTTTTCCGAATCAGGCCAAAAGACGTTACAGCACACAGCGTAGTTATTCTGAATGCCTTGGTTACGCCCAGTAAGATCACCTGCATACTGCATAGCGTCCCCGAAGTACATAACGTCAGGGAGTTTCTTCGCAGAAAGAACCTTTACAAAACAGTCATCGCCTAACTGCAACACGTCAGTCTTGGCGGAGATAACAGCGGTATTTGGGTCAAAAATCTGAGCGGAAATCGGTTTGTCGCGTTCCCAAAGGGAAGTCTTTGCATCTCTCCATGTGGAGTGGATGTTCCAGTTAAGGAACGTCTGAAGCATACGGATGTACTCTTCAGGCCCCATCTGATACGGGGCAAGACCGATTGTTGTTAAGCCTGAAATGATACGGTTGTTCCATTGCAAGGCTTCCGTAATCATTTCATCTGATGGGTCTTTCCCTTTGTAAGGGAACTTAACCGAGATAATAAGTTTCAAGTCAACGATACGACCGATGTCCATTGAACCGCCATTGGGCATGTGCGCATCAATGTTTTCTGTCGTATGCGCACGTAAGAATTCCATGCGTGACCCAAAGACTTCACGCAAAAGCGGATGACTTTGGAATTCACGCATTTTTTCCGCTGAACGAAGACGCGCCTCGATGTCAGGACTGCGAAAAAGAAGGAAGGACATTGATGTGCCCGGAGGGTAGTTATTTCCCAACAACTGATCGACTTTTGTCTTTTCCTTGTTACCACCACCGCTAAGG
>CAVLDT010000055.1:0-7047 GCA_963661915.1 Duodenibacillus sp.
TTGGGCGGCAAGGCACAGTTCGGCGGACAGCGTTTCGGCGAAATGGAAGTCTGGGCCCTCGAAGCCTACGGCGCGAGCTACGTGCTTCAAGAAATGCTTACTGTCAAGTCCGACGACGTTACGGGCCGTACGAAGGTCTACGAGAACATCGTTGGTGGCGAACACCAGATTGGCGCGGGTATGCCCGAGTCCTTCAACGTTCTCGTCAAGGAAATCCGCTCGTTGGGCATTGACATTGACCTCGTCAGGAATGACGTTAACACGAAGGAATAAGACAGATGAATATGCTTCGTGAAATGTTTCGTCAGGCTACGGCCGACGACAACTTCGACGCGATTAAGATCGGTATTGCTTCTCCGGAGAAGATCCGTTCGTGGTCCTACGGCGAGGTAAAGAAGCCAGAGACGATTAACTATCGTACCTACAAGCCAGAAAGAGATGGCCTTTTCTGCGCGAAGATTTTTGGACCCGTGAAGGATTACGAGTGCTTGTGCGGCAAGTACAAGCGCCTAAAGCATCGCGGTGTTATTTGCGAAAAGTGCGGCGTGGAAGTCACCCTCTCTAAGGTGCGTCGTGAACGTATGGGCCACATTGAGCTTGCAAGCCCAGTGGCACATATTTGGTTCTTAAAGAGCCTTCCTTCTCGCATGGGTATGGTTTTGGATATCCCGCTTCGGGATATCGAGCGTGTGCTCTATTTTGAAACCTATTGTGTCGTAGATCCTGGGATGACGCCACTGAAGCGTGGCATGCTCCTTACGGAAGAAGACTTCATTAAGGCCACCGAAGAGTACGGTAACGATTTCACAGCCAAGATGGGTGCGGAAGCAATTCGCGAACTTTTGGCAAAAATCGATATCAACTCGGAAGTTGAAATCTTGCGTGAAGAACTGAAAGCGACCAATTCGGAAGCGAAGATTAAGAAGTTCGCTAAGCGCTTGAAGGTCTTGGAGGCTTTCCAACGCTCTGGAATCAAGCCCGAATGGATGATTCTTGATGTGTTGCCCGTGTTGCCGCCAGATTTGCGTCCTCTCGTTCCGCTCGATGGCGGACGTTTCGCAACCTCTGACTTAAATGACCTTTATCGCCGCGTTATCAACCGTAACAACCGTTTAAAGCGTTTGTTGGAGTTGAGAGCGCCTGAAATCATTGTCCGCAACGAAAAACGCATGTTGCAAGAGGCCGTGGATAGCCTTTTGGATAACGGCCGTCGTGGCAAGGCGATGACGGGCCCATCGAAGCGGCCCCTGAAGTCCTTGGCAGACATGATTAAGGGTAAGTCAGGTCGCTTCCGTCAGAACCTATTGGGTAAGCGTGTCGACTACTCAGGTCGTTCTGTGATTACCGTCGGCCCCGAATTGAAGTTGCAACAGTGCGGCCTTCCGAAGTTGATGGCCTTGGAACTCTTTAAGCCCTTCATTCTGAGTAAACTCGAAAAACGCGGCCTTGCTAACACCATTAAGAGTGCGAAGAAGATGGTCGACAACCAGGAACCCGTCGTGTGGGATATCTTGGAAGAGGTCATCTACGAGCACCCAGTGATGCTTAACCGTGCTCCGACTCTTCATCGACTTGGTATTCAGGCCTTTGAGCCGAAGTTGATTGAAGGTAAAGCCATTCAGTTGCATCCGCTCGTTTGCGCAGCGTTCAACGCTGACTTCGACGGTGACCAAATGGCTGTACACGTTCCGCTTTCTCTTGAGGCGCAGCTGGAAGCGCGTTGCCTCATGCTTGCGAGTAACAACGTCCTGTTCCCAGCAAACGGCGACCCCTCGATCGTTCCCAGTCAGGACATGGTCTTAGGTCTTTACTACGCAACGCGTGAGCGAGTTAACGCGCCTGGCGAAGGCATGTTCTTTAGCGATCTTGACGAAATTCAGCGCGCTTTGGATGCACGTGCGATTGTTCGTCAGACCCGTTGCACGGTTCGTATTCGTGAATTTGAGGTTAACGAAGAGACAGGCGAAGAAAAGGAAGTCTTTAAGCGTTATGAGACAACAGCAGGTCGTGCGCTTTTGAGTGCGATTTTGCCGCACGGCATGTCCTTCTCGGAATTGAACCGAACACTCAAGAAGAAGGAAATCGCCAAGCTCATCAACAAGTGCTTCCGTCAGTGCGGCTTGCGTGCGACGGTAATCTTCGCTGACCAGTTAAAGAATAACGGTTATCGCTTGGCAACGTTGGCGGGTATCTCAATTTGCATCGGCGATATGTCGATTCCGAAGCAAAAGGCCGAAATGATTGACGAGGCCGAAAAGGAAGTTAAGCAGATTGAAGATCAGTACACCTCGGGTCTTGTGACCGCAGGCGAACGCTACAACAAGGTCATTGATATTTGGGGCCGTACCGCCGATGAAGTCGGTAAGGTGATGATGAAAGATCTCTCGACAGAGCCCGTTGTTGACCGCCACGGTAGCACGGTTTCTCAGGAATCTTTCAACTCCATTTACATGATGGCTGACTCTGGTGCTCGTGGTTCTGCTGCTCAGATTCGTCAGGTTGCTGGTATGCGTGGCTTGATGGCAAAGCCTGATGGCTCGATTATTGAAACACCAATTACCTCGAACTTCCGTGAAGGCTTGAACGTTTTGCAGTACTTCGTCTCAACGCACGGTGCTCGTAAGGGCTTGGCGGATACGGCTTTGAAGACGGCTAACTCTGGTTACCTCACACGTCGTCTTGTCGATGTGACGCAGGACTTGGTTGTTGTTGAAGACGATTGCAAGACAACAAACGGTTTTGAAATGCGTGCCCTTGTTGAGGGCGGTGAAGTGATTCAGACCTTGCGCGACAGAATTCTCGGTCGCGTAACGGCGGAGCCAATCTACGACAATCGTCATGAGATTCTTGTCGATGCGGGTGTGTTGCTCGATGAGAAGATTTGCGACAAGATCGATAAGGAAGGCGTCGATAAGGTGAAGGTTCGTACGCCGCTCACCTGCGAGACGCGTTATGGCCTTTGCGCAAAGTGCTACGGTCGTGACCTTGGTCGTGGAACACTCGTTAACACGGGCGAAGCGGTGGGCGTTATTGCCGCGCAGTCAATCGGCGAACCAGGTACACAGTTAACGATGCGTACGTTCCACATCGGTGGTGCGGCGAGTCGTGCTGCAGTGGCTTCTTCCGTTGAAGCGAAGAGCACGGGCGTTGTTGGCTTCTCCTCTGCGATGCGCTATGTGCAAAACGGTAAGAAAGAACTCATTGTGATTTCTCGCTCTGGAGAACTCGTTATTTCCGACAAGGAAACGGGTCGTGAGCGTGAACGTCATAAGGTTCCGTACGGCGCGACACTGCTGATTCGTCCAGACCAGGAAGTCAAAGTTGGTGATCAGCTCGCAACCTTTGACCCGATGACATTACCGATTATTTCCGAGTACGCTGGTACCGTGAAGTTTGAGAATGTTGTCGAAAACCTCACCGTGATGAACCAGGTCGACGAAGTGACGGGCTTGAGCACGATGGTTGTGATCGATCCGAAGACATCTACTGCTGCGAAAGCCGCAGGACGTGGTTCTAAGAACACGGCCGTGAATGTTATTCGTCCGTCTGTTCACCTTGTTGATGCAGAGGGTAACGAAGTTAAGATTCCTGGCACGAATCACGCTGTGACGATTCAACTGCCTGTTGGCGCTCTCGTTGGTGTCGCGGACGGCCAAGAAATTCATCAAGGCGAAGTGCTTGCACGTATCCCACGTGAAACGCAGAAGACGCGAGACATTACGGGCGGTTTGCCACGTGTTGCCGAGCTCTTTGAAGCGCGTAGCCCGAAGGATTGTGGCATGCTTGCTGAGGAAACCGGTACGGTTACTTTCGGTAAAGAGACCAAGGGTAAGCAGCGCCTCATCATCACGGATAAGGACGGCGTCGAACACGAATTCCTTATCGGTAAGGATAAGCAGATTCTCGTCCACGATGGCCAGGTTGTGCAGCGTGGTGAAGAAATTGTCGAAGGACCAACGGATCCTCGCGACATTCTCCGCTTGCTCGGTATCGAGGAACTCGCTCGCTACATTGTCGACGAAGTCCAAGACGTCTACCGTCTGCAGGGCGTGAAGATCAACGACAAGCACATTGAAGTGATTGTCCGCCAGATGCTTCGCCGTGTGCAGATTGTTGATCCAGGTGATACAACATTCATCCAAGGCGAACAGGTTGAACGTAGCGAAATGCTCAATGAGAACGATCGCGTTATTGCGCTCGGTAAGACTCCAGCGAAGTATGAGAACCTTCTCTTGGGTATTACGAAGGCCTCTCTCTCGACGGATTCGTTCATTTCTGCTGCGTCCTTCCAGGAAACCACACGTGTGCTCACGGAAGCTGCCATTATGGGTAAGCGCGATAGCCTCCGTGGCCTGAAGGAAAACGTCATCGTTGGTCGTTTGATTCCTGCGGGCACGGGTCTTGCGTTCCGCAAGGCACGTAAGGTGAAGGAAGTCGCAGAGAATCATGTTGCAACGGAGGCTTCTGAAGCAAGACGCGCCGCAGACGAGCTCTTCGAGCCTAAGACAGAGGATTCGAAGAGTATTGCGAAGGAAATTGCTGAAGATATGTTCTCAAGCGCAGCTCCTGAGAAGTCAACAGGTCTTTCCGCAGCACGCCGTGCAGCCGAAGAACTTTTCGCAACGCGCGATTTGCCTGAAGAGGAAAAAAACGCGGAAGATGCGAAAAATGAGAACGGCGATGTAGGAAGTTCTAAGTAGCGCACTTTCCTCATGACAAAGAAGCGGCCTTTTGGTCGCTTCTTTGTTCTCGAAAGCATGAATACCTCGGTAATATCGACTCATTAACAATACCTCCCCATCTCTAGAGGGTAACTAGGAGAAAAAATGTCAATTAAATCTAAACTCTTTGCAGCAACAAGCGCATTGTTGTTGGCATTTGCATGCACAGCGGCCTCCACTAGCGACACAGCCTACGTTAAACAGAAAGGTGCACTCACCGTGGGCGTTACAGAATTTGCTCCGATGGATTACAAAGATAAAGACGGAAAATGGATTGGTTTTGATGCCGATCTCGCGAATATTTTTGCAAAGTCTCTTGGGGTGAAGTGCGAAATTCAAATTATCGACTGGGATAACAAAGTCCTTGAATTAAATAGTAAAAACATTGACGTTGTTTGGAACGGCATGACACTCACTGATGAAGTGAAGAGTGCCATGCGCACAACGAACCCTTATTTAAATAACGCTCAGGTTGTTGTCCTTCCGAAGTCGATTGCTAAGAAATTTAAGAAGGTTAGCGACCTAAAGAAGCTTGCCTTTGCTGCGGAAAGTGGTTCAGCGGGCGCAAAGGTTGCAAAGGAACTTGGTTTTAAACTTACCGAGGTGACAGATCAGGCCACCGCACTCCTCGAAGTGAAGTCGGGAGCGCAGGATGCAGCAATTATGGATTCCTTGATGGCCGCTGCCATGGTGGGCCCAGGCACAAGTTACGAGAACTTGGTGCCGACCTTCAAACTTAACAAAGAAGAATATGGTGTTGGTTTCCGTAAAGGCTCGGACCTAGTTCCGGCTTTGAATAAGCTTTTTAGCAAGATGTCCAAGGACGGATCACTCTTAAAACTTGCTAAAAAATACGGAGTGCAGGAAGCTTTGATTCCGCAGAAGTAGAATTCGTTTTCTTTCGGTCTTCGCTATCATGGCGAAGACCGATTATTAACGAGATAATTCCGCGGCTACGCCCTCGGTGTGGGGACATTGTGTTTTTAACTGTTATTGGAGCGTTAAACGAAGGCTTTCTTCGAACGCTAGAACTCTTTCTTATTACGCTTATTGGTGCGCTACCGCTAGGGCTTGTGATTGCCTTCGGAAGCATGAATTCTTCTGCACCGATTCGTTATCTTTCACGTACACTCGTTTGGATGATTCGCGGCACGCCACTCATGTTGCAAATCATCATTATCTTTTACGTTCCTGGTTACCTTTTTGATGGTGTGAGCGTTTGGCCTCGTGGGGACGCAGGCCGTTTTGCCGCGGCGTCGGTTGCTTTCATTATCAATTACGCATGCTACTTCTCGGAAATCTACCGCGGTGGCATTCAGAGCGTTCCCGTCGGACAGCGTGAAGCAGGTCTTGTCTTGGGACTTACGAAAAGACAGATTTTTTTCAAAATTACGCTCTTGCAGATGATTAAACGCATCATCCCTCCGATGAGTAACGAAATCATCACCCTAGTGAAAGATACTTCTCTAGCGCGCATTATCTCGATGCAGGAATTGATTTGGGCAGGCTTTGCCTTCTTAAAGGGCTCACACGGCTACTCAGGTCTCATTTGGCCGCTCTTTTTCACAGGCGTCTACTATTTGGCATTTGTTGGCCTGTTGACGCTCGGCTTTAATGCGCTAGAAAAGAAGTTAAATTACTTCCGCTAAAGGGGTTGCGTTATGTCGATACTTGAGGTTTCTCACTTAAGCAAGAATTTTGGCGCAACACGCGTGTTGCAAGACATTTCTTTTACGCTTGATGTCGGTCAGACACTTTCTCTCATTGGACCCTCGGGAAGCGGGAAGACAACGCTGCTGAGGTGCCTTGTTAGTTTAGAAACGGCTACGGCAGGCACAGTTACGGTCAATGGCGAAAAGGTCTTTGATGGCTCTAATACGCAACCCATTAGCGAAGAAGAGTTGTATAGACGGCGTCGTCATTTCGGATTGGTTTTTCAAAACTTCAATCTTTTTCCGCAGTACACAGCACTTGAAAATGTGACTTTGGCAAGACTACTCAACGCCGAGAAAAATCACGAAAATAAAGAAGAGATTATCGAGCACGGGCGTGAACTCTTACGGATGATTGGCCTAGAGGCGAGGGCGAATTTTTATCCGCATGAACTCTCCGGAGGCCAGCAACAGCGTGTCGCTATCGCAAGAGCACTTGCGATGGAGCCAAGTATCCTTTGCTTTGACGAGCCTACTTCTGCGCTTGATCCCGAACTCACCGGGGAGGTCTTGCGCGTTATCCTAGAGTTAGCGCGTAAAAAGACAACAATGATTATCGTGACGCATGAAATGAGTTTCGCGAGGGATGTTTCCAATCAGGTCGCCTTTATGGA
>CAVLDT010000056.1:0-4360 GCA_963661915.1 Duodenibacillus sp.
CAACATCAACAGTGAGTTTTGTCGTCTCTGCAACCGCATTCGAATTGTTGTTATCAAGAGTGAGGAGTGCATTCTTCCCAACGGAAACCACACCACTTACTGTGGCGTTTTCCGCCTTGAGGTTTCTACCAGCCTCAAGAGTGACCTTCCCAAGTTGAGAAGCGGTCCCTGTGCTTGTGATTTGGATTGTCGGATTTTCTTCTCTTGTTACTGTTGTCGATCCTGTCGTTGCCGAAGTCTTGGCTTCGATTTCTGTGATGCTAAGAGACGAAGCAGTTGAGGCACTGAACGTTGCACCCTTCGCAACGGTAACCTTGCCAATGCTCGAAGCCTTTCCGCCCGTAATCTCGGCAGAAGCGTTTTCTCCCAAAGTAATGGCATTTGTCCCTGTGAAGGCAACGTTTTCGGTTACTAAGGTTGTGTGGGAACCAAGCTTAACCTCGCCTGTGACAGCAGAGTTAGAGTTAGAAGCAGCCCTGATATTCACTGCGTTGTAGACCGATGGCTCTGTACTTGAGGCGGGTCCTGTTGTGGTAATCGACCCAACGTTGGCCGTTGTAATCTTCTCATTTGCCATGAAAGAGGCGCCGCTTCCGAGATTGATGCTTGAAACATCAACCGAGTTAGCCCCCTTAATTACAACTGAAGCACCAGTTCCCGTAACAGTTGCATCATCAGCAATACCCGTAACGCGTCCAATCTTCACGGACTTGTTGTTTTCTGATGTAAAGCTTGCCGAATCAGCAAGTTTCAAATCTGCTAGGTTAATCGTGCGTTCAGAAATTACGCGGTCGTTACCTGTTGTGTCGTTCCCTTTGAGCGTTACTTCAACGCCCTTAGCTAACGTTGAGACTTCGCTTGTTGAACCAAAATCCGTATTGGTTACGGTTAGATGTGTGTGTTCGCCAAGATTTAAGTGGTCAATAGAGGAAACTTCCTGGGAACTACCAAAAGTTACAGTTGCGTGTCCTGCAGTTGCTTCAATGGTTTCAATATCCGCAGCGGCATTCGTGCCCGTAAATGTTGCACCATTGCCAACAGAAAGCGTTGAAATCTCTGACTTAGCATGATTGCCATCTAATGCGAATGTGGCATTCTCTCTGAGTGTGACTTCTTTATTTCCAGTCACAACAGCATTCGTGGCACTGAGATAGCGATTCTCTCCCACTGTTACTTTGCCAAGGGTTGCCGCATTGCTACCCGTATTTGTAATCGTAACAGTGGCAGTCGTTTCCTTGGAACCATCAGCATCATCCGAAACTTCTACTTCAGAAATACCCATCTGCGAAGCAGTTGAAGCACTGAACGTTGCACCCTTCGCAACGGTAACCTTGCCAATGCTCGAAGCCTTTCCGCCCGTAATCTCGGCAGAAGCGTTTTCTCCCAAAGTAATGGCATTTGTCCCTGTGAAGGCAACGTTTTCGGTTACTAAGGTTGTGTGGGAACCAAGCTTAACCTCGCCTGTGACAGCAGAGTTAGAGTTAGAAGCAGCCCTGATATTCACTGCGTTGTAGACCGATGGCTCTGTACTTGAGGCGGGTCCTGTTGTGGTAATCGACCCAACGTTGGCCGTTGTAATCTTCTCATTTGCCATGAAAGAGGCGCCGCTTCCGAGATTGATGCTTGAAACATCAACCGAGTTAGCCCCCTTAATTACAACTGAAGCACCAGTTCCCGTAACAGTTGCATCATCAGCAATACCCGTAACGCGTCCAATCTTCACGGACTTGTTGTTTTCTGATGTAAAGCTTGCCGAATCAGCAAGTTTCAAATCTGCTAGGTTAATCGTGCGTTCAGAAATTACACGTCCGCCTTCAGTCTCCTCTGTTGTATCGTTCCCTTTAAGGGTAACGCGAACGCCTGTCTTGAGACTGACGTCTTTATCTGATGTTGTATCAATAGCAGAACCAAGGTCTGCATTTGTCACTGTGAGTTGTGTGTACTCACCAAGGTCAAGTGCACCGATTTTTGACTCAACATTGGAATTGCCAAACGTAACAACTGCATGCTCGAGTGTTGTGCCCTCTTCGCCCGTTCCTGTACCAGTACCTGTTCCTGTCTTAATTAGGTCAACGTTGACTGCATCGTCCGTTGCGTCAAAGGTACCAACACTGCCGAGTTCAAGTCTTCCAATTGTGGAAACTGCATTGTTGCTGTCTAACTCAAGTTTGGCCTTTTCTCCAAGAGTAACATCTACGGCAGTTGGTTTCCCTGTTGTCGTGTTAATTGCGCCTTGTATTACAGTGTTTTCTGCATCAAGGTAACGGTTGGCACGTAGATTGATTTTCCCTAGGATTGACTGTGCGCCGCTACCTTTAATAACAATCGAAGCCTCGCTTTCTGTCCCTGTAAGAGATGTGTCAGCTAACGCTTCAACTTCCGTAAAGTGAACGGAAGCCTCACTGGCATCAAACTTACCACCAGCTGCAACTGTAAGTTTTGAGGCATCAGCGACTGCGTTCGAGTTGTTGTTATCTAGAGTGAAGAGCGCATTCTTCCCAACGGAAACTTCACCACTTACTGTGGCGTTTTCCGCCTTGAGGTTTCTACCAGCCTCAAGAGTGACCTTCCCAAGTTGAGAAGCGGTCCCTGTGCTTGTGATTTGGATTGTCGGATTTTCTTCTCTTGTTACTGTTGTCGATCCTGTCGTTGCTGAAGTCTTGGCTTCAATCTCATCGACTACCATCGAGGAGGTCGAAGATGTGAAGTTCGCTCCAGAGGCAACAGAGAGTTTCGAGATGTTGGATTGATCTGCAGAACCACTAATCGTTGCTTCAGAGCCAGACTCAAGCGTTACAACAGCTTTTCTATCAGTAAGGTCAATAACCGCATTTACCGCGGTAAGCGTTGTGTTTTCGCCTAGGGTAATGTCACCAAGATAAGACTTAGTTGTGCTAGAGAGGTCTACCTTAGCAAAGGTTTCCTCTGTGGCAGTACTCGACTTCGCACGACCCGTCGTGGTAAGCGAGTCAATTGCCACATAGTTAATACCTTCTTTTGCTGTGAAAGTCCCCTTATCCCCAACACTAAGAGATTCAATGTCTACTATGGTCTGCTTGGAAGTCTCCGTAGCGGTACTGGTAATGAGAACTTTAGAGGAAGCTCCTGCGTTAACACTGTCAATCGTTACTTCAGTATTGTTTGTTGCGTAGAACTTAGCGCTATTTTCAAGGAGAAGTTCTGCAAAGTTAGATTTCGCTTCCGTTGTTCCTGGATTCGCTCCCTCTGGGGCTGGCATAACATCGAGTCGCTTTTCCGCCGCCACAGTGAGCTTTCCGCCACCGACTGTTGCGTCGCTTGTTATTGCATTAACACGCGTCTTTTCTACGACGTTAAATCCGGTACCATCATTTGTTTTTGTCGTAACGAGGGTAGCTTGCGGTAAATTAAAGAAATCCACCGCATTGTTCGCTCCCACTTCAAACTGATTAAAGGCAGCGTGCTTGATAGAAAATTGATCTTCTACAGTGAGAGTACCTGTTGTTGCTGCTGTATCTTCCCCAGTTGTTGGATCGACAAAAGTAAGACGAGAGGTCGCGCTAACAATCGCACCGTTTGCGTCTTTCTTAACAGAACTTGGAAGGAAGGCTGTCGTTGAATCAACAATAAGTTCTGGCGCTACCGCACCAGTAGGACGCAGGTACCGCAATTTGTTGTAATCGGCGCCAGACGTTGTACTCGATCCAAGATAGAACCGATTACCTATCCCCGTGACATCAATTGTCTGAGTCTTAGTGTTATCAGTACTTCCTGCGAATCCAAAACTTGTTGCAGCCTTCGCATTAAGAGTACTGCCGTTTGTAAGATCAATGTGGCGATAAAAACCCGTGCCACCTTCACCAAGAATCCAAGATGCACCATCTGTTAATGAAACATCAACTTGGGTTTGGTTTGTTGCTGAAGCATTATTTAGCTTTGTTGAGCCTTCCCATTTTGATTTCTCTCCGGTTAACGAGAGAGAAACCACACTCTGATTGCTGCCATAAAAGGTCATGTCTCCTGTGATGGAAGACCCGAGCTTTTCTCCAGTTGCAGTAGTTCCTTCCCCGCCTTCGATACGAGCTGACGAATTGCCATTAAACCCGAAGACATTCCCTGCGTCTCCTGCAGTTAGAGTAAGTGCCTTTGATGCAACCACCTCCAAATATCCTTCGGAATCAACTTTAAAAGTTGGGGAAGCCGTTGGAGATGTTGCGTCGTCTATCACGGTGATATTATCGCCTGTCATGTATACAGAGGCTGTGGATGCTCCGCCATCCGTATAAACGTCTACCACAGGAGTATTATCATGACTTGCAGTAACGAAGATATTTTTCGCAGCAAGTCTCACGGTGGAATTTACAGAGGCCCCTACTGCATC
>CAVLDT010000056.1:4772-7001 GCA_963661915.1 Duodenibacillus sp.
CCCTTGACGTAAATGCCATCGTAAGAGGAATCAATATCGATGGTTTTGCCATAGATAGTGGCATTTGCGTTTTCTAGTTTAAAGGCCTCTGTGTTCGACCATGGTCCTGTGGCAGAAACCCTTACCGTGTTATCTGAAGCCTTCGTCCCTAGAGTTACTGTTCCCTCCTTAGCATTGACACCAATGACACTTTCAGCGCTCTCTAGAGTTCTTGCATCGATTGTGACATTGCCTTTAAGCGTTATAGAAGGCTTGGCGGTTGCTGAGTCATCGCCGTATGTAACGGTATAGCCAGAGAGATCAATACCATAGACTCCCGCATTGCGCGTTGCTGCTACTGTGATATTGGTACCACCATCAATCGCAATGGATGCGGCATGATCTCCTGTTACTATAGAGGAGTCAGTGGAATTTGTACCATAAATCTCAAGCCCCTTAGCAGCGCCCTCATATGTTTGAATATTAGCAACCAGTTGTCCCGCAAGATGAACCTTCCCATGTTTACTTTGAAGGCTGGAACTATCGGAACTTGTGGCGTAGATACCAATGGCATCTCCTACAGAGTTAGCTGAATTTGTTAGAGTGAGCGTAACTGTCTTGTGCCCTAAATCAATGAGTCCGCCCTCTTCCGCAAATAGGCCAATCGTTTCGGCAGTCTTACTACTCGTTGCGTTGATTGTGAAAGAGGAACCATCCGTAACGCTCCCCTCTAGACCAACAATCTTCGAGGCTCCATTAGAGGCATTTAGGCCATACGTCATATTGGCATTAGTAGCACTGCCAGTGGCGTTATTAGTAAGATTGATATTGACAGTCTTTGAATTGAGCGTAAGGGTGGACCAATCCAAGACCTGCCCATTATCCAAAAAATACCCACTACCCAAAACACCAGAAACCGTTCCATAACCGTTCGTTGTTGTTGTTCCTGAAACCTCTGCCTCAAGAACTGTTACATCTGAGTCAATCGCCGCATCAGCTCCGTTCTCCGCTACGAGTAAGGAAGCGATGCCACCATTAGTATTCTTTGCGGAGAGAATTGTCCTGGATGAACTTGAACTGACGAGAAACTTTCCAAAATAATTTAAAGTAACTGCAACCGAAGTTAGAGAGCTGTCCGATGTAACATCAACTGTCAAATTGCCGCCAAAAATAGGTTCATAATAGTTATTACGATAACAAATACCGCCTGTATAGACATTCCCCATGTCTGTGGCATTGACAGTAACAGAGAAATCTTCTGAAATCGTTCCACTAGCATTATCTTCAACAAGCAATGCAGCCCCATCATTAGATTTCATGATTTCAGTAACGTTGCCTGAAATACTAATTGAATCCAAACCTGAAGCGGCACCATTCCAAGTCTCTGCGTGATCTACAGTCGCTAGTGCTGAACTCGAAAGCAATGCCAAGGTAGCGGTTGCGAGGACACAGCGCTTTCCCTTCTTCTGAACAGAGCGTGTGATTTCATTAGCAACCATTAAAGTGCCACGGAAACGATTAAATATAACTTTGAATGTTTTGTTCATTGCTCTCTAGCCCAAGTAGAACACTTCATTAACTCTGAATTGGTATTTCTTCTTTTTCTTAAAAAATCTTTTCTATTTATTGAGAACTTCTTCTTTCCTTCACCCGAAGGAAAGCGCCCTTCGCTCAATTGCCCCCGTGTGTCCCCGCCTTTCTCGCTTTAGGTATCGGGGAACACATGCAAAAAAGAACCATTCGGTAAAGGCTCGGAATCTAGAGAAGAGTCCTGTGTTTAGCGGCATAAAAAGTGAGAGAGTTCCGCTCACCTGCTTCGTTTTGTAATAAGAAAAACACAGAAAGGAAAACCGCTTCTGGTACTTAACCGAAGCTGCTTGCGATTTACAGCAAGAAGTGAGTCGAGTTTTGAAAATTTGGTTCACCTCGAGTTGTCCCTTTCTGTTCTCTTTTCTAGTCCGAGAAATTCAATAAATAAGGGAGAGGTCAAACCATTAGCTAAAACGTTTTCCAACAAAAAAAAGAAAACGCGTTCCGTTATGTCTCCCCATCAAACAGAACATCGCTAAATACACAAAATGCATTGTGCATATGAAATCTTACGTATTTTATCTAAGTAAAACACGCAGGTAAATTAGGAAATAAGGGAAGCTCTAGTCGCAAGACGTGTATCTATCTAGCGAGAAATGAAAGAATTAATTCTGAGGATTTCTGAGTATTGAATTTGAATAATCTAGAAGTGTATCAGAG
>CAVLDT010000057.1:0-6963 GCA_963661915.1 Duodenibacillus sp.
GAATTGCATTCAAATAGGTTATGTATACAATACGTAGGGTCTTATATTCGTGTTGTATCTAAGTAAAACACGCAAGTCCTGTTTGATGGGGGAGAAAGAACAGGGTTCACTTGCCGTAGTAATCGTTGTTGCGATTCGCGGCGTTCAGTTGTTTTTCTCCCTCAAGAAGTTTTTCAAGATTTCGGAAAAGAAAGGTGGAAGTAATTCGTTTGTAACCATTTTGTGTTTGCAAATGAGAAGTAACACTGTAGTTCTTGCCTTGTTTCCGAAAAGATTTCTAAAAGTTGAAATGGGTCAAGAGCAATGAATAAAACCTACAAAATCATCTTCAATCGCCTGCGTGGCACTCTGATGGTTGCCAATGAAATGACACGTTCCGTGCAGAGGAAGTCCGCTAAGTGTGTTCTTGCGGCAGCGGCTATTGCCATGATGACGGTAGGTACAGCACAGGGGGCAAGTGGCACTCCGATTGTATGGGACTCAGCGATAGAAGAGCTTTCCTCGGTGGATGCTTTTGTCAATACGAATAAACAGTACTTAAAGCGCTATCCTGAGAACTACAGTAGGAAAACAGACATTGCGTACGGTGTCTATATTAAAAAGGGAAGTGACGCATCGGGTACTGTTACTGAAGATTTAACTGTCAAGCTTGAATCGAATGGAATTGAAACGGTAGGAGCAATTTTCAATAATAAGGCCTATGTCGAGTTAGAGTCTTATCCTACCTTCGCTAGTAAAAATCTCACGATTTCCGCACATTCGTGGCATAAAAATGCAAATGTTTCTGCTCTCTATGTTGCAGAAGGCGGTGCTATATGTATTGATTCCCCCTCTTCTGATAACACGCCAACAAAAGTTTCTTTGTCCGCTAGCTCTACATATGGTGGGTTCGTTGTCGGCATCCTCTCGCACGGTGAGCGTTACTACGACACTACAACAGAAAACGGCGGCACCATCAAGATTAAAACGGATTCGCTTACAGTGAATGCAACGGTGGAAAGCGTTGAGGAAATTACAGATAATAACGGTACTACTAGAACACAAAAGAAACTTTCCGCGCCGTACGATGGCCAAGTTTTTGGCATACATACGAGTGATAAACCAGGTACTGGCAAGATCTATCTTGATGCCAAGGAAGTTAATTTCAATATAAAAAACAAAGCAGAATTTGAATCTGGTGGTGATGGTGCAACGTATGGTATTGATGTAACGCGTGGCGATATTGTGAGTGGTCTATTTGAAGAAGGTATAGACACTACAGGCACAACGTTTACTATCATAGCTACAGCTGGTTATGGGGCAAGCGACAAATTTTCGATGGGAGGTATCAGAAACGAAGCTTCCACAGTCAATCTAGGGCACGAAACGGTCACGATTAAATTAAATGCCACAAAAGAAGGCGATGCTTACACAGGAACTGCAGCTACTGATGCAAAGGGTATTAGTGTCAAGAATTACAGTAATTACGGGGGTGCAGCCCATTATGGGGCTGGCTCTGTCACATTAAAAGGAAAACTCGTTGAAGAGATTCGTTCAGATACAGCTTCGGCCACAGGTATCTATGTTGGTGGCAATGATGTAACGGAGGCGACAAGTACTGCCGCAGTATCCAAAGTTACTGTCAACAAGGGGGCAGATATCCTTGCTTATACCAAGAGAGAGTCCGCTTTCGGCCTTTCCCTCGATGGTTACGAAGCTGCGTATGTCGAAGGTTCCACGATAAAGAAAGCCTACGGCTCTATCACAATTAAGGACACCGTTAATATCGTTGCAAAGGCTGAAGGTTTTGCTGAAACAGATAATCCCACCGTTATCGGTGTCACCTCCACGAAGGGCACTGTCACATTAGGAACGAAAAACAACGCAGAAAAGACTGTCAGGATTACTGCGACGGGTTCTACAAACAAGATTCTTGATGCGAGCACAAACGAAGAAACGGGCAAATACACTACAGCCATCAAGTCAGAAAATTCCAACATCGCGATTTATGGAAAAACTGTAGAAATTACTTCTTCTGGTGACGGTATTGTTGTTTCTGGAGAAGGTGTAACGGGGGAAGAAGAACTCCAAGTCCTTGCTGGTACGATTGCGGATACTGGAGATGAACAAAATCAGAGATTTTCTTCCACATTCCTTTCTGGTTCGTTTATTAAGGTTGAGGCGCAAGACAATGCAATTTTTGTAAAGGGAGATACAACAAACGCCGAAGGAGAGGAGGCCGCTGCCGCTTTGGGTGCAGGTAGCGTTACCCTTAAGGCTAACGGAAATGGAAAAACGAATGCAGTCTCTCTTGAAAAGGGAACGTTAGCGGTTCTAGGGAATTCGATTACTATCGAATCGCAGGGGTCCGGCCTTAGTGCGATTAATAACTCGGAAGTTAATATTGGTGTTAATGCGTATGATCAGGCATCTGAAACCATCAGTCGTGCTCAAACTATTACCATTTCTTCTTTAGATAGGGCAATCTTCGCTGACACGGGATCAACTGTAAACCTTTGTGCGGAGAATATGTCGTTTGGTAAAAATGATTCCGCAGTGGTCGGGACAATCTTCCAAGTTGCAAATAATGCGTCAGTCGCTCCAAGTTCAGAAAATAATCGGACAAGTCTAAGCATAAACGCTTCAGGTGATATTTCTATTTCAGGTCTTGATAGTGGTGTTGATTTTGTTGCCTTTGATGTAGGTAAAGGAAGCGAATTTACAGTTGAGGCGGGAAGGATTAGCACTCAGTATGTTACGAAAGCTATTGTTGCAAGAGGTGACGCCAAGGTTGATCTCTCAGCAGGTGAGAATACGAGTCTCAATGGCAATCTTGTCTTTACAAAAGATAGCGGATACACGAACGGAACGGAAATTGCCGCAAGCGGCAATGTCAATTTCACATTGGATGGCGGAACTTCAAAGAACGCAAAGTGGACGGGTAACTCCACTATAGAACACGATGTGAACACGGCATTTTCTGCGGCAGTGAACAATTTTGCGGGTAAGTTCATCGCGACCCTTAAGAATGGCGCCTCATGGATTACCTCAGCTGGGGAAAACTTCTTTACGAAAGTCTCTCTTGAAAACGGCAGTTCCATTGATGCAGGTAACGCCACGGAATTTCGCATTGGTGGAGCGGTAGCGACAGGTGAAACCCAATCGATTGATGTAAGGGGAACTGGAAATAGCCTCAAACTTGGGAAAACCACCGAAACAGGCACTTTGACAGTTCGGATGCTCAAGTCTTCTGAAGGAACAACCGATGTAAAGCCTGAACTCATTGTGAATGCATGGGCCGCGATAAATCCGACAGTGATTGCAGATGATGGCAAGGCGATCATAGCGGCAGCTAAACGACTTTCGTTTGTTTCACCAACCACGGATACAAATTGCGCCGTTGGTACCTTGGTTGTCTCCGATGCTTTCACGATTGGAATGGGAGCTTTTAACGCAGTATTTACTGGAGAAGATGGTGCCATTGATACCTATATGCTTACGCAAGGCACTCTTGCGACAGCCTCTGGGGTAAGTGGAGGAGAAACAGCAGTTGCGAACATCAATAACAAGGTGTACTTGAACGCCATTACAGGGGATGGGGAAGTCACTGTGGCCGCAGGGAAGCGTCTAGAAACTGCACCATACACGGTGGCGGGGACAACAAGCACCGCTTCAACCACTGTCAAAACGCTTACATTGGAAGGGAGCGCCCAATTTTATGCAACAAATAATAGTAGCGTTAATGTTAAAACAAAGCTTGTCTTGGGTGCCTCTGCTACCGCGGAAATTACAAGTTCTGCAGCAGGCGATGCGAGGACAGTAACGGAAATTGGAGAACTCTCTTTAGCCAATGGGGCAATCTTTAAGGCCAAAAACAATAAGAGAGTCATCATTACCTCAGGCACCACAGGTACGGGTTCTAGAGTTTTGCTAGGAGATGACACTGCAAGTACCAAAAGAGTTGACATTGGAAGTTTTACCGTCGGGGAAGCCTCTAGTCTTAATGTAAAGAAAAGCGCTGTCTTTGGAGTGGAGACAAGCCTAACACTCTGTAAAGCGGCAAGGCTTTCGTCACTTAACAATGATCTGACTGAGATTGAAGAAATTTTCCTTGCAGATGGCGAGGCTGACACAGTAGTAGAGGGCGTCACAACAGAAAAACACACTAGAGCAGAATTTACTTCCAATAGTACGTCGTCTACGGGGAGAACGAAGATTTCCAAGGTGCGTCTTGGAAATTACGCTACGGTTTCTGTTACAGGTAATAGTAGCGCACAAGTCGGACAAATCCTTGCGGGTTCAGGTATCACAGGTGAGGAAGGGACGGGCGCAAATGCAAAAGTTACTGTTACGAACAACCAATCTGTTACTTTCTATGGAAGTATTGCTACTGGAGAAAACGCTGTTATTACGGTAAAGGAAAATTCCGAAACAGCATTTATAGGTGCGCCTTTTCAAGCGATTTCAGAGATTAATTTAGGCTCCAAGACGAAATTTACTGCAGAAGATGCTACTGTCAAAGTTTCTGATTTGAAGCTTGCTAATGGCGTAGGGGCAGGGGATGACCAATACACACTCTTTTCTGTCACGGGTGTTGGTAGCAGTGGCGCCCACTATGCTTTTGAGACGATTGATATCACAAATCTTTACCTTGGAAAGTATGCGCACGTTGACTTAAAAGACAATTACAAAGTCAAAGTTACAAATGTCTACGCAGGAGTGGATTCCTCTAGCACAGGAACTGCAGATGCTGGACTTGGCGCAGACGTTGCTATTTCTGGTAGCAAGACCGTAGAAGTCACTAATCTTAACCTCGGAAAGAAGGGAAGCTTTACCGCTAAGACGGGTATTGAGACAGTGAAAATTGCCTCAATTACCACTACCGATTCTGATAGCGAAGCCAATCAAACTGTAGTTGATATTGCAGGAACATCGACGAGTTCCGCGATTGGTGAAATTAACCTTGGCGATTGGTCAAGGCTCACGGCAGAGAACATCACCGTTTCTGATACGACAACGGGGGCAGCCGTTAATGTGACATTGGGCGATTCTTCTCAATTCTTGCTAGGTAGCGAGGGAAGAACTTCCAAGATTGCAACACTTAATACGGGAGCCTCTTCACAGTTCACAGTAAAGAACGCCACCGTTGAAGTTAGTAACGCTACGGGTTCAGGAAATATTGCTGTTGGGAGTAGCACGGCAAGTGGCTGTACGGGGGCCAACATGTACGTGACGACCCTTTCAATGCGAGGGGGTTCCATCTACGTTGACCCATCCTATGGAGAAACCTCAGTTCTTATAATTGAAAACGTTGGAACGGATGGCACTCTTAATACGAATATCACCGCTGGGCCGGGCGCTCTTGTAACAATCGGCATGGGCTCCGCGGATGGGGCTCTTAGGGCTGTTCAGAGTAACCTCGAAAATGAGACAACGATCAACTCGAGTTCCTCTCTTATCTACGTGGCAACGCCTATAACCCTTGGAGCTACGGGTAGCCTTACGGCTAATCCCAATGCAACTGCAGCAGCCACAGGGGCCGATGGCACGGTAAATGCCAAGAAAGGAGGCGTCATTGTTATTGATCAGGAGAAGGTAGGCCTTGGAACGACAGTGTTTTCTGGGGCAAAATCCATCACAGTTGATGATGCTTCCGATGGAACGACTTCTTCTACTCTAGCCGTTATCAATATCGTTGACGGGACAACAGAGATTCCGCTGACAGATGTTGCTTCTCCTAAAGTCACTGGGGAAAACTACACGGTTCTCACAGATAACCCCTACGTTACGGCGGTTCTCGACCGCGCAGCAGGGGTGATACGTCTTACCGAGGGCGCAACGGATAACGGCATGACAGTGATTGCCTCGATGGGAGCTCAGTCGATGATTCGTCGTATCGATACGGTGCTCTCAAGGTCGGTTGCTAATCGCTTCGCAGCGCTAGGCGATAGCACGAAGGGCGCAAACCTTTGGGCTGATATCTCCGGGGAACGCTACGAGCAAGATCACATTGGTGCTGGGGCAAGTTTTGCAGCCAACATGGGTTATGGCGCATTTGGTGCGGAACTTACTCCGACTGAAGGAACCCTTCTTGGCGCCGCATTCCAGTACAGTCACGGAACTCTCAAGGGTGACACCTATAGTGTTAAGAATAAGATTAAGGCCTATAGCGCAACAGCCTATGGCGCTGTTGACCTTTGGGATACGGGTGTGAAGCTTACGGCTGAGGTTGCAGTTACGAAGTCTAAGAACGACGTGTCGACTTCATACTACACAGGGCTCATTCAGGACTTCGATGCAAAGATGATCTCCGGGGCCCTTGGCGTACAAAAGACATTCACGCTCGGTGGTTTTGATGTGACACCAAGCGTCGGAGTTCGTGCTTCAAAGATTAAGACAGATGCGATGAAAGCAGGCCTTATCGAAGTCGCCGAGCAAAGCCAAACCCTCGTTCAATTTCCTATTGCAGTGCGTTTTGACGCAAAAGCCCTTGAAACGCAGAGTGGCTGGGCTGTGTCGCCTAAGTTCAGACTTGCCTTTACACCGACATTCGGCGACAAGGAAATTGAAGCCTTCGGAGGAAAGTGCACGGTTATTGATGTGAACCCAGTGGAAGGCGCCTTCGGAATCGGTTTTGCGAAGGGTAACTTCCGAACGGATATCGAAGCGAACTTCGGAGCGGGGCGCCGAGGAACCACCTCTCTAGGCGGAAAGATTGGTGTGAATTATCGCTTTTAAAAGTGTCCGAAAGGGGAAACTCAGAGCAGTTTCCCTTGAATTTTCGTAGCAATAGGCTCCAAGGAAAGCCAATCTTTTAGAAAATGTTTTTTTTCAGGGAAGAGAGCCCAATTTTCCCCTCGTGTTTTATCTAAGTAGAAACCCTTATCCCCGTTGTTTTTCTGCCCTAAGTTTTACTCAAATTTACAAAATAGTTAAAGGTTGCAAACTGCAGAAGAAAGCCAATTCAGGTAAATAATTTTTGAT
>CAVLDT010000058.1:0-6832 GCA_963661915.1 Duodenibacillus sp.
AACCATAGATAAAACAACTAATTTCCTGATAAGTGGCCTTGGGTGTTGCTTAGAAACGCCATTGCGTATAGAATTTTTTCTACTTCAATTTTCCTTTTTCTAATTTTTAGGGGATTCTATGTCCTTCGATAGTAAGACTCTCACCGGTTTAGCTCTCACAGACCCGCGTGTTCCTACACCCGCTTTCGTCCTTGAGAAAAAGAAACTCATGAAAAATATTGACCGTGCGAAGGCTCGCGCAAAAGAACTCGGTGTCACATTTCGCCCACACTTAAAGACACACAAATCCATTGCGATTGCGCGTCTTCAGATGCTCTCCGATGAGGGCCCTGCGACGGTATCCACATTGGCAGAAGCCCGTTACTTTGCAGAAAACGGCGTAAAGGACATCATCTATGCAGTGGGTATCGCTCCACAGAAGCTAAATGAAGTTGCGGCAATCCGTAATCTTGGCTGCGACTTAAAAATCATTTTGGATAGCGCCGAAGCCGCCAACCTTGTCTCCGAATTCTGTAAAGAAAACGCAGTCACAATCCCCGTTTTGCTTGAAGTCGATGTCGATGGGCATCGGTCTGGCTTACTGCCTGAATCCCCTGAAATTGTTGCAACTGCACGAGCCTTAAGAGATGGTGCAACACTGGCGGGCGTTCTCACACACGCTGGCGACAGCTACGAATGCAAAACCGATAAAGCCCTTGTTGAGGCTGCCGAAGCCGAGCGCGCTGGCATTGTTAAAGCGGCTAAGACCCTACGGGACGCAGGCTTTCAGGTAAATATCGTCTCCGTTGGTTCCTCTCCAACGTTGATGCGTTCTACAAACGAAGAAGGCGTAACAGAGATTCGCGCTGGCGTCTGTGCTTTCTTCGATCTTTTTATGAGTAATGTCGGCATCTGCACAATCGATGACATTGCAGGCTCCGTGCTCACAACAGTCATTGGAAGGAAAACTGAGAAGAACCGCGTCATTACAGATTCTGGATTCCTTGCGATGTCGCGAGACCGTGGAACACAGAGGCAGAAAAAAGACTACTTCTATGGCCTTGTCTGTGACGTTGATGGTAAGCCCCTTGATGGTGGCAGGATCCTTCTAACGGGGACAAACCAAGAACACGGCATTCTCACGCTTGAAGAAGGCTCTTCTCTTACGCAGAAAGACTTACCAATCGGTAAAAGGCTGCGTGTTCTTCCCAATCACGCCTGCCCAACAGCGGCGCCCTATGCGCACCTACTCCTTGTCGATGAAGGCGTAATTGTCGATGTTATTGACCACGTTCGTGGCTGGGAAATCTAAAGTGCCGCTTAGGAAGAATACTTTCGCACTGAGGACGCCCGCGGATAAACTTACACCTTAAGAAAAAGTCATCCGAACCTTTTTATGTAAGGAAGAGAACCCATGACAGAAGCCCTTACGCTTTATGAAAAAATCGTCCGTAGCCACACGGTAAAAAGAATTGACGCCAATACCGTGCTTCTTTACTGTGATGCACACTTTGCAAACGAATACACATCTCCTCAAGCCTTCGCAGGGCTTGCCGCCCGGGGCCGCACTGCACTCGTTTCAGATGCGCATCTTTGCGTTGTAGATCACATTATTCCAAGCGATGATGTAACGCCGCGTGTCATCTACGATGAAGCGAGCCTCATTCAAGCGAAGACTCTTGAGAAAAACTGTAAAGCCAATGGCATTGTGGCCTTCTACGGTGCGAACGACCCTGACCAAGGCGTCGAGCACGTTCTCATGGATGAGCAGGGCCTCGTGAGACCTGGGATGGTTGTCATCTGTGGCGACAGCCACACGACGACACACGGCGCGCTCGGCGCTCTGGGCTTTGGCATTGGAACTTCAGAGATTGAACACATTCTCGCCACACAAACCCTTGTCTATCGCACAGCAGGAGCGATGCGTGTCGTAATTACAGGGGAACTTCCCGCTGGCTCCACAGCAAAAGATCTTGCCCTCACAGTCTTAAGAAAAATCTCTGCGCGCGGCGCCCTAGGCATGGTTGTCGAATACGCGGGTTCTGCCGTTGAGGCGCTTCCGATGGAAGGACGCATGACGCTTTGCAACCTCACCGTAGAAGCCGGTGCCAGAGGGGCTCTTATCGCCCCTGATGAAAAAGCCTTCCAATGGGTAAAAGAACACGCTGCTCCCTTTAGCGCTGAGGATGAGAGAGCAATGCGCGAGTACGCAAAGACACTTCACTCAGATGCAGGGGCAAAGTTTGATAAAGAAGTCACTCTTGATGCAACCACTGTTGAACCAATGACGACATGGGGCACAAGTCCAGATCAAGCGGTTTCTTTAACGGAGGCAATCCCTTCTCCCGAAAGTTTCACAGACCCCATCGCCCGCACTGCTGCCGCCCGAGGCCTTGCGTACCAGGGACTTAAGGCAGGAGAAAAAATCGCTGGCACCCCTATTCAGCATATCTTTATAGGCTCCTGCACAAACGCTCGTCTTGCCGACTTAAAAGTCGCGGCCGCAATTCTTAAAGGACGGCACGTTGCAGCAGGTGTTCGTGCGCAAGTGATGCCAGGCAGCATGCGTGTAAGACGCGAAGCAGAAAAGCTTGGCCTTGCAAAGATTTTCAAAGACGCAGGCTTTGAGTGGAGGAAATCCGGTTGCACACTGTGTCTTTCGATGAATGGAGACATCTTGGACGCGGGTGTTCGCTGTGCATCGACGACGAACCGCAATTTTGAAGGTCGTCAAGGACGAGGCGCAAGAACGCATCTCGTAAGTCCCGAGACAGCAGCAGCAAGTGCCGTTATGGGCGCTCTCACTGACCCCCGTACCTTAGAGAAACTTTAAAGCGAGAAGGAGAAAAAAGACTATGGAAAAATTTACGACTCTTTGCTCCGTTGCCCTTCCCTTGGATATGGACAATCTCGACACAGACCAACTCATGCCTAAGCAATTCCTGCATGGCATTGACAAGGCTGGGCTCGATAAAGGTCTCTTTTACAACCTTCGCTTTGCAAGTGACGGAAAACCAGACCCAGCGTGTGTATTCAATAAACCTGGTTTTGAAGCTGCCCAGATTATTGTTGCGGGCCCGAATTTTGGCTGCGGCTCCTCGCGAGAGCATGCCGTGTGGGGTCTGATGCAGTACGGCATTCGTGTAGTTATTGCATCGGGCTTTGGTGAAATTTTCTATTCAAACTGCTTTAATAACGGACTACTTGCCGCTCGCGTCACTGCGGAGGATAGTCGCAAGATTTTTGATTGCATTTCCGATACGACCCCAACAGAGATTACTGTTGACTTAGCTCGGGAGACAATCACCGTCAAAAATCTCGTTGTGAAATTCAGCATTGCACCTCGCCACAAGACAATGCTTGCCGAGGGGCTTGATATGATTGATGCAACGCTAAAAGATCTTGATGCCATTGAAGCATTCCGCGCCGAACACGAGAAGGCATTCCCGTGGATGACGGGGCTTGCCGGGAAGTGGCGTCGCAACAGGGACGCGAAGTAATCCAATTAATTTCTTACTCCAAGGACTTCTCAATGAATATTGCAATGATTTTTGCAGGTGGCTCTGGGCAGAGAATGAACTCACGGTCTTTGCCAAAGCAATTTCTCAAAGTCAATGGGAAACCTATCATCATTCACACGCTTGAAGTCTTTGAAAATTGCAAAGCTATTGATGCGATAGTCGTAAGTTGCATTGCTAGCCATATTGATTGGCTAAAAGAAGCTTTGGATCGATTTCAGATAACAAAAGTAAAGGCTGTTGTCGCTGGAGGCGCCACAGGGCAAGAATCCATTCGCAACGGCTTAGAGGCCGCTGCTAAGCTCTTTGAAGCGGATAGCGTTGTCCTTATTCACGATGGAGTTCGCCCCCTCATTGATGAAGAAACGATTCTTAAAAATATTGAATCGGTTCACAAGTATGGATCTGCAGTGACGGTAACGCCAGCCTCCGAAACAGTTGGCATTATCGATCAAGGCGAAATCTCTCGTATCGTGAAACGCCAAAGTGTTGTTATCTGCAGAGCTCCGCAAAGTTTCTTTCTTGGAGAAGTTCTTGCTGCACATAAGAAAGCAATAAGTGACGGTCTTTCTGATGTCACGGACACGGCATCCCTCATGCAAATCTACGGCAAACACCTTGCTACTGTCGAAGGCCCTATCGACAACATCAAGATTACGACACAACGGGACTTTTACACGTTGAAGTCTCTTTTTGACTTGCGTGAATACCAGCAACTTTCTGAGAGAGAAAACGATGAGTAACGTCTTTGAGGAAACCGTACCACCATTTCTCTTACGAGACTATGCGAATGTGTCGCAAGACGATTCGATTGACTGGAAAAGCCTTTCTCACAAAGCAATCCTTGTGACGGGCGCGACAGGCGAAATTGGTCGAGAAGTTGTTAAAACACTTCTCTTTGTCAATGAAGAAAAAAATCTTGGTCTCAAGATTTTCTGCCTTGTTCGCTCAAAGGAGAAAGCAGAAAGGCTTTTTGGTAAGTTCCTCTTAGCCTACCCAAATGCGGTTAGTCTTGTTTACGGGGGTATCACTTCGTTTACTCTAGACGAACCCGTTGATTACATTATCCACACAGCCTCACCGACTGCTGGTACCTTCTTCATTACGAAGCCAGTAGAAACAATTCAAACAATTGTTGAAGGTACTCTCCATACGCTCGAATTCGCACGAAAGAAAGCCGTTTCTTCGCTCGTGTTTTTGAGTTCTATGGAAGTTTACGGAGAAGCCAGCAGCTGCAATGTGAAGGAAGAAGATTTAGCGAAAATTGCACTCAACGCCGTGCGTTCAAGTTATCCAGAGGCTAAACGCCTTGCTGAGTTGCTTTGCTTTTCTTATTTTGAGGAATATAGCGTTCCCTCACGAATTGTGCGTCTTACACTAACCTTCGGAACGCACCTCTCAGAAAAGGATAATCGCGTTTATGCTCAGTTCGCTCGTGCGGCTCGTAGGGGAGAAAACATTATTCTTCACACGCAGGGAAAAACACGACGCGACTACCTCTACACAATCGATGCTGTGCGAGCAATCTTAGCCATCCTCACTAGAGGACAAAACGGAACAACGTATAACGTCTCTAATCCGAAATCCTTTCTCAGCATTCGAGAGATGGCAGAGTTGGCCGCATCTTTTAATCCCAAATCGCAAGTTCAAATCAACGAGGATGTGGGAAATGTAAAGGGCTATGCACCGACAGTTGAAATTTGTCTTAATAACGACAAGGTTAACGCCCTGGCTCCTTTTGAACGTACGCCAATCGAAATAATGTTTCGCCACTTGATTGTTGACTTGCAAAAAGTTGACTCAGAGTAGGACTGAAGGCAATACTAAAGAGCAAAATACAATTTACAAAGTTTCCGTAACAGCTTAAGGTGAAAATCTCTGCTAGCATCAGGGCGCCCTTTAGGGCGGAACTGTGAGAGCGAACGGGGGAAAGCCCTCACATGTTTTTTAGTTAACTCTTTGCCACACACAAACAAATCACTGCGCCAAATCGGAAACATGCTTTGCGCCCTAATCAGAGTTTTCAAACTCCCTACCCTCTTCGTTGCTAGGCTTCTATATCGCCTCTTCATGGCGTTGCCTTTAAAGGAAAACACAATTCTTTTCAGTGCTTACGAGGGAAACGCATGCACCTGCAATCCAAAATATCTTTACCAGTACATCCGAGAACACTACGGCGATCACTATCGATGTGTATGGGTAACCAAGACGGGAGTAAAAGCTCCTGAGGGTAGTGCGGCTACTGTTCGGTTTTTATCCATCCCACATATCGTAGCTCTTGCGACAAGCCGGTGGATTATTACCAACCTTGGTATCGAGCCCTTCTTTACCTGTCGCAAGGGTCAGATTGTCGTCAATACGTGGCATGGGGGTGGTGCCTACAAGAACTCGACCATTGGCACACAAATTAAGACATCTTTCTACCGGGAATATGCTAGAAAAGTCCGCGCAGAAAACACGACCTATTATCTTTCTTCCTGCAGACAGTTCACAGAATTTCTTAGCAATGCATGGCAAGTGCCCCCTACTAAGTTTCTCTCAGTTGGTAGTCCGAGAGATGATCTCTTTTTTAGAAGTGATGCCAACATCAAACGAGAAAGAATTCTAAAAAGTCTCAATCTCTCAGAGAGCTATAAGTATCTTCTCTATGCGCCAACCTTTCGTGGGGATTGGAATGGTCTCAATATGAGATTAGGCGACCTTCATCTTGAGGTTGACCGTCTTCTCGCAGCATTAGAAATGCGCTTCGGTGGGAAATTTCAATTACTTTTCCACGAACACATTTGCACAAAAGGTTGGGCTCCCGAAGGAAAAAACATCATCGATGTTTCTCAATACTCTGACATTCAAGAACTCATGCTTGTAGCGGATATTTTCTTGACAGACTATTCCTCTTCCGTTTGGGATTGGGCTCAACTTAAAAAGCCAGGTTTCCTTTTTACTCCCGATATTGATTCTTACGACAAGGAACGCGGGCTTTACACCCCCATCGAAGCGTGGGCTTTCCCTTACGCCAAGACCAATGAAGAACTAGAGAAACTTGTCCTTGGCTACGATGAGACAAAGGCAAGAGAAAAAATTTCAGAGCACCTTGTGCTGCTTGGCTCGTACGAAGTAGGCAAAGCCTCTGAAATGACAGCCCAAAAGATAGGATTAAATTAGCTTGTCTTTCTCCCCTTCGCCTAAGAAAAAAGGCCACCTACCCTACTAGGGAAAAGCTTTTGTCTTACGCCTAGATTGAAAAATATTTTTGCGCGCCTCACCCTTTACGCTAACTCCTCCGACATGCCTATCCTTTTTTTGGCTAAGAACTGCTATCCTCCGAAGCACTTTGG
>CAVLDT010000059.1:0-5980 GCA_963661915.1 Duodenibacillus sp.
TTGATTTTTCTCTATTATGCGTTAAATCAAATTGTTGAATATTTTCGTTTTTTTGCCATAAAATAGATAGCCTTATCCTCACAAAATGGATTAGGAACTTTTCTTCTTTTGCAAACGAACGAATAAAAGAGGGACTTGCGGAAACCGCAAGATTTTTTTGAAGGCGAATTTGCACAGTTTGATTTCCTCTAGGAGCGCTTCACCTTTGGAAGAAAGAAAAATCCTCCCCCCTCCAAAGAAAGCACTAGAAAGTTAATTCACCAACAAGCAGAAGAACGACGAGGCCAAAGGCGATTCTGTACCACCCGAAACCTCTAAAATCGTTGTGACTTACAAAGGCTAGGAGCCACTTAACAACGATAATCGCAGAGATGAAACTAACAACGCCACCTAAGAGGATTGCAGGCCCCATATCTACGCTAAGCGTGTCGTAACTCTTATAGAGGTCGTAGACCGTTGCGCCAAAAATCGTTGGAATGGAAAGAAAGAAGGAAAATTCCGTAGCCGCTTTGCGAGAAAGCCCCAAGACCATGCCGCCGATAATTGTCGCTCCAGACCGGCTCATCCCAGGAATCAACGCCAGACACTGCATGCACCCGACACCAAAGGCATCTTTCACAGTCATATCATCCATCTCTTTTACGCGTGGCTCGCGAGAGCTTTTAATGTTGGCGCGTTCCACAAGGAGGATGACGATGCCACCGGCGATAAGCGTTATCGCCACAGTCACAGGATTAAAAAGATAGGCTTTGATTGCCTTTGCACAGAACAAACCAAGGATAGCCGCAGGAAAGAAGGCAATGACTGTGTTAATCGCCAAGCGACGGTCTTTTCCTGGTTTAAAAAGGTTCAAGAGAATTGAGAAAATTCTCTCTCGGTAATACCAACAAACAGCCAAGATGGCTCCAGCCTGAATCGCAACGAAGAACGTATCCGCCCCCGCGCCTTCAAAACCGATTGCCCACCCCGCAACAATCAAGTGTCCCGTGGAACTTACGGGCAAAAACTCCGTAAGTCCCTCGACAATACCTAAGAAAATTGCCTGAAGCACTTCTTGAAACTGCATCGCCAGAATTCTCTTAAAAAGTGCTTAGAAAGGAAGTTTCATTCCCGGAGGGAGTGGCATTCCC
Organism: Duodenibacillus sp.; assembly: GCA_963661915.1. Classification (GTDB taxonomy): domain Bacteria; phylum Pseudomonadota; class Gammaproteobacteria; order Burkholderiales; family Burkholderiaceae_F; genus Duodenibacillus. The sequence continues at coordinate 1,131 of CAVLDT010000059.1, forward strand.
GCTGTTGCAGCACGCATCTTCGCCTCGGCGGCCTCTGTCACCTTGTGAGAAGCGTCATTTAAGGCAGCGGCAATAAGATCTTCAAGCATCTCTTTGTCATCCGCTTCACCAGAGAAGACGCTTGGATCAATTTCGACCTTCTTTGCCTCATGCTTACAGGTCATCGTGATACGAACCATGCCGGCACCCGCCTCTCCCACCACTTCGGTGTTGCCAAGCTCGGCTTGAGCGCGTTCGATATTCTGTTGCATCTTCTGCGCTTGAGCGAGAAGACCCTGGAGATTGCCTTTCATCATTTTTTTGCCTTTTCTTTCGTTTCTACGACGCGCACAGTGGATTCATCGAGTGTTGCGTCGAAGGATTCTAAAATTTTCTTTACAAAGGGGTCGCTACGAAACGCCGCAACCAAAGCCCGCTGCGCACGGATTCTCTCTGCCTGTTCAAGCAGGGAGATGCTCGGTGCATCAGGGGCACACTCCTCTAAGTCAAATGTGACTGTAAATTCGTGTCCAACTGCCTTACTAAACGCTTTTGAAACGCTCGTCGTGAGACTCTCGGAGACAAAAGCGTGTGAACGAGGCCGTAATAATACGTGTTTATCATCGATTTCGAGCAATTCTGCGGATGCAACAACTTCCCGAACAAACCCCTCTAGATTTGTTTGACACAGTTTTTTGCGCCAACCGAGCAACTCAGGTGTAGCCTCGAAGAGTTCAACTGCAAAGGGACCTGAGTCGTGTCGGGCATCAGTTGGCGCTAGGATTTTCCCGGCGCTTCCTCCCAAGGAGCCACTTCTACTGGAGGCTCTGCGGCGGGTGCGCTAGAGGCCTTTTCCTTTTTGACAGGAACCGAGAGTTTGCTTCCCGCGGGTTTAAAGGCAAGCATACGGAGGATTGCCATCGTGAATCCAGCGTATTCGTCTGGCGCCATTGCCATATCCGCTCTAGCCTGAAGGGCAATTTGGTAATCGAGTTGCACCTCTTCTGGCGTCATTTCCTTTGCTAAACGAAGGATTCCTTCGTTGGCAGGGTTATCCGTCGGGAACCCTGCAGGAACGCGCTGCGCAAGGGCAACGCGGTGCAAGAGAGAAGCCCAATCGCGAATTGCTTGCGAGAAGGAGAAACTCTTTGCGTTCATCTCATCTGCAAGGCAAAGTGCTCCCTTAGCGTCTCCTGCGAGAACCGCCTCAGTCATACGAACAAGCACCTCGGAATCGACAACGCCAAGCATATTTCTCACAGCCTCTAGCGTCACGGGCCCTGCAGCATAGGCGATTGCCTGATCTAGAAGACTTAAGCCATCACGCATCGATCCACGGGCGCCCTCTGCAAGGAGTCTCAGCGCCGCGGGTTCCGCCTCAATCCCCTCTTCTTTCAAAATATGCGTCATGTGTGAAGCCACGGCTTCTGGCGTCATATTCTTTAAGTTAAATTGCAAACAGCGTGAAAGCACTGTTACGGGAACTTTCTGAGGATCTGTCGTTGCAAGGATGAATTTGACGTACTCTGGAGGCTCTTCCAAAGTCTTAAGCATTGCGTTAAAGGCGTGAGCACTTAACATGTGCACTTCGTCGATCATGTAGACCTTGTAACGTGCATTTGTAGGGGCATACATTGCGCGCTCAAGTAATGCTGTCATTTCTTCAACAGAACGGTTCGATGCCGCGTCGATTTCGATGTAATCAATAAAGCGGCCCTCGTCGATGGCTCTGCAGGCTTCACACTTTCCACAGGGCTTTGAAGTGACGCCCCCTTTTCCATCCTCCCCAGTGCAGTTAAGGCATTTCGCCAAGATGCGAGAAAGCGTTGTCTTTCCAACGCCTCGGGTTCCCGTGAAAAGATAAGCGTGGTGCAGGCGATTTTCATCGAGTGCGTGCTTTAGAGCGGCAACAACGTGCTCTTGACCGACCATGCTTTCAAAATCATGCGGACGCCACTTGCGTGCCAGTACTTGGTAGCTCATCTTTTCACCCAAAATTCATTAGACATGGAAAACAACATCAGGCGAGCTTCTTTTCTTGCGCAGGTAAGAAGCCCTTTTTCTCTGCAGGCATTTTAATGAAAACATTTTCCTGCGCTTGAGGAGGATTCACTGCAAATCTTCCACATACGAAAATGGCGAGCCTAATCCTCGGCACTAAGAGTATTCCGCCGTGGCTGCTTCGTTCCCGACCTGACCAGGTTAGCAGAGCTCTTATGCGAGGGGACCCGCCAAGGGTGAGATTCTATAGGAATCCTACGAACTAGATAAGATTCACGAGAATCAAAATCACAGGCATCACAAAAACCACAGCCGCAGTCGATGCACCAATCGCACTTGCAGCAAACTCTGCATCTCCCCCATAGGCCTTACTTAAAACGGACGTCACAGAAGAAACTGGCAAAGCAGAAACCACCATGAAGACACGCCGCATAAAGTCATCAAGTTCAAAGGGAATCGAGACAAAGTAGGTAATTGCCGGGCGAAGCACATAGCAAGCAAAGAGTACAAGCCAAAGCTCTCGCGGCATCTTGCGAAGCCTCTTAAAGCCAACCATCTGTACCGTAATGCCTACGAAGATAAGCGCCAAGGGAGTTGTGAGGTTCCCTAGGTAACGCATAATCATCATGACAGTATCGGGAACTCGGAAACTTATAAGCACACAGAAAAGGCCCAACATACAGCCGAGCAATGGTGGTTTTAAAAGCATCCGAATGCTCTTAAAGGAGAAAATCTTCGGAGCCGTCCCTCCAACGCGGCGAACATTGTCAAGTTGGATGTTGTATAGGCCCACTGTCCAAATGAATAGGCAGTTAGCAATAAAGTACTCTAAGACGTACGGGATACCACGATCCCCGTACATCGCCATCACAATGGGAACACCCACGAAAAGCACTGTTGATCCAGAAAAGCAGGCGATAAATGTTCCTGCGCGTTCCTTTTTTACCCAACCGACTTTGATAAAGAGCACCGAGAAGGCGAAGTTAATCAGAATGACAATAAAGGGTAGCGTGAGGCTTTGCGCAAGTTCCATAAACTGGTCATGCGTGAAGCGAGCAGCAACGGAATAGAAAAGAAAGCACGGCAACGATATGTTGACAAGCTTTGCTATGTCCGCTCTGCTTTGCTCATTAAAAGTGCCCTTATCGGCGAAGTAATAACCCACAGCCGCAACAGCGGCAACAACTGCTACAGCACATAATGAATTCAATATCGCTTCAAGCATAGGAATCAACCGTCTTTCTTAAGAACTCCCCTCTAAGGAAAAGGATTTTACGCCGCGGCTAACTTCCGCTACTTAAAAAACTGCGTACCAACCCGCCATGCAACATCCTCTAAGTACCGAACCACGGCAGGGCTAAGTGGAGCCCCACAGCCATAGGTAAGTCTTTCTACACCTTCCGTTGTGGGTCTTTCTTTAAAAAGCGATGCGTAAAGGACAGCGCCAAAAAGAAAACTCCCTGCAATCGTTGGATGCCTGGAATCCTCTGCATTATTTAAAAGAATGTCACTTCTCTCCGAGCGAACGACCTCAAATGCAAGACCAACTGGGATTGCAAGAATTTCGTTTTCATTTGCGAGTTCCACCGTGGCATTCATGAGGTCTGCCGCGCGTTTACTGCGAGATCCCATCCGAACCTTAGCAGGAGCCCACGTGGCGATGATTGCTGGAACTGCCCCTGCTTTTTTCGCAACGGCAAGAGCGTTTTTTAAAGCCACAGCGTACGAGTGGCGAGGAATTTTCTTCTCCGCCTTTCCATCCTCCCAAGGTCTCCTTGTCGGCCCTTGAAAGAGAATCACATCAAATTTCTCTTTTGCCTTACCGTTTAGAAGAAAATACTTTTCTACTGGGTGTTCGGCGAGTCCTGCGCCAGAAATCGCAAAGAGCTTCGTTTGAAGATTCTTTCCCTTGGCAAAAGTTCGAACAAATCCATCCACTCCACAGTTAAAGTACATGTAGGAATTGCCGACAAATGCGATGCGCTTTGGCGTCACACGGATTTCTCTAACCTTAGGAATAGTTAAGAGAGACGACACACCAGTGGTTGAGAAGTTGACAGCAGTCTCTTCAGCGAAAGAAAACGAACTAAACCCCGCAATAAAGAGGGCAAGGCATAGAAGAAGTTTTTGATTCCTTAGCATGGCTTCTTTTTTTAGAGAGGCATCTTTTCTTGATTGCTCGATTTCGTTCACGAAAATGAATTTTGAAGGGTGTTCCTTCTTAAGTTTTCATTTTACGCAAAGGAGGCCTGCAAGAATTTCAAAAATATATAAAAAATCAGCATCAACCGTCCTCCTTTTTATTTTCTTTGCATGCGTAGCAAAACGCGAACGCAATATGCAAAAAAATACCCTTTTCCACGCAATCTACGGTTGCATCGGTGGCTCTTATTTCAAGGCTCACCGCCTTTAAGCCATGGAGAAAAGGTTATGAACAAATTTGCACGTACGCTCATTGCAGCCAGTGCCCTTGCAACATTAGCAGGAGCCAGTTTCGCTGCAAGCGTTCAAATGTATGGTCGTGTTGACAATGGTCTTTATTACGTTCACAAAAAGGCTGGCAAAACGACAACGAACGAATTCACAATGGAAAGTGGCATGGGTGGTGCCTCTCGTTGGGGTATCAAGGCTGATTCCGATGAAATCGCTCCGGGCTGGAAAGTTTCCGTAAAACTCGAAGGAAAGATTTGCACGGATACTGGTGAAAAGGGTAGTGATGAACTCTTCGATCGTGAAAGTTCCATCATCGTCTCCTCTCCGTATGGCAATCTTCAATTCGGTCGTATCGGCTATCTACACGGTGGTGTCACAGGTGGTTTGATTGCAGGGCAAACAAACCCCTTCGGTGTCATTTACAAACAATGCGGCGC
>CAVLDT010000060.1:0-5778 GCA_963661915.1 Duodenibacillus sp.
GTACTGGATTCCTGTGAATTGGAATAACAAGCACTATTGATTAAATGTGGGGTACAAAATAGTAAGAGCCAAGCGCCTAATTTTTCTTCACAAGAGATTTCAACAGTTTATCCCACATGTCCCATACTACTTCAGGGGCATAGGCGTGCATATCTTCTTTTGCCACATCTCCTAATTGGGTACGAAGCGATTCGCTATCCATTAACCGTGACAGTCCGCGAGAAAAATCCAAGGGGGTGTCATCGCATAGATAGCCATTAGCATCATTGCGAATAAGTTCATTGACCGCGGGACAGGACTTGCATCCTATGGCTGGCAAGCCCATAGCCATTGCTTCTGTTAAGGCAAGACCGAAACCTTCATATCGCGATGGAAAAGCAAAAACAGAGGCTTTTTCAAGTTCCGAGAGAGTGTCTTTTGTTTCCCCGCAGAGCAAGATTCGTTCAGATAAACCATGAGAATTTATGAGTTGTCGCAAGTCTTTGGCACGCTTAGGATCTTCTTTGCTGTCCCCGAAAATCTTTACATTCCAATCAGGGTATCGATTTGCAATCAGTGAAAAAGCCTCCACAAGCAGTTCTTGATGCTTTTGGTAGACGATTCTTCCGCAATTTATGATTGTGTGTGCAGAGCGATTAGCGATCCTTTCTGTCTGTGGTACAGGATTAGGAATGTGGATAACGTTAGCTTGTGGAAGAATTTTCTTTACTTCATCGGCAAAATGCGGCATTAGCACTTGGATTACAGCAGTTGTTCGCAGAGAATCGGTGATGCATGAGGGTTGATTATCTGGAAGAATAACACTTGGTTCATTATGGAACATTGCCACGACAGGAACTTTCATATTTCCATAACCACGAACTAAATGAACAGTTTTTGGTTGAAAAGCGATAATGACATCTGGGTTTGATTCTTGAATCGCAGGTATAACGTATTTCCCTAAAAATTCTTCTTGTAGATGAACTCTTTTATTTCTGCGAGTACCTTGGTTTAAACTAAAAGCTCGCACGTTAATCACAGGTCGAGTAAGGAGAAATGTTGGTTTCTTTCCTTCGCCAGCATTGATAAACTTCACGCTATCTATTAGTGGGAAGGCAGGCTTCCCTGTTGCATAGTCGAAACAAATTGCTGTGACTTTGTGCCCATGTTCAGACAAAGCATTCGCAAGACAACAGAAAGTTTTCTCAGCTCCAGTTACGGAATTAATCATTCGATACGTTGAAACTAGCGTTACGTTCATTCGAATTCCTCTAAACTAAACTGTTGAATTTAAATGGCTAACTAGGGCAGAAGTCGTCACTTGTGAGTGACGGAGTTATACCGTTAGCCTTCTTTTATAAAATTAGAGCAAGTTTGACGTAGCGTGTTGGAGAGTTTGAGATGCTCAGTGGGATTGATAACTTTATTTGAGTTATCTGTCAAAATATGAGCCTCTTCAATAGCTTCGTTCTTTTTAACAAAGATATGATTAACAAGATTACCCAACCCCTGAAAACGGCAACTATCATAGGGCCCAATAAAAATAACGGGCGTACCCATTGCAAGACAGGGTAGAGCGCAATGCAATCTTGATGTGATAACCAATTCTGCATTGGCATATGTCTCTAGCAATGCCTTTGCTTGTTCAAATCTTTGTTGATGCGATGAGTCCATACTTGCCGTGTGGTTGAGATACACAACACTACCATTGACTCTATCGAGGAAAGAATCAACGAGTGAACGAATTTTTTTTCCACGGATTTTATGGTTCCACCAGTGATTCAGTGGGAATAGGTCATGCCTTTGTGAAACGTAGGGACAATCAGAAATAACTACGCCACTTCTTGCTATTCGTTGTGTAAATCTTTCTCTCTGCAAAGTTAGCGTCAGGCAGCCAGAAAAATAAGCAGGGATTTTATGTTTTTGAAAGAACTCAAGTGTGTAATAGTCTCGGCACCCGACTGGACGAACCGCTGCAATGTCTCTTATTCTTGACAATACTTTTTGCATTGGATTTTCCAAAGACTTCTGGCTCACATGCATCGAAACCAACAATGGATCAAGTTGAGGAGAAAACTGATGCCAATCGTCGTGCAAACAATACCAACTATTTGCTATCAATTTCGTCCGTCCCGTTAGTGGAATTGAAAGATGGTCGCGGTCTACTTCAACATCTACCCGCGGCAAAAAGGCGTCCGCAGCTATCGTTTGGATATAATCACCTAAATTAATCTCATGAGGCGCATAACTTTCATTGTGGAATTTACAACTGTAGACGAGATGGGCGTATCGCATTCTTAACGAGTTAAATCAGATAATAGAAGTGTCATAGGACGTCAAACGGCATTGCAAGCATTATATAGACTTGCCTCGGTACGGGTTGAATGCTTTGAGGTTTGTTGCGCCAAAGTTGAGACGACAATTTTTTTGCAGAGATTCTTTTTCGCTTAACAAGTTCGCAAGATGATGCAATGCAGTAAAGTTCGCGAAGGATACAGACAGCGAACGGAAAAGATTTTGCTATCCATTCTTTTCATTCTTTTTACTTTATATGTTATTAATGTTATTGGAAATGGTGAGAATGCTAGTGCGTTATTAAAGAAAAGACGCTACCTTCATGCTATGTGGGCAGTACTTGGGTTTTATTTAGTCGTAAGTAGGGGAAAGATTGATTGGAAGTTTTTTTGGGAAAAGATTGCATTAGTCCTCCCTATTTCTGCCGTGTGTATCTTTCTTTATTTCTACCATAACCATGTATTTGAGTTATTTCCAGTCAAGTATGCATTGCTTTTTATCTTGACAGCTTCTGTCATTTGCAAGAAAGAAGGGTTTGGATTAAGGGAGTTTTTTCTCGTCAATTCTTTGTCATGTCTCATAATCTTTTCTTCTGCAATCTATCAAATTTATGCATTGAAATATCCCGTTCCAAACGGAGACCTCAACCAAAATATATATGCTAGTTTGGTTGTCGTTATTGGCAATACCTCTTTCTTTTCACTTCTATATAAAGATTTAAATAGATGGAATCGGTTATTTTTCGCTTTGTGTGGAGTTTTGGCTATTTGGGTGGCGTTAAGAACAACATGTCGAACAGCTTATGTTACTGAGGCAGTTGTGGCATGTCTCTTTTCTTACCTAGCGCATAAGAGAGTTGAATGGCCCTGGAGAAAAACAATTTGTTTTCTTTCGTTCGCAGTTGTTTCCTTATTTCTAGTTGTTGTTGTATCCCCCGAAACAACAGAGTACAAATTCAAAGCAATCTCGTTGGAAATTTCTAGATTTCTGGGCTTGGGAGATGGAGAAACAACTAGTAGTTCCGTTGGTTTAAGACTCGCGATGTGGAAAGCAGCTTTTGCTGACATTATCCCCAACTATTGGTGTTTTGGCATTGGCGAGGTGTATCGAGTTGATTTGCTAAAAATTATTCCAACTTCCAATATTGATAGGGATTTTTTGAGGACTTTGTTGCATTTTCATAATGAAGGAATCAATATTTTTGTTACGGGAGGATTGCTCTTATTCGTTGCAAGTAACTGGTTGTTGTATCGCTTGGTTGTCATCGCCAAGAATGAACCTGTGCAACTTTGCCTTTTGGTTGGAACTTTTGTGTGGGGCATGACAGAGGTTGCCTTCCGCCACAAACTATTTCTAATTGTTTTTCTTTCGATTTGGCTTTTGTACGAGTGTGCAATTCGAAATGAGCACCTTCGAAGAATGTAAAAAAGATGTGTAAGAAAACGGATGTTGTCCTTTGTGTTGATAATTTCCCTTTCGCTAAATTGTTTTCATAAGGGGCAATGAAATGACGAAAAAAATTGTCACTCACATGAATTTATCCCACGAATTTCGAGGGGGAGAGCGTCAGACAGAGTTGTTAGTTCAAGGACTGTCAAAACATAACATTAATCAACGTTTGATTTGCAGAAAATCAAGTCCACTTATCGCACGTCTGCAAGGGACTCCCAATCTTGAAATTCAAGCGGTTTCCGATAAACCAGACGCGAGGCTTTCTAGTTCTTTAGAGGTTGATAGCCAAACGGATTTAGTTCAAGTCCACGAAACCTTGGCGGCCCAGAGTGCTTTGTTGCAGCACATTTTCAAGCACGTTCCTTACGTCATTACTAGGCGAGTGGATTACAGGATTCGTAAAAATTTCTTCAATAAGATGATTTACTCCAAGGCAGCTGAGTGTGTTGGAGTCTCCTCAATTATCAGTGGCATCATGGCGGACACTTTCGGAGTCCATGTGACAACGATTCATGATGCACATGCGAATCTTGAGATTAACGAGGGAGAAGCGTCGGTTATCAGGAAAGAGTGGGAAGGACGATTTGTTGTTGGCCACGTTGGAGCTTTAGTTGATTCCCACAAGGGACAAAGCACACTTTTGGGGGCTGTGAGAAGGCTACAAGAGAAAATCCCAAATTTACTCGTTGTGTTTTTGGGTGAGGGAGCCGACAAAGAAATCCTTATGAAAAAAGCGGAAGGTCTTCCTGTGGAATTCTTAGGGTTTCATAACAATGTTGCTGACTATCTTTCAAATTTTGATGTGTTCGCCTTTCCCTCAAACAATGAAGGACTCGGTAGTTCAATACTAGATGCCATGCATCTTGGAATTCCAGTGGTTGCTTCCAATGTGGGAGGTATTCCAGACCTTATTGAAGATGGAATTTCTGGTCTCCTAATCGGCCGAGGCGACTCCGCGCAATTAGCAGATAAAATAGTTGAACTAAAAACGAATGCAGATCTTAGAAAGAGTCTTATTGCTAATGCCCGTTGCGTTGCCCAAAATAATTCTGTGGGAGCAATGACAAAACAGTACTTGGCAGTTTACGAAAGAGTTTGGGAAGGTAAATAAATCGATGAACCTTAGCGTCATTATTCTCGCTAAAAACGAAGAGAAAAACATTAAAGAATGTATTGAGTCGGTGTTACCTCTTCAGGCGGAAATCCTTGTCTTTGATGATCACAGCACGGATCGAACCTGCGCAATTGCAAGGGAACTTGGGGCTCGTGTTGAAAAAGCGCCAGACCGTTTTGTTGGATTTGGAGAAAAAAGACGCCTTGCTACGGCTCTTGCATCTAACGATATAGTGTTTCATTTGGATAGTGATGAACGTGTTTCTCCAGAGTTAGCTCAAGAGATGGAAGAGAGTGTTTCTCATATGCAGGCAAACGAAGTCATTGAGATGCCACGTTTAACGTATCTTTTTGGCAAGCCTGTAAGGCACTGTGGTTGGTACCCTGATTACATTCGTCGGATTTATAACCGTACGTACACGGATTTCTCCGAGACACTAGTGCACGAGAGCGTTATCCTGAAGAAAGATACCGTCATCAAGAAACTTAAGACGCCAGTCTCTCATTTCTCCTATCCAACGATAGAGTCTTACTACAAAAAACAGGCTGTCTATCCTGTTCTTTGGGGAAAAGAGAAGGCTCGCTTAGGTAAGAGAACAACACTCTTAAGTATTCCTTTTAGAGCTCTTTTCTTTTTCATTAAAACGTATTTCGTTCGTCTTGGATTCTTAGACGGAAAGATTGGTCTTTGGCTCTCCCTGGCTAACATGAGTTACGAGTGTTCTAAGTACCTGTGCCTCTATGAAGAACAGAATCGGAAAGACATTGAAATGTAAGACCTTTTATAGGAAAGTGTAGTTAGTTTTCTCTTTTCTAGTCGCACTAATTGTTGTGCCAATAAAAAATAGTCATTACGCACGAGCGCAATGTCTAAAAAATTTTCCCAATAAAACAAGGGTTCCGATTTCCAGGATTTGGAAGAATCGCAGAATTTTAGCC
>CAVLDT010000061.1:0-5712 GCA_963661915.1 Duodenibacillus sp.
TGCCATGGTCAACGTGACCGATCGTGCCCACGTTTACGTGGGGCTTTGTGCGTTCATATTTTTCCTTGGCCATTTTATTGGTCCTTCTATTTGCAGTTGAATTTGTGTAATTGGAGGGAGACCATTAAGCGGGTTTCCCTCCCCTGTTAAAAAAGTTACTTCTGTTTTTCTTCAATGACAGCGTCAGCCACATTCTTCGGAGCTTCCGAATAATGGCCAAATTCCATCACGTACGTTGCTCTACCCTGCGTAAGGGAGCGCAACGATGTCGAATAACCGAACATTTCCGCAAGCGGCACTTCGCAGCGAATTGCCTTGCCACCGCCGACGAGATCGTCCATACCCTGAATCATACCGCGACGGCTAGAAAGGTCACCCATCACGTCGCCCATCTTCTCCTCGGGCGTCTCGACTGTAACCTTCATAATCGGCTCGAGCAGCACGGGAGAGGCTTTACGCATACCATCTTTGAAAGCCATAGATGCAGCAATCTTGAAGGCATTTTCGTTCGAGTCAACCTCGTGGTAAGAACCGAAGTGCAGTGTGACCTTGACATCGACGACTGGGTAACCGGCGAGAACACCTGACTTGAGCGTATCCTCAACACCCTTTTGAACCGCTGGGATGTATTCACGAGGAACAACGCCACCCTTAATAGCATCGACGAACTCAAATCCACCTCCAGGGGGAAGCGGCTCGAGCTTGAGGACAACGTGACCGTACTGACCACGACCACCGGACTGCTTGGCGAACTTGCACTCGGCATTTTCGACAATGCTGCGGATGGTTTCGCGGTAAGCGACCTGCGGACGACCCACTGTGGCGTCAACACCGAATTCACGCCTCATACGTTCAACGAGAATTTCAAGGTGCAACTCACCCATACCAGAGATAATTGTCTGGCCAGATTCCTCATCCGTGCGAACACGGAAAGAGGGGTCTTCCTTAGCAAGACGCTGCAAGGCAAGCGCCATCTTCTCTTGGTCAGCCTTTGTGCGGGGTTCGACGGCCTGACTGATAACAGGCTCTGGGAACTCCATACGTTCCAAGATAATGGGCTTATCAATATCACAAAGGGTATCGCCCGTTGTCACGTCCTTAAGGCCGACAGCAGCAGCGATATCGCCTGCTTCTGCTTCGCTAATTTCCTTACGTTCATTGGCGTGCATCTGCAGGAGTCGGCCGATACGTTCTTTCTTATCCTTTGTGGAGTTAAGAACTGTTTCACCAGACTTCAAAACGCCAGAGTAAACGCGCAAGAATGTGAGCTGGCCAACATACGGGTCAGTCATAATCTTAAATGCAAGTGCGGAGAACGGAGCCTTATCATCGGCCTCACGTGTCTCGGGCTTGTCATCGAGGTCAAACCCGGGAACCGGCGGAATATCCACTGGGCTCGGGAGGAAATCGATAACGCCATCGAGCATGCGCTGAACGCCCTTATTCTTAAAGGACGAACCGCAGAACATCGGTTGAACTTCGCCAGCAATTGTCCGCGTGCGGATGCCTTGGACAATCTGTTCTTCGGAAAGTTCCCCAGTTTCAAGATACTGATTCATCAGTTCTTCGGAGGCTTCCGCAGCATTTTCAACAAGCTTCTCACGCCAGGTCTTAGCGAGATCCATCAACTCAGCGGGGACTTCGCCAAAGGTGAACTTCACGCCAAGGCTTGCTTCGTCCCAAATAATCGACTTCATGCGAATGAGGTCAACAACACCCTTAAAGGTGTCTTCTGCGCCAATCGGAATGACGATGGGAACTGGATGACCCTTCAAGCGCTTTTCCATCTGATCGATGACGCGGTAGAAGTCTGCGCCCGTGCGGTCCATCTTGTTGACGAACGCAATACGGGGAACGCCGTACTTATTGGCCTGACGCCAAACGGTTTCAGACTGCGGTTGAACGCCACCGACAGCGCAGTAAACCATCACTGCACCATCGAGCACACGCATGGAACGTTCGACTTCAACGGTGAAGTCCACGTGCCCCGGTGTGTCAATAATGTTAAAGCGGTAGGGCTTGTGTTGCATATCCATACCGCGCCAGAAGCAGGTCGTAGCGGCAGACGTAATCGTGATACCACGCTCCTGTTCCTGATCCATCCAGTCCATTGTAGCTGCGCCATCATGAACTTCGCCGAGTTTGTGATTGACACCCGTGAAGAACAGGATGCGTTCTGTCGTTGTCGTCTTGCCCGCGTCAATATGCGCGGAAATACCAATGTTTCGGTATTGAGCAATCGGTGTAGTACGAGCCATTATTTCCTCTCAACGACTAGAAGCGGAAGTGCGAGAAGGCCTTGTTGGCTTCTGCCATACGATGGACTTCATCACGCTTCTTCATAGCGGCACCATGGCCCTCGGAAGCTTCCAGCAACTCACCAGCTAAACGTTGCGGCATAGACTTCTCAGAGCGAGCCTTAGCACATTCGCGCAACCAGCGCATTGCCAAGGCGGTACGACGCACAGGGCGCACTTCGACCGGCACCTGGTAGTTTGCACCACCGATACGGCGACTCTTCACTTCGACGAGCGGGCGCACATTGTTAACAGCGGCAGTGAACACCTCAATGGGGTTCTTGCCAGTTTTTTCTTCGATCTGCTGCAGAGCGCCATAAACGATGCGCTCGGCGACGGCTTTCTTGCCATCGAGCATTACGACATTAATAAATTTGGAAACCTCCACGTTCCCGAATTTCGGATCCGGGAGAATCTCACGCTTTGGTACTTCGCGACGACGGGGCATATTTTTCCTCTTTTCGTTGTCTTCAGTCTAAAAACATTGCAACTCTATTAAAAAGTTGCGACTTACTCGGCCCTCTTTCGGCTGGGCCGCCATTTCGCACGGTTATAAGCCGCCGCGAATTACGCCTTCTTCGGGCGCTTCGCGCCGTACTTGGAGCGGGACTGCTTACGATCCTGCACGCCTTGCGTATCCAGGGAGCCACGCACGATGTGGTAACGAACACCAGGCAAGTCCTTAACACGGCCGCCACGAATCAGAACAACAGAGTGTTCCTGAAGATTGTGGCCTTCACCGCCGATGTAGGAAATGACTTCGAATCCGTTGGTCAAACGCACCTTTGCAACCTTACGCAAAGCCGAGTTCGGCTTCTTCGGGGTTGTGGTGTAGACCTTCGTGCAGACACCGCGTTTCTGCGGGCAGTTTTTAAGAGCAGGGCTCTTCGATTTATCGTGAGTGTTCTCACGGGGCTTGCGAACAAGCTGATTAATGGTGGGCATAGTGTCCCTATAAGGTAAAGCCATCCAATTTAGCCTCTTTAAAAGAGAGACTAAAAAGGAGATAAGTTGCTGGTGAATAAATTTTCTCTTTTCCGCCTCTTTTGATGCGCAAAACGGGGCGTGGCGCAAAGTCACACCCCATCTCCCGAACGTCTCGGGAGTCGGAAAAGACTGCGATTCTCGCTGTTTTTTCGAACTATGTCAAGACTCGTCCGAAGTTTTTTCAAGGAAATTCAAATATCTTGTGTTGTACATTTGCCGCAACACAAATGCTAACTGCAGGCCTAGTACGGAATCTCAGAGGCAGGGAAATTCTTCGGATAGCTCGATTCCTGCGTCACGGGGCCCTTAATACGATACTCGATAGCGCCTTTGTAATGGTCCTCTGCCACCTTATCCATATCGTACGTTACACGTTCTCTATTTTCTGAAGGCACGATGAAATTTCCCCTCGCCAATTCGGGAATGTCCGAAAGAGCCATCGGAGCATTACTGCTGGCGAGCGGTACATTCTTCGCATGCGGTGCTTTCACAAGAAGAAGCGGATTAAGACGCAACTGCCCTGCCCCGTGGTCGCTAGCAATGATAATGTTACTGTTGTCATAAACAGAATTCTTCTTCATCCAATCAAACCAGCGGGCAAGAGCCTTTAGAGCGCAAGTCTCTACGGCTTGCTGTGGGTAGTTCTTTCCAACACCCAAGTCACGGACGATTCCGCACTTACCAGGAACCATCAACCAAGGGTAGTGCGTAAGCTCGGAGTGGAAAAACTTATACGTATCGCGTTTTTGCCGAGCATTAGAGATTTCGGGCAGTTGTTCCAAGAAAGCCCACTCTTGTAAGCGATTTGCCACACGATCACTTGTCCAATAACCGATAGCCTGGGTAATCCAATGTCCATCAAAATACACTACTGACTTCAGTGACCAGGGCGCCGCAGAGAATAGACTCACAGCCGCAAGGAAATCATCGCTTGTGCCAACGCTAATTTCAAGACCTTTCTTCTGAGCATAGCGATTTAAATACGCAGAACTTAAATAACGAACCGCTTGAATTGGCACCTTCGCATAAGGAGCGATACGCTGTGCTTCAAGCCAACTGTGCTCGTTTACAAAAATATCCGTTTCTTTCCCGAATGCATTTAATGCCTCTGCGTAGCGCTGATTGACTTTCTCAACCAGTGCCTCCCGTTTTCCTTCATTTAGGGCACCAATCGTGCAGGCCTTGCCACAAATCATGGTCGCAATGCTTGTATTGGTTCTAAAACCCTGCGCTAGGGTATCTGGATACCAAATAAAGCCAGAAAAGGCTTCCCGAAGCTCGGGGTTCGCAGAGACAATCTCCTCAACGTGACGCCCAGAAAACATGTCTAGAACAAAGACAACCGTATTCTTCCCTTCACTCGTGAACCCAAGCATTGTCTCGTTATAGGCAGGAAGAGCCGTTTGTCTTGACTGCGTGTCCGTAAGCCACTGCCCACGTGTCGACCATAGTTGCCCCAAGCCAGCGACAATGCTTGCCACGCAAGCAAAACCAAATGCGAAGTGCAAAACAGAGACTGCCCTCTTCTTGAGCATTTGGTAAAAGAGCACGGCAAGGGCAGCAAAAATCGCTACGTCAAGCAAAACATTTCTTGCTCGATAAAGTCTATCGGGCCATTCAATCTGAAAGCCGTCAATCGTTCCCACATCCAGAGGTAAAAGGAATGCGTAGATTGTTAAGAGAACTGCAACAAAGGCCGTTATCACCGAGGCGGTCCGAAAAACGCCAAAGGCTTGCCAAAGTTTTCCCGCTAAATAAAGCAAAACTGCAAAAACTGCCGAGTTCAGTAAGAGTTTTGCCAAGACGACATCAGGGGAGGAAAAGAGCTCCGGCGCAGTGCAGTAAGACTGCACTGGCAAATAATTACATAAAAGAATGACAAGCCAAAATGCGCTCGGTGTGTAGAGAACGGTGGGATCTACCTTCGGATAGAGCCACTGGGCCGGTCTATAGCGCTCGAATGTAATCGATAGAACTGGCACCAAACTCCAAAGCCCTAGTAAGATTGTGAAATAGGGTTTGGCCCTCTCAAATGTGCCCTTGTACCAGTAGCAAACGCAACCAATGCAAAGAGCCAAAAGGAAAAGCGCAAGGACCCTTTTCCCTTTCCTTAAAAGAAGGTTCAGAGCTTCCCATGCGCACCAAAGCATCGTTATGGCATAGAGGGCATTGGAAGCAAGCTCTAGAGTTCTCCTCGCCTCGCCCGCAAAGAAAGAAACCTGCGTACTCGAAAGGATTGCGAGGATAAACCCTGCGGTCCAAAGTAAAAGCGCTATGAAACCTCTAAACGATGGCGCTTCCTCCTTTGTAGCGTCTTCGAAACTACTTAATCTCCTCCACGCAAAAGCCTTTAAGCGAGGAGCTAGCTTCCTCACAACGTCATAGACAATGTTCTTTAGTAGGGAATAGATGTTGTTGCAGGTCCAGT
>CAVLDT010000062.1:0-5571 GCA_963661915.1 Duodenibacillus sp.
TCTGACCCTTTCATCATAGAGGGTGGACGCAGCAAAAGTCCATCTTAATTTTTTAGCCTTTAATATTCCTGTTAATCCGTTGGAAAGAACCGAATGGGAATTAGACCCTGACGAAGTGTTCCAACGGCATTCAGCTGAAGCGTTTTGAGTACGAAGGGAAATAGCCCTGCGTTTTTCCTCAAAACGCTTTAGTTTTTCTCTACTCTAGAGTTTTTCCCTTCCCTTTCCTACAGCAAACCTTTTAGAGGGTTTACGGCCTTTACAAAGTTTTTTTCGGTTCTCGAACTTGCAGATTCGATAAAATGTCGCGACTCATTCATTGAATTAGTTTCTTTTCCATGCCCTTCTTTGATTCACATTGCCACATTAACGCGCGTGAGTTTGATAGCGACCGCAAAGATGTAATCGCCCGAATGAAGGCCGCAGGTCTTGTCGGGGCTTTAGTCTTAGGTTGCGATAGAGACGAAGTGGCTCCGACAATTGCTCTAGCAAAAGAAAATCGAGGATTCCTTTATGCAGCATGGGCTCTGCATCCTGAGTATGAGGATGCAAAAGAAACGAGCGTAGAAGAAATCACGCGGATTTGCTCTGCGCCTGAAGTTGTTGCCGTCGGCGAGACAGGTCTTGATTACCACTGGTGTAAGGGAGACCTCACTTGGCAGAAGAATCGCTTTCGGATGCATATTGAAGCCGCAAAGGCTCTTCATAAACCTATTGTCGTACACGCAAGAGAAGCTGAGGCGGATGCTCTAGCTATCCTAAAAGAAGAGAGGGCCGCGGATGTTGGCTTTGTCCTACACTGTTACGGTGGCAGTCTAGAAACTGCAAAAGAAACTCTCGATTGTGGCGGGATGATTTCTCTTACTGGTGTTGTGACTTTTAAGAATGCAGAAGTTCTTCGGGAGATCCTCGGCCAAATTCCACTTGAAAATCTTATGATTGAAACCGACTGCCCGTATATGGCCCCTGTCCCCTATCGCGGTAAGAGAAATGAACCGAGTTTTGTCCTTGAAGTGGCTCGGACAATTGCTAAAGTTAAGGGACTCAGCCTTGAGGAAGTCGGAGAAAAGACAACAGAAAACGCTTTGCGCTTTTTTAGAATTTGGGAGAAATCGTTGTGAAATTCTTTAAGAAATCGCTTTTTGCCATGGGTTGCTTAAGCCTTTTTGCAACGACGGCACTTGCGGCCGCTAATCTAGGAGAGGTGCAAGTTTTCACTGACTCCCAGGTGAAGTTCACAGACGCTGTGGAAAATGACAATCTTTCCGTAGCAAAAGAACTTATAGCCGCAGGCCTTAGCCCAAATCAAATGGTTCGCGAAGGAGACCCTGCCCTTGTGAGAGCCATTCGCCTGGGCTACGAGAAGATGGTTCGCCTACTCTTAGATCAACCGGGGCTTGACGTCAATATGAGTAGTTCCTATGGGGAAAATGCCCTTATGCTTGCTGCGTTTTCAGGAAACATGGATCTTACGAAGGAACTCCTAAATAAAGGCGCTTCCGTCTCAAAGACTATCGGTTGGTCAGCTCTACACTACGCGGCGACAAATGGTCATGATGAGATTGTGAAACTTCTCATTGAGAAAGGAGCCAATGTCAACGCACGTACAGATATGGGTGTTACCCCACTTTATATGGCCGCTCGCGGCAAACACCGTAAAGCCGTGATGACGCTTTTACGAGCCGGTGCCTATAGAGATCTTTGTAATATAAATTCGCTAAGTCCGTCAGACGCAGCTCGCAAGGCAGGAGACACAGAACTAGCAGATTACCTTGCCATAGACCGCTGTATTGAGCCTGATGATAGCCCGTTTAAAGCAAAGATAGCTTCCGCAGAAAAGAAGCAACCAACGAAGAAATAAGGCTTCTTTTAAGTATTACTTTCGCAGTTTATAGCCAAAGAAAAACCCCGCACTTTCAAAGAAAAGTAGCGGGGTTTTGAGATTGCTAATTCACGTCCGTAGGCTAAGACGTGAAAAGAATTTCTCTTTTAGACCATGAGCAACGCGCAGGCGATAACTGCCACGATGCATGGAACGGTTGTGCGCTTGATAACTTCAAACGGGCTAACCATAGCGATACCGGAAACGAGAATCGTCACGCCAGCAAGCGGAGACATCGTACGGCCGAGAGCGCCTGTTAAGAAGGCCAAGCCACCCAAACCGTGAATCGTCATACCGAAACTCTCGGCATGCGGTGTAACGGCTTCGTTAAAGGCCAATGTGGCAGCGTCACCGGAACCAGTGATAACAGCCATAATCCATGGACCAAGAGAACCGCCCCAACGAGCGAATTCATTGGAGTGCTTAAGGGCATCGACGCAGATGTCGATAAGACCAGAAGTGCGTAGACCAGCGGCAAACACACCAGCAGCAATAATGATGCCCATAACTTCGGCGTAGCCCTTGCCCATACCATTGAAGAATTCTTTGGAGAAGGTCTGGAGGTTGCAACGAGCAACACAGAGTGCGCAAATTGCACCGATTAACATAGCTTGAGCAACGCCCATCTTGATCGCGGGAATCCAAAGGTTACCGCAAACGAGGATGGCAATTGGGACAATCATAACGAGAGCCTTAAGAGGATTCGGCTTGAAGTTGTCGTCCTTCTTAATCTTGGATTCATCAATCTTCGCACTGGCGTCGCCCTTGTTGTCGCCCAAAATCCAGCAACTGAGGAGAACACCAACGACCAAGATAGCGCCGCACATAATCGAGTAATTGAAGTGCGTGCCAATGAAGTCCATAACATTCATGTTGGCCATCTTCGCAACGAACGGGTTGTGAGACGTACCAGGCGAGAGGTAGGAACCAATCGTACCGCCCAAGACAGCAGCAGCTGCACCAGCGGGTTTGATACCTGCGCGGAGCATAACCGGAATTAACGTAGAACCAACGGCAGCGGCGCAGCCAGAGGCAGACGGAATCGCGATGTTAATGAAAAATGTAATCGCCGTGCAGACCGGAATCAGGAAGATGCCGAGGCCGCGAACGGGAGCAGCAAGATAATGAACGAGAGAACGGTCGCAGCCCGTGTAGCTAGCTACAAATGCAAAGCCCATCGATCCGCAAATTGCCATGATAAGAGACTTATTTGTCATGGATTTTGCAAACTGATCGAGACCTGCCATCGGTGCCAAGCAAATCACGCACAGGAATAAGCCTGCTGCGATAAGCGTGATACGTGTCTCGTAACGTTTAATAAGAGCCCAAACTGTCACCAAGATGACGGCCAAGGCAATCCAAGCGGTTAATGTCATAGGGTTCCCCCTCCTACAAATGTTGTTTATTTGCCCACCAAAATTTGTAACTCTTCGTAAAGAGTACATTTGGATATTACACGAACTAAGGAGGTTTACCTATTCCAAAAAGAGGGATTTATATGTGGGGTTTTCCCTTAAACTAGATACTACGTTGCAAAATGGGAAACGGAGGCGCACTAGTAGTAGGTCTGTGTGAAAATTTTTAGAGAAAGATGAATACCGTAAGCCTTAAGGTCTAACGCAGGATTAACGCTTGCAGTTTTTTTGGGGGAGTGGAACTTTATTTAGATGGAGTTCTCGCAAGGATTAGGACTTCTCAAACCCTAATCTTGCGAGAACTCTGGTGAGACTTTCCTTAGAAGCGATAGTTCACACCAATTTTTCCTCCGATAAATGTTGTCCCTAGACGACCTGAGCCAAAGTTAGCTTCAATATCCGTTGAGAAGTTACCCTTCGTAAAGCCAATACCGAAGGATCCTTGCACTGGATTCGTGTCGATAACTGTGCACTTCGAGCTAAAGACTTCAATCTTCTTGTCACCAAATGTCGGTGTGACGGAGAGTTTGAACTTCGGGGATGCGAGCCAGCCACTTTCTGTTTCAATTGGCTTCGCAGTGAAGCGAATAGCAACGGGGACAGCTACGAGCGTTTGACTCTGCTTACCGATTTCAATTGACCCTGCATTCATGGAATCTGTCTTAATCTTCGAGACACGCACTCCAACGCTTGGCGTAATATCAAATGCGCCAACGTCAAACTTCTTCTGCACTGTTAGGCCTGCAGAATAGGTTTTCGTATCAAACTTCTGATTTAGGCCTTCATAGTAAGAATTCGTAACGTCGTTCTTACCTTGCGTGTAAGCAAGTTCTCCTAAGAGTTCAATTCCCGTCGCTTCAAAGGTGTACCCAGCGTAAAGAGCACCGCTATAAGCCTTAATTTTATTTTTAACGCTGTAGGAATCCGCCTTTAATGTGCCGCGGCTATATTGGAACCCAACACCCAAGAGAGAATTCTCTGTTGGGTAGAGATCTAAACCAAAGGCGCCGTAGCCCATATTGGCTGCGAAACTTGCCCCTGCTCCGATGTGATCCTCTTCAAAGCGCTCGCCACTCACGTACGCCCAAAGGTTCTTGCCCTTCGCGATGTCATGCGGTAAGGCAAAGCGGTCGGACACGGTCTTGGAAAGTACTGTATCAATGCGGTTTGCCATTGCTTGTGCACCCGTAGTGGCGAGTACCGTTAAGCCAGCTTCTGTGGCCTGCCGTTTAAGCCAAATGATGCCAGTGTCTTTTTCAAGCGTTGCTGTGACGAATGGATTATCCGTGTAAACAGGGAAGTTATTTCCGCTCACTGTTGGGTTAGCAACATCGGTTAACTGAACCTTTTGTGCACTGCCATCGATATTGATAATCGCAAGAGCAGAAGTCGCCCCCTCGCTAGATGCACTATCCACAGTAATGGAAGTTGCTCCTGAGAAGACAACCGTCTCAGCTCCGACCTTTTGTTGGTCAATGACGATAACGCCACCGTTCTTCGCATTAACCGTCTTTGCATCGCCTGTTGCAGCTGTTGCGTTTGGATCTGCAGTGAGGCTACCTGTTTCTCCGAGAGTCATGGCCTTGGCAACGTAAATCAAGGATGAACTAGAACCAATATCACAACCTGTGCTTTCTGCATTCGCATTACGAGAGGCCTTGTTTTCAATATTGCTTTCAACAGCCGCTTTCGCTGCTCTGGCAGAGCCCATGCCGATTGTGACAAGGGCGCCAGGGCCTGCAGTGATGTTCGTATTCAGGCTACCACTCGTACCGAGACTTTCAATCGTGAGAACCGAGGTTTTTCCGTAGGCTGGATCAACGTAGATAGAGCCTCCATTCATCGAGAGGGTCTTCACGTACATGTTGGCAAACGTACAGCCCGAAGTTGCAGCAGTGTTAGTTCCGACTGAAACAGAACCTGCGCCTTTGATTTCCCCAACTTCAAGAGTGACATCCTTTGCTATAAATTTTGAGGAAGCATCTAGGTTTAATACTCCAAGAGTTGAAATCCCGCCACTACCATCCAAGGTTGCATTTGTGCCCTCTAATTGGAATGTGCCAGAGCCTGTGATTTCTTTGACCTCAGCCGTTGCATTCTTCACAGTGAAACTAGACTTGTTATCAAGACTAATACTCGTAGCAGAAAGAGAATTCGTATTAGAAATCGTAATTTTTCCGCCTGTTGCGCCTTCAGTTGTAGCTGTACTCACATCTCCAAGAGAGACAGTCTTGTAATTCTCTGCGCTGAAAGATGCACCCTTATTAAGAGTTA
>CAVLDT010000063.1:0-5547 GCA_963661915.1 Duodenibacillus sp.
GGAATAAATGTGATTTCCGAAATTGTGAATTTATGCTAGTAAAAAAACGAAATGCAGGAAATACTTAAGTAATTTATGCAATAGACAAATTAGGGAAGTTATTGCTTTTTTTGCAATTTTTTAGAAAGAAAAAATCCGAAGTCCTCGCGTGAGTAACTTCGGATCTCTGAATTGGTGGAGATGAGGAGGATCGAACTCCTGACCTCTGCATTGCGAACGCAGCGCTCTCCCAGCTGAGCTACACCCCCAAAGCGAAAAGCGATAGTCTTTCGCTGTAAGGATGCGTATTCTGCAGAAACTGCTAAGAAAATGCAAGGCAAACGACGAATGAATCGGATGAGTCTCGTATAATCCAAGCCCTATGAGAAAAGGAAAAAAGCCCGCAATCACAAGTGAGTGGCGCGAAAACAGGATAGCGCAAGAGAAAGCCCAGCGAGAGGCTGGGATTGTTGCGCGTCGTTTCGCCCGCGAGAAAGCCGTAACAACGGTCACACAGGGAGCAAGATCGGCCTTTACGTGGGTTCTTGCTCTCGGTAGTTTTCTTTTGTCTGTACTACTTGCGATTTCCTTTTTTTCGTTTTCGCCTTTAGATCCTGGCTTTTCCGTCACAGGTGGGGCGACAGTAGAAAACCTCTGCGGTATTGCGGGCGCTTGGATTGCAAATTTGTTCTATTGGCTCTTTGGCTGGTCTGCATGGTGGCTAGTCACGGCCTTGCTTTTTTACTTCGTTTCAAGCCTCTTAATTGCACTCGGGCGCCGAGCGCTACGCACGTGGTCTCGTCGGATTGGAAGTGCTCTGCAGCTTCTCGTTTTGATGGTTAGTTCTGTCTGTGTGGAAGCCTTGCAGTTCGGTTACACGGGAGGGATGCTTCCTAGCGGAGCAGGCGGTATTGTTGGCAAGCAGGTTGCCACTCTTGTTACACCTTTCTTAGGCCTTTGGGGAACAACGGTTGTTTCTCTTTTCCTTCTAGCCATGGCCGCGGGATTGCTCTTCCATTTTTCCTGGGGCGGGCTCTTTGAGTGGATTGGCGCGGGGCTTGAAGGCCTTTTCTGTCTTCTCTTTAGACGGAACCGCAACCAGGCTTCTGAAGCGAAGCCACATTCTCCTTTGAGTGAAGTAGCCGAGGAAGATGTTTGGGAGAGGTCAGAGCCGATTCCGCAGCCGGAGGCAGGGGTTGCGCCCGAAGAGGCCCCGCTCGAAGATTTTCCTCCTGTTCCAATTAGCGCTCCTGTCAAGAGAAAACCCGCAGGACGCATTGCTCAGGGAGAACTCTTCCACGAAGGGGGACGTGTTGTTCCGAGTTTTAGCCTTTTGGAGAGAGCCCCTCTTGAGCGTGATGGCGTCAGTGAAGAGACTGTTGGAATTACGAGCCGCTTGATAGAAAGTAAGTTAAAGACCTATCACATTGACGCCCGTGTTGTTGGTGCCCAGATTGGCCCCGTTATTACGCAGTACATGTTGGAACTTTCCGACGGTGTAAAGGGAAGCCAGGTTGAAAAGATTCGCAAAGATCTCACGCGAGCCCTTGCGGTTCGCTCCATTCGTATTGTTTCTGCGATTCCTGGAAAGCCCTACATGGGGCTAGAAATTCCGAATAATCCAAAGCAACGCTTGGCCGTTTACCTCAGTGAAATTATCGGTAGCGCTGAGTATGAAAATTCCAAGTCGCTTCTTTCTCTTGCGCTCGGGAAAGACATTGCTGGCAATTCCATCGTCCTCGATCTCGCACGTATGCCGCACCTCTTAATTGGCGGAACAACGGGCTCTGGTAAATCCGTTGCCGTCAATACGATGATTCTCTCGCTACTCTTTAAGTGTGATCCTTCGCAGTTGCGGCTCGTTCTTATCGATCCGAAGACAGTTGAGTTCTCTCTGTATCAAGGTATCCCACATCTGCTTTGCCCTGTTGTCACAGATATGAACAAGGCAACGAATGCGCTTTCATGGCTTGTCCGAGAGATGGATCGTCGTTACAGCGTGATGAGTGCTCTTTGCGTGCGTAACTTCGATGCCTATAACGAGAAGGTCAAAGCAGCAATCGCCGCTGGGACGCCCCTCATGGATCCCTTTGATGTGACTCCTGAGAGTCCAGAACCACACACACCGTTGAAGCCTTTGCCCTACATTGTTTGCTTTATCGATGAGTTAGCAGACCTCATTCTTATGAAACG
The DNA here is from genome assembly GCA_963661915.1 of Duodenibacillus sp. GTDB lineage: Bacteria > Pseudomonadota > Gammaproteobacteria > Burkholderiales > Burkholderiaceae_F > Duodenibacillus. The sequence continues at coordinate 2,173 of CAVLDT010000063.1, forward strand.
TAAAGAGGTTGAAGTTCACATCACACGGCTTGCGCAGAAGGCTCGAGCTGCGGGTATACACATTGTTCTTGCCACGCAGCGGCCAAGTGTGGATGTTGTGACAGCGCTCATTAAGACAAACATTGTTGCGCGTATCTGTTTCCAGGTGGCAAGTCGCTTCGATAGTGGCGTTGTTCTCGACGATGGCGGAGCACAGGATCTTCTTGGCCGAGGTGACATGCTTTTACGTAAGCCTGGCGAAGTTACTCCCTTGCGAGTTCAGGGCTGCATGGTTTCCGATCGTGAAGTCGAAGATATTGTCAATGAGTTAAAGAGCATGGCTGCGCCCGAATACATCGAAGAAGTTACCGAAGATGTCAATACGCACGAGGGAGGCTTCGCAGGATCTGCGGGTGGTCATCCTGGAAAAGAAGCAGATCCTCTCTACGACCAAGCTGTTCAACTTGTTTTAGAGCAGCAACGCGCTACAACAAGTTACGTACAACGGCGCTTTAACATCGGGTACAACCGTGCGGCCAATTTGCTTGAAGCGATGGAAGACGCAGGGATTATCAGTAAGCCGAATGCGGCCGGAAAGCGAGAAATCCTTGTTCGAGATGGGGAACTTTTCCAATGATGCGTTCTTTGGCTATTGCTCTCTGCGTGGGCTTCTTTTCCGCATCCGCAATGGCTGCTGATGCGATAACGATGCTCAAGTCCTTTGCCGACAAGACGGTAAGCGCCAGTGGTCGCTTTACGCAGCAGGCTGAGTCTTCCACAGAAAAGATTACGGGTGTTTTTGCTTTCTCGCGCCCAGGGAAGTTTCTCTGGCGCACGGACGCTCCTTTTAAACAGACGATTGTGAGCGACGCTAAGACGCTTTGGATCTATGACGTCGATTTAAATCAGGTAACGGTTCGCAACGTTAAAGGGGCAATTGATGCAGGCCCTGCGACACTCTTATTTGGGGGTTCTAACCCCGAGCAATTTTTTAATCTTTCTATCTTAAGCGAAGAGGGGGATCTCTCCTGGGTGAGGGCCGTACCAAAAGCCGATGATGCCGCTTTTAGTTTTGTGGATATTGGTTTTGACGCTGAGGGGCTTCCGAAGAAAATGCGCCTAGCAGATCGGTTCTCAGAAAAGACGCTCTATACGCTTGAAGCCGTGCGTGTGCCATCGCAGATTGATAAGAAGGCATACGAATTCACTCCTCCCGCGGGAGTTGATGTGCTTCGCGACACATCTTCTCAATAGAGAAACACTCCTTAAAAGAAAACCTCTATTCGGTATTTCCCTAGTCCTTTTTTTCATCAACTGCAAGAAAAGCCTCTGTATAATCAGTCACCGTCAATGACCTTTTGATTCTGTGACGGAACTATGCGATTGAGTTTGGATTTTAAGATGCGTTTATTTCGCATCGACAAGATTATCCACGACAATGGTTCCGTTTCCTTTGAGAAACTGCAACAGGCGCTCGGATGTTCTGCGCCAACACTGAAGCGTGACTTAAGATACTTAAGAGAGGTTCTTCACTCTCCGATTGTCTACTCGCGTGCAACGCGAGGCTACTCCTTTGCCCCAGGGGAAACACCCCCACTGCCGAAAGCTTGGTATACACCGACAGAACTTTTTTCCCTCTTAGCCGCTCTTGATCTGTTTGAGCGAGTGGAAAACGAGGATGATGGGCTACTGCAAGGAGAGATGTCCGCAATGAAGGCGAGATTGGCCTCGCTAGTCCAAGACGATAAATTGCCAGCACGCGAGTTACGGAAGCGATTCCGTGTATTTTTGCCAATGTCACGCCTAAGGACAAGTGATTTTTTTGAGGTAATCGGTCGCGCCGTGGCGCAACGTCGTCGCCTTCAGATTGTCTACTACAGTAAGTCGCGTAACACGGAAAACTTGCGAGAGGTAAGCCCAATGCGGCTTGTCAATTACAAGAACCGTTGGTATCTCGACGCCTGGTGCCATGTTTCAGACACTTTAAAGACGTTTAATCTTGAAAATGTCCGTAACGCTGAGATGCTCACGAAACGCTGTAAGAACGTTGCTATGCGTGAAGTAGAGAAGACTTTGGATAGCACATATGGGCTTTTCTCAAGAGGTGTCACGAAAAACGCCGTTATCGAAATTGACGCTGAGATGGCCGTGTATGTCAAAGATGAGATTTGGCATGCTAACCAAAAAATGACGCGTCACGAGGACGGCTCTCTTACGCTCGAAGTTCCTTATGCTCAGGAAACCGAATTGATTGGTCAGATTCTTGGACTGGGCGCACATGCACGGGTGAGATCGCCTGCGCAATTGCGTCAGAGTGTTCAGGACGTGTTGCGCGCAATGGTTGCGCTCTACGCTAAAGATCAATCATAAGGGTTCCTGTGTTATGTCTTTTCATTCGGGAAATACATCACGCAAACGTCGTCCACGGCACCGCTCAAGGCAGTTGCCGAAGGTGCTACCTAAGATTTTCTTTTGTGGCGACCCGCACGGAAAATTTGACTACATTAATGTAGCCGTACGCGAACATCGCCCCGATGCCATCATTATTCTCGGGGATTTGCAGTTGCCAGGCCCTATTGAGGAAGTCCTAGGCGAGGCGATTTCTCTGACGGAGGTTTGGTGGATTCCTGGCAATCACGACTCCGACACAGATGAGTACTTCGATAGGCTTTGGAATGGTTCTTTAGCCAATCATAATCTGCACGGCAAGGTCGCTCAGATTGCAGGATTGAGGATTGCTGGCCTAGGGGGCGTTTTCCGCGGACAGATTTGGATGCCAGAGACAAATCTCAATTTCCGTTCCGCAACAGCATTTGTCCGCAAGGCGGCTAAGAATAATTTGTGGCGAGGCGGTCTACCCCGTAGACACAGAACTTCGATCTTTCCCAAGGTCTACGAAAACCTCATGCAACAAAGGGCGGATGTCCTTGTGACGCACGAGGCGCCCGCTGAACATAGAAAGGGATTCGGGTCAATCGACAAACTAGCGAGAGCTCTACACGTGCGATGGCATTTTCATGGTCACCAACATGAAGACCACGACTATGGTATGCACGATGGTATCTACGGTAGAGCTGTTGGTTATCGAGGCATTGTGGATTTAGAGGGGCACGTCATTGTCCCAAGTGAACTCGATCCTCGTGACCAGATGGCACTGCAACAAGCAGGGGAAGAGCCCGTGCCTGAAGTGTTAGATAGTCTTCTCTTTACTGTCGATTCAGAGGTTTACTGCTCCCGCAGGCGCCCGCGGCGACGCTCGGCAAAACCGGTGGAAAAAAAGGCGGCCTCTTAAAGCATCGTTGCCAAGGAGCAACAGAATTGTGTGTGAGGCCAATCTAAGCTATTGACAACGCCAAAAACATTGACAATAATTCGCCCCCTCGCTGCAAAGAGAGC
>CAVLDT010000064.1:0-5516 GCA_963661915.1 Duodenibacillus sp.
CTCTTACGATGATGGTATCCCCATCACAAACCCATACGACCCTGACACGTTTCTTAGATCCAATGTGAACCCCTGTAAGAACTATTCCAAAGTAATAAAGGAAAAGCCCCGCTACCACACAGAATATTGCGTAGTATTGCGGGGCAAGATACAAGATTTCGTAGTAAATGTCTTCTAGCATTTGAGAGATTAACTGCAGCAATCAAGCCAACGCCACACGATATAAATTGGGTCTTCGGACATACCCGGAATCAACTTCAAAGACCCCCAAAAGATTGGCGGGCGACCTAAGATGTGATTGTCTTCTGTTTCTGCAACTGGATAGAAAAGAGAGAAACGGTACTGCTCTTTTGGTAGTGTCAGTTGAATACTTCCACCACAGGCGTTTTCTTTACCCACAGTTCCCCACTCGATACCTCTGCGGTGCATCACGTACATCATGCGAGAGAGTTCAAGAGAAGACGCATTTAGAGGATGTGTACCCGCTGCGACATTTCCTGATGGCGGAGTTAATGTCCCCCAAGACCCTGCACACCACCACAATGTTTCAAACGTGCTGTTTACAAGCGTTGCAAACGCATCAGGAAGGCAAGAGATTGCTGTAAGAGGATTGGCAAACAAGGCACTTTCAGGGTTCGTAAAGAACGCCAATTCGTCACTCTGCCAAGTGGGATCCACTTCGGAAAGGTACATCACGTCCAAGTCGTTGAAGAATCCCGGATTACAGTTCTCAGGCATATACATCGAGAGCATTGTCGCTACGGGGAACGAGTAGTAGTGATAGTGTTTATAGGAATAGCCCTGAACGCCATTCTTTTGGTCACTCGTATCGTTATCTTTCGCTGTACCCTCATTGAGTCTATCGAAGGGGAATCTCTTTCCTACAAGTACCTGAGAGCAACCCGGCGTAGAGACATACTCAGCCATTCTGAAAGGCTCCCAAAGCGAACTTGGGATACCCGGCATACCAATACCTAGTTCGTCATAGCAAACACACAACCCCTTGGAATTGGCAGCTCCTGACGGTTGTCTATCTTTGAACTTATCCCCTGAAATGACAAAGCCTGAGAGTTTTACTGGGAACACGCAAGACCAACAGACATTTGTAATGAGTTTCGTTGAGAAAACCCCTGCATTCCTACAACTGATACTTGTATCTTCAGAGGTAACAGCCTTTGATGTCTCAGCAGTAACAGCAAATGCTTGGTTTGAAGTAACCAATGCAATTGCTGATGCGATGGTTGTAAAGAGAGCGGTCTTTAATTTCATTTTTTCCCCTCCTTTTCTTTGGCCAGTTTCTCTAGCCTTTCGAGTTCTTTCTGCACACGTTCTTCTTCATCGGGCAATGGCCCCAATTCACGAATGACAAAGTGCTTTGCATTGTTATCTGCCCAAATGACCGTTGGCGTAACCTTAATGTCCCAAGTCCTCTTAATCTCTGGGACAAGGAAGTAAATGTGGCTATCAAAGCGGTCAGAAACAGCGATATAGGCATCCCAACCCTTTGCCTTGTCAATTGCCGTGGCGATGAACGTGGGCTTGTTTAGCCCTGCTTTGTTGTGTTCTCTTAGATACTCTTCAACACGAAGAAGTTCTTCGCATCTAGCACCGTTGAAGATGACAAGCGTCTTTGTAAATGGTCGGACACTCAGAGGATTAACCTTCGAGCCTTGGGCATGAAGAATGTTTCCTGCAATGTCTTTAATGTCAGCAGGAACGGTAATAGAAGGATCTAAATGCGACTCTTTTGTCTTCTGTGCCAACGGAAGAACGTCAAAGTTTCTGTTATCCCAGTAGCGATTAAAGGCTTCTTCTTGCTTCTTTTGCCAATCAACCGCTGCGACCTTGGCTTTCATCACTTCGATTAAGTCAGGTTCTGTAATTGGAAAAACATTACCTCGGTTACCTAGGTCTCCCTTCTGACCTTCATCAATCTGTGTCTTGAGCCATTCATCAGAAGCAAGACCAGTTACCTTTGCTATGAGTTCAGGATAAGAGCGTTTTGGGCTAACCGCATTAACGACTTCAGGAACCCCCTGCACTCTTGCTACAGCAGGAACCTGTGTAATGTTGTATTCCTGAAAGAGCGGTGGATCAACTGTGAAATTGGGGAGTGTCTCTAGCCCCTCTTTCTCAATAATGGACTTGTAGCGTTTAAAGCCCTGTGCGAAGGTCATCCCTTCGGGGAAACCTCGCATCACTAACTGTGTATCCATCTTTCCAGCGGTTCTGCGGAAGATGTCTGCAAGAGCCTCATCGCCCATAGAGTAAGAAATAAAGATATACGTAATCTCATACTTCTTCTTCTCTTCAGGTGTCATGGATTCCAGGGCCTTCTTCTGACCAAGACGGATTGCTTCTAGGCGTTTGTCAACATCAGGCATATAGTCACGGATTTCAGGATGCGCCTTGAGCGTATCCTCTAGCGACTTATAAATTGAGCCTGAAAATTCAGGATTACTTAGATCCTCAAGGAATTTCTCTGTATCTTCTTTGTACTTGGAGTAATCCTTATTCTTTGTGACATCACGAATAACAAGACTTGCTTCCGAGAAGTCCTTTAACGACTTCTTTGGAGCGAGTTTCTTTTCACGTTCTCTTAGGATTCTTTCTGCGTCTTCAAAAGGTGTCTTGGAGCAGGTAGGACAGTTGTCTTTGGTAGCCCCAGTAGACTCACCATCTTTTCTCATCTCGCGATAGCGATTGCGAACTTGTTCGTTTTGCCTACGGGCTTCTTCAGCAAATTCTTCAAAGTTCTTATTGTGTGCTTTGGTGTTTTCTTCGATGATGCCAGTCTTGAACTTGTCAAAGTGCTTGTTGGTTTGGATATTGAAGTTCTTATCTTCCGCGTAGGCTTCCTTGATTCCTAGTAACCTTAGTAGGGCTTTCTCGTCAAGAGAAGAATGTGGCGCATCGTGGAATTGTTCTTGTAGCAATTCTTCATCTGTCTTTTCTCGTGGTAACTCTACTGGAGTTGTGCTAACTGCTTCCTTAGCCTTGGCAGAGTTCTCTCGTGCAAGATCTTTCTTTCGCTGAATCTCTGCGTAGGGATCTAATTCATTTATCGAGAGTTTCTGCTTAATTTCTCCACGAGCAAAAGCATCTTGGGCTTCATCAATGCCAGTAATCCTTCGCATGACACGGGTCTGCTCAATGAGAACACGTCTCTCCCCTGTTGCTTTAGCCTTTTCTTCGAGGACTTTTCTTTCTTCTTCCCTCTTTGCTTGGGCAGGGTGCAGCTGAATTTCTTTATAAGCAGGGTCTTCTTTGTCGTAGATTGGAACAAACTTACCGTCTTTGTAGGTAAGGCGTGTCGAAGATAAGTAATAGCGTTGGCTCTCTATAGGGTCACTACCCGGATGCGTAAATCTCTTTGTAGTAATAGGACCATGTTCTTTGATGTATGCCTTTGTTTCTTCTGTCTTACGCTTCCAGTACTCCAATTGAGACTCGCCTTCATAGGGCTTAATCTTTCCCTCTTTAACACCCTTGTTGTAGTTATCAAGGAAGTAGCCAGTAATCTTTCTGCGAATCTGTCTTTTTGATCTCTGTTGGTAAGTAATGGGCTTACCCTGCTCATCAACACCGTCAGGCATATCAAAGCGGATTTGCAAATTATTAAGAATCGTTTCAGGCTTGACTACTTCAACCTCTGGCCCAATGCCGTTATAGAGTCGTGTACGAATCTTGTTAGGGCTAGAAGCCTGTTGATCATTGGGATTAACTGGTGTTGCTCCTTCTGTTTCCGCTAAAGCAGCATTGGAAAGAAAAGCGATTGCAAAACCAATAAGAATCGAAGAAAGAGTTCTGCGCATGGGAATCCGCCATACAATAGAAAGAAACCTTTTTGATTGTATGAAGGATTGGAAAGTGGACTCTCACTTTTGGGGTAATAAATGACCCTAAAACGTGAAAAGAGAGCGAAGAACAAGGGAAAGAGAGGGGAAAAGCCAAATCTTCTAAATCGCTCTAGTCAACTTGGAAACATCAACCCCCTGCTTCTTAATGGCGTGTTCCATCGCCTTAAAGCAGATGTTGCAGGTCCTACATTCTTTGCACTCACATGTGAGAGTCTTCTTTGGCCAGTCTTTGGCTTTGAGATGGATATTGTTTTCGTATAGATGTTGCTTACATCTTGCATGAAGGACGGTTCTAATGTCCGCCTCTGGATCTCGGTTCAAATAAGCGAGAAAAGTTTTAAATATTTCGTCTGTGGTAAATGTTCTTCCTGCGATTTTGGCAATATCCAACTTTCCCTCAAATTCTCCCATCCTGTGTGGCGGAATGAAATTCGATTTGAAAATGTCCGACAGACGATAGTCAGGACGAACGCAGAAAGTCTGATGAGCGCAATCGCTCATAATGAAATTGCAAGCGTGTTCAATGTTACCCGGACAACCGTAGATACAACCTTCGTTAACAATACACTTGGAGACAAAACCTGTCTCCTTAAACTGTTCAAGAAGCCATGGTGTTCGTAGTGCTTCTCTTGGTAGATTAAAGACTGTTGTGCCAAACTTCTCGTGCCAAATCTGGTACATATTATTGATAAACGTGAACGTGTTGCATGAAGTTTGAATTTCTAAATTAGGGAAAAAGTTTCTAATGATTTGAGCAAGAGTTGGAGATGCTATGTTGACTGCGCCAAGACCATAGTGATCAATTAACGGTGCTAACTCCCTATAAACAACGAACTCTGTTTGGCTAATAGATTGAGGATACGCTAGGGTGTTAATACATAAAATGGTTTTAAACCCATTCTCTTTAGCGAGTTCTAGAAAACGGTAGGTATTGACTAATTCCTGAACAGTCCTACCAATTTCCTCGTTATAGGGATTGTGCGCGGTGAAGATTCTTGGCAATCCGAAATAGAAAGAGTGAATGTGCTCTCTATATGGGATGAACAAATCAATGAATTCTTCTGGCTCCTTGTTGTTATAGGGTAAGGTAAACTGCATCACCACTCTCCAAAAATCTTGCCATCGGAAACACGAGTAATCTTTTTTAAGTAAACGCCGAACAGTCGTTCAACGGCCGTTCTAAAGAATGGAACTGCAAGCACTTTAAGGTTGTTGCAATTTACCTTGAACTCGATTGAATTCTCGTCATGAACTAAGGGGCAACCGCCCATGCAACAAAAAACATAAGGGCAATTAAGACAATTCACCTTCTTTGTGTGGTAGTTAAAAACAGACGATGCTTCAAAAGGTCGAAAATTCTTAATCGTTCCAAACTTATGAACGGGAAGATTCATGCAGTTAAAAATCTTTCCGTCGCAGTCAATCGTGACATCTCGTCCGTATGAATTAGGGCAGAAACAGACAAAGATTGAGTCCAGTCTTTTCCCTAGATAAAAGATTCTAAGAATGTTCTTAAAGCGATCAAACAAACCGAAATAAGGTTTTAAATCTTCTTTTTGAGTGTGAAGAACTTCATAGAAATATGAGGAGATTTCCTCCGCCTTTTCTTTTGGAATAAGAATTTCTGGTGCTTGATTACGATTGTAAGGGGTACAA
>CAVLDT010000065.1:0-5457 GCA_963661915.1 Duodenibacillus sp.
GTAGTGGACTGTACAGAGGGATTAGTCAACAGAACCTAGCCACATTGGACAGGTTCCGCTGCATTCGCGTTGACTATCCGAGTGCGGATATTGAGGAAGTCATCGTTGACAAAGCCTGTCATCACCAACTTGACAAGACAGTTGTCAAGAAGATGGTGCAGTTAGCCAACGATGTTCGTCACGCTTTCACAGGTGACGGAATTACTGAAGGGACTATCAGCAAAACAATATCTACGCGTGCGCTTTGCCGTTGGGCGGTGCGTGTCGTAGAAAGTTTTGGTAAGCCCACAGGACTCTTCAGCAGTTGCTTAGAAGAGTCCTGCACGTTACTAGCCAATCCAGAGGATCGCGAATCCATCAACGAGATGGGTAAGACGATTTTTGGTGCGGATAACTGGTAACAACGGTTCACTTTTTTAGGAAAGAGGCTCAAACCCTCCTCCCGAAAGGGTGAGCCTCAGTAATTTTTCTTTCGATTTCGGGAGAGGAGTTTTTTTAATGTTTTACAGAACAGGTTCTTATTCTTTCGCTTCCGTCCTTGGCACGGTCAAGGATGCGAAGCCTTTCTTAAGTAAGAAAGACAGCAAGCAGTACACGGCTATCACCGTTACAACTTCCGAGAAATACACGACTAAGGATGGCGAAGAGAAATCTTCCGTGTCTGAAGTCAAGGTTTTCGCGGAAGGGAGTCTTGCCTTTGTTGAAGGTAATGTGGTGCTTGTGGAAGGGGATGTTGGTACAGCCAATGTCTCCTTCAAGACTGAGAGTAAATACCCAGTCACACAGGCTGTCATTACCAACGCCCGCGTCCAAAAGATTTCGGATGTGCCATGCCCTGAACTTTGTGGGGCTAACAAGTTCGAGTTAATTGGACGCGTAGGCCGCGACCCTCGTGAGATTAAATCTCAGAGAGGCGGAGCGGAATTTTGCATCGCTGTTTCTCCGAAGGATATGGAAACCCAATGGGTTCCCGTTCTCTTTTGGGGAGCACGGGGCAAGAAACTCGCAGAGATAGCCCATAAGGGAGACCTTGTAAGGGTAGCTGCGAGGGGGGCGTTAGCAGCAAAAAAGATTCAGGAAGAGGAGAAGAAAGTTCTAGTACTTTTTGGAACCGACCTCCAAATCCTGAAGAAGAAAGATGTTGACTCTACAGGAGCATCCACAGACGCGGTTGAACAAACTGCGATTGAAGATGATTCAGAGGATGCACCTTTCTAGAACCTTATTGGCCCCATGGGGACTCAGGTCCCTAGGGGACATTGGGTTCTCGTGGGATTATTAACAGGAGGATCCAATGGTAATTCATAGAGAGTGGTTTGTAGTTCGTCTGCTCGGCAGCGTTGCTTCTTTCTCCGCAATAGCGTTGAGGAACTTTGCTGTTGGGTGGGAACTTGTGGCATTCTTTCCAAGCACTACGATTCTAAGCATGCATCCTGATGTTCACCTATACGGTGTGCTTCAATTGGTGCTATCCTTTGTGTTGTATTGGATTGGAGTAATGATTAACAAGGACAAGGAAAAAGGAGAATAGGAATGTATGAAGCACTCATATTTCCAGCCTTTATCGCTGTGATTGGTTTTTCGGCAGGATTCCTTGGCTTGTACCTCAAGCACAAGTTGCTGTCGAAGAAATAGTAACGAATACGACCGCTGTTTCAGGTTTAGATAGCCGTCCTTTGGGGCGGTTTTCTTTTGCCTGAAACTTTCATTTTTAATCCTGAGTGGGATGCACAAAGTCCCACAAGGGCATTGTGCGTCCCATTCTTATTTTGGAGAACGCACTATGTTATCCAAATCAGAGTGTGAGACCTTTGAGAAGGCTTTCCGAAGTTATCCTTTAACTCGAGACCTTAGTCTTCGGGTTGAAGATAACAGAATCATCCTCTCACTTAATCTTCCTTTCTCAGATTTTGAAGGACATGACATGTTCTTCTTCTCGGGGAATTCGGCTGAGTCGTTTTTTAAAGAGTTGGAAGCGAAAGCCTACAACTACAATGCAATCGAAATGTATTGGCTTAAATTTCGACAACGCAGAAGAGAAGAGGGAGAGGAAAAGGCTGAAGCGTGTGTGCAGTTCGATTTATATTATTTCGAGACCGTTGAACACACTCTAAAGAGGTTGGCAAAACTTTCATGGAAAGTGCTAACCGAACTCAAATATCCCACACACTAATTTCAACCCTTTGGGGCGTACAAAACCCCACAAGGGCATTGTGCGTCCCATTTCTTTTTTTTTGGGAGAACAGCGATGTTATCCGAGAAAGAAGTACAACTTTTTCAAAAGCAGTTCCGCAAAATCACAACAACAAGAAACGCTCATCTTTATTTTGAAGATGATTATCTTGTTCTTGACCTCTCACTAGGAATAGGGGATGGTCATGAAAGCGTGTTTTACTTCAACCACTACGACATTACAGACACTCAAACGTTTGTAAAAGCCCTGTGGAACAAAGTACGCAATTACGATCCAATTGATGAGGTTATCTTCACATTCGATTGGAGAAGAAAAGAGCTCGGAGACGAAGAAGCGAAGAAGAGGTTACGTAGTGACCTTCAGAACGCAGATATTGTCGAAGAGGCTTTATCTCATATCGCAATTGCAGCGGAAAAAATTCATCTAGCACTAAAGGCTTTTAGTGACACGCTAGATGAATCACTTGAAAAATCACATAAGACGCACAACTAATTAATTTTTTCAACCCCTAGGGGACAAGTAATCCCCTTGGGGGAGAACCTGTCCCCATTTTTTTGGAGACAGGTACTATGAATAAGACCACTTCTTCGGCTACTGCCCCGACAAAGGCAGTCACAGAAACCGTTTCTCAGGAAGCGGTTAAGACAGAACAGCCTCGCGTCAAGATGACAATTGAAAATTCAGTTGTCAAACGTATGGCGAAATCTTATGGCTTGCAAGAGAAGAATCTATTGCAATCTCTAAAGACAATTATCTTTCATGATCCAAAAGTGGGAGATAACGAGGTAATGGCTTTTTTGTTAGTGGCAGATAAATATGGGTTAGATCCTTGGACTCGCCAAATCTATCCTGCATTAACGAAACAAGGAGCAATTCTTCCAGTCGTTGGTGTAGATGGATGGTGTGCAATCCTTAATAACCATCCTCAAATGGATGGTATGGAGGTTATAACTGGGTCTAAAAAGCCCATGAGCGATATTGTTCCGCGTCACAAAGATGCGGGGCTATGGCTCAAACTGGAAGCACCAGAAGAGATTACCGTGAAAATCTATCGCAAAGATAGAAAGTATCCGATAGTCGTTTCTGAATCTATGGCGGAATGTTTTAGAGAAACAGAGCCATGGAAAACACACCCTGCACGGATGCTTCGCCACAAAGCAATCATTCAAGCAGCGCGTGTTGCTTTCGGCTTTACCGGGATTTATGACCCAGATGAAGCAGAGCGCATCAATGAGTCCTATAAAGGACCAGTTGAAGTCATTAAACGCCCCATCTATGAAGAGCGAGCAATGACGCTTGAAACCTTTGTCAAAGCAATAATTGACAGAGTTCAGGCTAAAAACGCTCCAATGGACGCCGTAATGAACTACTTGCGCAATCCCGACTTCAATCTTTCGAAAGAGGATTTGGAGTATGCGCAGAAGCAGGTAGCAATCGCCCAAAACTCTACAGGAGCAATGGACGATGCGTTTGTTGACATTGAACCTCTTGTGATAAAAGAAGAAGTAAAAACTCAAACAGAGGAAACAACATCTGAAGTTAGTTCAGAAGAACCAACTGAAGATGAAGAAAATCCTACTGAAGAACTGGACGAATTGTTCGGGGCTACTGAGGAGAAGTAATCATGAAACGCGTCAACCTTGTACAAAGGTCTGACGAGTGGATGGCATGGCGCAACAGTGGCATAACAGCCACTGATGCCTGTGTTCTACTTGGATTAGACCCTGAGAAAAGTCCATATTCTCTTTGGGCAGAAAAAACAGGTCGACTGGCTAAGAAAGATTTATCAGTCGTTCCTGCCGTTCGGTATGGCGTTGAACATGAGAATGTCGCGCGCGAGTTATATAACTCACGCTACGATGATCTTGTTGCTCCTTGCTGTGCAGAGTATGACGCTGACCATCGGTTCAGGGCTTCATTTGATGGGATTGACCTTGGCGGTCAACCTGTTGAATTCAAATGTCCGTTACCTAATGGCTCAACCTTGGCGGATGTCAAGGCAAACAAAGAGAAATCAGAGGCGTACAAAAAATACTATCCGCAGATGCAGCATCAGTTGCTTGTTGCGGATGTGAGTTTTGGGCATTTGGTTTTCTTTGAAGAAAAGCCTGAAGGAGAGGATAAGCCCACTCTTTATTCATTCCGTATCGAAAGAGACGAAAGAATGATTCAGGAGATTCTCACAAAGGGTAAGGAGTTCCTAGAACACCTTGAGAAAGACACACCGCCCGAAAGGAGACGGGGTGATCTTTACACGCCCAAAGGTGAGCAAGCCTATAAGTGGATGGAAGTGGCAACGATTTACAAAGAGATTGTTCCGCAACTTGAAGCTTTGACGGCTAAGAGGGATGCCTTAAAGAAGCAGTTGATTGATCTTCTTGGTCAGGAAACTGCAGCGAACTTTGGTGGTATTTCTATGACAGTTAGCCAATCCAAACCGAGTGTTGATTACAAGGCAGCCCTAAAAGGGCTACTAGGAAGAGACCTCACAGAGGAAGAGGCTAAGAAGTACTCAAAGACTGGAGCGAGTCGAGTATTGATACGGATTGTTGACGAGGAGAAATCCCCGATTATTGATCCTGAAGTCAAGAAAGAAGAGAGTGCTGCGAAGCACGAACCGCTTCGGTGTCTGTTGATTTAAGAGTAAGGAGAAATCCAATGCTTTTAAATTTTTCAGACAAGGCATTGGAAGACTTCTACACGAAAGGGAGCATGCGAGGGATGAATCCTGCGCTTGCTCCTCGTGTGAGAAGATGTCTGAAGATGCTTGAGAACTCGACAAGGAATACGTTCATAGCACTTCCTGGAACACACAAACTTCGGCGTGGCAAGGCTTGCGGGTCTTGGGCGATGAAGGTTTCAGGGGCATGGAGAATCTGCTTTCGGACAAATCTGAATCAGTTCTCTGATGTGCTTTTAACGCAGTACCACTAAAAATCTCTTCACTAAGGAGAAATAAATGCGTATCAGATTTCTGTTCGCACGATTGTCAGCGGCAGAGATAGAAGATGTCGTTGTGGTATTACGCATAATCATGGGTGGTGCAGTAATTTCAGCGTTATTTCAAGAGAAGTTTTTTGGAATACTCGTTGCTATAGTTGCATTTTTCGCTGTAAGATATATGCGTAAATTGCTTTTGGAGAAAAATAATGACTAATACTCTCATTATTATTGGCTTTATTGTTCTGCTTTGCGTTTACTGTACGGTTTTAAAGCCGACAAAGAACGAAAAGAAAGAACAACATAATGACCAAACAAAGGTT
>CAVLDT010000066.1:0-5140 GCA_963661915.1 Duodenibacillus sp.
GCGTATCGTAAAGCCTATAAAACGCAGGGGTTGATTTGCAAAAATCCGCGTGAATTAATGACGCTTTTTACGAAGGTTGCACTCGCTGAATTACTCTCAACAACTGCCAAACCAATGGATAAAAATTCCGTTGCGCAGGTTGCTCACAAGGTCTCTACTGGAGCAATTACAGAGGATGTTTTGACACGTTGGGAAGAGGTTTTGAAGGGTGAAATGAAGCCAGTTTTAACCTTCGTTGGGAGTTTCTTTAGGGAACTTCCTGAGTAGTTTTTTAAGGCGTCTGGAAAGCACGCCTTGCCATTTCTTATGGCTAAGTTTTTGTACTCAAGAACGCTTTCTATCTTCTCATTATGGACCTTCTACAGGGGCAACTCTTAACCGAGAAGCCCCTCTTTTTTTACCGTTTTTGATTCGAAAAAGAGACTCAAATCTAGTTCTCGAAGGTGCTGTTTGGCTCCGAAATTCGTATCACGAGAGAACACATTCTCGGCAGAAAAGAGAGTCAAAGTTGATCAAAAATCTTTCATTTAAATAGTCAGAATCATCACGTTCAAACTCTCTAAAAGGAGTCAAAACCTACCTCAAAAATTTCATTCAGGGCGGTTAGAAGTAACTCTCAAAAAGAGAAAATCAGAGTCAAACTTAATCGAGAATTCGATGCTTCAGGCATCTCTGAACCACGGTTCAATTCAAGATTTTAAGTGCAAAAATCACCGTCCAACTCATCAAAACTCACATCAAAAACCTCGTCTCAGGAGAGCAAAATCGAGTTCAAAATCTCTAAAAAATCACTTCAAGGATGACGCTCTCTAAAGAATACCGTTGTTCAAATACTAGTAAGACGGTAAACGAACTGAACACATCCTTCCACCAGTTAAAGGCTCAAAATCACTCAAAAATCGACTCATCCGCCATCAAGCACGATAGATTAAAAGCCTAAATATTGAGCATTTCAAGGTGGGGGATATGCCTAACAAATAGGCAAAATTTGGGGTGTTTTAAGCCACTCAAGAATCAAGAAAGTGACTCAAAACACCCCTCGGCAAGACCTAGATTTTCACTTCAACAAGATGGTTCTAGAGACCCAAAAAGTAGCAGTTCGGAAAATGCACCAAACTGGTGCTGTGTTCCATTTTTTTGACCCCCTCGGCTTTTACTTTAAAAGCCAATTCGCGCGCGCGTGTTTGGCTTTCGTTTTAAAAGCCAATTATCGCGCGTATCGGCTTTCCGAGGAAAAGCCAAGCCATGCTTCCACTCGGCTTTCTTTCAAAAATCCCCACTTGGAAAGTTTTTCTAAACTGCATTTTTTCACTTTTTATTTTCTGTTTTCAGATTTAGCGTTTTCTCTTTTAGCGACTGGGTGAGGGTCTGAAGTCGTTATTTTGTCCTCTTGAGCCGCCTTTTCAGCCATCTGAGTAGCACGTTTAATTTCCGTCTTTCTTCCAGATTTTGCTGTGAGGTCACGAATAGAGCGATAACGAAGCATCACCGTATTGCGTACAAAGCCTTTGAGAATCTCTGAAGCCGTTCTTGTGCAAGTATCGAGGTTGTCGTAATCAATCAGCCCAGTAATTAACGCTGCGTTCAAACGAGAGATGTATCTATCGTACAATGCAACACACGTAATGAACCGTAGAGAGTAGGGAGTGTGGATAGGAACTTCGTACTCACGCTCGTGGTCATGATAAGCAACGCGTCTATTTTCCTCTGGAACACATTGCTCAATCGTCTTTGAGATTTCATCAATCGCATAGATGAAGTGCTGTTGAATTTTCGTTAGTTCTGCGATGATCTGTTTTTCAGTTTTGTTGAACGTAGACTTATCGAATCTACGAAGCACAGAAGTGAGAACAGAGAAAGAAACATTGACATCATCGTAAGAGGATTCAAAAAGTCTCTGAGCAGAATCGGAGTCGATGAAAACCTTCTCACGCAAGTAAGCACGAGAGTAGTCCTCAGCCTTATGGCGTGGTTCGTAATGAATTGGGTTCATAGGAACGTTACCGAACATCGCAGCGCGACCGGGTCTAGTTTCGGGAGGGACCTTAGGCATCTTCATAGTTTGAGGAGGAGTCATAGCATCTTTTCCGTGAGTGACCTGAACGTTGTTAGGCTGAGTAGAGTTAAGAGGAACATCGGCATCGAGAACTTCACCTTGAAGGTTGAACTTAACGAGAGCCTTTTGTTCCTTTCTGACAAGAACACGACTTAACGCTTCGGAAGCATTTTGAAAAACCTTATCGGAGAAACGGGCTTTGCTCATCTTAGGGGGAACAGGCACTGGTCTCCGAGAACGATTTCTTCTCTTGGCCTGATTACGATTTTGCTTTTGGTTCTGAACGGGAGCGGGGTGAATTTTCTTTTCGCCCTTACCCTTCTCTTCTCCCTGAACTTGAGTAGAGCCATCGTTTTTCTTTTCCTGAGTAGCGGACTGAGGCAGAGGAGATTTCTTTGTCTTCTTCTTTTCTCTCTTGTCCCTAGTACTCGTACCACTTTTCTTACTGACTTCAGGGTCAGTCTTAGCACTTTCTTTTGCCTCGGATGGATGTGCAGGTTGAGTAGCAACTTCCTCCTTAACTTGAGTGGAGTCATGATTCGGAATCGCAACAGCCTCTTCCTTCTGAACTTCTGTGGGGTTACCACTTTCTTCAACCGCGAACGATTTCTTGATTTGCTCTGTCATAGCATGAACCTCTTTAAGAACTTTGTGATTAACTTCTTTGGTTTTTGATGAACTACTTTTCGCTGAAAGACCCACAAGAGTTGCGGGCTTGGAATCAACGTCTAGGGAAACACTTTCCCTTGGAATGGAAGACACGGGAGAAGTGGAGTCTTCATTCGCAAGGGAAGGGGAAATGCCTGATGGAGTCTCTGACATCCTCTTTGGACTGGATGAGGTGTTAGAAACCTTTCTTGATGACTTACGAGAAGCCGACTTAGGAGAGGATTTCCGAGAGGACTTTCTCGCAGACTTAACCTTGCCATCTTCCTCTGAAGTGGATGTGGAAGATTTTCTTCTTGGTTTGGAAGGAGCAGCAGGAATTAATGTATCGAGAGTGGTCACCTCAGGCGAATCGAGAGAAGACTTGGCAGAAGTCTTCTTTCTTGTACGGGAGGTGTTTTTCTTCTCAACTGTAGAAACCTGAGCAGGCTCACCACTCACGGTCTCTGATTGAGAAGGAGGGTGCACTTCGATTTCGGGAGTATGCGTAGCATTACTATTCATTCCCGAATTGGCAGTAGAAACATCTTCTTGAATAGGCATAAAGATCCTTTGGCTGAATATTTTGTAATAAAGTATTTCAAAACAAGCGATTTAGTGAACAGAATAGCCTAGGAAGAAAAAGGAATTTTCATTTTTAGGGTATTAAATGCCCCTAAAACATTGAATTTGGAAAGTGATGATTGTCAAAAATCTAAATTGAAATGAACACAGATGCTAAATTTTGTGTATAGTGTGGTTGTGGAAGAAAGAAACGAACTCTCAAAAAGCCGTTTCTTCAAGACAGCCAACCAAGAAGAAGGTCGTTTCTTTGGACAGGAAGGCTCAACCGACCGAAAGGTCGAGAAGGCAGAATCCGCAAGGACTCTGTCGAACGGGGACGAAGGGAAACCTTCCAAACCCCGTGCCGAAAGGCGAACGAAACAATTAGAGCAGTAAGCGGCAGGATCTAATGCAGCAACACCGCCGGATGGTACTTCATAAGAGCGACTTAACCACGAAAGAGTTAAGGAATACGGACTCGGTACTACGGGGAAGTTGCGTCTTGCGAAATCCTAAAGCGCGAAACTGAGAAAGGTTAAAGGGACGCTAAAAAGCGTCTTTTTTCTTTCTTGGCTTAGAACAAAATTAACAGGTTTACTACTCGAACCTTAAGAAGGAAACAACTTTTGTTTTCTTCATGAGTAGGCGGCTTTCCAACAGGAGAGTCTATTTTTTCAACTCAAGACTATGGTTTTGAGTTATTTCCAAACCCTAGTGGAATTTCTGCTAGTGGTTATTAACAAACCCTGAGCGAAGTTCTGCTTATGGGTTATTTTCAAATTCAGCCAACGATTCCGTCCATGTGAGCGGTATTTTGTCCTGAATATTTCTAACCCTTTTGGGGATACGTTCCCCAAGGGGAAAGTGTCCTCAGGGATTTTTTTTCGGAGGATACAATGAAGAAAAATACTCGAACAGGCAGAGTCCTTGTACGATTTTTCTTGAGACTTGCTGATTTGATGTTCTACATAGCAGTCGCTTACAGCGTTTCAGTATTACTAGAAATCAGAAACTCAAGTATCATTTGGTCTAACATAATTGAAGTTGCAACCTACGTCTGTTTTGCAGGTTTCACTTCTGCGTTAGCTGATGAAGTAAGATCTAAACATGGGATGGGAGAACAGTTATGACGATACATTTCAACGTGCCGTTTCTCTATGCGTTAACAGCCGTTATCATGGGCGTAGGATTTACGTCCTTACTCATTGGTATTTGGCTTCTACGCAAATAGCCTAATCACTTCTTGGAGCAAGGTCTGTGTTTGCCGTACTGCTAGGTACGGGGCTTATAGCATTAGGTCTCGTATACTGGTTTGAGCGCAAGAAGTAAGTATCAAAATTCATTTTGAAGATTGGCCGTCCTTTTGGGCGGTTTTTCTTTGGATTGAAAATCTAGCCCTGTGGGGACTCAATTCCCCACAAGGACATTGAGTCTCCGCAGATTTTTTTAACGGAGATTCAATGAGCAAAAGAAATAAGGCTCGGCTTTACCGCAAGTTTTCAAAGTGGTTAGAGGCAATAGGGCTTGCAGGGATTGTCTGCGTAATGTTTACCAATTTTTCGTGGTTATCATTAGTAGTGTCCTGCATCAACCTATATTTATCTCTGAAACTTGATAAACTAGAAGGGAAAGTCAAGGAGGATTTATGACATTCAATGTTTGGGCATATCTCGGAATTTCAGTCGGGTTATGGATCGTTGCATGGATAACTACGCGCTAAGCGAAATGCCTTAGCGAATCCTCAAAGTACTAAAAGAAGCCGTCCCTTGGGGCGGTTTTCTTTTGTTTAGAACTAATTTTTTAACCCGAAGGGGACACTTAATCCCCTTTGGGGCATGGTGTCCCTTTTTATTTTTTTAAAGGAGAACATCATGT
>CAVLDT010000067.1:0-5025 GCA_963661915.1 Duodenibacillus sp.
GTTCTGTTTCAATCTACAAATGCGACACGACGGATAAGTGCTTGATGCCTACGTCCAAAAACTCTGGTGCATTTAAGGGCTTGAGAAAACTTATTGTTGAGAAGTTGACTACACCGGGAGCAAAGACCAATCTTCCGCATCTCTTCCGAAACAATGAAGGAACTCCGCTTACCGCCGATCAAAAGGATGTTTCAAAGTTCATCGGGCCAGTTGTCACAAAACACATTCGTGATCTCTCTCTAGTAGATGAAGGAATGGCAACTCAATACATCATTGATACTGCTCCGATTATTGCAGCGCAGGTCGCATTTGAAAATGGTATTCGTATCTTCCAACAGGCAGAAACGAGTTTCCGATCCGTTGACACAAACCTAGATGTCGAACTCGCGAAAAATCAAATGGAGAAGTCTTATCGGAGTTTCGTACAGGGCTACAACGACTATATCCAAACCCACGGTGGTTTGGATAAGTTGATTGAGTACCGCAATCTCTTGATGCAGGATGCTCAGGCGGCTCGGGCGTTGCGTAACAACGAAAGTCAAGGCAAGAAGTAATGTGAAACCTCCCCACGCTTACTCATGGGGAATGCGCAGGGAGGTTCGTTCAAGCGAAACAGATAAAAAAACAGCACACCATTGAGGATTTTTTAGTATGGAATACGTTATCTACACTGTGGGAAACGCCCAGTTTTTAGGCGCAATCTTTAATGGTGTCGCTGCAATTACGACTTCAAATAGTTTCACGACACTTATAAGTATCGGAATGCTCTTCGGTGTGCTCTACTGCTGTTGGGAGTGCATCATGAATGGCACTAGAGCCTTCAACCTACAGCATATGTTGGTTGCTATCTGTATGTACCTCTGTATGTTCGGTCCAACAAGGACGGTAATCATCCAAGACGTGTACAACAACAATACTGGTGATGTTGTAGTTGACAATATCCCTCTTGGCGTTGCTGCATCAGGTTCTATCGTTTCTCGCATCGGATACAACATTTGTGTCTTAATTGAGACTGCCTATCACCCTGCTGAAGCAGTTGCTACTGTCTATCAAGGTGGCTTTGCTGAACCGCTTCGCATTCTGAATCAATTCCGTACCTTCGACTTCGGTCCCGAGGTCATGAAAGCAATCAATGAGAAATTAGGGAAATTCACTCCCTACAATGGTTCTAAGGCCGTTTTGTCTGACTACAGACAGGCTGTGAGTAACTATATCCGTGATTGCACGTACCCCGAAATTCAAATGGGGCATAAGAGTATTGATGAAATCAAGACAGCAAAGGCTGATGCGTCTCCGCTAAAGTCCAATTCAACTGCATTGCATACCTATCTACCAATTGCACGAACTTCAGGCAACTCTGACTCTCAGACGTTTAGTTGCTCCGCAGGCTACGATACGCTTGTTTCTGTCTTTAACGAAGTGTTCTCGGATGCTAGCGTCACAAACGCCATGGCGAAAGGGATTGGTGGCTCTTTACTTAAAACAGCAGGTACTTTCGATAATTTAGATCAATCTCTCTCGGCTCTTGGTCTCACGGGAATTAACGCACAGCAAATCACCAAGAATCGAATCGTCAACTCTGTTCTCGATGCGGCTGCGTCAGGGCATTACAAGACAATGCAGGACTCTGCAACAGCAATTGCAACAATGTCTGCTATTGATCAGAGAAACATCCAATGGGCTTCCGAAGGAACTATGTTTACGAAGTCCATGCACGCCCTTATGACATTCATCGAGGGCTTTGTCTATGCGATTATGCCCATCATGGCCTTTGTGTTTGTCATGGGGGCAATGGGCATGAGGATTGTCGGGAAATATTTCCAAATCATCCTTTGGATCCAACTTTGGTATCCAATCATGGCAATTGTGAACTTGTACGTGATGAGTTCAACAAAGAATGCTCTGCAACCCTACGCTACCAGTAGTTCTTTCTATTTCTTAGACAAAGTCTTCTCAGAAGTAGAGACGCACATTGGTGTAGCAGGACTAATGCTCGGTGCAACGCCGATGCTTGCACTTCTCATCATTACCGGCTCTTCCATGGCCTTTACCGCAATTGCAGGACGCATGGGTGGTCAGGATCACTTCAACGAGAAGAATATTCAGCCAGATGCAATCAATGTCGGTGCATTGAACGCGGTTGCGCCCTATGCCAATACCAACGTAGGACAGGGGGCCAGACTTACTGGGACGGAGTCGTTTACGCCTGTTTTGGACATTAGCGCAGCACAAAGTGCCGCGACTTCCATGTCCAAAGCACAAGCGATGGAAGCGTCAAATACTGCGAGTAGAAATCTTTTGAGTGCCCAGTCAGACGCAGCATCTCAAATGCTTCAGGCAAGTACCTTCAGAAATACGGCTGCGCAGTTGCAATCAACAGATGCTCAAACCTATCAAGCAGTTGCATCTCTAACAAGAAAGATGGGGTGGGGATCTGGGAAAGATGGCTCAGTTACTCAGGAGGACGTTGGAAGAACTGCCACATGGCTGAGTGGCGGTCTAACAGTACCATTTACAAGCATAGGAGCAGGCACAAAGGGTGAACTCACTAATTCTCTTGGCGTAAAAATGTCTTACAACGCCAAAGAAGATATTAGTAAGGATGAGGCTGCCGCTTTCAGCAAGATGGACTCTGCGTCACTTCAGAAGTCTGTGAGTGCAGGTTTCGGCAAGACTGTAACAACAACCGATTCCAAGACTCTTAGTGCAATCAACTCGACAACTCTTGGCAAGAACATTTCTGAGTCTGTCAAGGCAAGCGAAACTTACGCCAAAACACAGAGTGCTTCCAATAGTATCGGGGCAGATAGAAAAATACAGGCAGACACCTTTGCAAATGCAATTAAACCCTACCTTGAGAATGGGGGCAACAACTTTGTTCGTAGTGCCTATCAAGACGCAATTAACGATCAGTCAATTCCTCCGGAACGCCGACAGGCGTTAGCGAGAAGCGCAGAAATTCACACGAAGTTCCATGGCGGAGACGCTGTTATGGGCATGGCTATCGCCTACACAGATTTTGCAATGAAAAAAGAAAACAATCGTATGGGCGACGCTCAAACAATGCTTCATGCAGCAGGAATTTCTAGTTTCGTTGGTCAAAACGACTACAAATTCACACCTAAGTCTCTTGAAAAAGTCGGATCTGTTGAAGGTGTTGGTTACCATGGGCCTGAAGATGTTCGTGGGGACGTTGAAAAGAAGATTGCAGGCACTTCTGCTGAAGTCAAGGGAGTGACTGGCGAAACCGAAAAACTTCACGGAACTACTGGTGGCAATCCGAACACACACTTTGACAATACAAAGGAAGAAGTCAAAGGTATAGACGCAGGCAATCAATCTGAGATAAAAGAAAAGACATTCCAATCTATAGAAGATCAAATTCAAAACTCTATCTTTAGAAACGCCTCAGCGGCGAAAGGTGGGTTTGTCGGAAGTAAAGAGTTTGATCAAATAGCAGAAAAAAACTTGGCAGGTCTAAATGAAGAGCAGATTCGCTACCTAAAGGCGACACGACTTTTGGCGGTTGCAGATGCACTAGATTTGGGACAAGAGAATGCACCCCAATCCGTTCGAGATGCACATAAACCAGAATTGGCAGAGATCGCTCTATATAACAGCGTAGAACAGCAGTATATGAATCGCTATGGTAACAAGTTCGATGAAAAGATACACAGAGCAGAGATTAACAAATCATTTGCAGGAATGAAGGCAACATTGGATTCTGCGGACATTAGAAAACCAGCTTCTCTAACCGAGATTAGCCAATTCAATAGAAGTGTCGCAGATAAATAAGTGATTATTTTTGGCGCAGAATTAACGCGTTCCAACCCCCTTGTTGGTGCGCGTTTTCGCTTTCGTAGTGTCAACGTACGGTTACCCATGTTAGGGAAATTGCTTGCGTCTTTACGCAGGTTTTGACGCAAATCATGCAATTTTCTAATTGCCCGATACACAGAACGTAATACCTTTTATGCACTAAATATACATTAATTAAACAACAAATTTGACTTTTATACCCCTTTTGTGTTACTATACCTGTAACAACACAAGAAGTTGTTCGTTTAGAAATACTACGGGTGCTTAAGGTATATTTTGGTCGGGGAGAAAAACTATGAACGAAACAACAACTCAGAAACAGACTACTGGACAACGCAAAAAGCAGAATCGCTCGAACTTCAATCACAAGAATCGTCCAGTTCAAAGAAATCACTATCAGCAGAAGAAAGAGAAGTTTGACCCTAACCGGTTCCATTGGTGCTATGGGATGGGAGATATTCCTGAAGGAATGGAACTTGTGGCAAGTTCAAAGAAAAGAATTACTTGTGAAGGAACAACAAACGAACAGGCGAAGGGGCAACTTCGCTCTGACATTCGCTCTCTTGGCGGAAATGCAACAATGGGGTTAAACATAGAGAGGGGGGGAACTGTTAGATGTATGTTTGTTGCGGGATACTATCCTGCGACTATTACAGCATCTGCATACAGTGCTTTGATTCTTCCAAAACAAATCGCCAAAGAAGAAAAAGAGGAAAGAGAAAACAGATTCCTAACTCTGAATGGACTCATCCCTTCTCCGCCACAGGAAGAGGTTAAGGAAGAAGCAACTTCCTTAAAAGAATCTATGCCATTGTCCCTAGTAATAATCACATGTGGCATTGTTCTTGCGTTCGTTGCTTGCTGTGTTCTAACTGGATAACTTATCCATTGGATGCAGGAGAGAGACTATGAACGAAAACAGAAAGTCTAATAGCACATCTCGTGCAAAATTCCATCGGTGTAGTAAGAAAGAAAAATTCGATCCAAATCGCTTTTATTGGTGTTATGGAAAAGGGGATATTCCTGTAGATATGGAGTTCCAAAGAAAGGATTTCTCACGTAGCCACCACGATTGATCAAGCCAAGGGAAGACTTCGTTCTGACATTCGTGAGAAAGGTGGCAACGCAACAATGAATCTAAGCATTGAAAGAGGGGGGAAGTTACCATAACGGCGGTTACGGGTACGCACCTGCGGAGATTACAGC
>CAVLDT010000068.1:0-4829 GCA_963661915.1 Duodenibacillus sp.
ACCCCATACGTTTCATACGCATTGTCCATAGCCGTGGAGTAATTTTGTCTGGCCAAGTCAATGGCTTTCTGATCATTCCCTGCGGCTTTAATCGCTTCATCACGAGTCTTGATTGCCTCGTTTCGTGCATTGCTATACCCGGCTTCGGCAATACCCTGTTTGATCGCACCGCCGATGGCCATGCCCGAGGCGATCCCCTTCGACAGAGAACCCGCGTAATCTGCTCCTTGAAAAGAATTCATTAAATCTCCTCCATACTCGCCATTTCCTTCGCAACGGCGTGTTTGTAATCTCTGTAGAACCTCACGTACTGCTCAGCCAAATACGGGTGATGTTTCCTTAAGTAACCCATCCGTACCCTCTGCTCATTGAAATACCCCGTGCACCACATGCAGTCCAAAGAAGAGGAATCGGATAAAAAGTGCCGCTCCTCCACTAGCCCATGTGCGTCATTACGTAGAAACGCATGCACCTTCTCTGTCGTCCAATCAAAGATCGGAAACTCAAAGTGCACGTTCTCCCAACGGCGTCCTCCCATCAAACGCTCTTTAGACCTATCACCGCGGATAACGCAGTCAGGACGATGAAGCTCGAAGAACTTCTGCATCGGATCCCATATGTTCGCCTTACAGCAGTCGAATCGGCTGCAACAACGAACTCCTGCATTCCCCCAGAGCATGTCTCCTAGTGAGGTGTTCCTCGTAGGCACAACGTCTACAGGAAGACCGTGCTCTTTGTGATACGCCTGTACATCCGAACGAAGCGTGACGAAGTGCGGAACGAGAGCCTTCACTTTCGCCATGTGATCGCGCACCTCGGGGAACTGCTCCCCTGTGTCGACTGTGACAACAGTCAGGCGATCCCACCACGGCTCTGCCAAGAGGAGACACGCTAGCGAGTCCTTCCCTCCTGAGTAGAACAGGACGACGTTCTCGTACTTTTGAAAGATCTCTTTCATCACACTGCCACCGCCACCGCTGAGCCGACCGTTGCGACCGTACCCATGATGCCCGACGTCGCGTTCGCGTTCTGACTCTGTTGGTTCCAATAGTTGTTCGCGTTGTACTCAGAGACCTGCATGCCGAGGTTACCGTAGTTACCCCAAGCGTTAGCCATCGAAGAGTACGAGTTAAGACCGATGTTTGCGAAGTTCTGTACGTTAGATAAACTCGACTGGTTAATATTCGCAGCCGAGTTAATCGCGTTGTTCGCCGCCGATGCTCCTGTATTCGTGGAGTTCTGCGACATCGTGCCCGCGAGATTTAGTGTGTTCTGTCCAAGGGCTGCGACTTGGTACTTCTTCGTCCAGCCAAGTTCCTGAGCCGCTGTTCGCGCTTGGTTCGCAGCCGCCGCTCGTGCGGCCGCCTGATTCACGTTCAGGGCGTTCTGTTGTGCGAGGTACTGACCCGAGGTAGGACTAATGCCATACTGAGCCATGTTCTGCTGTAAAGCACGACGTTGGGATAAGTAGTTCGCCTGTGTATCTGCGATCGCCAAGCCTGCCTGACGCTCCGCTTCGGCTGACGTGTTGTATTCGTCCGCTTCCTTGATCAAGGCGTCTTCTACAGGCACATACTTCTCTTTGTATCTAGACCAAAGAGAGTCAGTAATCGCGTTTGACTTATCAGCCTGCTTCGTAGCATAGTCCTGCCAGTAGTTGTAATTCTGCTCGAGCATGGACTGATAACGATCGTTCTGCTGGTTCGTGTACTCAGTCTGAGACTTGAGCCAAGGGTACGCAGTGTTCTCGTACCACTCTTGCTGACGCTCATTGACAGCGGCCATTTTCTCCATCGCGATACCAACTCGCGGATCAACTGCTGGAGCGCTACTACTCTTTTTTCCCATTAACTAATCCTCATTTGATCCAGCGGCATTCGCTTTTGAGCATGCCGTAGAAAATCAGGTCTGTGCCGTCTTCTTCTCCTTCACGGACTAAACCCTCGCGTTTAAACCCAAGGTGCTCATCGAACCTCTGCGCTTCAAGATTGTCTGTGCGGACAAGCCCAGAGACCCGACGACACTTAAGATAATTAAAAGGCCACTCGAAACACGCACGGAGGAACTGCTTCGTCATCCACCGTTTAGAGCCATCCGAAGCGATGTTCATCATCACCCCTGCTCCTGTGTAATGCGTGTACACGCATACAGCGATAAGCTCTCCGTCCCTCATCAGGGCGATATTCCCTGTATCTTCAGGGAACTCCCCTACACCCTTGATTTTTTCGCTCGCCCATTTGTTCGCAAAGGGCAGGTTGTAGAGAAGTGCAGTTGTCATCTATGTACCCAAAATGCAAGGGGATCATCTTCAGGGATTGTCCCCAAAAAGGCCTTGCGCATGTCTTTCTCTTCACGGACTTTCCGCAACTCTTCCTTGCAGCGCTTCAATTCTCGTTTAACTTCATAGAACTCTTGTTCTTGAATCTTCTTCGAGAGGATCTCCACACAGACTCTGTACGGCGCCTTGCTGAAGTCTCCAGCTTGTCTTGCCGCGTATAAACACTCAAACAACTCTTTCAAAGTATCGTTCCCGTACTCACACGCCATGTGATACAAGTCTGCTGTAATAATCGTCCCATAGTCTGAATCGGCCAAATGCTGAAAGTACCACCGCGCCTTTTTCAGATCACGCAGGAGGTTGCCTTTGTACGGAGCACGAAGGATGTACTTCACAGCATTCCCTGTGCAGAAGTCCAAAAGTTCAGTTAAATCAATGACTTCCCGCTTGCCTTGCGTATAGTGAGACGGATGATTAACTGACGTTTCGTCATTTTCCATAGTGATGATCCTCTAGAGATGAAATAAGGCCTGAATATTCAGACCTTATTATATAGCAGACATATACTATTTTCCACAAAGAAAAGCCTGTATTTTCATTATTTTGTCTTCTATGTATCCCCCATCTAAGAGGAGATTTATACGGAATCCGAATTCACCTGCATGCATCGGTATACCTGATGCTTGCGCAGGGATAACACAACATTTTGCTATCTGGCAAACCTTGCCTAACGCTACCTCGACATCAAGCGGGCAAGTGCACTGATAGAACACGTAGTTCGGCAAGCAAACTCCGTTGTAGTCTAAAGAGAGATCGTGTAGAAGAGCGAGGTTGTTCTCGATATGGTTATCGCGGATCCCAAGAATCGCATCATAGTCTTTAGAAAGGAAAAGACGAACGGCGCTAATAACTGATGTTGATAGTGCCCCCGTGAAAAAGTCACTGTCCGTGACCAAGGCTTCCTTCACAGCATCTGAAGAAACGACAACCGAGAACTTTATTCCATTAATCGCAACTACTTTCAACGGGGAATAGAGATAAATGCTGTTCTTGTGGGCACCTAACACCCTTACTAACTCGTGTTTATTTGGGGTGATGCACTCATCAAATATGCAAAGTTTGCCGCTCGCGATTATCCTTGCCACCTCGTTCAAATCAGTGGAAGTCAGTGCGTGCCCCGAGCAGTAAAGAGGGTTAGTAAACCATACGCAGTCACAGTCTTCGATGCTTGAGGGAACATGGAATTGCTTCGTCTCTTCCATAGGTGAGAAGGTGTAGCTAAGCCCTAGCGTCTGGCAAACCAATGGGACGCTGAAATATGGAACTCCTACAATCAAGAGCTTCTTGCAATGAGCACGGATTTTTAGGTAGCGCAAAACGTTCAATATGGCGATTGATCCATTCGGAAAAAGGCTCAGGTTCATCCCCCCGCTTGTTAGCAAATTTTCCCCTGTAAGTTTTCTAGATAAGGCAGACAACTCCTCAACACTACAGGTGTACCTGTAATTTTGAACCTCCTGTATCTGAGGTAAATTCAGGTACTTGGATATTTTTGTTTTGTATTCCTCGCCCGGATCCCACCAAGAGAGATTCTCTTTAAAAGCAACGTTATGCGCAGAAGCGATTTGATAGATGCTGTAAAAGTCAAAGGCCATCAGAAAGACCCTGTGGGATTGGCGTCATTAAAAGATGCCGAATGCTTGCCGCAGACAATCGTGCCAGAGAAAGAAACGGGGGTACCATATGTGGATACCATATAGGGACTTGCCCACGCGCTAGCCTCTAAAAGTACCGTCCCTGATTCGCTAATAGTAGACTCAAATGCCCAAGACACAGTTACCGCGGAATATTTGGGGTCGCGTATCGTCCCTACATCCTTATATGACACATGAGAAAAAGTTCCTGAAACAGTGCAAGCCTTCGATTTTGTGGAGATAACTTCAATGTAGAGCGCAGCACGATAGAAGTCCCCGGTGTCGCCCTCCTTGCTCTCTCTTCGTGAGTACACCTTATACGTAATCCCCGCTGCACTCGTCCCATACGCACAGAGTTTCGTACGTATATCGCTACCATCAGATGCGAGGAACTTTGTGTCTGTGCTGAGCATGTCCCCTTCAGAGGAATTCAAATACTTCTGCCCGATGTCTGTCCCGTCGGAAGCATAAATATTCAGGAGTTGATTTCCCTCTCCTGCCTCGAACAAGGCATCGAAGTCAACCCCGCTAGCCAATAAATTAGAAGTCACTCTTTACTCCGTCGGGGGTACCTCTTCAACATACGGCGTGCCGTCATCATTGAAAACCTGCGGTTGCATTGTCATTTGGTCAACCCATTGATTCGCTTGGACATTGTTCACAAGAGTCGCTGTACCCAAAGTCGCTACTGCTTGTGTCATCGCCTGAATCAGAACGTCGTATGCTTCGGTCGTCGTAACCGTCGCGTTAAGAGAGATCGTGTATTTGTATGCCATCGGTGCACCATAATAAATAAGGCCTGTAATTACAGGCCTTATTATACCATCTATATACTATTTGTTAGTGCGTGGAGCAGA
>CAVLDT010000069.1:0-4716 GCA_963661915.1 Duodenibacillus sp.
TGTATGCCTCTCCATCTGCGCGGAACGCCGCCGTTCAGCAACGTCTGGCTGTGCTTAACGAGCGTCTCCAGAATGCGCAATCGGAAGAGGAAGCGAGAGCGATACAAGCAGAGATAGGCATGCTCGAGGCCGCGCAGAGGCAAGCCGATCAGCAACCAACCCAACCTCCTCAAGCGATCCAAACAGGGCAACCATCACAGACGGCACAACCTACACAGCCTACTCAAGGCAAGGAAGATCTGAATAGTGAAGAGGGCGTGCTTGATGCGATGGAGGCTACGAGAAAGGCGTACAGAGTAGCGAAGACTCCTGAAGAACAAGAAGCCCTTTCCTCTCATTACAACGATCTTAGCCATCGACTTGAAGAAGTACGTGCAAATACGAAAGAAGAGCCTTCCCCTTATGCGGATGATGACATGAGTGTGGAGGCGATTACTTATCGCAGCCAAAGACGTGCTAAGCAGACTCGCCTTGCTGAACGACGTAAGAAGCATGAAGAGGCAGACACCCCATTCCGTGCCAAGGTGACTGCGAACACTGCCAAGCATAATGAAGCAGGAACTGCGAAGAAGGTCAACGGGGCATTTAGGCGCGCTACATCTCCCGACAGTTTCTCGGGATCTATGGAAGGGCGCAAGCTTGACAACGAAGCCATTTCCGCTTTCGCCGCAGTTGAACATCCTGAAAAAGAAACAGTGGCCGCTGCAATGGACGAAGCCGAAGCGCGTGGCACACGCCTTGGAGAGAAGCGGCCATTCCAAGGAGGGAACAGTAGCGGACTTGTGCGCGCAACGGTTGCTGTACTGAATCAAGCAACGGAAAAGAATTTAAAACCGGTGGAAGTCCTCAACAATAAGGCAGAAGAGGGGATTATCGCCGACAGCAAGGCAACAAAAGCGCAAGCACGTATTTACAAACGCGCGGCGCTTCGTCTTGAGAACCCAAACGATAGTGATTCTGACATTACAAAGAAGGCTGAGGATTGGGAAAGTGCAATACGTAAGAAACAGGAAGAGAGTGCCCCGAAACCTGAAGCGAAGCCCAAGGCGAAAGGAAAGAAGGAAGATCCTATTAAGGCTGAGCAGCATTGGATTAAGGATGAAGGAGGGTTCAACGATTACCCGACTCCCGAGCAGGCAACGATGCTACATAGCCAGAGGGATACATATGGGGGTGAGCTAGTTGACTCCGCAATCAAGGCTGTCAAAACAGGAATCAAGAAGGGCGTTGCAGAGGTATCGAAGGTCACGATTAAGCTAATCGACCGCTATACCACAGACATGCATGAGCGCAAGGCTAATGGTAAGAACCTCTCGACTCTGGGTTTTTGGATTACTAATGACAAACGATCTGAGTTAAAAAGCCTTGCTGATAAGGTAGGTGTTTCGCCTACTCAATTGGCATTAATCGGCCAAGTGCTCCCACAGGGCGACGCAGCGTTCGACGAAAAAGGACGGATTGTGCAAACATCCTCCTTGGATAAACCTGCCCCTACTCCGCCTAAAGCAGAAACGAAGCCCGCACCAAAGACGAACAAGCCGACACCTCCTAAGAGCGAGACAGTACCAAAGGCAGAAACAAAGCCACCAAGAATCGCCTTGGAAAGTGATGAAGATGCCAACGACATCGAATCCATGCTTTCTCCGATTCTCTTTGGAACAGACTATGACTACCAGAGAGAATATGGGAAAGCCGAGACAGATGTAGGTGTGCCGAAGTCCTATACAACCACAATTAAGAAAGGCCAATATGCAGGAGAGGTTGTACAGGTTAAATATGATCCTAGAGAGCAGAGAGAACGGAACTACGTCAAACTCACAGATCGGCTTTTCATTGCACGCATGCTTGGCGGGTCTCCATATGCAAGGAAGTTGTCTAAGAGAGAACGCCAAGCGCTCGACGCACTCCGTGATAAGCGCGAGCGCAAAATCGAGCGTGCAAGGCGACAGATTGAACGGCTTCAACAAGACTACAGCAAAACCGCAGCAGAGCGCCGGGATGCAGTAAATGCTACGGTTGAGAAACTCCGCAAAAAGGCCTCAGAGGAAAACGAACTTGAGCCTGGGTTAGCCGAGAGCGGGCTCCAATTCACATCGGGGTATCGCATGGCTACGGAGACTCCGGACATTGTCCGCCGTTGCCAAGAAACGCATGACTTCATTATGCAGAAAATCGGCCTCGCGCTGACTAACGCAGGGGCAGAAGTTAAGGTTGACGAGAATACTGTTAAATACATCCTCCCGAGTGACTTAAGACCACTCCTTGCGGAACTACATAACTCAGGAAGGCTCGAGGCATTTAAGGAAGAGCTCAATGAAGCACAAGCTGAGATTCTTAAAGAGATCGTTATGCATTTCCGTGCTATGTTGAACAAGAACCTCTCTGGTGAGTCTTGGGCAACAGTAGGCCTTGAGTTAAGCTCCTCTATGTTGGATACGTATGCGGGTGCCATGCAGATGATTGGTGTCGAGTACGATAAGACACAGATCGGCCGCCTTCTTGGCGCACTCGCTCTTGCCAATGCTGGAAAGCACTTCTCTATCAAAATTGACGAGAATGCAGAAGGGTCAGCGGGGGTGCGAGAGCTTACGGGCAGAATTACCATGCCTGCATTGCCTGCTTCTAGTACAGACGAAGAAGTTAGATCTGAAGAGGACGGTGTACGGAAAGAGGTTGAGGACGCAGCCGAAGAGCAAGAAGAAGCTGAATCCGATGGAGAAGGTGCGGTATCTAAAAACGGAGAAAACGACGCTGATCCTGAAGTCGGCTCTGAGAAAGCCGCGAAGATTATGGCTCGAGGGATGCGCGCTCAGACTGTCGACATCCTTTCCCAATTGAAGACAGACACTCAGATTGAGAACTTCTTCATGAAGAGCACCGCTACGAGTAAGGAAGTTGATGAAGCCGATGCAAGCATTGGTGAAAACATCATTCCGAAAGACTTGGATGGGCTCACTCAAGAAGAATGGGCTAAGGTTGGGCTCGACGCAGAGCAACAGACGAATCAAGAGTTCTTCAGCACGTTGCCGCGCTCTGGTAGGAAACCCCGTGCCCGCACAGCAGCGGCTTTCCGTCAATTCGTTCGCAAGTATGTGGCAGGTGAATTCGGTGCATCGGGTAAGAAAATCGCCCGTGAAGGAGACTTCACAAGCCAACTGCCAGAGGAAGTTCCGCCGATTCTTATCCGCACATCTCTCTTCCCTGCGATTCTCAAGCCGGGGGAAATGCGTCGTTGGGTTAGGAACATCCGCAAGGCTGTGGGCGTGTTTAAGAAGGATTGGAAAACAGGCAACATCATTAGTTACCGAGAGAAGATTCCGTCCCCTCTTGGAAACGAGATCAATGTCTTGTCTATTGTGAATAACATTCTCAAAGACAATGCCATTTCAGATTTCTACAAAGAGAACCAGCGCTATAGAAAGCCCTTAATTAAGCAGCCGAAGTTCTTGCCGTACATCAACGGGCTTATCTCTGTTAAGCGTGTCATTCGCTATGAGTTGTCCACGGCCATCAGGCGTGATATCAAACGCTTTGCCGAAGCTTATCGTCGGAACATCGCAGAGTTGATGAACCTATATGAGAACCCGGCAGAGGCATGGCGTACGGCGTGTCAATTGCAGTATGACGTTGAGCAAGTGCTCGACATTCTGACTGACAAAAACGGGAAAAAGGAAGGTGCACTTCCGGGATTATCTCCAGCGGATAGAGCGAAGGTTGATGCGCAGATTGCGGAGATCATGCACCTCGCACAGGTGAAGCTCAACGTGCTTGACATGGCAAACAAGCCGATTTCGACAAACCACGTAAAAGAGAGACCGAAGCAGTTAGACAGCATTACCTTTACTACAAGGATCCGTCGCAAGAAGCAGAAAGCCCTTACTGCCGAAGATCTCAAGGAAGCACAAGAGAAGGAAGAGAAAGCCCGTGCAGAACGAGCAGTGAAGGAATTCAATGCAGAGTGGCATAAGGAGTTCCTAGCGCGTGCACGGGAAAGCTTCCCGAATACCGTTGCTCTTGCGGAGGCACGAGCTGCCGCTGGTAAAGCAGACTTAATGGCCGACTCACTTGAGCAGTACGAAAGAGGTATGGAGAAACTTCCGAATAAAGAGACCCGTGGGCTTGCTAAAGAAGTGACTCAGTACATGGACGAATTCGCGAAGCTTGCAGCATCCACCGCCATGGGAGAGAAAGTCGGCCTTAATGATACGGCGTATGTAAATTGGGTTATTGAATCTGTCCTTGGTACGGAGGAGAACCCCAATGGGTGCATTATTAACAAACGCATCAACACTGCAGAAAAGGCTCGTAAACGTTGTGAGTCAATTCGCGCGGGGTACATTGGTCGTGCAGGACTTGCAAAGCTGGCACCTATTAATCAAATTAAGGCGATGCAGTATCACTATGTCGCAGAGCGTCTGAAGAGCCCTCTTACTCCACCCGACAAACTTATTAAGGATGTTCAAACATGGGCGAGAAAGACAGGGAAGATTGAAAAAGAAGTTTATTCCTCTCTTGGGAAAGCCCCTGCGGTAAAAAACCAAGCGAAAGCCAAAGTAAAAGCCGAACCGAAGGCAGAGGTGAAATCCGAACCTAAGGTAGAAGCAAAAGAGGAGGAAGCACCCGCTAAGGTCGCGGAGGCTCCGAAACCTGTAGAGGCACCCACACCTGCATCGAAGCCCGTAGAGAAAAAGGCAGAGCCCCGTTATAAAGAGGGGA
>CAVLDT010000070.1:0-4713 GCA_963661915.1 Duodenibacillus sp.
GATCAAAGAATAAGCCGAAGAAGGCGACTGCAACGGCAGGAACTGAAGGGTAACTATACGGGTTAGAATCCTCGTATGGTCTCACTCATTGGGAATGTTCTAGTTATTACTCGCTTAAATTGAGGATTCCTATCCGTACTACGAATTTCTAGCTCCCGAAAAGAAACTTTCAAACTCGATGAGCCCTATAAAGCAAAGTTGAGGTTACCAACATCGTCACAGCGTCTGAGATTGAAATTCTCATCATTCTCGCTGAAGGAAGGTTTGATGAATACAAGAAATCCAAAAAGAAGCCGAGTGACTCTAGCAAACAAAGTTTGAAAATGTCGAAACACTCATTAGAACACTATGGCCGAGCAAGAAAAAATGCGAACGCCAAAATCAGAGTACCAATTGTATGACCTTTTTAAAATCCCTCTCTAGAGAAAAAAAGCCCGAGGCGGAGTCAGGCCTCGGGTCCCTAGGAGAGAAAAAAAATACTTCTCGCTGATTACATGCCAATTGCTACATGCCAATTACGTGCTTGGCGGCTTTGAGATAGTTCGTGTTGGCCATCTCACCGATACCCAAGGCATCCACTGCGCCCTTCATGGCGTCGTAGTTTTCGCTTTCGCAACAAGCCGTTTCAACCATGGCCCCGTTGAACCAAACCTGGGCATACTCACAGATAACACCGTTAACGCTAAAGCCAAAGCGTTTCTTCTCGACTGTGACAAGCGCCATATCCGGATTGGCACGCACCATATCGCAGAATTCGTCAAAGGTATACGTGGGCTTATCTAGCGCCATGGAGACCTTCAGATGTGTGAGAATTTCAAGCAGTTCCTCACGGGAAACTGGAAATTGGAATTTGCCACGAGGTTGGAAGATTTCAAAACCTTCCGGCGTTTCACCCGTCTTTGTCTTAATATCCAAAAGACCGTCACGGACCTTGACATTTGCTTCATTGGTATGACGCGAAAGAATGTAAGTCTCCGCGGGCATAACACGAGCCTTAAAGAGCTGAGCCTTGCAACACCACATGTGCTCGATGACAGCCTTGATGATGTCTTTACCGAAAACGCGGAATTCGGCGCGGGGGAAAAGCTTTAGCGCATCTTCTTTAGACGTTGCAACATTCTTTGCATAACTATCTGCCATTGGAGTCTCCTTATTCCTTGTCTTTCCAGGTGCTGTAGGGGTGAGCGACGAGCATGGAATTGAAGTAGCGGGGGTCACCAGAAACTTCCTTACCAATCCACTCAGGTTTTTCAAATGTCTGATCTTCGCTCTTAAGTTCGATTTCCGCAACTATCAAACCCGCATTGACACCGAAGAACTCATCGATTTCCCAAACAAATTCGCCCATCGGAATCTTGTAGCGCTTCTTCTCAATAATGGGCTTCTCAGCCAAGTTGTCGAGCATCGCGACGCAATCGTCATACGGAATCTGATATTCAAATTCCATACGGGTAACGCCAACCGTCGGACCCTTAACCGTGATAACGGCCTTTTCACCAACGGTGCGAATGCGCACTGTACGTTCCTTGATACTGTTGAGATATCCCTGACGATATTCGACACCCTGCGCAAGAGCGCGCCAAGCGTCACCGACAACTAGAAATTTGCGTTCAATTTCCTTTGCCATGATGAAATCCTTTAAATGAAAACCGGATGGGCGCCTCCGGCATGCGTTGATTCAAGCGTGAATCACCCTCATAACTTCTGAGGATGATTTTGGCGCATATTACAAGACAAAATATC
Organism: Duodenibacillus sp.; assembly: GCA_963661915.1. Taxonomy (GTDB): domain Bacteria; phylum Pseudomonadota; class Gammaproteobacteria; order Burkholderiales; family Burkholderiaceae_F; genus Duodenibacillus. The sequence goes on from CAVLDT010000070.1 coordinate 1,744, forward strand.
GCTAATTTGAATCTATCCTATAAGGTTTTTTTATTGATTCTTGCGAGTTAAAAAATGGCGGGCTTGCGCCCGCCAAGTTGACCTAACCTCGTTTCGTAAATCGATTAGAAGAATCCTGGGCAGATACCCAACCAAACGAAATAGGTTCCACCCGCGATAAGTAGCAGCGTCCAGTACAAAATAGACATCGTCAATCCATACTTGAAGGACTCACCCATCGTGTACTTGTTCGTGCCATAGAGCATTGCATTGGGTTTGGCGTTAAAGGGTAGCGACCAGCAAACGTTAATACAAAGAGCAATCGGAAGCGCCAAAGAGAGTACATCAAGTTTCAATGTCTGCGCGATACCAATCACAATGGGCATGAAAATAAGCGTACGCATGTTCTTACTTTGGAAAATAAAGTGACTTGCGATAAAGATTGCAGTAAGCAAGGCATAAAGCGTGAAGTAATTCATCGTCTTCATACCAAGGCTTTCCATCAGTTCAACTGTGAGCACACTCATAAGATTTGTCGCCTTTAGACCAGCACCAAGAGAGTAAGCGCCCGCAGAGAAAATCATCAGATGCCAAGGTACATCCACGTCATTCCAATTGAGTAACTTAAATTGCGGAGCAAGCATCACGATGGCTCCGAGCATCGCAACGACTGTGGCATTAAGGCCGTGAATCTTATCTGTAGACCAAACAAGAAGAACGATTAAAAAAACGACAGCTGCTTTGACTTCGTTTAACTTTATGCCACCGAGCTCGGCGTAGGCCTTAGCAAGAGCCTCACGCCCCCCTGCAAGTTTCGGCTCCTTATCCTCCTTAGAGAGCGGAAAAACAAAGCGAACACCAATCATGTAAGAGAGAATGCCAAAGGCGAGGACGAGCGGGAAACCAGCAGTAAACCAATCAAAGTAATAAATCGAAATGCCAGAGCCCGCGAGTATGGCAACACCTAAGAGGTTTGCGCCAGAACCCGTCATAAAGGAGTTGCAACTTGCATTAATCATCACTAGGTTATGCAAGACGAGATTACGAGCAAAATTATTGGTCGTGTCCGTCCCAGGAGCACCGTAAACAGCAGAAACCACCATGAAGAGTGGCATCATGAGAGCGGCCTTAGCGGCTGTGGCATTAACAAAAGCTGCAAGAATTAAGTTAATGGCAAGGAAGGTAAGAAAGATTGCGCTAGCGTTTTTACCGAAACGCAAAATTAACCAAAGGGCAACACGCTTCACTAGGTCGGTTTTTACCATAGCACTTGCCATGACAAAAGCGGAGATGTTTAACCAAATGACCGGATCGCCCAAGGTAGCCATTGCTGGTTTTGCCTTCAGAGTTCCTGTGAGAATCAATCCGCAGATAAGCAACATGGATGTCACATAGTTTGGAACAGTTTCGCTAATCCAAAGGAAGAGCGCTGTTGCAAAAAGACCAAACATAATCTGTTGCTTAGCGTTCAAGATGGGAAATTGAACGAGATAAGCCGTAACGATAAAAAGAACAGCGGCTATTGGGAGCCCCCAAATACGGAAGAAGCGCCCAACGGGGGTGAGCGGTTTCTTCGGAAGTTTATTGAGGGAATAACTGTTCATATCCAAGGGATCAAAGTCCTTGGCTTGTGCAGCGCTACTTGTTGTTGTGGGACTCATAGGACATTCCTCATTTGGTTTTCCAATTCACGGCATAGACACCGCTTTTCGGACGTTCCCACAAATTTAGGAGTCCCAATAGGCGCAAAAAGTGGAGAATTCTGATTCATTGCATCAGAAATTTTTATCGGTTAGCCTCATTTCCCTCCATGAAGGCTTCTCGAACAAATTTCATAAATGCCTCTGCGTTCTTGGAAAAACGTCTATCTTTTCTCCAAAGTAATAAGATCTTGCGTCGCAGTGGGTAGTCAGACAATTCCAGCGCTACAAGCTTTCCTTCGAGGACCTCTTGCGCAACAACCGAGCGAGAGAGAATCGCTAGCCCCGCTCCCTGCAGTACTGCACGTTTAATTGCTCCTGCATCGTCAATCGTAAGTGGACTCTTAAAAGTTAAACCGACATCTGTCAGCTGCGCTTTGAGGCTTTGCTGAGAAGCAGTGAGCCTACCAGACATGATGAATGACTCATTACGAATATCTGCAACAGTGAGAGATTCTCTTTGTGCAAATGGATGTTTGCGAGGAACAACGATGACGAGGTGGTCTTCCCCAATTGTTGTAACACCAATATTTTCTGAGTCAATCGAGCTACCTTCTCCCACAATCCCGAGGTCAAAAGCGTTGTCTTCAACCTGTAACTTAATGGTGTGCGCTGAATGGATTGAAATTTTCATTTCAACATCGGGATAGTGATCACGGAAATGCATCAGAACGCGTGGCAACATATAAACGCCAACGATACGAGAGGCACCGATGCTAATGGTACCCCCCTTCATATGTCCCAAGTCATCGATTTCGCCACGAACTGATTCGATGCGTTCAAAGATATCTTTAGCGCCTTTTTCAAGAGCCCGTCCCGCATCTGTGAGAACGACACGACGCCCAGTGCGGTTAAAAAGAGCGCAGCCGAATTCTTGTTCAAGTAAAGCAACATGGGCACTTACGGCAGGTTGTGTTAATGCAAGTTCCACGGCCGCACGCGTAAAACTTCGGAAACGAACTGCAGTTAAGAAAGTTTTGAGATGAGATAAAGAAAGCATAGCCAACCCGTATTTCCAAAAAAAACCAAAAGAACCTGAGGGTTGATGTTACGAGATTTATTCAAAAATAACCAAAAGGATCTTGAAGAATCTCGGCTTACCGCTAAAACCAACGTTTCACACGGTATAAAACTCAAGAAACCATCCTTTTGTCCGATTTCTGGCAGACCACATAGTCGCAATTGATTAAAATTCCTTGTGGGAAATGCGCCCAAAGGCTATCTACACGGATTTTCTAAATCCTGGTGCAAAGGGAGCACAAAATGCGGGTACTCGCGGCTGATATTGGGG
>CAVLDT010000071.1:0-4615 GCA_963661915.1 Duodenibacillus sp.
AGCTTAAGTGCCACAAGCCTAAGCCTTGGCAACAGGTCCACATTCACAGCAACGAGGAATGTCACAAGCGCAACCATTGGATCTATCACAACGGCAGATGGGGATCCTGAGAAGCACCCTGCAATTGCCATTAACACGAGTTCCGTGTCAACAATCGGAGCGCTAACTCTTGGCAAATTCGCAACTCTTACTGCCACGAATGCTGTAATCCAAGGAGCAGTTGATTCGATAACGCAAAAGGCGGCTGCTGTTGATGTTGAACTTGGAGAGAAGGCTTCAGTCACACTTTCTGGTACAAGTGGAAAATCTAGTATCGATGAACTAAAACTCGGTGACATTGGCACATTCTCGGCTGCAGGTACTGCTGCTGACATAGGAATAATCGTAGCTGGAGTAACGACAGCCTCAGGGACAGCGTCTACTGCAACAGATGCTGCAGGTAATCATGCGGCAATCACCCTAGGAAACGCCAATACTGCATCTTCTATCGGAGCAGTAACTCTTGGTAAATACGCAACCCTTAATGCTACGAATGCGCTTATTAAGGGCGCAAACGGTGCTACGGGTAATCCCACACACGTTGCTGTCTTTGTCGATCAAAACGCGCGCTTTGATTTAGAAAGCAGTGGAACATCCGCTATCAGCACACTCACGGTTCAAAAGAAGGGTGTTTTTAATGCAGAGGGCGCGGCTATTGATGTTGAGTCCATTGAGACAGAAGCCGGCAGTGCAGCTGACTTTGCTACAGTGACTTTCGGTAATTCCGATAGCACCAAAGAATCCAACATTGGTTCTCTTGACTTAGGTGACTACACAAAACTTACCGTAGTGAATTCGAACTTAGGCACAAGTGATACAGGTGTTTCTGCAGAATTAAACAAGGGTGTTGAAGTTACGCTTACTGGTAGCACAACATCTGTTGCCAATAAGACAATTAACCTCACGGATTTGAAACTAGCCGACTCTGCGAAGTTCACTTCAAAGAACAATAAGAAAGTTCAGATTGGCACGATTACAAAGATGGGTACGACTTCGCCTGATACGGGAGTAGGTGCCAAAGTTAAGATTTCGGGCGCAGAGGAAGTTTCTGTAACAAGCCTTAACCTTAGCGACAAGGCAAGCTTTACCGCTACCGATGCGATTACAAAGGTAACCATCGGATCGATTACAACAGAAGATGGCACCTCTTCTGCGCGAGATGATCACCCCTCGATTGCCATTAGTGCAACGGGAGACGAATCTGCAATTGGATCGGTTTCTCTTGGCAAGTATGCAACGCTTAATGCCACAAACGTTATCGTGAAAGACGCTAGCAACGTTTCCTTAAGAAAGGGCGCACAGTTCGTACTTGATAGCAATGGTAGGAAATCTTCAATTGGTGCGTTAACGCTCGGAAACGTAACGGGAAGTAGCTTAGAGACGGGTTACTCCGGAACATTCCAGGCAACGAATGGTGCTGTGGATGTCACATCAATTGTTGTGGCCGATGGTGTGAGTAGCGATGAAAAGGGCGTAATCACTTTAGGTAGCACAAGCGGTGTTTCTGAAATCGGTTCAGTTTCTCTTGGAAAATTTGCCTCTTTAACAGCAACAAAAGCAAAACTTAATACAAGTTCTGTCACACTCAAAGAGGGTTCTCACCTGACACTCAATGGTGATGCAAACGATAAGACTGTAACTCCTGTTTCTCTTAGCTCTGGCGTTAAGCTTGCGAAAGATGCACACTTTACTTCAGAGAATAATTCCTCTGTGACGCTAGGCGTTGTAGGGGGAATTGATGCTAACTCTGCGACAGGAACGGGATCCTATATTTCTGTTACAGGGGCGGATACCCTTAACGCAACGAGCTTAAAACTTGGCGAGAAGTCCACGTTCTCTGCAACCGCAACGACAGCAGAGATTGGCGCAATTACGACAGTAAGAACAACGGGAGCAAGGCATAATTCCGTTTCTATCACAGCGGGTTCTAACTCTGATTCCAAGATCACGGGGGAAATTGATTTAGGCGCTAATACAACCCTTACGGCTACAAACGTTGCGCTAACAGGGGGCAAAACGGTAGACCTTGCTAGTGGTTCGTCCGTGTCAGTTACGGGAGGAAAACTCGCTTCCAGCGTTGGAAAGGTAACAGTTGGAGAGAATGCCGCCTTTACGCTTACCTCAGCTTCAACAGTTGCAGTTAGCGAAATTGAAGCCGCGGCAGAAACGCTTAAAGAAGATTCAGCCTCCATCGTTATCGGCGGTGCTGCGTCTGATACAGCCACGTCAACAATCGGGAAAATCACGCTTGGAGCTAACCGCAATCTCAGTGCCACAAACACAGTGATTCAAGGGGCAAACAATACCCAAGGCAATCCGATAGCGGTTGATGTTGAACTTGGAGAAAATGCGACCTTAACACTTACAAGTAACAACAAAGTTTCTACGATTAACGAACTTAAGCTTGGTAAGGTCGGTACCTTTAATGCAACGGAAGCCGCTCTTAAAGTTACAACGATTACTACGGATAACGGAACGAGTAAGAACGCAGGGGAACACGCTTCTGTCACGTTTGGTACAACAGAAGCCATTTCTGAAGTTGGAAAGCTTGCCATTGGCAATTACACAGAACTTAACTTTACGAACACGAAACTCAATTCCATGACAGATGGCGCAAGTCTTGGCCTTGGTGTTATCTTAAGTCTCACGGGAAATGGAAAAGAGGAAGCAGCTGGTGGCACATCGATTGCGCTTAATAAACTTAAGTTAGCTGATGCTGCAGAATTCATCTCTAACAACAATAAGAGCGTTGCTCTTGGCGTTGTCACGGGTACGGATGAGACAATGCCCACGGGTCTGGGAAGTAAGGTTAAGGTAACGAATGCCACAACACTTACCGCTACAAGCCTTAACCTTGGCAATAATGCTACATTCGAAGCTTCTGCAGATACCGCAACAATTGGTTCGATTACCACTGCTGGCACTGCAGATGCGTCTCGTACCACGGCCTATGAGGCAGTGAAGATTACAGGCGGTAGTACGGTGACTTCTGCCATTACCGGTGAGATTCATCTTGGTAACTACACCAAGCTCACGGCAACGAATGCGCTTCTTACTGGCGGCAATAATGTAACCCTTGGAAATCACGCAGAGGTTTCTCTTGACAGTAACAGCACAACAGCCTCAGTCATTGGAACGCTTAACCTTGGAACTACCGGTTCGTTTACAGCCACAGACTCGGTTCTAAAGATTGCTTCAATCACGGCTGGTGCCGGTTCCTCTGGCAACGGGAACCACGCAGTGGTTTCGATTAATGGTGAGGGAACATCTACGCTAGGGGCAATTACGCTTGGAACAAACGCAGAGCTCACCGCTGGAAATGCTGTTATCAAGAACACAACAGATGGCGGTAAGGTTGGCGTTACACTTGAAGCGGGAGCCAAGGCCACAATCGGTAGTAATAACGCGAAGTCCAACATTGGAGAGCTTTGGGTTAAGCAAAGTGCTGAATTCAAGGCTACAAACGCTGCGTTTGATATCACGAGCCTAAAGCTTGATGCAGGTACCCACGAAAAGCACACAACTGTAGAGATGGGTAGTTCGACAGTAGAGTCAACAATCGGAATCCTCTCTCTTGGAGATCACTCAACACTTAAGGCAACAAATACAACCCTTACATCTTCAACTGGGACGACAACACTTGGTGTAGATGTCCATCTTGAATTAATTGGTAATAACAACACGACTATTACTCGGGATGTAGTGAGTTTGGCGGATTCTGCCCGATTCATTTCTGACAAGAATAAGACTGTAACGATTGATACGGTGACGGGGACAACAACCTCTTCTGGTAAACAGTTCACCGGAACGGAAGCCAAGATTCGGATTTCTAACGTGACAGATAAACTCGAAGTCACGAATCTTAACCTCGGTAAGAAGTCTGAATTTACCGCTACAACAGGTATTGCGAAGGCCACAATTGGCACCATCAGAACCGAGGATGCAGAAAGCGGCACTGGCGCAAAAATCCAAATTGAGGCTGCGGCCAACTCTGGCTCAACGATTGGCACAGTTGATTTAGGAAATTACTCAAGTTTAACTGCGACAAATACAAAACTCGTGAACGGAAGTTCTGTCACCTTAGGTGAAAACGCAAACTTTACGCTTACCTCTGGCACCACGGAGCGAATGGAACTCGACGAACTTAACCTTGGTGGTACAGGATCGTTTGATGCGACTGGCTCAGCGCTTAAAGTTACGGAACTCACCACGCGTAATGGAACAGGAACTGACGCGAGTAAGCACGCAACGGTGAAATTTGGCAATCAGACAAATTCATCGGAAATTGGAACACTTACTGTTGGTGACTACACCGCGCTTGATCTCACGAATGTCAGTAAATTGGGTGGTCTCGTCACGGATAGCGCAACTCTTGGCCTAGGAGTTTCTCTCTCCGTTACAGGAAATGAGAATTCCTCAATTCTTCTTGGTGGCGTTAACCTTGCAAATGGTGCCCAGTTTATTTCGAGCAACAATCAAAGCGTTGCCTTGGGTAACGTTGGTAACGGCGAAGCTGCTACAGGCGAGGGCTCCAAGGTTGAAGTCAAAAATGTGACAGATAAACTTACCGCAGGCG
>CAVLDT010000072.1:0-4573 GCA_963661915.1 Duodenibacillus sp.
CTAGTTACAGAAAAAAGGAAGAAACGTATGAACATCACTGTTTTTCTCGGCGCCTCTTACGGAAACAATGTCTCGTACGCCAATGCCACAAGAGAACTAGGCACTTGGATTGGACAAAACGGCCACACACTCATTTATGGCGGCTCAAAAACCGGGCTCATGGGTGTTGTCGCACAAAGCACACTCGCTGCGGGTGGTAAAGCCATCGGCATTGAAACGCAGTTCTTTGTGGATGCGGAAGTGCAGTTTGAAGGGCTCACTCAACTCATTGTCACCCCTGATATGGCAACCCGTAGAAAGAAGCTTATTCGCATGGGACAGGCCTACGTCATCATGCCTGGCGGCATGGGCACCTTAGAGGAGCTCGCTGAATGTCTTTCTCGTAAAGCGCTAGACCACCTCCCAGCCCCCTGCATTTTTTATAGCTTAGATGGCTATTACGATGACTTAGGGAAGTTTCTGAGAAACACCGTTGATAAGTGTTTCTGCACGAAGGAAAAACTCAATAATGTCCACTTTGTGCGCTCCATGGCTGAAGCCGCAGAGATTCTCACAAAGCACGCAAAAGAAATTGCCTAAGACGCGCTGGAAGTTCTAAATTTTTTCGGGCGACTTCACCTACGTAGGTGAAGTCGCCCGAAATGCTCTTAAAAGAACTTCATTCTCTTGAAAGCCCCCGCTCACGCGGGGAAAAGGTGAGAAATCCCAAGAACGCATCGATAACATCAGAAACACCCCCGCTCACGCGGGGAAAAGCTTCACCTAAAAAGTCCAAGATTTTGTCCGCACCTCCCTAGTAATGTCGCTTGACATTTATGGCTGCTTTTTTCAGATGACAATTCAATCCTATCAAGAAGTTGAAAACTTTTAAAGGTTTTTTTCTTCGTCTTCTACGTAAGTAAATTTTTTAATAAAACAAGCCACTAGCCAAGGCAGTCTCCCAACTTCAAACGTACATTTCGCTAAAGAGGCCTGCTTCGGTTTTTAGGCTTGAGATAACCTCTCGCGTGTAGGGAGTCATCCGTGTAGAGGTCAATAGAACTTCTCTTTTGCCTAAGAAGGAAAACCACACATAGTGGGGTTAACCTACATGGTATTAACCCCAAATAGAAAACCCCTACAGGTAAATCAGGCTACAACGAAGGCAAATCAATCTATAAAATAATTGACTGCTTTGGAAGCATTAGTGCATGAGTGAAGTGCTGCTAGAAATTTTTCCCGAAAATTACTTCTCCTCTCTCTCCAATCAAACTCAAGCCTCTTAAAGAAAACTCTGCCTCATAAGTGAATGAGAGAGTTTCACCTCACCTTCCGCTTGAAGGTGTCTCATTCTTACAAATGCACAATCCTTAAAACCAAGATCTCACTAAGGGTTAACCTTGAAAGCATTTACCCCGAATGAGAAACCCTTAGGGGAAAATCGAGTAGATAACAAAATTTTCAAACGATAGACTTTTTCCGTCTGAGAAAACTTCTCTTACAAGGGCTAGCCGTTTTCAACGTTTTACTTTTGAAAATAGCAAATTACCTAGTCAAAACGTCACAGATTTTGAACTAGATTTGAAACAATCAACTGGAGAAAATCCATATGAAACGTATCTTTACCGCCTGCAGTGTCGCCATCCTCGCTCTCGCTGTCTCAGCCGCAGAGGCCGCTATTACCGTAAAAATCGCTGGTTCCAAACCCGATGGGAACCCACAGACGATTGGCATGCGTGTTTTCGCCCAGCGCCTTGGAGTGCTCTCTGCTGGGAAATACAAGGTGCAAGTCTTCCCGCATAACCAACTCGGTAAAGAAGACAACTACCTCACTCAGACGCGTAATGGCACAATCCAGATGTGCTGCGTAGGCCCACAGTCGAGTCGTTTCCACCCGGCAATGGCCATGTTTGAAACCCCGATGCTCTATGAGGATCTCGATCACGCCCATCGTGCCATGAAGGGTGGCGTACTCGAATTGATTGTTGGACCCGCGAAAGGCTACACAACGGGCCCGTTCTCCAAGAGCTTTGTTGAAAAATCTGGAATGCGTGTTTTGAACGCCTATCCGATTGGCTTCCGTCACTTCTTCACAAAGAAAGAGCTCAAGACGATGGACGACGTCAAGGGCCTTCGCATGCGTACTCCCAACGTACCACTTTATGTGAAGTTTGCTGAATTCTGCGGAATTTCCGGACAAGCCATTAACTACGTTGACCTCCCAAGCGCTCTTGATCAGGGAACAGTTGACGGTGGCGATAGCCCCTTCGGTGACATCCTCTCAGATCGCCTCTACGAGTACGCTCCGAAGATTACAAAAGCTGGCCATATCCTCGTCTTGCAAAACACGATGATTAACGAAAAATTCTGGCAAAAACTTCCTGAACAAGACAAAGGCTGGTTTAAGCAAGCCGCCTACGAAGCCTCGGAAGCTGTCTGGGCAGAGTGCGCTCGCGTAGACAAAGAAGCCAAGAAGATTATCGAAAAGGCTGGTGGAAAGGTTTCAGAGCCTGATGCCTCCTTCCGCGAAGGGCTCTTCAAGGCTGGGCAGAAGACCTGGGAAATGTTCCTCAACAAAGAACTTGATGGCAAAGCCAACCCGGGATACGTTCCTAACGCTCGCGAAATTCTCGACGCAGCACTTTCCTTCAGCTCTAAAGCGAAGAAATAATCTTTAAAGAGTTCGGCAGCGGCAGGGCTTCCTCTGCTGCCGAACCTATTTTCTTTCGGGCTCTTTGATATGACGCAAAGCACTCTTCCGGACGAGACTCCCGCCCCGAAGAAAGAGTCATGGCATTTCGACGGACAGCTCTGTTTCGAAATATTTTGTGCCATCGTTTTTCTCGGCATGGTTGGTCTTGTTTTCTACAACGCTTTCCTTCGCTATGTGTTTCGCTCAAGCTTTCCGCCTAGCGAAGAATGGGCGCGTTTCCTCTTTATTTACATCATTTATTACGGCGCGATTGAGGCGTGTTACCGCAAGAAGCACATCGCTGTCGATTTGCTCTTAAATCAACTCAGTGGTATTGCTCGTCGCTCAGTTGAAATCTTGGCTGATGTTTGCTCCCTTACGGCACTTGCTCTTCTCACCGCAGGTGGCATCAACATTCTGATGCTTACGTATGACATTAATTCCGTAGCAACTAATGTCAATATGGGGCTCATTAATAGTTGCTTACCAATCATGTCTGCAATCGCATTCATCTTCACGTTCCGAGACCTTATAGCGCATTGGAAGGCGCCTCTTTCAACGCACAAAGTCGGGACGGGTGGCGACTTGGATGAAACCATGAGTAAGGAGGGATAACTATGGAACTTATCTTATTTATCACTTCCCTATTCTTCTTTCTATTTATTGGTGTACCGATTTGGCTCGTCCTTGTCCTATGCTCTGTTATCTTGATGCTTTACGGAGGCATGGGGCTCGATGTCCTCATCATCCCACAGGCTATGCTTGATGGATCGGATAACTATGCACTGATGGCAATCCCATTTTTCATCTTCGCAGGTGAAATCATGAGTGCGGGCGGACTCTCTGTGAGAGTTGTGCGTCTTGCTCAGCTTGTTGTCGGGCACATCCGTGGTGGCCTTGGTTACGCTGCGATTTTCGCATCAATCATCTTCGCCGGCCTCATGGGCTCTTCCGTCGGTGAAGCCGCTGCCTTAGGCGGCCTCCTACTTCCGATGATGAAAAAAGTGGGCTACGATCCAGCACGCGCAGGTGCTGTCATTTCCGCAGGTGCCATCCTTGGACCAATCATTCCGCCCTCGACAAACTTCATCATTTTGGGTGTCACTGTAGGGCTCTCGATTACGAAGCTCTTTATGATTGGTTTAGTTCCTGGCATTCTTCTTGGCCTTGCTCTCATGGTGCTTTGGTACTTTATTGTCCGCATCGATGGCTACAACGATCACGTGACATTCACTCGTGAAGAAGCGAGAAAAATCATCATCGACTCTTGGCCTGCGTTCATGCTCCCTGTTCTTCTCTTAGGTGGCATTCGCTTTGGTGTCTTCACCCCAACAGAAGGTGGTGCCTTTGCGGCTATTTATGCGATTGTGATTTGCCTTTTCTACTACAGAGAACTGACATTTCGCGAACTTCTGAGAGTTTCTGCTACATCAGCCCGTACTACAGCCGTTGTGATGATTGTCGTGGCGGCTGCATGCGCTGTTGGCTGGTTTATCACCTCAGCACAAATTCCAGATCAAGTCGTCGGTCTATTTAGCCCGCTTATCGCTCACCCAGTCATGCTTTTGCTTGCTCTGAATCTTTTCCTATTCCTTGCAGGCATGGTGATGGACCTAACGCCGAATATTCTGATTTTTGCACCAGTCTTTTTCCCGCTTGTCCAACAGGCTGGAATCAACCCATACCACTTCGGACTCTTATTTGTCCTTAACCTAGGCATTGGCGTTATTACGCCTCCTGTAGGAACGATTCTCTATGTGGTTTGTGGTATCGGCAATATCAAGATTGCTAATCTCATTGCGAAACTGATTCCGTTTATCGCTATCGAGATTGTTGTTCTCTTAGTTCTGCTTGTATTCCCAGAACTATCACTTACACCGATGCGCTGGTTAACTTAAAAAA
>CAVLDT010000073.1:0-4569 GCA_963661915.1 Duodenibacillus sp.
CTCAAGATTTTCGGCTTTTACGGTTTTGCGAGCACATCAAAGCCTCCTCTAAAATAGAGTTTCCCAAAGAAAAACGTTTTTTATCGTGTTCTTATGCCGCAAAAAATTCTCTTAGTTCGCACCTCTTCCATGGGAGACATCATTCACACGTTTCCTGCGGCAGTTGACTTTAAAAAGGCTTTCCCAGAAGCGGAACTTCACTGGCTTGTTGAAGAGTCTTTTGCGGATGTTTGCGGCCTTTGTAGCGCGGTGGACGCCATGCCAAAGACGGCCTTTCGTCGTTGGAGAAAGACCCCGTTTGCTTCTTCTGTAAGAAGAGAAATCCATGACTTAAAAGAGAGGCTTCGCTCTGAAAAGTACGATGCAGTCGTTGACACACAGGGAATCATTCGAAGCGCATGGGCTGCTAGTTGGGCAGGAGTCCCCGTTATGGGTTACTCTCGGAAAACGGTGCGAGAACCTTTAGCGACGTTTTTCTATAAAAAAACTTTCGAGATGCCTGCAAGATTGGGGACGGTTAGACGTTACCGGAAGATGCTTGCTACGGCCGTTGGCTATGAGATTGATGAAGAACATCCAAAGTTTGGCGCTAAGGCGCCCGCTCTTAAGGTGGACTTAGATCTCCCAGAAAATTTTGCTGCTCTCTTTGTGAACGCAAGCCTCAAAAGGCCAAAACTTTGGGTCGAGGACCGTTGGAAGGAACTCGTTTGTAGTCTTTCGGATATCGGTTTGAGTTCGGTTCTTTTTTGGGGAAATGATTCAGAACGGGAGAGAGCAGAGCGGATTGCCGCCGCAAGTCCTGCGGCGCGTGTCTTACCGCGCATGAGGATTCCTGAAATTGCCTCAGTTGTTTCCGAGGCAAAGATTGGTATTGGGTTAGATACGGGGTTGATGCACTTAGCAGCTGCTCTTGCTATTCCTTGCGTAGGCGTTTGGGTCGATACGGATTTAGAAAAAATTTCTCTAATCGGTGAAGTGGATTGCGCAACCATCGGTGGCGTTAACGCGGATATTTCTGCTGCGGAAATTTTTGAAGCTGTGAAAAAACGTCTTTAGTAAGAAGGTTGGAATAGAGAAGGGATCTTTTCTAAAAAAAAGAAACATGAGAAGAAAAGGTATTGTTTTCTTTGTTGCAGTCTTTCTTGTGACGCTTCTTACGCTAAGCGCCTTCCGAGGACTTTTCCTTTGGACATATAGTCCTGCAGGTGGCGTTGAAGCTAGCGACGTTATTTCAGGCCTATTGCGAGGTGCTCGTTTTGATGCGAAGTGGACGGCAATTTCCCTCATAGCCTCTCTTGTTACGCTTTTAGGGGGCTCTGTCGTAGCGCGCTTCGGGAAAGGTGGTGCGCTTTTTAGAATTTCTGAAGCGCTGGCAATTCTCGGAGCCTCTGCCCTTTTTATCTTAGCTCTAGTGAATTTTGGGTTCTTTGGGTTTTATGGGAGCCCCATTAATTCACTTGTCTTTGGCTTTATGCAAGATGACACGTGGGCAATCATTGTTTCGGTTGTTAGAGACTGGCCCGTCTTTCAGTATCTTGCGTGTTTGCTTATCTTTGTTGGAATCCTTTTGTGGATTCGCAAGAAAGTCTCAGAAAAAGAGAGTGACAGCACCGTGGCGTCTGCCCGTCAGGATTTTCTAGCGCTCTTTTGCGTAATCCTTGCTACTGTGTTTTTCGCGCGTGGCTCTTTTGGTACGTTCCCTTTACGGCAAACAGACTTAAACGCCACAACAAATTTCTTTGTTAACCAAGCCGTAAATAATGGTGCGCAAGCTCTTTACGACGCGGCTAAAGAAGTGAAGGCGCAAGACATTGGATCGAACCCCTTAGCTGGTCTCAGAGCCATGGGATTTGCCTCTGAAAAAGAGGCTGAAACCGTCATCGCTCCAAAGACTCTTACAGCTACAAAGGAAACACGGCTTCCTAATATCGTCCTTGTCGTAATGGAAGCGATGGGGCGAGACCTCTTTGAAGCCTACGAGCTAAAGGTTAATGACACTCTAGGGGCTTTCGCAGAAGTCGCAAAGAGAGGGGATTTATTTTTAAATTCCATCTCAATTCAAAACGGCACATTTCCAAGTCTTGAGGGGCTTCTTTTTAATACCCCGATTTCTCCCATCTCGCAGTCTCGTTATGGGTACAAGCCATTTTCTTTTTCTTACGTAAAGGAATTTAAAGAGGCAGGTTATAGGACCATCTACCTCTCTTCAGGAACCTCTGTTTGGCGTAACGTCGATGCGAATTTCCCACGGCACGGATTCGATGAAATCTTGGGGTTAGAACACATCAAGAAGCGCTTTGGAGAAAATATTGAAACAGGCACTTGGGGCGTTCCTGATGCCTATATGTTTGAGTACGCAAAAGAACTTTTAAGCGCGGGAGAAAAGGAAGGGAAACCCCTTTTAATCGTCTGCCTTTCGACAACGAATCATCCTCCCTATAAGACTCCTACTGGGTATGCGGTAAAACCAGTTAGTTATGATGCGCTTCCTGCTTGGAAGACAAAAGATAAGAAGATTGCAAACGCAATTCTTGAAACTTATCAGTACGCAGCAGATTCTCTTGGGCGCTTTATCCGTGACACCCCGCAAAAGATAGCGGAAAAGACTATCTTTGTTGCGACGGGTGATCACAACACTCGCACGATTTTTGAATATCCCGACACAGCAAGATTAGATCATCAGTTTGGTGTTCCGCTCTTCTTTCTTGTCCCGGAGGTTTGGCGGCCAGCTAGCCCCGATAGAAGTCGTTGGACGGGGCACACGGATATCTTTCCTACGCTACGGGAACTTGTCCTTAAGCGTACGGCACGCCCCTTTGAGGGGGTAAATGTTTACGGTAAAGATGCAGGGTTTGCACTGACATTTTCTCAGGCCGCAGGCGGCGCTGGTCTTGTAATCAGTAAAGAAGGGGCAGTCGCAAATCTTGCCCATCCGCAGTACTTTGTGAGGCAGAACTTGGCGGGGACCTTTACGCCAACAAATGCACCAAGTGAAGGTTTAAAGAAACTGCGTAACAGTGCTGCGGCCCGCATGGGACTTGCAGACGTGCGCGTGAGAAAAGGGTGCCTGTCACAGACACCCTAAGAGAAGAAAGAAACTACTCTTAAGCCTCTAGCGCAGGGTCAAGCGTCTCGTCTATTTTCATCCGAATCGTTGCAAGACGCGTGATCGTTGCGGGATCAACGGGGACGCTTCCAATCTTCCCACGAAGCGAGTCAAAGGCAATCTGCAAAGCAGCAGTGATGGCGATACGTTCATTTGTGAGAAACCGTGTGTCGCCCGTAATCTCTTTGGCTCGCGTGTTAAGAAGTTCGGCTGCGGCTTGAAGAGTCTGAGCATCCTCAGGCGGCACGTCAAAGGCGTACTGCCTGTTGAGGACTGTCAGCGTGACTTTACTCATTAGTGGTTGGCTCCAGATTGCAAGGCACCAATGATTGCATCAAGGCGTTGTGCAAATTCGGCCTGTTTTGCTTCACTCTCAGCCTTCTGAGATTCGAATTGCGACTGTGCATTTTTGAGTTGGTCGCACTCGGCCTTAGCCGCTAAGGTTTCCGCACGAGAACTTTCAAGAGCGGCCTTCAAGGTGTCATTTTCCACCTTCAGGGCACGATATTCTTCCAAAATCCGCGAGACAGACTGCTCGAGTTGTTCCAATTGCTCGTTCATAGAAACTATCCTTTATTCCTTAGTGTTTTTCTTTAAATCTTGAAGCGTACCGAGAATTGTTGCATCGGCTTCGCGTTCTGTAGGTAACGGGTCTTTCTCAATCTTTTCAACACGACCATCGTCACCGAAGAAGATGGTCATTTTACGAAGTTCAACATTGCCGTGCCGCGGATTAAAGTAATAAACATAATCCCAGCGGTTTAAGTGAAAGTCACTCTTTACAAGAGGCTCTCCGATGAGAAACTGCACTTGAGCGCGAGACATTCCAAGTGTGAGTTGCTCTGCCATCTCTTGCGTGACAAGATTTCCTTGTGGCACATCAATACGATAGACATAACTGTTGTAATTGCAACCGGCTAAGCCGATAGCAAAAGCGGCGAGAATAGGCAGTGTCAGGCGCAGTTTTTTCATAAAATTGAGTCTTAAGAATCCGTCAATCTGAATTAACCGCTATGATAACTGTATTCGGCGTTTTTGGAAGGAGTGAGGCGATGGAAGAAACGTCAGCAAGTGTTTCACAACTAGAATTGAAGAATTCTGGGCTTAAGGCGACTACGCCTCGAATGCGTATTTTGGAACTTTTTCTGAAAGCTTCCGATTCGTCGGTACGTCATCTCACGGCTGAAGATGTCTATAAGAAACTTATCGCCGAAGACCTAGATGTTGGTTTGGCGACAATCTATCGGGTCTTAACGCAGTTTGAAGCCGCAGGCCTTATCGTAAAGCGGCAACTTGGAAATGGCCTTGCGACCTATGAACTCGAAAAGGGCGAGCATCACGATCACATCGTCTGCGCTCACTGCGGAAAAATCGAGGAGTTCGTTGATCCTGAAATCGAAGCAAGGCAGAAAATCATCGCTGAGCGCTTTGGCTTTGAACTCCAAGGGCACAGCCTCTCGCTT
>CAVLDT010000074.1:0-4503 GCA_963661915.1 Duodenibacillus sp.
GATTAATACGTATCACATCACAATGCTCCAGTTCCTTCCTATAGACAGGTCAGCCTAACGCATTAGCGAAGTAGCATTCCACTTCTTTTTCTATACAATGCGCAAAATTTGATATACGTGTTGTACTTAAGTACAAACCCTAGTTTTGTTTGTCTGTGTGGGGAGAAAGGACAAACAAAAGCTTCCCAGTTGTGAAAGATTTCTGGGCATTGGCCCAAAGAAGTAATTTTTCCCCGAAGAAAGTTTTTCGTAAGACATCGGATTTCTCCTAGGCCGATAAGGAGAAGTCCTTTTGTTTTTTTAACAGGCGGTCTCAGCCTCCTGTGAATATTGAAATAAAAACATTTTCCTTGTTTTTATTTCTTACGAAAAATCAGAAAAAAATGAAAAAACGCTTCTCTAGATTCCCCCATAAAGGGAACCTTGGTTGCATAAGGTTAAGAGCTATGAATAAGACCTACAAAATCGTTTTTAATCGCCTGCGCGGCGCCCTGATGGTTGCCAATGAGGTGACGCATTCTGTGCAAAGAAAGTCTGCTAAGCGTGTTTTGGCCGCTGCCTCTATTGCGCTGATGACAGTAGGTACGGTGCATGCCGAGCCATCGAGTTCTTCTGTTACATGGAACAGTTCAACGGCACCTTCTTCTGTGAAAGCAGAATTAACAAAAAAATCGGAGTCTGTGGGTTACATAGATATTGCATATGCTCTCAGGATTGGAAGCTCTGCCTCGGGAAGCGTTACCAATCCTTATTCCATTGAACTTATCTCCCACAATGTAGGAACAGTCACAGGTATTTTCAGTAACAGTAAAAAATATAGCGAGTCAGAAAGTTACCCATCTTTTAGTAATAGCGTCACGATTTCAACAAAATCTGACTACGCGGGAGCAAATATTTCCGCAATTTATGTTGCAGAAGATGCTGCTGTCTGTATTGATTCAAGTTCTGCGGTCAATTTGTCAACAGAATCGACAAACGGTGGCTACGTTGTCGGTATTCTTTCTCACGGTGAACGATATGCATGGGACATGAACGGGGGAACTGTCAGCATTAAGTCTGGATCGCTCACCGTTAATGCTGCAATTTCTGGAACAGAGCTTAGCGGAAAATACAATGGTGACGTTTACGGAATCCACACGAGTAACAATCAAGGGACCGCTGACATTGGGCTCGATGCCAAAACGGTTAATTTCAACATTACCAATACTGCTACGTTTGCAACAAGTGGCACCGTAAATGGTCAAACCATTGGCGTTGAAGTTTCGCGCGGAGATTACGTTCACGGTTTGATGGATACTGCTGATACTGCTGAAAGCACATTTAATATCATAGCAACCACACTTTTTGGTTCTGGAGATTACTTTACCTTTGCAGGTATTCAAAATAACGCATCAAGAGTTGCCCTTGGACACGAAACGGTCACAATCAATTTAAATGCGACCAAGGACGAGGGAACCCTTGCATATACAGGGACTGCTGCAGCGGATGCAACAGGTATTGTGCTTCATAACTACTTCTTTCATATCTATGATCTTTCGAAGAGATATCCCGCGCTAAGTTATGTCACTTTGAAGGGGCATCTGAATGAAGAAATTCGCTCCGATACAGCTTCTGCCACGGCTATCTTGCTCGGCCTGGAGGCGCTCTCTGGTTCTTCTGCTGATGAACTGAAAGCAGGGGCAAGCTCTTATATTAATGTCGATGGTGGCGCAAATCTCACTAGTTACACAAAGACAGGTTCTGCCTACGGTATTCGCTTAGATGGCTATACGCAAACATACACAGAAGGCGATGTAGAAAAGACGGCTTCTCCTTACATTACGATTAAGGATAACGTTCAAATTACGGCCGAAGCGGTTGGCTTTGGTACAGAAAATCCGAATGTTACTGCCGTAGATGCGACCAAGGGATCTGTCACACTCGGAACTGAGAATACGGCGAATAAGACTGTCCAAATACAGGCAATAGGATCAACCAATAAGGTCACTGATTCTGCAACAAGTGAAGAAACTGGTAAATACACAACAGCAATCAAAACAAAGAACGCAAATGTTGCGATTTATGGAAGCTCTGTTCAGATTAGTTCCAGTGGCAACGGTATTGTTGTCGATGGACCGGGTGTAACAGAGGAAGAAGAAGTTCTCATTTTTGCAGGCACGATGGAGGCTTCTGAAGATAAGACGGATAACAGTTACTCATCAACGTTTCTTGACGAATCAACAATCAGTGTTAGCGCCTTAGATAACGCAATTTCTGCAAAAGGCGATACCTCATCCACAGCGAGCGACGAGGTAGAAGTTCTCTTAGGTGCAAAGAACGTCACACTCAGCGTCACAGGAGAGAAGACTGAGACGGATGCAGTTGTTCTTGAAAAGGCAACATTGATGGTTCTCGGAGACACCATTACCGTCAATTCAACAGGGTCTGGTATCCGTGCGAGCAATGAATCGGAAGTCAATATTGGCTTGAATTCCTACAATCAGACAACAAAGACAGATACGAGGGCTTCGAGCATTTCTATTGGATCTAAAGGTACAGCAATTTCTGCTGACGTTCGAACCAATGTCAATCTTGGTGCAGATGCAATTACGTTGGGTGTAGAAAGCACAGACGAATCAACAGAAAGCACTCTTGTGCAAGTTGCCAATAATGTATCGACTGCGCCGACAACAGATAGCGATAAGACACGAGTTGCCATCAATGCCACCAATCGTCTTGAAATAAACGGCACCACCGCCAATTCCACGGCCTTTGATGTGGGTAAGGGAAGTGAACTCGCTGTTGAGGCGGGGAGTATTGTCAGCACCAGTGGCGTCAAGAAGGCGATTGTTGCAAGAGGAGACGCCAAGGTTGACCTCGCAGCAGGTGAGAAGACGGACCTCAAGGGAGACCTCGTCTTTACAAAGGATAGCGCCTATACAGCTGAGACTGAAGATGTTGCCGCAAGCGGCAATGTCACGATTGCCTTAGATGGTGGCGAATCAAAGAATGCGCACTGGACAGGTAGCTCCACAATGGAGACTCCTTCTACAACATTTGCTGACGCAGTTAGTGCATTTACTGGAAGTTTCATTACAACGCTAAAAAATGGCGCTTCCTGGGCTACATCTGCAGCAGATAACTTCTTTACCAAGGTAACGCTAGAAAATGGTGCTTCCGTTGATGCAAGCAATGCAACGGCGTTTCTCGCAGGCGGTACTCTCGCTGAAGGAGGCGTTCGCTCGATTGATGTAAAGGGAGCAGGTAGCGGTCTTAAATTAGGTGCAACTACAGAAACAGGTAGTGGCCTGACAATTCGTATGCAGTCATCGACTGCTACAACCTCGGAAGGAACAGTTGCAGTTACGCCAGAACTTGTCACGGATTCAGTGACTGTGTTTGGCTCCGCTACAAAGGTTGGCGATACTATTACGGAAGCGAGTAAACGGCTACTCTTTAAGGCGCCGAGCGAAGATTCCACTTGCGTAGCAGGTCTTCTCACGGTTACAGACGCTTTCACAGTAGGAACGAAGGCTTTTAACACTGTCTTTGATGGGGACAGTGGCGCAATCGAAACCTATAGTCTTAGGAAAGGAACACTTGCAACAGCCGCTGATGTAAGCGGTGGTGCTTCTCCAGCTAACATCGCTAGTCACACAGAATTAAATGCCATCACGGGGAATGGGAAGGTTAGCGTTGCAGATTCGAAGCATCTTTCTGTTCAAACCTATACGGATGTTCTAACCGCTGAGAGATTAGAGGCTTCAACAAATGTTGATACTCTTACGCTTGGCAACAGTTCAAAGTTCATAGCGACGGATAACATCAACGTCAGTGTTGAGGCTGTCTCAGCAGGGGAAAGCGCCGAGATTCTCATCACGAACTCTGCAACAGAGACCGCAAAGCAAACCACCATTGATATCAGTTCCCTTAATGTTGGTGATAAGGGTAGATTTTCTGCCACGACAGGAATTAAGGAAGCTTCGATTGATTCGATTAAAACAATAGGCCGTACTGATACAGTCGCAGAAGATGAGCCCTTCGCAAGTGTGAATCTTTCAAGCACAGACAAATCCACAATTGGTGATATCGATTTAGGCGAGAACACAACACTCGACGCTACCAAGGCGGTTATTTCTCGCACAGATCGCAAGGCATCTGTCAAATTGGCATCTGGATCTGAGGCAAGGATTGGCGGATCAAGTGATGTTTCCAACGTTTCTACACTCACTGTTGAGTCTGGTGCGAAGTTCACTTCGACAGATTCCTCGATGAAAATCGACACCATTTTGGCGAAATCTGCTTCGGCTGACGCTGCAAGAGAAGCGGAAGCAACAATCAATATTAAGAGTATGGGCGATGCATCCCAACTTAAGGATGTCACTCTTGAGGCTGGCAGAAATCTCAAGGCGGAAAACGCCACAGTAAGTGGTGTGGTTTCCGTTGGGAAGAATGCACTCCTCACTCTTGATAACAACAATTCGAATGCGGTTGCAGAGACGACAAAACTCACTGTTGATGTTG
>CAVLDT010000075.1:0-4293 GCA_963661915.1 Duodenibacillus sp.
TGGCCAGACAAAATTACTCCACGGCTATGGACAATGCGTATGAAACGTATGGGGTCAAGTCAGGGAACGTACAAGCCGCGCACGCGGCACGGCTTAACAGCGAGCGTACGCAATGGACTCAGGAGAACGCACGGGCGACCTTTGCCGAGCAACTTAAAGAGAATCCACAGCTTTCCCGACAGGACGCAATAAACTCTGTTAACAATGGGTATCGGAGCGTAATCGATCCTGCAAAATTTGGTCTAGGAGAGAACGGGACATCTGTCACGATCCAGCGACCCGGCGAGCCGTTACAAACAGTCGATCTTACTCCAGAGCAATGGAAATTGATTGACAACAAATGGATAGACAAGCAGATGCTTGCCGCAGGGTATGGCACAAACCCTACGGAACCCGCTAGTGAAGCTTCTAGCGGGGCGCAAGCAACGACAGCTCAAGAGCAAGGCACTCCTGCACAGGCAGTTTCTCAACAGCAGATGCAGGAAGGTGTAGCGAATCAAGGCCAACCGCAGGCTCCTGTACAGCAGCCCCAAGGTCAGGCCATGCAGACCCCGCAGCAAGCGCAACAGACACAAGCGCGGCAGCCTCAACAAGCCAAATCTCCGCAGGTACAGAAAGCGGAGGCGAAGTTCAACAAACAGGCCGAAGCCGTTCTCGGCCCTGAACCTACAGGGAAACGCGGGGAGACTTATGAGTACATCAAACAGCGCGAAATGAAGATGTACGATTTGTCTTTGAAGTATTTCCAGCGATTTGGCGAACTCCCGCCGTGGGCGAATGCCTCCACCTTGCTCAATGTTGCAAATGGACAAGAGGCTATGACCCATAATGTCAATGCCGAGGCACTTAAAAGCAGAAGCAACGACATTGCTGATAGGAAGAACAACCTCTACGCAGCGAGTATTGCCGAGACTGCACGCCATAATAAAGCCATGGAAGAGCTTAAGGCCGCTGGTGGTACTGGCGGCTCTGGTGGTGGTGGGTCAGGGAAAGGGCAGTATTCGTATGAAGCTGTCGCTCCACAAAACGGACGAACACTTGAAATCCTTCCGAATGGTCGGCCATCAGGTCGAGTTAGGAAGACATTCGGTGTCGGGGCAGATGGTGGAACTGCGACCTTTGTCTTCCCTGAACAGTACAGCGATAGCCAAGTACAAGGATTGCTTAATGCGTACGGTGGCTTCCTGAGAGTGAACAGAGCCACGGGAGATGCGTTTTTCCAAGGCGCTCCTTTTGATGAAAAGGGCAATGCAGTTCCTGAGAACCTTCGGGCGAACTATGTTCTTAGCTTCCCCGACATGATGAACCTTTACCTTAGGTCTGAACAGGCAGCCGCAGATGCGAAAAACGCCGCCCGCGCTGAGGCTATAGCGAAAGCAGGAAGGGTGACCGAGGGAGCATTAAAGAAAGGGACACTTGACAGTTACTACGGGATCGAGGAGGGAGATGATCCCTTTGCTACGATAAAGGGATTGAAAAACGGCAAAGGCAAACCCTCCGATGCTAAAAAAGCCGAAGCAGAGAAAGCCATGTTGCAAGCAGCAGAGCGACAAGTTCAAGGTGGGGCTACAAAGGATCCTAAGGAACTTGGTTCATCTGTGGTCAACCCAAATTGGCAATCACAGCAGTCGTCTACAACGGCCGGAGCTCCTTCGACCAATGGCAATTCCAAGTACGCGATGGATCCTGATTGGATGAATGCGAACAGTGACGAAGATGTAGAGGAAATCATTGCGAAGCATGAAGCCAAGAAGCAGGGTACAGATTCAGAGAGTTTAGGTAAGAAGGCTGCGAGAGTGAGCGAGAGCATCGCAGGGTCTGACGCAGAATTGCGCCAGCAAGCGGGCGATATGAAGCCTTTCCCGGGTGACTCTTCAGATTCTGAGCGCTTGGTTCGCAGAATGACACGCAAGCCGAAGCATGCAGAGTATCAAACGCGACATGGGCATGATGGATCGAATGTACGTGTGCAATACGGAGGAGACGAGATGAAGCCTTCTCCTGAAAAGAGTACGTACGAAAAGGCGATGGAGTACGTAAGTAACTTCCGCGAAGGAGCGCGTGGTGCGAGTAAGTCTGTAATTAACACGGTTAAAGAGGCTCGTAACGAGGCAAAGAAGAGCGCTGATGTGTTTGATGAATGGCTCGATTCTCTTGGAGAGTACGGCGCGCGGGCTCTTAAGGAAAACGCGAAAATCGTAAATGACAGCGCTGCGCGGGGGCAAAAGGCTCTAGGAGACTTTGGTGAAAAGGCAGGAGAAGTTTTGAAGACTCCTTATAGAAACGCCAAGAAGTCTCTTGAAGAATTCGGAGAGGATTTAGGTCGCGCAGGCAAGCGTACATATAAGGCCATCGATAGCGCACAGAAGGGCATCCACGAGGCGATGTCTCCCGTTAGAAAGGTAACACGGGCACTCAGAAAAGAGCCTATCCCCATGAACAAGGATGATCGTGAAGCAATGCGGCAAGCGCGTATTCGTAATGCAGGCAAGCGGAAGCAGGCTGCTGAACGCGTTAGAAAGACTAATGAAGCGGCCGCATTTTATGCGAAGCAGAAGGCCAAGTTCGAAAAAGAGACCATGCGCTCCGTTGCAGGCAAGTACAACACGAAGTTATCTGCTTCCGATGAGAAGGCGTTCCAGCAAGACGTAAGGAAAGCAAATCGAGAGATGGACTTGATTGACTATGACCTCCGAGGGTATTGGAGAGAGCTCAAAGCCAAGGGGCAGACTCTTGCGTCAGTAAAGGGGCACTTCCCTGACAAATACAAGAAACCCAACCATCCGACTTTCTCTGAAGAGTCGATCTATGACGGACGGGGAGGAATGAAAGGCGGGAAGTGGACTCAGGAGAACGGCCAGTGGGTATACACACCCGGAATGCGCTTGGCTCCTGCTTCCGCGAAGGCCCTTTTGGAATACTTCCGTAAGCACGAGCCTAATGCGAGATTGAACTTGAAGAACCGCATTGCTGGAAAAAACGACAGTGCAATGATTGTTAGTAGCAATTAGGAGTTTGAATGCCTCTTTTATCACCTGAAGAAATGGCCGAGTGGTCGAAGAATGTATATTCCCCACTAGATGAAGGAAGCCATGTTTACACCGGTGCGGAGAACGACGGTTTTTGGGAGAACATGGGAACAGCGGCTCTACAAGGTGGAACCGATGCTCTTAGATCCGCCGCGGGTATAGCAGATTTCTTTACTGAAGGTAAAGCTAGTGCCTATCTTAACCCTACGTTTGACAGATGGGATAGGGAGCGTTCTCAGGAGTTGAGCCCGAGGTTGCAGGAAGATCTTGCCACGTACGACCGACAAGCACACTCTGCAGATGGGAAGGGCTTCGGCGCCGAGATGATAGCCACCGCAGGGGCTTTGGCGAGTAATCCACAAGTAGCTGCGTATCAAGCGGTTCGATCGGCTCCCAGCACAGCCCTCGGGATTATTCCCGGCGGAGTTGGGGCGAAGCTAGCCCGTGAAGGTGTATATGCCGCAAACGCCGCAAGAGTAGCCGCCACAAAGGCTGGTGCAGAGCAGGCTATTAAAGGCATGACAAAGAAGGCCGTAAGTGACGAGGCTGTCGCTCGTGTGGCGAACAAGGCCGCGATGAGTGCCGCTGGAACAGGCGCCTCGATCGGTGAAGGTGTTATGTCTACGGGTTCGACGATGAACCAAATGGTCGAAGAGAACCTCCAAGCAGGTCGCCCGTTGATGCACGGGAAAGAGGCGGCGGTTGGTGTAGGCCTCGGCACGATGGCGATTACGAAGCTTGCGGGGGGAATCCTCCCGGGCGCGAATAAGGAAGCCGAATTAGGTGCTGTACTTGGCGGAGCTCGAGTAGCTGCTGAGGTGATTAAGCCAAAGCATGCACCGCAGTCCCTCCTTGGGAAGGCTGTGCATGAGGCAGGAAGTCTTGCAAAATCGGTTATTCAGGAAGGCCTTCTCGAAGAAGCCCCTCAAGGCGCGCTTGAAACAGCATTGCCTAATTTGGCATTTGGCAAGCCTGTTACAGAAGGCATGGGGCAGAACGTAGTCGAGTCTGGTGTTGCAGGTGGATTGATGGGTGGCGGGATGCATATGATGTCTCGCCCGTTCCGCAGAGACATGCGTGACACGATGACCCCAGAGAAACAGACCGAGGTCAACATGGCTGCCGCGAATACGCCGATGAACGGCACGACGATGTCGAGTCCTAACCCGCCTGACGGTGGGATGCCACCTCCGCCTCCAACAGCACCCGTGTATGCCTCTCCATCTGCGCGGAACGCCGCCGTTCAGCAACGTCTGGCTGTGCT
>CAVLDT010000076.1:0-4254 GCA_963661915.1 Duodenibacillus sp.
CGCCGCTAGGTTAACGGTACCGATTGTTGAACCTTGTTCTGCAGCGCTCGTAAGGGTTACGGCTTCATAGGCAGTAGTTGATCCTGTGGCAGGGCCCGTTGTCACAATCGAATCAAGCGTGAGCTTATTCACATTGGCAGTAAACGTTGCGCCACTTCCGAGAGTAAAGCCATTTGTGACTGTAAGTTCCGTATCCGAACCTGTCACTGTCACAGAGGAACCTGCTCCTGTTGGACCTGTTCCAGAAGTTCCTGTCACAGTACCAATCTTCACGGTGCCATTTCCTGTGGACGTGAAAAAAGCAGAATCTGCAAGTTTAAGATTGGAAATGTTGACAGAGTTCGTGTTACTTCCATTAAGTTCTAAATGAACACCTGTATTAAGCGATGTTTCCACAGCCGTACTTGAAGAACCCACATTGACATCTGTAGCAGTAAGTTCTGTCCAAGTGCCAAGATTAATAGCATCAATCGTAGAAGTGACACCCGACTTACCCACGTTAACTACGGCGTGGTTGCCAGTGCCTTCAGCACCATTTCCTGTCACGATCGATTCGACATCAACTGCATCGGCCGTGAAGTTACCAACCGTACCGAGTCGAATCTCGTTGATTTCAGAAACCTGATTTCCACTTGTGATGCTAAAGGTGGCATTCTCACCCAAAGTGACATTGGGGTTTCTTTCTGCGCCAGAAGCCTTCTTAATTACCGCATTGTCAATATCAAGGTTCCGGTTCGCTTGAACATTGACATCTCCTGTAATCTTCGAATCGGCGATAGATCCCGCCGCACCTGTGATGTGAACGGACGGGGCGCTTTCAAGAGAAGTTCCTGCTTTAAGAGTAATTGCACCGACGGAGATAGAAGATGTGGCGGTCGTCGTAAAGGATGCGCCCGAGTCAACTTCAAGCGTTCCAATTGTTGATGCTCCTTCGCCATTGGAAACATCTGCTACAGCATTAGCGCCAATGGAGACATTGCCACCTGTGAATATCGCCTTTGTTGCACTGAGATAGCCATTCGCTCCAAGCATCACAGCACCAATTTCTGATGTGACCGTTGTATCGGCATCACCAATCGTAATCGAAGGACGGCTTGTAGTGCTTGTTCCATTACCTGTTGTAATCGAGGCAATCTTCATAACAGCATCATTGGCTACAAAACTACCATTCGTGCCAAGTTCGAGCGTACTGATTTGAGACGCCGTTGAACTATTGTCATTATTAAGCGTAAAGCTTGCAGCGTCGCCAAGGGTAACTTTCTTATTGCCTGTGAGAGCAACATTATTTAGAGTAATCGTTGAAGAACTACCCAAATTAACAATGTCTGTCAGTGTTGAGGCGTCTCCGGTCGAATCCGTAAGATAAATATCTGCGCCAGCGGCAGTTGTAATTGCGCCGATCGTGGCCTGTTCGATTCCAGTGATTGCCGTAAATTGGGAATCTGCACCGAGCTTCAAACTATCAACATTGAGTGTGTCGACAGTCTCAACAAGGATCTCCGCTTCACTACCTGTAGCGCCTGATGCTGTGTCGCCTCCGACATTACCTAGATCTGTTGAGAGGTTGCTAATCGAAGTAAAGTGCGCTTTATTGGCAAGTTTTAGCGTTGTTAAATCCACTCGAGTGGAGGCAACGTTAGTACCATCGAGACTTAACTGAACTCCCTCGCCTAACTCAACCACGGAAGTCGAAGACAACGTCGTATTCTTCGCTATGAGAGAAGAGTAGTTTTCTAGCGTAAGAGAACCAATTGTTGATTCTCTCTCAGAACTTCCGATTGTGATTGTTGTGAGATGTCCTTCAACACCTGCTCTTGCGATAAGGTTATCAACGTTAACAACAGCCCCATCAGCATCAAAGTTACCGAACTGCTCAACAGTGATCGTTCCAACATCAGAATCTTCTAACCTATCGTTACGAAGTTGTAACGTTGCACTTTGGCCGACTGTAACGCTGTCACCAGTCAAAGCAACGTGTGAGGCTTCCATTCTTGTGAAATTGCCAAGGTCAATCACCCCTGTGATGGCCGATTCTTGACCAGAAACACCTTCAATTTTGACAGAAGCATGCGCTGAAGCGGAGCCATCCTCTGTTGTAATCGTACCGATTGTTGCCTTCTTCACAGCGGTAATAGCTTCGAATTTCGCTTCATCTCCAAGTTCTAAGCTATCAACTTTAAGTTGGTCTGTACCTTCGATGGTAATTACAGCTTTGACACCTGTCGGATTCGCCTCTGTTGTGTCGGCTATACCTGTGATTTTTCCAATCGTGACACTCTTATTGTTCTTTGAAGTGAACGTTGCGGACTCTGCAAGCTTGAGGTTCGCAAGATTGATCGTCCGTTCAGAAATTACGCGGTCGTCACCTGTTGTGTCGTTTCCTTTGAGTTCAAGGTCAACACTCTTCTTAAGAAGTGCTGTTGCCGTAGAGGATCCAAAATCGGTGTTTGTTGCAGAGAGTTTTGAGTACTCTCCGAGGTCGACAGCATTGATTGTAGAATCTACGGCCGATGTACCAACCATCACTTCTGCACGGTTTGCCTTGGAAGTTCCCGTACCTGTCGTGATTGTGCCTACAACATCAACTGCATCGGCGGTGAAGTTACCAACCGTACCGAGTCGAATCTCGTTGATTTCAGAAACCTGATTTCCACTTGTGATGCTAAAGGTGGCATTCTCACCCAAAGTGACATTGGGGTTTCTTTCTGCGCCAGAAGCCTTCTTAATTACCGCATTGTCAATATCAAGGTTCCGGTTCGCTTGAACATTGACATCTCCTGTAATCTTCGAATCGGCGATAGATCCCGCCGCACCTGTGATGTGAACGGACGGGGCGCTTTCAAGAGAAGTTCCTGCTTTAAGAGTAATTGCACCGACGGAGATAGAAGATGTGGCGGTCGTCGTAAAGGATGCGCCCGAGTCAACTTCAAGCGTTCCAATTGTTGATGCTCCTTCGCCATTGGAAACATCTGCTACAGCATTAGCGCCAATGGAGACATTGCCACCTGTGAATATCGCCTTTGTTGCACTGAGATAGCCATTCGCTCCAAGCATCACAGCACCAATTTCTGATGTGACCGTTGTATCGGCATCACCAATCGTAATCGAAGGACGGCTTGTAGTGCTTGTTCCATTACCTGTTGTAATCGAGGCAATCTTCATAACAGCATCATTGGCTACAAAACTACCATTCGTGCCAAGTTCGAGCGTACTGATTTGAGACGCCGTTGAACTATTGTCATTATTAAGCGTAAAGCTTGCAGCGTCGCCAAGGGTAACTTTCTTATTGCCTGTGAGAGCAACATTATTTAGAGTAATCGTTGAAGAACTACCCAAATTAACAATGTCTGTCAGTGTTGAGGCGTCTCCGGTCGAATCCGTAAGATAAATATCTGCGCCAGCGGCAGTTGTAATTGCGCCGATCGTGGCCTGTTCGATTCCAGTGATTGCCGTAAATTGGGAATCCACTCCGAGTTTAAGATTTGTGACCTGAAGGTCAGTGGCACCAGAAACGATAATCTGGGCACCCTCTCCCGTGTAGGTCGCGCCATCAGCCTTGCCTGTGACTGTGCCAATATGCACGGTCGCATTATTCTTCGACTCAAACTTAGCGGATGTATCAAGCTTTAAATCTGAGACATTAATCGTCTTTGTTGCAACGCCTGTTGTGCTTCCTGTCAAGGTAACTTGCACGCCTTCACTAAGTGTCACAGGGGCTGCTGTCTCACTTGTTCCTAAGTTCGAATTAACCGCAGTAAGGCGTGTGTATTCTCTAAGAGTAAGACCTCCAATTGTGGATTCTCTTGTGGCAGTAGAGTTGCCAAACGTCACTGTGGCGTAATCAACTTTAGTACCCTCTTCAGTTGTAATCGACTGAACGTTAATCGCTGCTCCGTCTGCATCAAAAACACCCTTCTTTTGAACCGTGAGTGTGCTGATAGCGGATGTTCCACTGCTTTCTAAATCAAAGCGCGCGTTTTGATCGACAAAGACAGAAACGCGTTCTTGCGTTGTTGCAGTTGATCCCGCTCCCTGTAGGACAGTGTTCTTAGCATCTAATGTGGCGTATTTACCAAGAGTTACTGCTCCGATTGTTGACTCGGAACTCGTGTTAATGGCAATTGCAGGGTGCTTCCCAGCATCGGAAGAACCCCCATCTACCGTTGTGATAGATCCAATGGTTGCGCTTGTGACATTCTTCGTTGCTGTGAATGTGGACCTGTTGCCAAGGCTTAGGCTTGTGGCACTTAAGCT
>CAVLDT010000077.1:0-4254 GCA_963661915.1 Duodenibacillus sp.
GACATAAGAAGTTTCGGTTAGTAGCCTCGGGATTTAAGAACTTACGTCGCAGGTCTTCGTGAAAACCGTTGGTTTTCCCTAAAAATGTGCTGTTTTTACGCATGCTTAAAGGCATGCGGGTTTAAAATCCTGAGTCTCTTTTCATTTTTTGATTTATTTTTAAGTATGAAACCGTCAACCTATATGACAGCTTCCGAAATCCGGAAGGCGTTTTTGGAATTTTTCAAAGGCAAGGGCCACACAATCGTTAAATCGAGTCCCGTGGTTCCGAAGGATGACCCGACACTGCTTTTTACAAATGCAGGTATGAACCAGTTCAAGGCGAATTTCCTTGGCCTTGACCGTTCACTTTCTCGTGCGTCAACCGCGCAAAAGTGCATCCGCGCTGGTGGTAAGCACAACGACCTCGATAACGTCGGCTACACCGCTCGCCACCACACTTTCTTTGAAATGCTCGGAAACTTTAGTTTCGGTGACTACTTTAAGCGGGAAGCGATTTCTTGGGCTTGGGAGTTGCTCACAACGGTCTATAAGCTTCCAGCAGAACGCCTTTGGGTGACGGTTTACGCAGAAGACGATGAAGCCTATGCGATTTGGAACCAAGAGATTGGTGTTCCAGCGGAGAGAATTGTCCGCATTGGAGACAATAAGGGCGCCCGTTACATGTCAGATAACTTCTGGATGATGGGTGACACGGGTCCCTGCGGTCCATGCTCGGAAATCTTCTACGATCGTGGTCCCTCGGTTCAGGGTGGCCCCCCGGGAAGCGCAGAGGAAGATGGCGACCGCTACATGGAAATCTGGAACCTTGTCTTTACGCAATTTAATCGCGATGCAAGTGGAAAGATGAATCGTCTCCCGAGACCCAATATCGATACGGGTATGGGCTTGGAGCGCTTAGCTAGCGTGTTGCAGGAAGTTCCTACGAACTACGACATTGATCTCTTCCAAAACATCATGCAGGCAGCAAAGGCTGCTGTGGAAGAGGTGGGAGCGACGAATGTTGACCCGCAGAGCCCCTCTTTGAAGGTCATCGCTGACCACATTCGCTCCTGTGCATTCTCAATTGCAGATGGTGTGAATCCTGGTAACGAGGGACGCGCATACGTTCTTCGCCGTATCGCACGTCGTGCAATTCGCCACGGCTATAAGTTGGGTGCCCGTGGGTTGTTCTTCTATAAGTTGGTTGAGCCACTTGCTCGCGAGATGGGAGATCTTTATCCAGAACTCAACAATCCCCGTATTGCTGATGTCATCCGCGCTGAGGAAGAACGCTTTGGTATGACGCTAACTACGGGTATGGAGATCCTTGAAGCTGCCATTGCCCAGACTAAGAACGGCGTTCTTGATGGCGAGGTTGCCTTTAAGCTTCATGATACGTACGGATTCCCGGTTGACCTCACAGGAGACGTCTGCCGTGAGCGTGGATTAAAGGTGGATATCGATGCCTTTAACCTCGCGATGAATGAGCAAAGAGAAAAGGCCCGTGCCTCCGCGAAATTCAAAATCGCAGCAGGCCTTGTCTATAACGGTGAAGCAGGACTCTTCACAGGCTACAACGAACTTGAAGAGGCGGGCACAAAGGTCCTCGCTCTTTATAAGGACGGCACAGAAGTGGAGTCTGCTACAGCGGGAGAGGACGCAGTTGTCGTACTCAATAAGACACCCTTCTACGCTGAGATGGGCGGCCAAGTGGGTGATGCTGGAACACTCGCCAACGACACAACACTCATTAATGTAAGAGACACCTTCCGTATTAAAGCGAATGTCTTCGGTCACGTGGCGCACGTAGCAGAGGGCGCAATCCACAAGGGTGATGTATTGACCGCAACTGTGAACGCTGAAAGGAGAGCCGCGATTGCTCGTAACCACTCGGCTACACACATCATGCACAAAGCGTTGCGTGAAGTTCTTGGTACACATGTGGCCCAAAAGGGTAGCCTTGTTAATGATGCCATCACACGTTTCGACTTCTCGCACGATAAGCCCATGACCGCGGAGGAAATCTCTGAGGTTGAGGCGATTGTCAATAAGGAAATTCTCGCTAACACCGAAACGCTTTGCCGCGAGTTGCCGATTGAAGAGGCGAAGGCGACAGGGGCAATGATGCTTTTTGGCGAGAAGTACGGTAAGACCGTTCGTGTGATGAATATTGGTTCCTCTTGCGAATTCTGTGGTGGTACACACGTGCATCGCACAGGGGATATTGGCCTCTTTAAGATTTTAGGTGAAGCGGGCATTAGTGCAGGTGTACGCCGTATCGAGGCGGTCACGGGTATGAATGCCTTGGCTCTTGCACAGAAGGATGCGGCGCTTCTTGCCGCAGCTTCTGCGAAGTTCAAAGCCCCTGCAGAAGAGCTTTCTGAAAAGATTGACTTAGTGCAGGCTGAGGTTCGCGCACTTACGCATGACTTAGAACGTGCAAAGAGCAAACTTGCCGCGCACCAGATTGCAGGCCTTGTGCATCAAATCACTGAGATTAATGGTACGAAGGTCCTTGTGACAGTCCTGGAGGGCCTCGATCCTAAGGCACTGCGTAGCACGGTTGACTTTGTGAAAGACCAGATGAAGTCGATTGTTATTCTCTTTGCGGTAAAGACTGAGGATAAGTTGCAGTTCTGCGCGGGTGTTACGAAGAATCTTCTCGGAAAGGTCAAGGCTGGAGAGCTCGTCAATGTCGCAGCCGCTGCCGCTGGTGGTAAAGGTGGTGGACGTCCTGACATCGCAATGGCAGGTGCCTCGGATGTTACGAAGTTAGAGAGTGCTTTCTCAGCTGCGAAAGCATGGCTTCGTGAGAAGCTTAGTTAAATGACAGAGAAAGTCATTGACCTTAAAGGTATGCGTTGCCCAATGCCTGTCCTAAAGACAAAGAAGGCATTGGCAACGCTTAATGTCTCAGAAGAAGTTACCGTTCTAACTGACGATCCACACGCCCTTGCGGATATCGCTCAATTTGCTAAGCAAAGCGGGCATACGCTCCTTAGTCAAGTAACAGATACCGATGGCGTAACACGACACACACTCCGTAAAGAGAGCGGTCCTCGCTCTTAAAGAATTTCCAAAGATGCATTAAAAACCCTGCCTCCCGCAAAGGAGACAGGGCTCGAACCTTTAAACCAATCTGAGAGAAATCAGATTAGAAATTGTGCGTCATACCAGCCATGAGGGATGTGTACTTAGCCTTGACGTCATCCTGCTTGGCCTGGATGTAGGCGGCAGAACCCCAAAGGGTTGTGCGCTTGCTAAGTGCATACTTGTATGTGGCCGCAACGTTGAAGCCCTTGATGTCATCGGCTTTTGCGGAGCTCTTGTCTTCAGCCTTGAAGTAGCCGACCTGCGGGAGGAGTTCACCACCGCAAACAGGAACCTTCGCTGCCAATGTAACGACATGAGATGTGTAATCAGACCCTTCCGCTGCTGCGGTGCGATCAACCTTGGTTCCGAGACCTGTGTATGTCTGCGCCGGTGCCACGAGTTTATGCTGGTTGAACTGATAGCCAATGTAGCCCGTGAAGGCACCGAAGTCGTAGTTCGCGTAGCCGAGGACTGTGCGCGGCTGATGTGTATTGCGCAAGGACTTGCGATTGGCAGGTTTCGTTTGGTCAAAGCCGACGCCAACGTTCAAACCGTTGTTGGAATACTGCAAAGCGATAGCAGCAAACGTGTCGGAATTGTGGAGGTTACCATTGTCAGAATCGCCGAGCGAGTACTGAACTGTTGCCTTGAAACCTGCGAAGGACGGTGTCTGGTACTGAATCATGTTGCTGTGACGGCCAGCCTCTGTAACCATCAAAGCTTCAGAACCACCAGCCTTGAAGCTCGTGCCAACGCCAGACATACCAGCTGTCATAACACCACCGTTTGTACCGCCGGTGATAACGCCCATACGACCAGCCTGCAAAGCACCCCAAGCACCACTAACCTTGAGAACAGAGAGACGCTGGAAGAGAGAAGAGGTACCCGTATCAGCCTTGACTTCGCCTTCGAAGTTAAAGCCAACCTTGATATTGCCGATTTCTTCTTCACCACGGAGGCCAAACTTAGAAGCGGAATTCAGACCGCTTTCCATCGTTGTCTTGCGGACTGTACCGTTGTTAGAGGCCGCATCACCTGTGTAGCCACTTGTCTTTGTGTTCTGGAACCAGAGGCCCAAGTCAGCTGTACCGTAGACGGTAACTTGCGCAGCCATTGCAGAGGCGGCCATCGCAGAGAGCGCGGCAACAGCGATCAATGTCTTTTTCATGATAAATTTCC
>CAVLDT010000078.1:0-4033 GCA_963661915.1 Duodenibacillus sp.
AAATTTCCTTTAATTAAAGTAATCTACAAGCGGCGTTAACGACCGCTTATGTCCCCGTCCGTGTAGTCCTACGAATAGATCTTGGACGAACAGTGGGTTTCTCAAAGAAATTTTTGTACGGGAAAGGCAAAATGTTTTTCGATATGAAAATATGGAAAAATGGGAATCGCTAGAAAAAGGTAGGTTTGTATAATGACGCCTTTCTAACTTTCTTGGCCTGTAA
This sequence comes from Duodenibacillus sp., assembly GCA_963661915.1. Lineage (GTDB taxonomy): Bacteria > Pseudomonadota > Gammaproteobacteria > Burkholderiales > Burkholderiaceae_F > Duodenibacillus. Next base: position 224 of record CAVLDT010000078.1, read on the forward strand.
AGCCACAGTGAAATGACAGTTTCTTTACATCCAGACTATCTTGTCGGACAACATCTATCCGATTACGACTTCAACCTTCCACAAGAACTAATTGCGCAATATCCCCTCGAGGATAGAACCGCATCTAGGCTTCTTCACGTAACAACAAAAACACTGGAAGACCTTCACTTTCGAGACATTGAAAAACTTCTCCGCCCAGGGGACCTTCTCGTGATGAATAACACGCGAGTCATCAAGGCGAGACTCCGTGGAAAGAAGGAAAGTGGCGGTGCCGTTGAAGCTTTAATTGAACGTGTCCTTACAGAGCACGATGCTCTTTCAATGCTTCGGGCGAGTAAAACGCCAAAAACTGATGGAAAACTCTTTTTTGAAAATGCTGCAAGGGAACGCGCTGAAGCCGTTGTAACGGGGCGTCAGGGAGAATTCTTCAAACTGCATTTTGAAGAACCCGTTCTTTCTGTTTTGGATCGATTCGGAAAGGTGCCTCTCCCTCCTTACATTGAGCGTGAGGCAGCTAAGGAAGATGAGGGGCGTTATCAGACTGTTTATGCCGCTCGACCTGGCGCAGTTGCAGCTCCAACAGCGGGGCTACACTTTACAAAAGAACTTCTTGAGCGCCTTGCCGCTAAGGGTATTGAAGAGGTTTATGTGACACTTCACGTGGGAGCTGGGACATTTCAACCTGTAAGAGAAGAAAATCTCGAAGAACACACGATGCACTCGGAGATCTGTGAAATAACCCCTGAAGTTGCAGAGAAAATTAACCGAGCAAAAAGCGAAGGACGCCGTGTGATTTCTGTTGGATCGACGAGTCTCAGAACAATTGAAAGCGCTGCTGATAGGGCTGGGCACGTCGTCTCTGGGACGATGGACACACAACTATTTATTGCCCCTGGTTACCGCTTTAAAATCACTGATGTCATGATTACGAACTTCCACCTCCCGAAATCCACACTCGTGATGTTAGTTTCTGCGATTGTGGGGCGAGACCGAGTTCTTGAAGCCTATCAGCATGCTATCGATGAACAGTATCGGTTCTTTAGTTATGGTGATGCTTGTTTCTTTGAAGTTCCAGACGATGCGAAGGAGTGATACCTGTGCTTAAATACACTTGTCTTAAAACCGAGGGGCTCGCTCGCCGAGGGCGTCTAGAACTTACGCACGGCGTTGTGGAAACACCCGTCTTTATGCCCGTTGGAACCTATGGAACTGTGAAGGCCATGGCTCCCAATGAGTTAGAAGAAATGGGCTCACAGATTGTCCTTGGTAACACCTTCCATCTTTGGCTGCGCCCAGGGCTTGATGTCATTCGTGCGCACGAAGGCCTTCACCGCTTTATGAATTGGAAGAGGCCAATTCTCACGGACTCTGGTGGCTTTCAGGTTTTTAGCCTTGGAGAGATTCGGAAAATCACAGAGGAAGGCGTTCGCTTCGCCTCTCCAATTAATGGTGACAGACTCTTTCTTACGCCCGAAGTCTCCATGCAGATTCAGACCGTTTTGAATTCCGATATTGCCATGCAGTTCGATGAGTGCACGCCCTATCTAATTGATGGGCGTCCTGCAACTGAGAAAGAAGCGGCAGATTCAATGCGTATGAGCCTAAGGTGGGGAGCTCGGTCTCTTGCTGAATTTAGGCGGCTTGAAAATCCCAACGCTCTCTTTGGAATTGTGCAAGGAGGAATGTATCCAGCGCTTCGCTTGGAATCTCTTGGGGCGTTAGCAGAAATGCCATTTGATGGATATTCCGTTGGAGGACTTTCTGTTGGGGAACCCAAAGAGAAGATGTTTGAAATTATGGATGTCGTCGTCCCGAGAATGCCGCAAGAGAAGCCACGGTATCTCATGGGAGTCGGGACGCCTGAAGATTTAGTAGAAGGCGTTTCTCGCGGTATTGATATGTTTGACTGCGTGATGCCAACACGCAACGCCCGTAACGGCTGGCTCTTTACACGCTATGGCAATGTGAAGATTCGAAATTCCAAGTATGAAAAGGATTTGCGTCCTGTTGATCCCACATGTGATTGCTATTGCTGCAAAGGCTTCACAAGAGCCTATCTACATCACTTACAGAAGGTAAATGAAATCCTTGGAGCACGCTTAAATTCCATTCACAATCTTCACTACTATGCTAACCTCATGAAAGAAATCCGTGCAGCGCTTGATGCGGGGAATTTCGAAGCATGGAAGAAGAAGTTCTACGAAGACCGCGCTCGCGGTGTAGATTAAAAAAATGCAAGGGACACAGCTTTCCAATCCGTACAAAGGAGAGGTGTGCCCCAATCCTTTCAGAGCCCCGCCTTCACGCTTCTTAGTGGAGGCCCAAAAACTTTTTCTAGCACCGAAAGATTTCCGAGGGAGAGCAGGCGCCTTGGTTTTTGAAAAGGACGGTGTCTGTTATGCGCTATATGCCCTTAAACCTGCAAAGGAACTTCCTAGTGATTATCGAAATCTAAGCGAAGCTGTTCTTTGGCCAGCGATAGCACTTGACACCATTACGGACGCTCCGCTTTTCGATGCAAGCGGAAACGAACACTCTTTTCGAGCATTCTTAACAAAGCGTTTAAATGCTTATGCCGCAAAGGATGCTTTCAGTGGTGGAAAGAAACTTGCATGGCGTAAGGGCGTGATGCTCTATGCTATGAAAGAGGCGCTGAGTAGTCCTTCTGTCTCGCTTCTTAATGCATTCAATAGAGAGCGAACGACAGAGCGCCTTCTCTCTCTTGGGGAGTGGCAGGTGAGCGTTTGCGATGCGTTTGACATACGGTTCGATTCCTCGTTTTATTCCCCGCTAAGTTCCAGTAAGGAACTCGTGAATTTCCTTCTCAAGGGACACGTCATCGCGCCTTTAGAAGAAGAGCCTATTGGGGAGATTCCAATCCTCTTTGAAGATAAGGATTTGCTCATTGCTAGTAAGCCTCCAAGGCTTCCTTCCATCCCTGCGGCAGGAGAGAAAAGGGATTCACTCACTGAACTCACGAAAGACTATGGGCCACTCTTCGATGTGCACCGCCTTGACATGGCAACAAGTGGCGTCATTGTGTATGCGAGAAACCGAGCCACACAGCGCGCAATGCAGGAACTATTTCGTACGCACACGGCAAAGAAGGAATACATCGCTCTCTTAGCTGGCGACGTAAAGGAAAGAAGCGGTGTTATCCGCCTTCCTCTTGGCGTCAATCGGCTTGATAGACCTCGTCAGTGTGTGTTACCCGTTGGCGAAGGAGGGAAACCTGCCGAGACCTACTTTGAAGTTCTCGAAAAAAGTACTTTGCAAACTGCGGAAATTCAGACGCTTGTGCGCCTTATTCCGATAACAGGAAGAACACATCAATTACGTGTGCATTGTGCACATAAATTAGGTTTGAAAATTCCCATTTTTTGCGACACGCTTTATAGCCCAATGGGGCTATTCGGTGAAGCGCCCAATAAGAGGCTTCACCTACACGCTGAAAAATTAACTTTTGTGCATCCAATTACGGGGAATGCCGTTGAAGTTGTTGCCCCGAACCTCTTCTAGCCTGAAAAAGGGTGAATTCTCGCCGTTCTTAAAAGTCTTTGAAAATCAAATATAAAATAAATTTCGTCGCAAAAAAACAACAACGCATCTAGTTTAAATGTCTTAGGGAGGTTTTTTTATTCAACCCGCATTTCTTTTGTATATAGAATGAGTCAGGTGAAATAAGGCATAGTGCTTATTTCTCACAGGTTCCAACCCGTATAGTTCCAAGATCTATTCGTAGGGCTACACGGACGGGGACATAAGCGGTCGTTAACGCCGCTTGTAGATTACTTTAATTAAAGGAAATTT
>CAVLDT010000079.1:0-3829 GCA_963661915.1 Duodenibacillus sp.
GGTCAATACCGAAGAGTTCTCCACTTCGGGTTGTGAGAAGAACCATAGGGGTAGGCTCTGTTTCCCCTAGCCTTGCTGGACTACTTCTAAATTCCCCTAAAACTGGGAGCATGTGTGAGGCGGCTTTTCTAGTTTTTGTGGATGTATGGCGAGCGACACGGGCATCGGCCATAAGAGAGGTGCCCGCTTCCATAGGGAGAGCCAAGAGGTAACCCATCATCTGTAGCCCCGCGTCAAGTTCTCCTTCAAGCCCTGCTTCAGTGAGTATTGCCTTAGCCCTTGCATCGGCTCCTGCAATTGCATCTTCCCTTACAAAACTAAGAACTTCATGCAAAACCCTGCAAAGGCCTCCTCCTTCCTGACAGGCTTCGCTTGCAATGGCAAGGTCTCGAGACCTTTTCCCCAGGTCTGTTAAGAAAAGACCAATCTCTGTGTGCTGCAACTGCTTTACTCGAGCGAGTTTCATCGCCACAGCGGTTCTATCTGCGCTGGGCTCCGTTGGCTCTACAACAGCTGTGACAAGGTAAGGATCTGTGAGAGTTGCTCGGTTCTGTAAGCCCCCTCCTAAGAGACCTGCCATAGCATTTAGCGTAATGGCCTCAGGGTATCCAGAAACGCCCATTGCAACTGCGTTTACTACGGGGACTTCACATCTAGCGGCAGAGGTAAAAGAAATCGCATCCCGCTTAACGTCAATCGCTGTTGCGTGATCGACAACAGAGTCTCGGAGTTCTCTATCTACGTCGTAAGTTGCTCCTTTTGTTTTCCCTAACCTTGCTAGATGCGGGTTTGTGAGTTCTCGCATTGTTGCAACGTAAGTCGCACCGTCCCAGGGAAAAGAGAGAAAACCCTGAGCGTCAAGAATGGAAGATACCGCCTCTGTTGCTTCTTCAAAGGCTTTAAAGAGGGTGGACTCAGGATCAACTGCTGCAGTTTCTCCTACCCGCGTTGTAACACTTATCCACACACGAAAGTGTCTTGCGGTGTAGTGGCTAGCGCCTGCTCTGTCGCCACGAGAAAGACGGCGAAACATCGCAGCTCTCTCTTTAGCCATCGCCTGAAGAATAGAGGTGGCCTCCGTACTTAAGTCCTTTCTAACCTTCCTTCTTGCCCGTAGGTAATCCGAAAGAGTCCCTTCTATTGCAGGAGACGCGTAAAGAGTTGCAGCAATCGTTGTATCGCGAGGAAATTCAATCCTAAGAAGCCTCTCAAAAAGGGCGGCAGTTGCGTCATCTGCCCAAAGCGCGGGATTTAATTCAAAAACGCGCCCCAAAGCCGCTGGCCTCGTTTCTCCACCGGAATTTAGGATAAAAAGCCCCCTTTCCCTATCTTCCCAAAGAACACTCAGGACGCCAGCAAAGCGATCTACGATGGGCTTTGCGCCGTGCCGCAAAGAGTCTGGAATCCCGCGGGCATTCGATTCCTCGAAAGGAAAGGTTTTCTTTAAGACTTTTGAAAAAACGTAAGACTCTTTCATCACGGCGCTCCTTCTCTTGGGCCTCGACGCATCGCATCAAGCCGAAGCCTCTCGATACCCCACCTTGCGTCTCGCACTCGGACCCAAAGTTCACTTTCTCCGTGAAGGTCCCCATCCGTATCAACCCAAGGAAGAACCCACAAAAGGAGAACCTTCTCATTAATCCGAGAGTTTCTCTTTTGAGTGCGTGAAGAAGCGGGGAAGGATTTCCCTTTTGATGCTTTAGAAGAAATCCTCACTTGGGAATTACTCTTACCCTCTAACGGTGTGAAGTTCTTAGGCTCTTCTAATTGCGCTTCAAGACTTTCTATAGGGAATGCCGTCGCCTGCGACTTTGCCTTGGGATGCCCAATTCCATCTTCCCTGTCATTCGAAGGCGATTTATCTGCGACGCTTGAGGGCTTTTCTCCCTTAGGAGGTTCCTCGCTTAAATTACCCGAGTTCGAACTCTCAGGCATTGAAGAACTTGCAGTTCCTCTAAAGAGACGCTCTTTTTCCTTTTGGTCGAGTTCTCGAGTGAGACGCTCATGCGTTTTTGAGAGCGTTGTGCAATTAACGCCACTCCCCATAGGGCAGCCAAATTCATCTGCAGCATCTATGAGTCCGGTTAGAGAAGAACAACCATTAAGTGCGAGAAAAGAAATCCCCAAAATGCTCGTTAAAAAGACAATACGACCTACTGAACGTTTCACGAAGAGCACTCCTTAATCAATGGTGGAAGGATTGCGGCGCCCACGAAGGCTTTCTCCGAAGGTGCGGGCGCTGTTGATTTGTGGGCCAGAAGGGGAGGTTTCCTCACCTTGAGCATCTTTACGAAGAGTAGAAGACTCCCCGAGACTTACGCCTTGAGAGAGGACAACATCTACTTTTCTTCCACTATCGAGCTCTAAGACGGGGAAAATCTTGTCCGCAAGTTTGATGTAGTAGTCAACAAGACGGTCTGTGGCATCCTTAATCGCTTCCCCTGCTCCCGCTCTCCAAGGGTTATTGACCTTTGTCCCTACACTTCCACTTGTGTATGTGGTTGACTGAGTGGCTGAAGCTGATAAGGCACTTCCAAAGCCAGAAATTGTCCCTAAAAGAAGGGCATTGGCAATTGCCTGCCCAGACCTCGTTACAACACGAGCTCTGACGCCCGTTTTCCCGTCTTCTCCTGTGACGTAGCCACGGACTTTCACATCAATGGCCCGGGCATCTCGCCTCATACAACTTAGGCGATCAAGACGGATCCAAACCCGTTCACTTGAAAGGTCCCCCGTGGCATTAGCAGTGACAAAGCAGCGATTCACCTGTGCTTTAAAGTCGTTGGGGAGTTGCGCCAAGTCAGTGAGTTCCAAGAGCATCGGTACAGGGTTACTCGTGGCTCCCGCCCCTGTTGGCGCTGTTACGCCACTTAAAACAACCGCTGAGGCAAAGCTCCCTGCAGGTAGGTAAGAGGCCTGCCCCTTTGCACGATTAGGCGACAGTGGTTCATCACGCATAAGAGTCGCGCCCGCCCCTTCATTTGTAAGAGGAAACCGCGCCACAGTTTGAGGAGTTGTTCTCTCCTTACCCTTTAACGAGGTGGCGGGAGCAGCACCCACAGTTAAACGCGCCATACGCGGTTTTTCTTTTTTTTGCGTTTCTCGACCGAAGTTTGGATTTACATAGATTGAAGGATCTGCGTTTACACTTGGTGCTCCAACGATGGGCGCTTTACCTTTTCCTTGGGACTTTGCCTTTTCTTGTTCTCTTTTTAGCCTTGCGTCAAGTTGCTCCAAAGTCGCTTGAAGAGATTTCATGTTGGCATCCATCGCTTCAAGCTTCTCTCCGTACTGTCGTTGAAAGCTCTGTTTTTCAAGTGTGTCGGGCGAAAGTTTGAAATCGTTTTTTAAGATTTTTACTTCAGGCTTCTTTTCTCGCTGCGTCTTACCGCCCAAGAAAACGAGACTTCCTGAAATCACTGCCACAAGAATGAGAACGATGGCAAGGTTCTTTCTCTGATGGCGCCTTTCTTCAGCTTGTCCCGCGGCCTGCGAGAGTTCCCCTCGCTTTGATCTTTCTGCGTAGATCCCTTGAATCTTCGTTATGCGAGCGAGAATCGCGTCTTTTACGCGGTCGAAAAGAGACCGGCGATCTTCTTTCCCATAGGTAGTCGCCCCTTCAACGTAAGGGGAACTTCCTCTGCTTGAATGGGAAAAATCATCCCCGAAAGCATTATTGCTTTCTCTCGTTTGAGATCTACTTCCTAAAAGGCTGGATTCTTCCCTTCTTTGCGAAATTTCCTCATCGACTTTAAATCCATAATGACCTCTCTCCTCCTCTTCTCGCTCTCGGGCCTCTTCTTCGCGATAAAGCGCTTTAAGCCGCAAC
>CAVLDT010000080.1:0-3809 GCA_963661915.1 Duodenibacillus sp.
ATTTTCCGCTTCTCCTTGATTTAGTTTCAGCGGTAAACTATTCTGACAACTAATGAGGGGGACTAAACAAAAAAAGCCCGAACTATAAACTCTTTTTCGGGCTAGAGTTTTAAGAAAAATCTATCAAAGGGATAGTTTTTAGAGTAGTGAATCCTATTTCAGTACGAATTTTTTTGGATTGCATCTGTTTTTCAATGGAATTCCTCAATGTTGTTTAGGGAGGTTTCCCTAGTGGCATCATCCATTTGGATGCTCTAAGGAGTACTTGACTTGCATAAGATGCGAGTATAAGCGTCATTTTATGAAAGTTGAATTGCGTATTCCCCTAGGAAAAAACTCTTTATAGAACAAGGCTTAATGCGAACAGTTCGCATTTGGCTTTAGGGTTTTGTGAAATTTGAATGCAGATTCGAAAAGAATAAGATTGTTTTCGTGGGGAGATTTGGAAAACTTAGTGAAAAGTATTCGAAAAAGAAATATTTGCTTTAAAAGGTAAGAGGTGCTCCCCATGAACAAGACTTTCAAGGTTATCTTCAATCGAACTCGGTCAAGTTTCGTTGTTGCAAACGAAGTCACGCGTACTTTCAAGAAACAGGGAGCAAAAGCACTTTTGGTAGCGGCAGCTCTTTCGTTGAGTTCTCTCTCTTATGCAAGTTCTCTAGGTGACCTGATTTCACAGACTTTGCCTGGCTCAGACTCATCCTCAACAACTTCAGAATCAGAACCTGCTCTCGTGACTGAAACTGATGCGGTTATCGTAAGCAAAGAAGTATGGGATGCCTCAACGAGGCCAGAGTCTTTTACTGAAACGTGGTCTCCATCTGATACGGGAACAGATGAATTCCGAGGAATTAATTTCGCGGCAGGTGCATCTGGGGTCGCTCGCGACATTTCTCTTTCAATCGACGCCAATAATACCCCTGGGTCGAGCCATTTAAGTGCGGATGTCTACGGTGTTTGTAATGACGCAGTAGTAGCTAATGAAGCGTCTGGCCCAATCTTCGTGGGAGATACTTTTAGCGTAACGGTTGATTCCGAGTTTAACGGCAATGTTGCAGCCTTAAAGGTAAGTAAGGATACGATTGTCTATGCAGACTCCACGGTGCTTTCTGCAACAACGCAGCAGGCTGAGGGAGGCTATGGACTTTATGTTGCAGGAACTGACACCTATGTCACGATAGCAGGAGGAGCAGAGATTTCTGCAACGCGCACTGTTACGGTCCCGCATGGCGTTGCCCACCTTAGTGGTGTTTATGTGGACGGAGCCAACATTGTTTCCATTGGATCAGAGGGACGGACTGTCACGATTAGCGCAACATCCAAGGTCGATTACAGGAAGGGCGAGGCAGTTTACCTAACAAACGGTGCCCAATTTAGCGCTTCCGGTTCGCGAATTAATCTTAATTCAACAGGTCTTGGTCTCTACGCTATTGGTTCCTCCGTAGCGCATCTCGGGAGCTCAGGAACCGAGACAATTTCCATTGAGTCGGGTAACACTGCGATTCGTGCAAGTAGCACATCAGAAGCAAAAAAGACCAACGTAGTACTTAATGCAAGGACTGTTTCCATCGATTCAAAAGGCGAAGGCATCGCCTTTGGCGTTACCGATGAAGGCACGGGGAATTCTGAAATTTCCATTATCGCAACGACTATCAATGTTGATACGAAGAACAATGCCTTGGAAGTGGCATCGACAGGTTCTAGATTAACGTTAACTGCTACGGACGCAATAGAGGTTTCGACAGAAAACGGCGCTGGTCTTGCAATCGATGATGCCGATTCAAGTGCAACTCTTACGGCAAGGACAATTTCCATCACAGCGCAAAAGAACGATGTTCTAAGCGTTTCTGCGGGAACTGCAACTTTAAAGGCCGATGAGTCGATTTCGCTTATTTCAACAGATCCAAAGAAGACCCAAGTTGACTCTGAGACAGGGCTAGATAACGATACAACAGTTTCTGTTTCTAATTCCGCCACGGTTACTCTTGAAGCGGGAACGCTCCTTATTAAGCACGAAAATCATCTGCCAGTGGTTTCTCCAGAAGAAACGGTCTCTGCGGATTCTTCTACGAGCGAGAGTTCAAGTGGTGATTCACACTATACCCCGTGGGCAGGGACAGGGGCTACTCCGTCAACAGAGACGGTGGCCACGGATGCTGTTAAGTTAACAGGTGTGGGTATTGGTTCCTACTCAAATGCAAATCTCACAATTAAGGCTGCTACAGAAATTGATGCAGTAACGGCGATTTCTGTTGCAGGCGGGTCCACAACAAAGATCAACACGGATGCCGCGCGTAAGACAACAATCACAGGTGATATCGTCTTTGGCTCTAATGCAAATCTTGAAATCGCTCTTTCTGGTAGTGAGTCCTCCTGGACGGGGCGTGCTTACCAGTCTTATGACTCTAATGGCACAAAGACTGAATCTGTTTCTCTAAAGCCAACGGCGGAATCTCAGTCGGCTGTTACGGGATTCGCTCTCAAGGTTGCGAACGGCGCAAAGTGGACTCTCGCTCAAGGTAAGAGCTTTGTTAACAATTTAACGCTTTCTTCTGGTGGCATAGTTGATGCGAAGAATGCAACGGTTTTCAATGCGGGCAGCTACAACGCTGAAACCGGTAAGGTCGAGGCTGGTATTACGGTTGAAGGTACGGGTAATACGCTTACTCTTGGTGATGCGACTGAGGGCGATATCTCTATCGAGATGGCAGACGGTGCAGAACTTATTACCCCTCTTAGTACGGCCTTTACGCTTACAAAAGAAGCCGTTAAGGGAGTCGTAACGGATGCCGTCAATCGCCTCACTGTCACGCTTAAGGAAGGCGCGAAGTCTGCTGCTATCACAATTAACGATGCTTTCTCAGTCACAACGGATGCATTCGCAAAGATGAATGCTCAATACAGCGATCTGACTCTTAACCTCGTTAATATGAAACTTGAGACGGTTACTTCAGAATTCGGTGCAGCTAGAACAACAGAATTCACAAATAATGTTGAATTGAAGTCTCTTACGGGTAATGGAGATTTCTCGGTTGCTCCAGGTAAGAACCTCACACTCTCAGGTCGCGGGGAACTCTCGGAGATCCATCGGATTTCTCTTATCACTACGCCTGGATTTGTGCCGAGATTGATTCTTAAGAATGGAACACGGGCACGTGTTAGTGAAATCGCTGATTCTGGCTCTGGAGCGGTGGAATTGAGCGATGCAAGTGAACTCACCGTCGGGGCAATCCATGATGTCGAAGCGGTGAAGCTTGCGGGCGGTGCAACACTTACGCTTGGCATGGCGGGCGTGGCTACAGAATCTAAGATTGGAAAGATTTCTCTTTCCTCAGGAGCCGATGGCGCAACGCTTAGGACGGGAAACGGGACTCGAGTTAAGGTTGATGCCATTGAAGGCACTGGAACGATTCAGATTGCTGAAGAGAGTGACGTTGCTGTGAAGAATCTCTCTGGCGCATCAAAGATTACGGTCGGTGAAGTAGGTGGCAGAGGTGCAACGCTTTCCGTGGAGAAGTTAGAGATGCACGGCGGTTCTCTCTTCTTAGATCCTCTCTACGGCCATACAACAGCAACCGTCTCTTCTTTTGGTTCCTCTGGCCTTGATACGAACATCAGCATCGGCTCTGGCGCTCTCGTAATCCTTGGATCGGCCTCAGAGTCTGCTGCAAGAGGAAAGATTTCTTCAATTTCTGAAATTGCTAATGCTCAAACGGTTCTCTACGTTGCAACCCCCGTTAGCATTGCCTCGGAAGGTAGCATCGTTGTTGACAGTTCTCTTACGGTAGAAGATTTGGATAACGCCGGAA
>CAVLDT010000081.1:0-3783 GCA_963661915.1 Duodenibacillus sp.
GTCTTTAGGTTCATTTCTCGGAGCCTGTCGGCTATCTCGCTGGCAGAGAATTCGCTCCCTTTGACAGTGTTCGGAATTCCAACAGAGTATTTTTCCTTTGTGTTCTCGCGAATCGCATTCGCGTGTTTGGCAATAAGATCGTTGAAATCCTCACCAAAGAAAGTATTGGCTTCATAGCCTTTCGGGAGAACAATCTTGCGTTTATTGAATGTGGCAACGGTGCCACCCATCGCCTGAGCCACACTAGCGGAAGCAGTTCCGCCTTGTCCTTGGACAACGTTATAGGCATAGATGCCAAGAGCCATTTTCCGCGTCATCTCGTTGGCCTCAGGACTTTCCATAACGCCAACGACGCCCTTCTTTGGATCATCTCCGAGTTCCTTCGCAATCAGTGCGACGGTTCCTCTATCAGGAGTCGCATCAATCTTGACTCGTTTTGTCTCGATGTAATCAATGCCACGTAAGAATTTTTCGCCGGCAGTAATTTGGCCAATTTTTATATCCATCCCTGCCATAGCAATGGCATAGTTGCCACTTGATCCCTTGAGTTGATCTGCAAGCAATTTGATTCCCTTGGTTCCTGTAGACATAGCCATTATCGAAAGCTTGCCAACACGGTTATCAATTGGTGCGGCATCAAGGTACGAAACCAGTGCCGCTGTCTCTTGCTTGGATAGGAGTTTTTCGGCTGAGCCAAACGCCTTGGCCAATTCCCCTGCTTTCTCCACTCGTAAACGCAATTGTGGAATCATCTTTTGTGTATTTGAGAAATCAAGTGGCTCAAAACCAAACTGACCGCCAGCGCAAGCAAATCCTACGCTGTCTTCCTTTCGTGCCTTACTGATTTCCTTAGCCGCTTTGACTCTCGACTCGTACAAATCCTTTTGGAACTTGAAATCGGATGCGCCTGGAGTCGGCTTTGCTGCTTCAATGTCAGCGGCAATCTCCGCATCTGTCATGCTTGCATAGTTGTGAACCTGAGTAGTCGTTTCCAACTGATTCTTGAATGTTGAATAGACCTCTTTGCCTTTAGTCTCGCCGTAGGCCGCAATGAACTGCTGTTCGTCAGGAATGTTGGTTGCTGCACCATACATTGACGCTTCTGCGAGTGCGTCTTTTGAAATGCGGGTAATTTCACTTTGATTCACGGAGCGTGTCTGCGCCATGAATGCGTGAGCAGACGACCAAAGCCCCATCTTTTGCGCAGCAGAAAGATTGTCAATCACGGCAATGCCGGTCTTTCTCCCCTTCACCATTGACTTTAAGAAGTCTTTCTCGTCAAGAATCTTTCCGCCATACGTCTGCGAAAGAAGTAAACCCAATTGCGGTTTAGCCGTGCGGAAAAGCTCATCAGACAACTTCTGCGCCACGTCTCGGCTAATTCCCTTCCTCTCGTTTTGGAACGCTGTTAGAGCGCCAACAGGATTGTCCTGTGCCCATGCTGTGAATCTGCTGGCTTCTGCTAGATCGTGATATTTGCCACGAAGTGCAGACGCTTGAGTTTCATCCAATCCCTGCAAACTGGCAATATAGTCAACCTCGCTGTCGATACTCGCCCTTGTCCGGTCTAAGTAGTCTTTATTGTTTGGGTTGTCGCCGGCACTACGAATCAACGCCTCAATTCTCGCCTGAGCAGAATCTAAATGCCACTTCTCCTCCTGATTGTTGCGATAAGAGAGCATACGAGTCTCTGCCGATGCAATGCGTTCTGCAATGCGGGCCTTAAGAGACTCGCGCCCCCAGGGGGATAAATCATCAAGAATCTTTTGCGCTTCTTTCTTCAGTAATTCGATAGAACCGGTGTAAACATCAACGGAATTTCTGCCGTTAGTTCCAAAATACCCTTTAGGAATGTTTCTATAGAAATCCTCGTCGCCTACTTCCGAACCATCACGATAAAAGCCCTTTGCGCCTACTTCCGAACCATCACGATAAAAGCCCTTGTCTGAGTTCAATTGAATCTCTAGAGGGCCATCACCTCGCGCGAGAGGCATTTTGCTAGCACCTGTCCCGGTCTGCTGCGAGCCAGCGCCGTCCTGTTGTGGCTGCCCTTCCCCTTGTCCATAGAGAATGCGTCTTTCTTTTTCCAAATAGGCTAGTTCTGCTTCATCGGCTTCGGCCTTGACATTTCGATTCGCTTTAATCTCCGCTGCTTTGTGAATCGAATTGCCCGCGTCAGAAAGACTTTTAATCGCTTTCTCCATGTTTTTGGCGTAGTCGAATGTTGGCTGTGCAAGACGGATTTCGCTAGTCGATGCGCGGCCGTTATCCATCTCTTGAATCACGCCGCCTTGAAACTGTGGGACAATGGGCATTCTCTATCTCCCCAAATTATTAGAAGCTGTAAACAGCTTTATCTTCAATTGGTGCTGGTTTTTGCGTGCCGTCTCCGAAAGTTCCGAGAGCCCTCATCATCAGATAAGATTGGCTGACTTGTGAGGCTCCGCCCAAAAGTGTTGAACCAAAATTGCGCCCGACATTGGTTTTACTCGCTTCACTCATGAGCGCTTGACTCTCAAGCCCTACGGCTTTCATTCTGTAGCCCCAAGCATCACGAGTGGCGTTAGCGTTCATTGTGTTTACGTCTAGCTCTTTCAACAAGTCTGTGGAGGCCGTAATCTCTTTTGCCGAACCCTCGCCTATCGCAATACCATTGGCTGCCATCGCCGCTTTCTGTTTCGACTTAGTCTGGCCTGCGGCCATCGTCTTGCGTGCCACGGCCTTCTCGTTACTACGCAAGACGGCCTGTGCATTGTCTTCCATCATCTGCGCATTCAAGCGAGCGATGTTTGCTTGAGACTGATAAATCGCATTGTTGTATCCAGAGACGGAAATGCTTCCAATGGCGCTAATCAGGCCACTGACAGCCTGACTTGCCAATCCGACATATCCAGCTGTTGCTGGAGTGATACCATCAATTGCCACGATTACCTCCCTGAGCGGCGTTAGCCATGCCGTTCATAAGTGCGCCAGCCATTGTCGAATCGTCAGAAGGAACCTTCCCAAGTTTTGCTAGAGAGTCAGCACCCTGCATCATCGCTTGCTGTTGCTGCGCCTGAGCCTGAGCCCGTTGCTGGCGTTGAATTTCTGCCTTAGCTTTGTCTGTCGGAACAACTACTGACGGAGCAACGCTGTAATAGTCTGCGTATTCGTCCACCGCTTCAAACGGATCAAGTTTCGATAAAACCTCAGGCTTGTATTGTGCAATCTGCCCGATGCGGCCTAAGAATTGATCAAGAGAATTGGCTCTCAAGGAATGCTGCGCTCTGGACAACATGGACATATAGCGAACTTGTAACGTCTGTCCCCGCAACTCTTGCGGCGGCATCGGCATCTGACCGGCACGAGAAAGAATGTTGAAAGCTCGTTCAATCAATGCCTTCAGCACTTCGTTATTGAACCGTGAAAGAACGGGGCCTAATAGCATCAACTTCTCTTCATTGCGGCGCGCGACTTCTTCAGCTGTCATCTGATGCTTTGTTGCCTGACTAATCATCAGGAACATATCCACATAAAACGCCTGATAGATGCGCTGCTTAACCTCTTGCATGTCTGCAGTTAAGGCTTGAATATCGGGACGAACGCCCCACGCAGATTGAACTACATTGCCCTGAGTAGGCATATCAATGAAGTTACGTCCACCAGGCAAAAAGTCCAACGCCTGATGCTGAGCCGAAGTCGGCAAAATGAGAGGCGGGTCAACTGCGTAATCGATTGCGTTACCTTTCTGAAGACATTCATGCTGAAGCTGTTTCGTGTCACCAATGGCGACGATCCCAGGAC
>CAVLDT010000082.1:0-688 GCA_963661915.1 Duodenibacillus sp.
GGGGTAGAGTTTGCGGAGTTCGGGAATCAGAATCTGAAGACCTTTCCAATGAACTAAAGGCTCACCTCCCCAAAGTGCAATTCGATCCATTTTCAAATCAGGGCGAGATTTAAGAATCTCAATTAAGTTTTCTGCCTTCTTTGGGGTGCAGACGCTAACGTCAGTCTTGTCACGAATAGAATTTTGATAACAGTATTTGCAAGAAAAATTGCAATTAAGGCCTAGGTTAATATAAAGAATGCCGATATTTGAAAAATCAATGTCGAAGGTTTTTGGAATGCAATTGGCTTTCTTCTCTCTTGCTTCCTTAAAAAAAGTTTCTCCAGTTTCACAATCTGTAAAAGTCGTGTTGACGTTGTCGTACTGGATTATTTTCTTTCTTCCATCACTTAGGACTTCTAGATTAAATAACATAGATTACCTCAGATTGCCGAATAGATAGGAATGCGATTTTCTGTATCAATAAGGTTCTTTGTCTTTGCGATACAGAAGCCAGAGCAATAGCCCGGATTATGTTTTTCACAAGTCTTACATTGATTAGTCTCAGAATGTGTTCGCCACCAGTCGTAATACTGGCAAGACAATGCGTACATCGCCTCATCAAACGAGGGGTAATCCCGCCAATCGTCTAACTTGATGAAGTTTGCGCTTGAACACCAAATCACGGAGTAATCAACAAGAATGTCAA
>CAVLDT010000082.1:698-3746 GCA_963661915.1 Duodenibacillus sp.
CCACACTTCCTACAGGCATCGACAAAATCCGAATCGAGTTCGCATAAGTTAATTGGGCAATCGAACGCATACAGTTGAATCCCAGTAGGGAACAAAGAGTTGATGAGATTCACAATATCTTGCGTGAAGTTGTAGACCCTAAACCCTATTGCACCTGAAGGATTAGGGCAAAATGGAGCGAGCCGGACGCTCAAGCCTTCAATGGTTCCTCTTTCTTCTCTGTATATTTCTGCAAGTTCAGCAATCCTTTTTCTAACCTTATTTATCTCGGTATCTCGTGGTAGAAGTGTAGTTCCTATTGCGAGGTGTAGTTTCGTCTTGCAGAGTAAGGAAAAATTGCGCTTAAAAACCCGCTCTTGCGAGTCAGGATAATCAGTGTTAACAAGAAAACTCCTAACAGTAGTTTCGCTGTCAGTCAAACGACTATAAATCCTGTCAAACAGGGGGTCGTCAACAGAAATATTTGAGAGAAAATTTATTCCCTTTTTATGATTCTTTGCGATGTCTAACAACTCAGGAAGATGAGAATAAAGAAGAGGCTCTCCGCCCATAAGGTTAAAAACCTTCTTTTCCCTAGACCAGACGCATAGTTTTTCAAACGCATCAAGAGGTATTTCTAAAACAGTTTCGTCTGTAAACTGGTTTGCCTTCTTGGAGAGATACCAGTCCTTCTGGAAGCAATATGCGCAACGTCTATTGCAAGCGTTGGTGATAGAAATGTTCATGGGAACCCCTTTAGAAATCCTTTTGTAGGAATTTACAAGAGGCAAGAAAGTGAACGTTCACTTTTGGGGTATAAATTGCCCCTAAAACTGCGAGTTTTAGGGGATGGTCGCAATGGGGATTGCCCTTTTTGGTACCAAGAGTGATTCCCTGCCGTTTTCGTCAGTCACATCAACAATTATTTTCCCCGTGAGCCACGCCCAAACCACTTTGAATATTGCGAAATGAAATATATATTCGTTGTGGCAGGCAGACTGATACTCTTGGGTTGATAAGACTGGGCAACCGCCTTTACAGGAAGGAAGCATGGGACAATTACGGCAGTTGGATCGTAAGGACCAATGCGTCATATATCCGTTCTTAACTTTTTCTAAGTTTTCAATTTTTCCAATACGGTGAGTTTCAGGGGATCGATTTTGGCATACGCCAATCGTCCCAAATAAATCAGTTACTAAAGTTTCTTTTCTTATTTGGTTGCATCTCCCAGTCAAGGAAGACGATGGGAAACGATGAACCAGTTTGCGCAACAACGAGCCTGCAAAATCCATAAGGTTTAGAGTGTCTTCACCTTGCATCATCAACTCAAAAATAGATTGCTCAAGTTGACAAGCCTTTTCTTTATCAAAAAAAGTTCCCTCTCCAACTCCGATATTGGTAACGATGCTCTCGAAACCAACACGAACATCTGGAGAGAAATTGGTTTTGAAAAAGTCTCGAACTTCTTTGAGATTACAATTTTTCGGCGTGATTACCACGTTAAAAGATAGTGCAAGGTTCGTGCCTTTGCTTTTGTTATGAGCGTAAAGCCACACATCTCGGATAGATGGGATAGATAACGGATCCTTGTCATGGCGAAGAGAAAACCCTGGGCCATCGTGCGAAATAGCTATCTTAACGTTGTTTTCGTAAAAGAAATCTACTAGTTCTTTTGTAAGAAGCGACCCATTTGTTACCATAGAAATTATTACATTGAATCGTCTGTGCAAAAGCGGAATAAGCCTTCTGAGAACCTTTATATACACTAGAGGTTCTCCTCCCCAAAGTTCAATATGACCTCCTTGCTTAATTTCTATTCCTGCTTTATCAAGTTTTTCCATGAAAGCATCAGCATCAGACTCTTTAGGTGTTCGCCCCTTGTCGCGCCAAGTCGATTGAAGGCAATAACTACAATGGTAGTTACACCTAAGTCCTAATTGAATCTTTAATACATTAACCTTTCGATATTTCCCAATTAAGGGATTCGACTCTGACATTGGAAAAGCAGGAGAAGTTTTGATGAAAGGAGGAATTTCAACAAAATGTTCGTCACTTCTAAAGTCCATCAGATTCCCGCTCGAATCCCAAATCTCATTGGTTAGATTGTCGTAGAGATAAGCCGCTGTGGAGTTATCAGTAGGACTTTTGCAAGAGATACGGAAACGCATTTACTTTCCCCTAAGAGAAAACGGCATGAGGGATATTCCTTGCATATGAGCATTCTTCACGGTCTTTAAAGATTCTCTCCAGTAGAGTTTTTCAGCCTCACAACAGACTTTTTGACCTGCACTCATCGGATTAAGAGGGCAGCCGTGACGGCAGAAAGGGAGTGCTTCGCAAGAATCACATTCAGGCTTTCTAGCAATTGCGACACGAAAATATTTATCGTTTGATTCAAGCAATTCTTCGTATGTATCTGTCACACGACCTATAACACTCGCACGGTTATGACAAGCGTGGACGAAGCCAAGAATGTCAATGTTGATGTCTTTCCTCATCGGCAAGCAATCGGGATACCACTCGTCTGGAAGTCCTTTCGCCTTTCTGATTATCCAGTCTTCGATGTAGTTAACGCCACGGCGAAGGAATAGTCTTCCCGGCCCTTTTCTGTTGAACGTGACGAAGTCGCTAACATAATCTTCCCTACACCGCTTCATGATGGCTTCAAATTTCTTGAAGTCATAGGCATAAAGATCAGAATCCATATTAAAGGTGCATTCAAGAAGGTATTGGTAATAGATAAAGTATCCCTCGTCTCCGATTCTTGATTTAATGTAATCACAGAACAGATAAGGATCGATGTTGTAAGCATGAGTCGTGACACCAATACACTTGCGCTTTATCCGCATGAAACGCTTACAAAACTCATCATCATCAAATACATTGACTCCACGTACCTTTGCTGTTAAAGGGCCATCGTTACTAACGGAATAGCAGATGTCGTACTTGTTGATGAAGTCAACTTTGTCATCGGATAAGAGAACACCATTAGACATAATCGCATAATCAAATACCCTCCTCCCGAAATGCTCAACAACTTCTTGGATTAACTTCCAGTAAAGCAAAGGC
>CAVLDT010000083.1:0-3733 GCA_963661915.1 Duodenibacillus sp.
TGGCTACCGTTGCAACAACTGGAAGTTATACTGATTTGTCAGGTCGCCCTTCTTTAGCAACTGTTGCGACAACGGGCAAATACTCTGATTTATTAAATAAACCCACGATACCAACACAGAAATCGTTGAGTTCTGTCACATCAGCAGGCACTGTCGGACAAACATCAAATGTGTCAGTTTCAGGTGGTAAGACTGCGACAGTTTCTGTTCCTTACTTCACCGTGAATAGTTATGGACAAGTCACATCTCGGGGAAATTGCACACTAAAGGTGGTTACCGCTACGACCTATTACAACTACACAAATAATTGCTACAGCAACAACTGTTGTAACTGCGGTGATGATAGCGGGTGTTTTATCTCAGGAAAACTTCTAACAAAAGATGGATACAAGACACTCGAACAGATAGAAGTTGGTGAAGTTCTCGTTGGAGAAGACGGGGAACACACGATTCTTGGAATCGTTACGAGAACTCTTGGCGAGAGTCGCTTTGCAATTAGCCCCGTTGCTGATGATTCGATTGTTCTTACTTCTGAACATATCATTAACGAGGAGGGTGAGTTTGTTATCTATTCACGTGAAAACTTCTCCCCCAACCGCACACTCATGAAGACTGGTTCTCTTTTGGGGTCCTACGACTTTGAGGGTCTGTTTGAAAAGTGTAAATCAAAGCCCTCATCATTTAAGAAAGTATCTGGTTTTTCTTCCGCAACGAAAACCTACTCTTTCATTGTAGATAAAGGCTTGTGGGCTAAAACAGAAGGAGGAACAAGCGTACTTCTTGCTCATGTGGTCAATTCTTTGAAGTTGAATGAATCTGACTCAAAAAATATTAGAAATACCGAAGAGGAAACAGTCATTTCTCGTAGGAATGCATTGTTAGGTGCTTTATTCGGCGCAGGAGTAGCAATTGCAAAAACATCAGTCGCGGCTGATGATGCATGTGCGTGTCTTGCTCCGCCTGATTGCAATTCTGTTTGTGCTAATGGTGGTGCACCAAAAGGGGATGGCACGCAGTCATGCGAATGCTTCACAAACCCCAAGCAGACGTTTGCAACAGTTGCAACAACAGGCCAGTACACAGATTTAACAAACAGACCATCCCTTGCTACAGTTGCAACAACGGGCAAATATTCTGATTTGTCAGGCTTGCCAACTATTCCATCCTCACTTACGCCACCAACAACAACCACAGCAGGTTCTTTCGGACCTACAGCGGCTGTAACTATCAATATTGGTGGTAGCGGATCGATTGCAATTCCATACTTTACGGTCAACGCATATGGCCAAATTACGTCAAAGGGAACTAGCACTCTTACAGTAACGACTGGCTATAACAGCGTGAGTAATTGTTATGGCAATTACTATGATAATTGCGGTGATGATTGCGGATGTTTTATCTCTGGCAGTCTTCTGACGAAGAATGGATATAAGCTCGTAGAAACCATTCAAATCGGCGACATCCTCATTGGTGATGATGGCGAACACAAAGTCCTAGGAATCACTACAGCCACGTTAGGAAAATCTCGCTTCGCTATTAGCCCAGTTAACGATGAGAAACTAGTTCTAACGGCAGACCATATCATTTTCGAGAATGGCTTTCCTGTCATCGTTGACTCGAATTTCCTGCCTTTAAATCGAAAGGTTCTTACATCCTCAACAACTAAAGGTTGTTATGACTTTCCTGATTTGCTAGGCACTTGCAAGGCTAGTGCTGAGAGTTTTGTTAAACGAACAGAGTTCTCTCCTGAAACCCAAACCTATACCTTCATCGTTGAAGAGGGGCTATGGGGAATAAGTAAAGGCGGAACAAAGGTGCTGTTGGCACGTAAAGCCAATTCTGATTACCCATAGGAGGAATCCTCGTCAACTACCCCTCTCTAAAGAGAGAGGCTTGTGAAAGCAAGTCTGGTTGACTAGCCCAAGTGAGGAGAAATCTGAACTACGTTGGTTGGGAATGTATAGGCACCGTGGGATGTAAATCCTAGTTCCACGCTCTGCGGTTCTTGGTTAAAAGTGTTATTGGGTAATACACGGTGCTGAGAACATAGAAACCCTTTCCAACATGGGCGAAGGATTACAACAGATCGAAAGGTCTGAGCAGAACCTGCGGGTCTCTGCAAAACGAGAGGGAGAGAAATCTCCCGCTCGTTGCCGAAAGGCAAAGTTTTTTTAACTCAACTAGTAAAGGAGGGCGCAATTCCTCCCGTGTCTAAAGACACAGGTTTCCTTGCGCGATTTCTATGAAAATTATAGTTTTCCATCGTAAACAGACCCAAGAGCAAAAAGAAGTAATTGATTCTTCCAGTCAAGAGCAATCTCCTAATGAAAAAAATCCTTACGCTAGACTAAAAAAAAGTAAGCGTCTAGGGCTAACAGACTTCAAATACTCTCTTCGGAATACATCCAATTCTGTAGTTATTGGTATTGAAGTATTGGAAAATGGAAGGCAGTCTACGAAAGGTTCTGTTTCTGTCCCAATAAAACCTTGGTCGTGCTACAACATTTTCTTTCGCCCTCATACTCGTAAGTTCGCTGTCATAGACAGAACGATACTCAACTCAGTAACAACAAATGTCATTTATAACACAGAGAACTATGTAGGAAGAGTTGTAACTACGGATAGTGAAACCTTGCTTTACTTACGAGGAGCAATTCCTAATATCTCAGGGTATAAAAATATTGTGGTAGGGGATGACCAAACTTCCGCTAGTGCCTTTGCACGATATTCTTCTAAAGTGCAGCAGTTCATCGGGAAAATTGAAAAAAAACAAGAGTCGCTCGCACAAATTGACGATCCTAGTCGGCTTGCATATTTGGAAGCACAGGTCGATGTACTTACAAAAATCATTCTTGATAGCAAACTGGCAAAGGATAAAGGACTTAACTCTCTTTTAGAGAATGCCCTTTCACTTAGTTCCTTGGCCAATAAATCGAATGCTGAAATAAGTAAGCGCATCCAGTATAAGAAAGTTGTTCAATCGCTCAAGGTTGTTTAGTCATGGGCTACTATCGACATATTCTCGCTCCGCAACTTCCTGTTGATGTTATCTCTTTAGCAATTGATGAAAATCGAGCCACGTTGCGCTTCCTTGCGCCGATAAATTCTTCTGAAGATAATAGGTCAAGGGAGGCAGGGAATCTTAGTGATTTAATCACTACAAAGAAACTGGCTTGCTCTTATTCTCATGTTGAGGAGAGTGCTGTCTCTTACGAAATCTTTGGACGAAAGTA
This sequence comes from Duodenibacillus sp., assembly GCA_963661915.1. GTDB lineage: Bacteria > Pseudomonadota > Gammaproteobacteria > Burkholderiales > Burkholderiaceae_F > Duodenibacillus. Next base: position 3,234 of record CAVLDT010000083.1, read on the forward strand.
TTTTATTTTTGCTGAAGGAATCTTAGACAAGAGAGAAGAGGAATTTGCACGTCTCTGGAATCCGGGAACACACTTTGAATTTCACTTTGACCCTTACCAAGGCATGAGGATTGATGCAAAAGGCGCACTTACAGGGAAAACAAGACGCAACACGGCCGAGTTAATTCGTTATATGGGCGGCCTTTGGGTTTTTGGACTCTGGGTGAGAAACCCTGAAACGCCAGTCAATCTTTGTAGTAGATCTGTCACTACAGCACCAAACACTATCCTTATTACAAATCTCACGGAATTTGGGGAAACTCAGTCGGCAGATTATGTAATGAAAGGCGGACGCTCTAAGTGGTTATCTCTTAAATATCGCATTACTCCCAAACGCGAAACTGTTTCCCAAGATGGCATGATGGAATACACGTTTGAGGTCTTAGACGGCAAAACAGGAGAGATTGCTACAGACGTTTCTTGGGACGGGTGGCGACTTGAAGCCATAGATGGTTATGCGC
>CAVLDT010000084.1:0-3641 GCA_963661915.1 Duodenibacillus sp.
GTTTCCGTTGCATTTTTTCCATTTCCTCTTATTTTCCCCTCGAAAAGCCCCAAAACTCGCACTTTTAGGAGCATTTTTTACCCTAAAACTGCAAGTCCAGTTTCCAAAGGTACATAGACTGACCTCACAAAACGTAAAGAAGGAGTGGTCATGTCTAAAAATTCAGATCCAATCTGGTACGCATATCCCGAAATTAAGCCAAAGCCTTACAAGTCTTACTACGTTGCCACAATCATCGAGGAAGACAGCGGTAAGCCTGATGCAGAGGTCTCCCATCAAATTTCGCTCTTTAATGGAAGGTGGATGGATGTCGATCCATGGAACAAAGTCATCGCTTGGACGGAACTTCCTGACGACTACATCATCCCCAGTTTTGAACCAAAAGGATGTGCGCAATGAAATCCATGCCCCTACTCGAAGGATGGAATCGCAGTACGTCTCTCGCGGTCTTTATAGCCGTCCTCTGTGGCTTTTTCGCAGGTGTCTTTGCGATTAGCGTTCCCTTCACGCACACCCTCTCCTTTGGCGCATACCGTATCGCTATTTTCTTCGGCGCTGCGTTCTTCTTATTCGGAATGGTTGTTACGGACTTCTACCTTTCTCGCGTAAGAAATGAGTTCCATGACGAACTCGAAGATCGCTTCTTCTTGAAACTCTTTAACACACGAGTCTACAAGGGTTACTACAGCGGATTCTTCTTGATGTACGCCGTGACGTTTTTTACGTGGTTCTTACTCAGAACACAGTTCCAATGGACCAACACGGTACTGAGTGTCGCCCAGTCGATTGTGTATTTCTTCTTCTGCATCTTTGCTTACGTCTCGGTTCGTAACGAGAACTTTAAGCATATTCAGAAGTATCACAAGTTGCCTGAATTGGATATGTAACAGAAACTTGAAACCCTCGTTTGGAGGTTTCAGGTTTTTTACTGATTTTTCAACGATTTCTTAAACTGACCAAAGGAGGTCGCTATGAATAAAACCGAAATCATTGATGTCATTGCAAAGCGTACAAACCTTCCTCGAACTGAGGTTGAAGAGGTTCTCGGTACGTTTATTGACACCACAAAACAGACTCTCAAACGCGGAGAAGAAGTTCGACTTAGTGGCTTCGGCACATTCAACGCAACGATTCGTAGAGAGCACGAAGGACGTAATCCTGTCACGGGAGAAACCGTGTTAGTACCTTCTACTCTGATTGTTAAGTTCCGTGTCGGGAAACTTTTTAGGGCTTTTCTGAAGGATTAATTTCTCGCTTTTGGCAGGGTGCTTCACGTTACACCTCGTCAACGCATCTCCCCCGAAGTGCCCTGCCCTTTTCCCCTCTTGGATAGGAGAAAATTTCAATGTACTTTGACGTTTTCATTTTCGTTCTCACGGGTGGTTTTGGAATTGTTTGGCTCCTTGAGAAGTTCTATTTCAAACCAGAACGTGAGAGAAAAGTCGCTCAGGCCATGATTGCTTTCAGCAAGGAAAACATCGTTGCTTTAGCCCGTGGTGATAAAGAGGTCTACAAGAAGCGTGATGAACTCTTTGAGCGTCTAAATGAACAACCTGCTTGGATTGACTGGACTGGCGGTCTATTCATCCCGTTTGCTGCAATTCTCCTATTCCGCGCATTTCTATACGAGCCGTACGTCATTCCTTCGGGGTCTATGGTTCCGACATTAACCACAGGTGATTACATCATCGTGAAGAAGTACGAGTATGGCTTGAAACTTCCCTTCACGCAGAATGAATTCGTAAGTTTCTCTGATCCAAAACGCGGAGATGTTATTGTCTTCCAGTATCCACCTCGCCCCGAAATCTCTTACGTTAAGCGCATTATTGGGCTACCCGGTGACACCGTTAAATACGTCAATAAAGAACTCATCGTCAATGACGTTCTAATAGAACACACAGAGGCAATGGCTTGGCCGGAAGATGTAGAGGCTCCTAAGTACACCAAGACCGTAGAAAACCTTACTGGGGTAAAGCACGAGACTGTTGTTGACAATCGTGTTAAGCCTAGTAAGGTCAAGAATCCTACGCCTGAAGCACAGGCTCTCTGTGAATACTTTAACGATGGCTTTATCTGCAAGGTTCCACCTAACTCTTACTTCGTTATGGGCGATAACCGTGACCACAGCGAAGATAGTCGTAAGTGGGGCATAGTTCCCCGTAAGAACATCACAGGTAAGACCTCGTACAAACTGAACTTCTCGGACTTCAACAAGAGTGGCAGTTTTAACTAAAAAACAGCACAAGAAAAGGTTTTTTGCTGTACCATACGGACATTGTCCGACCCCAATCCCCTCGGGGCTTTAGAGGGTTTCTATCAAGGAAATTTAGATCATGAACAAAACAGAACTTATTGATGCAATCGCTAAGAAGGTTGACCTTCCCAAGGCTAAGGTTGATGAAACCCTCAAGGCCTTTATGGAAGTGACGAAGAAGACCCTCAAGAAGGGTGGTGAAGTCCAGTTGATTGGTTTTGGCACCTTCTCCGTTGCTAAGCGTGCTGCACGTAAGGGACGCAATCCTCAGACGGGAGAGGCCATCAAGATCAAGGCTGCGAAGTTGCCGAAGTTCAAACCCGGGAAGGCTTTTAAGGACATTCTCTAATCCTTAGATTAGAACTTCTAGATACACGAACGCCCCGAAGTTGGGGCGTTTTCATAATCCTCTCTTGACAATCCCTCTAGGTTTCTAAAAACTCGATTCGGATATGGCTTTTGCCTTTTTCAGTAGGTTCTTCCCCCAAATTGTGAGATTCTTCCAGTTGTTACTTCTGAAGACATAATCAGAAGTGTAACGATTACAAGCATTTTGAACCCATGCTTCACCAATAGACCCAGGGGTAGCAAACTTCCATTTGTAATTTCCGTCTGATTGATGTTTTACTTTGCCCTTTAGGTAATAGGTTGTTTGCTCGCCTCGAAATCTAAATCTGTCACAGTCAAATGTAAGTATTTCGAGGGCGAGATCGTAAGGACGTTTCGGATCGCTGTTTATCTCGGCAATCCAAACCAAAATTCCATCGTAGGATTTTCTGATTCCGTCACGCTCGTATGCGTATAGATCCATCTTGTCAGAAGTATGCCCAATATATGTCCACTCAGTAGCAAAAGCAGTTGTTGCAATTAGTCCTGAAAGCAGGCATGCAAGAATCTTATTTTCCATTTCTTCCCCCGAAAAGTATATAGGTCAAGATTTTTATATTGTACCAATGTTGCTTATTGTTTTTTTTAGGTTTTAAGGGGAAAAGCACAGGAAAAAACGGCCTTGACTTGCCCGTTTTTTTTCTTTATATTTTGTCCTAACCGTTAGAAAGAACCGAATGGGAATGAGACCCTGCCGAAGTGTTCCAACGGTTTATTTTTTCTAACCCTAGATTATCCCTTAAAAAAGCCACCAACACTTGTTTCCGTCTAGTAAGTAGTTAAGCAAGCGTTAAAAACTATTCCTCTGGGATGGAAACGTTTTGTAAAAAGTCTCCTAGTCCATTCATAGTAGTTTGAGCCTCAACACTAAAAGGACTTACCTTACAGTTTTCTAGTATCTTTTCGATTTGGCATTCGGCAGGCTTGATATCTTTTTTGATAACAAACCTGAAGTTTCGCATGAGTATCTTTTGTTCTCTCAACTTCTGCCCTTCTATGC
>CAVLDT010000085.1:0-3554 GCA_963661915.1 Duodenibacillus sp.
GTACCCCACATTTAATCAATAGTGCTTGTTATTCCAATTCACAGGAATCCAGTACTTCCCATACATCTTCCGCAAAACGCTATCGTAATTGTTTGGAATAGGGAGTTCCCTTGTTTCAAATTTCTTTCTCTTAAACGGATAGAACTCATCAACTGTAAAGAACTGTTCTGTATTCGTAATCACTGCCTTCCCAACGTATTCACCTGTTTTCGATTCTTTCCTTGAGTAAATCCAACGAACCCCTGCAAAAAGCAGGTAGGGAATAAGGCTAATCGGTGTGTAAATTGAACGTAAAAGTTTATTAGCAATCTTGCGCCGGTAATCTCGAATATGCAATCCTAGAGCAGCAAAATTAAGAATTTTCACATCTAAAGTTGAAAAGCGATCGAATGGAAAGATGTCAATAAAAATTCCACTTCCTCCATTCCGATCTCGGACACTCTGTTCCTTGTTTCGAACTTTTGGAACACGGCATCCCTTTAGAAAAAACATATCTTCAAAAACGAAGCTCGGTGGCAGTTTGCCTTCGCTCGCCAATCTTTTAAACTTTTCAAAATTCGGGCGATCCATGACCACATCTACGTCGTCGTCCCAAGGAATAAAACCTCCTTCACGAACACAGCCCAACAAAGTGCCCCACATCAAGCAATATTCGACTTCTTGTTCTTGGCAAAAATCATCAAATTTTTCCAGAAATTCCATCAGACGGCCTTGGAGTTCATTCATAATTTCCACCCTAAATCTTCATAGGTCTCAGAAGATTACAAAGAAATCGCAGATTGTCAAGCACTGTTGAAATCGACGGAATTGAAATCGGCCAAAAGATAACTTAAAGTGCGGTTGTTTTCCGCTTTTTTTACCTCTATTATGCTCCGCCTTTCTCCTCCAAGTTTAATCAGAATGTGCCCGGGTCAAGAACCTCAGAGCAACAGTATTGCAATGCTCCGCTTCTCTCGGTTGCTTCAATCCAACTATCAGTAAATTCCGTGGAGAAGCCGTGAAATCGTTTAGCACATACTTTAGTTCCCCGCTTAAAGTTCAGACCTAAGGGAAATGGTTACCTAACATGAAATTTGCAATCATTCGACGTAATGGACTTGGTGACTTTATTTCAGCCACGATTCCCGTATGTAACTACATCAAAGACAACTACCAAAACTCTGAGTTTCTTCTTTTTTTAAGCAAGCAAAACTCCTCTTTGGTCAAATACTTCTTTCCGAACGCTTTTGTCTACACCTTTGGCTCAGGGAATAAGTATTTTGAGACTATCAAGGCAGCTCTCAAATTTAGACATCTTGCACCAGAGATTGGAATTGCTCCTACTCCAACGTACAACAAACTAAATGGTACTTTTCTAAAACTCCTTGGAGCGGCTAACATTTATGGCATCAGGGGAACTAGGTCCTTTGCCGATAGGTTTTTCACAAAATTGCTAGTTTCGTCAATGGAAGACCATGTTGCACTACAGAATATAAAAATCTTTGACCCTAGCATTGAAAGAGTTCCGCAAAAATACTGTCCAAGAATCAACAAGAACATCATTAAAGATTGCAAAATAAAATTACCGTCATCGAAAATAATTCTTGTCGAAGTATCAAGCCACAGGCAAACAAGTCAACTGACAAATGAGAATCTTGCTCGGGTTTTAAATTCGGCGAGTAAATGCTCAGATTTCTCCGTCGTAATTTCCCTAGTAGAAAAAGACATGGAGAAGGCACTCTCTCTCCAAAAAGCACTACATATCCCCTCTATGATTGCGCTCTCGCCAACACTGGATGACCTCATTTCCCTTATTAACCAGGTCGATATATTTCTTCTTGGTGACGGGGGTATGGCACATATCGCAGGAGCTCTAGACAAACCTGGCGTTGCCGTGTACGGAGAAACATCTATTAAGCGTTGGGCAGTTCTCTCAGACAAAGTAACGCACCTATACGACAAAGAAGATGTGAACAATATCGACCTTAACCTAATCACAAAGAGTCTTCTTGAAAAACTGTGGTGAATCAAATTAACGGCGGGAAACCATCGCACCATCAGACCTCCTATCTACCCGCAGAGACACCGCTTGCAACTTTTGGCTACAGAATCTTGTCGCGACAAAGGCCAACTCCCGATACAATGACGGCTTTGTTGATTTGGTCGTTACAGTAATGTCGTTTTCTCATCATCCCTTTGCGCTTTTTATTTCCTTTTCGCTTGCTCTAAGTCTTGCGAGTAACGCCTATGCTTTAGCAGAAGAGGAAGAAGCCGCTACCGTTGAAAACGACCCCGCAAGCGTTATAGAGCCTGAGGCTTATACAGGGGATGTTTGGGAAAGAATCCGTAAAGGCTTCAAGATGCGCCCTTTGACGGGTAAGCGCGTTAATGCACAACTTCGCATGTACGAAAGGTCTCCTGACTACATTGCTCGCATGATGCAGCGATCGAGTAAGTACCTCTACCACATCGTCGAAGAAATCGAAAAGCGCAACATGCCAACAGAACTTGCGCTTCTTCCTTTCGTAGAAAGTGCTTTTCAGCCAGAAGCACTCTCTAGAGCTAAGGCATCTGGCCTTTGGCAATTTATGCCTTCGACAGGAAATATCTTCTCTTTACAGCAAAACCTCTGGAAAGACGATAGACGAGACGTCTTAGAAAGTACTCGTGCCGCTCTTGACTACCTAGAAAAACTCTATGACCAGTTTGGAGATTGGCAACTGGCTCTTGCCGCCTATAACTGGGGAGAAGGAAGCGTAAGTCGCGCCATACGTCGTGCCAAAAAGCGCGGAATCCCTGCTGACTACTCACACATTCGCATGCCACGGGAAACCGCAAACTACGTTCCAAAACTCGAAGCAATTAAGCAAGTGGTTCTCAACCCACAGCGTTTTGGCGTTACGTTACCCGAAATTGACAACGAACCCTACTTTGTTCGTTTAACTAAACAGCGCGACATCAGTGTTGATACCGCGGCTGACTTAGCAGAGATGGATTCAGGGGAATTTCGGCAATTAAATCCTGGATTTAACCTTCCTGTCATTGTTGCAAACCACAATTCTTCTTTTCTTCTTCCAACAGAAAATCTCGATGTTTTCTTAGATAACCTTGCAAGCTGGGTTGACACCGGTAAACCCCTTTCAAGTTGGAAACTTCACCGCGTGCAAACGGGAGAAACTGTTCGTTCGATTGCAGATACCTACGAGATGACAGAAGAAGAACTCGTGAGGATTAATCACATCCCCAAGGGGCGCAAAGTTCTCGCTGGCTCTGCTCTTCTTGTTTCTGCAAATGAAGAAGACCCTGTAGATATCGAAGAAGAAGCGCTTGCCGCTCACCTTAACCTTTCAGCTCCAAGTGCACGACGTGTTGTCTACCGAGTGAGGAAGGGAGATACCGTCTCTCGGATTGCAGTCCGTTTTCATATCACGCAGGCGCAGGTACGTAAGGCCAATAGCCGTCACTCCAATCGCCTTCGTGTCGGGCAACGACTCGTTCTTACGATTCCAGCAAACGCAAAGAGGAGCCGCCCAGTTGCCGCAGGGCAGAACACGCACATTGTTCACCGTGGGCAG
>CAVLDT010000086.1:0-3544 GCA_963661915.1 Duodenibacillus sp.
GGATTAATGCGAGTGATATCTTCCTCGTTGAAAGGCGCCTAGGCGGCTGGTCAATTACTTACCCCTTGGGCGGCGTCCCGCGGGAGAAACTTCAAAACCGGCGCTACCCAAAATGGGCAAGAGCTCTTGCCGCTTGTGCGCCTAACTTAAAAGAAGAAGCGGCACAAGATGCAATAGACGCGAATTACTTACGTAAAACTCACAATTGTGAGACTGCGAAGGATTCGTTAAAGTCCCCTCTTAGGGGAAGCTTTCCTGAGGCCAGTAAGGGCAGAGTTCCTAGGAAAAAACCGGAAGGAAACTCGCCTGAAACTCAAGATAACGCAAAGAATTCACCTCGGCGTCTCCTAGCTTTGCGTGGCAAGTCCCCAGATCGCGGTAGGGAGCGGATTGTATGAAAAAAGCTCCCTGCCGCTTTCTCGTAGTTTTCTTTTGCATCGTTTTCCCATTTCTTCTCTTTACTTCGGAAAGACTAAATGCTGCCTGTTTTGGAAAGGTTGCGAACCCTGTTACAGATGTCTGTTGGGACTGTGTTTTCCCGATTAAAGTAGGAGGCGCTCTTTTAAGCGCAAAGGGGGTGAATGACCCTGCGACAGATGCCCCTGCAATTTGCTTTTGTCAAAAGGGAGTCGCGCTTGCCGCTGGGTTAAATCTCACATTTTTTGAACCGCTTCGCACGATAGAAATCGTTCGTAGTCCTTGGTGTTTCCCAAGCCTAGGAGGGATCACGATTGATGCGGGAGTCCGTGCGGCAAGTCACGGAAGAAGCGCCTCTCGAGGACGCACCGCAGAAGAAAGTCACACAGCCTTTTATCAGGTTCACTGGTATCACACCCCTTGGCTTTTCGTTCTTGAGTCGCTATTTGATACGAACTGTTTAGAGCAAAGCCCCTGGGACCTAGCGTACATGACAGAGGTTGATCCCATTTGGGATGACGCATGGGCTAGTTTCGTCTTAGCTCCTGAGGCGGCTCTCTTTGCAAATCCTGCGGCTGTGACTTCCTGTGCAGCTGATTGCATTGCGGCAACTGCAGGGTCCCCCAGAAATGAACTCTTTTGGTGTGATGGTTGCCGTGGGAATCTCTACCCACTAGCGGGTTGGGTTGCTGCTATGACAAGTCCCGTGTCTGCTTGGCACCTCCTAGCTTCGCGAATGGCAGTGAAACTTGCCCGTGAGGGGCTTCTTTGGGCCGCTTACGGAAAGAGGGGGCAGTGCGGAGCCTTCTTTGAGCCAATCCCAAGAAAAGACGTCTGGAGGACACAACTTATTTATCCCAAAACGGAAGATAAGTGCTACGCGACAGGGGCTACAACTGCGTTTAGGAGTGCCGGAGCCTCATACCCTGTGAAGGGAGAGGACGGCGCAATTCTCCTTTGGCGTAAGAGAGATTGCTGCGAAGGATTAGGACTCTTTTAAGGATATCGCTATGAAAGAAATAAAAGCGTTCTTCTTTTTCCTTATAACAGGCCTTTTTGTGCTTAATGTGGGTTCCTCCAGGGCGGCGCCGTTAGATTCCATTGGCAAAAATGTAGAAAGCTCATGCGCCTTCTCTACTAAGGGAAAGGAATTCCTTACCGAGGTAGAAGAGAATCTAAAAGAAAAATCCCTTGAGGTTTCTGTAGCCATTACGTTTGATATGGGAAAAGAGGCAATTGAGAGCCTCGCAGCAGAAGCTAAGCGATTTAACGCAAAACTTCTTATTCGGGGAATTCCACTTACAGAGAAGGAGCGAGAAACCCTCCTTGCCCGAGGCCACTTTAGGGAAACAAATTTCATCCAAGAAGAAAACCGCGCAATCATAAGACGTGGCTTTATGAGTCTTGCCCCTTACGCTAAGGCGGGAATAAATCTAGAAATTGACCCCAAGTTTTTTAAAGAGCACGCAGTTGTGGCCGCCCCTCTTATTCTTTTTCAGTACGGAGAAAACTGCATTCGCGTTCGAGGGGTTGCTTCAATCCTAAGAGCGGCTTCTCTTGCGGCAAATGAATTAACACGAAAAGAAGAAAAGCCCTTCTTAGAGGCGCTTACTCGGCTTGAAGAGAAAGTAAAGGAGAGTCTCCTAAGGAGTGCGCCATGATTCTTAAGGGAAAAAGTTGCTCTTTCTTCTTTTTAAGTGGTGCCATTCTTTTTAGCTTTCTTTTCTCATTTGAAGTGAAGGCACTAAGCCCAGCTGCGGCAGTCGCTTCCGCCAGGTCGCTTACTATCCCTAAAAGTAGTGAAATATTGAGCCAAAGTGATGCACTTCAAATACTACAAAGGGACCCCGCAGCTACAGCTTCTCTTGAAGCTCTAAGAGTGACAGGCACGGAGCGTCTCTATGAACCAGGACGCACGGATGTCAACGGCTGTTATGGGAAGGATGATCCCCGCTGTGCCGCAGTTGTCATTGTCGACAAAGGGGCCGCAACGCGGGAAACGGTAGACCCCGACCCAACTGGAGAAATCCTCTCTTCTCACACTTCTATCAAGGCGCAATCCGCAGAGCTTCTTCCCGCCCTAGGGGTAGAAAGCTCAGTTGGAAGTTGCCGGCGTGTAAGGCGAAGCCTTACGGAGAGCCCTACGACACACACGTGTGACGTTCGTGTTGGGGTTAGTGAAGCAGCTGCCTTGGAAGAAAAGACTTGTTTCCTTAATCTAGCAACACTTACGCAAAAAGAAAGCACCTACCGTTGTGAAGTAGAAAATTTCCGTGAATTTGATGCAGTAGTTTCTGTTCCAGTCGTTCCAAGTTACACCTACACGACAACTGTCACCTGCCTAGAAGGAAAGAGAAATGCAGAAACGAAGTCCTGCACCGTTATAAGGAACAAAAGCTCTGTGCTTCGTAAAGAGGCGACCTGCATTACGCCACACTATCGTGCGGTAAAAAAGACCTGCCGCAGAGTTTTAACCGTTAAGCCAGAGGCGACCTGTAAACCAGGGGATGAAGTCTCCGTTACTGTGGGTGGTAGCGGAACCCTAACTGAGGATGACGTTCCAGGATGCGACCGTCTGCGCCTCTCATACCGCTGTAACGCAGAGGGGCCCCCCCGCGTTGAAGTTGCAACAAATGGAGGCGGGGGATCGAATTTTTCAATTGCTTTCGAGTCGGCTGATTCGATTATCGACGAAGTGCTTTTCCCTGGAGGAAACACGTTGTATTTTTACGGAACCCGTCGTTGCGAAGGGAGAAACTGTGTTGCCACTGTCACGATGGAAGTCTATATGGGGAAGGCCGATTCCAGGCTTTTCTTCGGAGAACTAAAAGCAAATCTTTACTTTACGAAGTTTTCTCTAACAAGTGAAACAGAATCTTGGGAGGAAACGTGCGAGTAGAAGTTAGAAGCGAGGGGAAAAGAAACCTTTTTTCGTTAAAAAGGTTATATGAAGTTTTCCTTTTAAAGAGCGGCCGTAGAGGGGCTCCGTACCTACGAATCATCCTAATTTTGATTTTTCCTCTAAGCCTTTTTCTAAGCCCCGAGTGCGAGGCAGGATGTGTTGTCACTCGGAAAACCTGCATTGACCCAGGGGAAACCAAAGTGATTAACGGAATCCCTGTTACGC
>CAVLDT010000087.1:0-2911 GCA_963661915.1 Duodenibacillus sp.
TACGATCTGCAACGGTTTCCGCAAGCACTGCGTCTGCGTGACGAATCATGCTCTGGATACCCATAGTGCTAATGACATTAATGCCCGATGCATCTGCAGTTTCCGTCAAAGAAATTGTTCCAGAACCAACGGTCAATGTGCCTGCGACAAATGGGTTGTCTGTGAGAACAACGAGGGTCTCTGGGACTGTTTCATCTGCTGAAGTTGTTGTCACGATTACAGGCTCTGTTGCATCACTCAAGGTGAGTGTTGTACCACCCTTAGCGTTAATAACAGCAACTGTTGCATCATTAGCAATCGTAACTGTTGCACCAGTAACAGCAGGATTCGACCCGATACCGTCCTGGTTAAGCATCAAAATACCCTTAGAGGCAATATTAACGCCAGCAGTTACTTCAACTCCATCCATAGAAGTCAATGCTCCATTAACAAGGATGTGTGACTCCGTTGCAGTAATGGGTTTCCCAAGGTAAAGACCTGCCGTTACTCCGTTTTCACCCCACGTAAGATTGTTCTCTCCTGCAACCTTATTGAAACCAGCAACTGCTGCATCTTTGGTTGCTCCGAGAGACACGATAGAGTTTTGTCCTGCAACGATTGTGCCGTTCAAATCACTCACCGTCACCGCCGAGAGAGAAGAAGCGTCACTTATCGTGGAACCATTTTGCCAAGCGGGATCTAAGAAAATCTGGGCGCCCTTAAGAGAAAGGGTTTCTGTATGGAGTACACCTGCGGCTTCTGTTGTGCCAAGGTTAATCTTGGCACTATCACCACCCGTTAGCGACGAAGTCGTAATGGCTGTGTTTGTGACATTAAGAACCGCCCCTCTTTCGAGAGTAACAGCTGGCAGCGTTCCTGACGTTGCTTTTTCAGTTTCCACAGATCCAAGGTTAAGTGTTGCACCGGCTGCAACATCAACCTTTGTTGCGTTCTTGATGAAATCACTACCGTCTGTCTTACCAACGAGTGTTACGTTACTACCCGCCTTAATAGTAACGTCTGCAGCCTTATTGAGTTCAACAGTCTGTGCACCAGTAGTAACTGCCGTACCATCTCTGGAACTACTTGCACCAATCGTAACTTCATTAGCATCTTTGTCCACGGAAACCTTGGCGGTTTCTGTACTCTGAATGACGCCTTCAACAAGAGAAGCGGTTTCTGTCTTAGCAAGTGTTGCCTTTGTAAGGTTTAGTGTGATGGCCTTGTAGGCATCGGCCATCGCTGTGAGAGCAGCGCTTGTGTATGTGAAAACATCATTAATCGTGAGTTTGGCAGACTTATCGCTCTCGTCACTAACCGTCAAGCGAGCCTCTCCACCTGTAACAACATCTTCCTCAGTTGTCGTTGTGAAAGCAGTTGCGAGAGGCGTGATGAGATTGGAATTGTCTTTCAGTGTGATAGTTCCATTTAGAGTTCCTGCCTCTGATGCGTCAACCGTACTCCCGCCTTCAACGACTAGTTTGTTGACGAAACTATTCCCAGTAAGCGTCCACACTGCGCCATCCTTAAGCGTCACATTAAAACCTGTAACTGCTCCATAGTTTTCAACGCTCTCTAACTTTGTATAACTTTTACCACCATAACTCTGATAAGAACATCCTTTCCAGTACGAATCCGCCCCAGAAAACACAATGCTAACGTTGGAGTTAATGAGTTTCCCACTATCCTTATTCTCTGTTGGTGTCCAAGGTGTTTCAAAGGAAATATCTCCAGAGATTTGGGTTGTTTTCTTCCCATCTTCATTAATGGAAATTACCGAATTGCCACGCGTGGCGATTGCCTTCTTGGCTTCAATTGTCGTATTTGCATCAATACATAACTTTGAATTTGAAAGAACAACTAGTGCACACCCTGTTTCGCTATTTTTATGCTTTACACTGAATTGATCAGCAGTTACCTCAAGAGATGTTGCTGTAGTTGGTAATTCCGCGTTTTCTGTATTGCTTTGGAGCCACACTGTTGCATCACCAGAATTGGATGTCAATGTAATTTCCTTTCCTTGCAATGTCACGGATTTTTCTGCCTCTAACGCAGAAATGGCTTCTTTCTCAGTTTCAATTGAAATCTTTTCCGTTTGTTCTGATCCAATTTGAATTGTGGCACTTATCTTTCCAGCGGAAATTCCCTTATCAGTTTTGGACTTAATCGATATTTCTTTTGCTGTCATGCTAATAGCGGCATTGGAGGAATTTGCTGCTGTTTGTATAGCAGTTCCACCTGACTCAATGGAAATCTTCTTTTCGCCATTCATATTAATGGAGGAATATCTTCCAGCAGTAACCCCAACATTCCCGGCATTAATCAGAATTTCTTCGGCAGCCAAAATTACTGACGAATAGTACTTGGCATTCTTCCCAGAAGCGACAACGCCGTCATTAGCATCTATCGTGAGCGTTTTAGTTTCTTTTGTCCCAATCGTCGCATTGACACATGCCGTCACCATGGAACCCATTGAGGCGTAATACCCATACCCCGTCGAATCTATATCAATCTCTTCCCCTTTAAGTTGGAGAGTACCCTGAGCAACATAAACTGCCATCGCTTTAGCTTTGCTTTTTTCTGCATCCCCCTTTGCAGAAATTGAAACCTTTTTCCCTTCAGAACCAATCTTTAATGTGCTTTTTCCGCTTTGATAAACGCCATATGCCAAGGAACTGCCCGATTGAGAATCGACATCAACATCTCCTAAAAATCGAACACTTGTGGCCGTTCCACTCACATTAATTCCATATGAGTTTTTCTCTTTTGAAATTGCTTCAATTACTGTTTTCGAAGCAGAAATATTTGTGCTCTTTGTTGCATAGAATGCATTAGTATTTGCACCTAATTTGGAATCAACCGTAGTAGAAAGGCTCTCCCCTCCAAATTCTGGAGCCCCTTCCTTTGAACCATCTGATGCGCCGTTATAGAT
>CAVLDT010000087.1:2921-3538 GCA_963661915.1 Duodenibacillus sp.
ATTCCGTAAACAGGGACTTTCGTTGACGGGTTCTCCTCTGTAGCTATTGCCAAAGAGAGGTTTTCCAATTGTCCTGAGGCTCCTGCCTGCATATCAATACCACGAACACTCGCCTTTCCACTAGTCAGGTCGACAGTGACCGTCCAAAGACCATTACCGTCAATTGCCCCTGTCGTGCTTTCTGCTTCTTGAGACCAGGTTGGAACAACTTCTGAATCCCACACTTTCTTTACAAGCGGTTCCTTTGTCGCTGCCAAGGAAGCTGTGGACAAAAATGCCAACATAGAAGTGGCGAGAACAACCTTACTTCCCTTTTTCTGAACGGAACCTGTCACTTCATTGGCAACCATCAAGGCACCACGTGTGCGATTGAAAACAACCTTAAATGTCTTATTCATAGAGAATCCCCCTTTATCTCTTGAATGTGTAATAGGCAATGCACCTTCTTTTAAAGCATTACGCTAAAACATTTTAAATTTTCTTTTGCTGTTTGCCCTTCTTTTAACCCTATTTGTACTGCAAGGTAAGCGTTTCGACCTTAGAAAAAGCAGCTAGGACTAAATAATGGGAACTGAAAAAAATTCTTTTCAAATATATCGCGAAGGGGGGGGGGGGGG
>CAVLDT010000088.1:0-3523 GCA_963661915.1 Duodenibacillus sp.
AGAGAGACAGTCTTGTAATTCTCTGCGCTGAAAGATGCACCCTTATTAAGAGTTAAACCATCTGCGAAGTTAATCACAGCATCATCCGTTTTGTCTCCAGTTAGAGTTAGTTTAACTCCCGTATCTAGCGTACTTACATCACTAGAATTAATCTTTGTTCGCGTTAGACTAATTTCCGAGTATTCTCCGAGATTAAGTTCTCCAATCTCGGAATAACTTCCAGAGTCGCTACCCATTTTCATAACTGCGTGTTTTCCACTGCCTTTTGCGCCATTGGCTGTTGTAATCTTTGAAATTTTTCCCGCAACACCTGTTGCATCAAAGGTGCTTTTCTCTTCAACCGTTAAAGTGCCGATGTTAAGAACGTTAGTGGTATCCGTAACTTTTAGCGTTGCAGACTTAGCAGTTGTGCCGGTTGTTGTATCCGAAACTGTGCCAACGTGAACGGTTCCTGTTGGTGTGGTAGCACCTTTATTGATAGTTTCAACTACGATTTCGCCTTCTGCAACATTAAACGTCGCACCATTTTCAATCGTGATGTTATCGATTGTTGAACTATCGCTTGTTGAGGCATCGCCTGCCTTACCTACTGTGGCTGTTGATGTGGCATTAAGATTTAGTGCACCAATTCTTACGCTCTTAATACCTTCCGAGGCTACAAAGGAAGAATTCCCATCAAGCGTAATGGAAGTGGCAGAAAGAGAATTCGCATTAGAAATCGTAATTTTTCCGCCTGTTGCGCCTTCAGTTGTAGTTGTACTCACTTCTCCAAGAGAAACGCTCTCGAAGTAATTAGCGCTAAATTCCGCAGAATCATTCTTCAGTTCAAGTTTCGGAGTCGAAATTGAACTTCCCGTAACAATAGAAGATGCCGCACCCTTCGCAGCCAAAGTTAAATTGACGCCTGAGCCAAGCTGAATTTCCACATTTTCAGTTGTGCTGACAGTCTTAGCGTTTGCAGTAAGTTTTGTGTGCTCACCAAGATTAAGCGAACCCAATGTCTCAACAGAAACATTTAAATCAACATGCTCTTTACCATTATCTTCACTTCCGTTACCAGTGATAATTTTGTCAATGGATGTGAAGACCGCTGAACTCGGTAAATTCAACTCACCCTTCTTGTTTTTCTTGTCATTAACCTTAATTTCTAGGGTTTCAATTGCTGGCTGGTTTGCAAGATTATTAATGGAAAGTTGAGCACCGCTATGCAATGTAATATTGACTTTTCCTGTTACATTACCATCTGTGCTTGTTTCTTTACCGAAAGCAGCCTTCGAGACAGAGAGGGTTGCAAAGTCATTTAGAGTAACATCGCCAATCCTAGACGTCTGTGCAGCAGAGTTGTTTTCGTTGATAGAGATTGTTGCGTGAGAGTCTTCAGAACCAGCTTCCGTAAGAATCGCATCAATGTTAACCGCCCCGCCTCCTGTCACTGAGAATGATCCTGCTGACGTTGACGTGCTTGTAGTATCTGTTTTTACGGTAAGTGTTCCTATGCTCGATTCGACACCACCGTTATCAGCATCAAAAGTTGCGCCGGCGTTCACTGTGATAGTGCTTTTTGCACTAGCCGATTTATCAGCAACGATTGTATTTTTTGCAAGAAGATAGCGATTCTTTTCAAGAGTCACATCGTGCAAAGTTGTATTAAGGGTTGCCGTCGTCGTTGTATCTAGTGTTGCTACGCCAAGTTGAATTGATGCTGTTGAGTCGGTTTCTTTCGTTTCTGTTGCATCGGTAGAAATCGTGTCAATTGAGAGTGTTTTACTGGTACTCCCTAAATTTGATCTTATTGGATCGAGATGGTATTGAAATCCACTATCCCAAACATTGCGTAGACCCGTAGTGATTTCAGTTGTGTCAAGCGTTGCTTTAAAGGAACTATTCCCATTAATGGTGAGTGTTCCTATATAAGAATTCCCACCAATTTTTAAGTTTGTTGAAGATCCCGATTCGACTGTAACCGTTGCGTGGGAGGACTCTGACCCAACTGCAACATTACCAGCTTCTAATGTTGAATTAGTCAAATCTATGTTGCCTAAAGTAGAAAGTGTTTCTCCTGTTTTACCATAGCCTTGGGCGGAGTCAATTCGGATTGTTGCTCTATTTGATAGCCCTTCTGAGGTAGAACTTGAAGCCACAAGGCTAGTTACAGCAACAGTTCCACCTTCTGAAATAAAAGTTCCGCCATTAACGCTGAGAGTGTTAATCAGCGAAGCGTTGTAATCAAAGTATTGTTCGCTTAAATCGCCCGCATGAGCCCCTTGTGCGTCATATGCGTCATAGCCATAAGCAGTCAATTGATTATTTAAGGTAAGTTTTGCACCATAACCAATGGTAACGTTTCCGCCTGTGAGAACCGTTCTTTCCCCTGAGAATTTTTGACACTGCTCCAAGAGAACACTGCCAACTTGTGCGCCCACAAGGCGAACGGTATTCTTGGTATCCGTGGTATCCGACACCTCCTCAAGTCTTGCACCATCGACTGAGTTGGGGGATTTCACCGTATAGAACTTTTGAGGAAGATAGGATTCTGGAGCACCAGAAATTTCTGGCGTTACGGCGTATGTCCTGGCATTAATCGTTCCAACCTTGACTAAACCTTCTTTAACGTAGTTTCCTTCTAGGTTTATTAACGGAGTAACCGCAGAATGATTAGCAAAGTAAGTTGTCTTTGCCTCTTCTGCTTTAAGTAATTTTTGAAGATTATTGCTATCAATTTGCCAGTTAGAAAAGGTAACTGAGGAATATTTGATGGAGTCCCTACTGTATTCATAGTCTGATACAGCTGACTCATTTAAAACTTCATTTGTTGGATTAATGTAAGTGGCCGTCACCCCTCCCAGAGACTTCTCACTCCACCCAGTCCCAGTATAGGCATTACCATCAAGATCTACCAGATTAACTTCAGTGGAGGCTAGCGCTCCCACTCCATACAATAGTGCAGATATAGTGCCCAACGTAACTGCGCATTTTGTGCCTCTCTTTTGCAATGAATGCGTTGCTTCGTTGACAGCCATCATCGTGTTGCGAGTTCTATTGAAAATAGTCTTGAATGTCCTGTTCATTCTTTGATTTTTCCCGATTCTGTTGAAGCTAAAAAACCACTGAAAAATGCGAAAATATTTTCTTCTCATTGCAAAGGGAAAGAAGGACAACTTTTTTACTTCTAAGCCCTCATCATTCTTTCTAGTGCTACTAGAAGTTCTTTTATTGTGCAAAAAATTACACGTGATTTTTAGGCAAAAATACTTAGTCTCAGTAAATATGTAATTATAAATGCGGATTTATAGGAGTCTTGACATCCTCCCCATGTTGCGCGTCAGATTAGTATCTAGCTGAAACGACAAAAAGGTTCCAGCCCTACACGGCTATTGGCTTCGTCAATCTTGAAGTGTTGCGGATAGGTAAAGGAGTCAGTCTTTCCTTTCTATTGGTACTTCGGAAAGCCACTCCATCCTTCAAAGATGTGTCAAGCGACATTACCAGAGACCCTCCAAACGACAAATAACCTGACCCAGGG
>CAVLDT010000089.1:0-3468 GCA_963661915.1 Duodenibacillus sp.
ACCATACACATAAGGCCCCCCGCGATGGCCTGAGAGGAAGCGCCAGCCTCTCGGATGAGAGCCAAAGAGGCTAGAGAATTTCCTCCAAACTCGCGCGCCAAGGCACCAAAGGGCGTCACATCCGCTGAAACGATGAGATGATTTACGACCGAGGCCACCGCGGGCCAAAGCTGTACAGTGAGAAGTAAAGAGAAGTAGCCCCGAAGTAAAAGCGTGCACTTTGTGCCGTAACTTAGCGTTAAGAGAGCAACAAGGGGAAAGAGCGCTATGACAACAAATTCAAGGGCATTACGAATCTTCGGAAGAGAATCCTTTGCAATGGAAGCCATCGTGCGATAGTTGATTTCACTTGCGAGATTACCTTGCGCTCGAGAAAGCGCCACAGCAAGCGCCGCAGGGGCATCAGCCTTTGCGGTAAAAGAGGCCGCAGCTTCTGGAAGAGCGGCAAGAAGGACGCTCTGCCTTAAGCTCGTATCCATGGAGCGACTTAAGGAAAAAAGGAGCGCTTCAGCCTCTGGAACAGCACGGGCTAAGAGAGCCGATGGGGCAGATGTTTCTGGGGCGAGTTTTGCCCCAAGGATTCGCTTTAAAAGAGGAAGTTCTTTACTTTCTAGCGTGTTCTGTAGTTGTAATAGAGCCGCTGGGCACGAGAGGACTCCCTCGCCTCCCCCAAGGGCAACACGCCTTGCGGGATTAACCCAACCTTCTCGCGTCACAGTGGCCCAGATATCCGCGCTCTCTGTGATTTCGCGGGCTTTCTCTTCACTAGTAGCAACTTCAGGGATAACGCAAGCCTCAAGTACCGAATGCGTCATTTCACGCGCTGTTGGGTCCACGGGGCCTGTGGCCGCGAGTACCTCTAAAACACGCTCTGGAAAAACGGCGCCAAATTTCGTAAACCTTGCAATCTCCACAGGACTAAAAGCAGTCTCATAGGTGTTAGCAAGCCAAAAGCCTGCGCGATTTACTACGCTAGCAGGGATAGCGACACCAAAGGGAACATTATCTACAACATAGACTTCTTCACTTCTCACATCCGTAATTACGACTGAGGCCTTTGGGACGATTAAGGTAAACCAAAGAAGAACAACTGAAGCTACAAAGGTAATCGTCCCCTTTCCTTCTGCTTTCACAGCCGATGCAGCAACAACGAGGATAAGACCAAAAAGGACAGAAAAAGCCGCCAACTTAGAGAAAGACCCGAGACTAAAAATTCCTGCGGTTGCTTCAAAAACATCCCGCAGTGCCTCGCCATTCCAATAGGCGTAATAGAGGACTTCCGTCATGGACTAGCCTCCTGAGGCAGTAAGACGGCTAAGAGATTCTGCCGCGTTACCCCGTAGGCTCTTTTCTATGTGCTCAAGTTGCGTAACAAGAGCACCCGCTCGCATCATCGACTGTACGACTTTGTCGCGTCTTTCGGATAACCCCGTTTCAACATCTCTTATACGAGAAAGAATCTTTTCTGCGTGGCGGGCGTGTTCGGTGCTTAATCCCGTTGCGGCGCTACTCCCCGCTACAAGGCGAATATCCGCTGCAAGCGCTTCTAAGGCACCGACAAGCGCCTCGTAAGCCGCAGCCTCAACATAGGTGTTAATGATGTCAGTGGCAATCCCCTCGTAGCGCGAGACACTCGCAAGATTAAGAATCCGCAGTAGTGGCACAGAAGAAATTGAGGCTAAGAAAAGCATCTCATCATCGGTGACAAGTGAGGCGTCTCTCTTACGGATTGCCGAAGCGTAATTTGTGGCAGCCTCCTTTAATTCTGAAACGATATCCGTATCCAGAAGGGGCGTCCTCGTGGGATTTAGGCACTTCCCCTTCTCATCGCACTTAAGTTTCACGGCGGCTGATGCGCTTCCTACTTCACTAAAAAGAACTGGCAGTAGGTCGACTCCTGCAACCTCTCGTGCTTCGATTACGGCGTCTTCCCCTTCTCCTGTTTTCGTGAAGATTGTCGTACCGATAAGAGTCATCATCGTTTCTTTAAGACTCGTCGCATCAAAATCCGTTTTCCCTAAGCGCCCATTAGAAAGAAGCGCCCAAGTGAGGTTAATCTCAGCGGCATCGACCACGTTTCCCGCAGAATCTTTACGCGTGGGGGCGGATGTGATTGCCTTCGCTCCATTGTCTCTAACGCAGCGGTCTGCTTCGGATTGATCTGAGACAGTTCCATCGCTTCTTAGGGCATTTTTTGCGCCTTCGACTATGCGTGTTAAGTGTTCGGCCGCTCCCGTCTGTTCAAGAAGTGCCCTAGCAGCTTCGCAGCTATCCGTGTAGCGATTTGTGTAGGAGCGGATCATGTCTGCATAGCGTCCAACTTGCTCATTTAAGTCTGGGGCCATTGTCTGTAATGCAAGTTGGAAGGCAAGGCCAGGCAAAGCTGTTCCAACGCTTTTTAAGAAACTTACAAATTCCTCACGAGATGGAATCGAGAATGCTCCTAAGAAAACATCAATCCCTCCGCAGCCTGCTTTAAGGCTTGGAGGCGTTATAGAGAATGGGACAAAGTCGTTACGAGGCGCTTTAAAGACAAAACCGCCACCCGTGACAGCGTGAACGGCTCCTGCCTCTCGAACGCCAGCAGCGGTAACGTTAGACATCGCCCTGCTTTCTTCAAAGAAGTCTGCAACGAAACCAGCTCTAGCGGGATTCGTTAGAAAAAGAAGATGAGAAAGAACTGCACAATAAAGAAAGGGACGCATCTTGAACTTTTTCATGTTTTAGCTCCGTTTTTTAGGGCTTATTGTCATTCGAGCCGAAGGGACCCATTACTAAGGGAGTTCCGTTTAAGTAAGGAGTCTTTCCTCCTTTTTGCGTAGCCTCCTTTAGAGCGTCTTTAACGCTTGGGGCTGATTTTTCGTTCTCTTCCTTAGCAATCCTCTCAATGCGTCTTCCAATCTCTAAGAGATCTACAACACCGGTTGCAACAAGCCTTGCTTCAGACCAAGAACTGTCTTTCCTATGAAGAAGGAGGAGAGCAGGAAAAAGCTTCAATCCCCCTTTTCCAATAAGCCGCGTTTCCCCGAAAGACTCCCTAGCGTTTGGAAATTTCTCCTTAGCTTCTCTATCTACGGCAACCTCGAGTAGCTCCATCCCGTATAGAGAGGCAAAGCGACGAGCAAGGGGCGCCATACTCGCGCTTAACTTTGATCTGTTTAGATAGAGAACAAGGCCCCAGTCCTCTTTAAGACTTAGAAGGTAGCGAGCTCTTTCCTCAGTTCTCTCACGCGTAAGTTTTGTAGAAACTGCGTTTACTGTCGGAGCTCTGGCTGTCCAATCAAACTGAGGGTACTTCAAGAGAGTATCTCGCCACTTTGCGGAAAAAACGCTTGCCTTTTCCATAAGGTAGGCGTTAATTGCGAGGTAAGAGGCAATGTTTTCTTCTGTTGGCAGAAGAACAGCCCTATCGAGTCTTACTTTTCTTTCCTTTTGGATTTCTTCTATTGAGGTAAAAGTCTCTTTTTC
>CAVLDT010000090.1:0-3430 GCA_963661915.1 Duodenibacillus sp.
GCCACCACGATTGATAGTGATATTGCTTGATGGTCCAAATCTCTGAGCGGTAATGATTGTGTCAGGCGTGGCAGATGGAATTGTCGGTAAACCTGTTAAATCGTTGTAATTGCCAGTTGTTGCGACTTTCGCTAAAGTTGGTTTATTTAGAACATCGCTATAACTACCCGTGTAAGCAACAGTTGCTAATGACTGAACTGGAGGTTCATTGCAATCACAAGCCTGAGACCCATCTGCTTTAGGTGTCCCACCATACGTACAGATTGAATTGCAATCAGGGGCTTCTAGGCAAGAGCAAGAGCCTTCTTCAGCATACGCCACCTTAATTATCGGTCCCAATCCGAACAAAGCAGCAAACACAGCCTGACGGCGAGAAAACTTTCTTTCACGCTTCGGAATCTTTTTAGTCGGCGTAGTGTCTTTAAAGTAGGTTGTCTCAGACATCTGAGTAATCCTTCTTACTATGAAAATTTCGCATCAAGAAAAATTTTATGGTGATTGCAAAACCGAAATCTCACTTTTGGGGTAATAAATGACCCTAAAAATGCGAAAGTTAAGGTTTCAAGTATTAGAACGAGCCACTTGCACTTGTTCCTGAAATCGTCTTAGTGAATTTTCCCCAAGTTAGAGTCAAACTGGATCCATTAATTCGGCGATAAGATTCCCAACCAACAGTTCCATAAACGTTTGTGAAAAGTGTTACCGCAGACCCTGCGTTCACCGTAGTTTTAACGCTTTGCCAAAAATCAAACTCGGACGCGCTGTCACCTGCGTCCTGCATAACGTGATAATTAACAATACCTGAAACGGTAACGGTCTTTGAACTGTCTCCTGTAAGTTTCAAGATTAGACTTGGTTGATTGCCACCTGTCGTATATAGAGAATAAGAAATCCCTGCGGACGTTAAGCAGTTGCACCCCTGTGTTCCATCAGCCTTAGCCGTTCCGCCGTAAGTACAGGCTGTGTCACAATTTGGCGCAGAATTACACGTACACTCTTGTGTTCCATTTGCTTTCGCTGTACCGCCATACGGACACACAGAAGCACTATTGCAATTTGGTGCGGAATTACAGGCACAGGCGTTTGTGCCATTAGCTTTAGCCGTTCCACCATATGCGCATACTGAGGAATCATTGCAGTTCGGAGCATTGTTACAAGCGCAAGACTGTGTTCCATCTGCTCTTGCCGTTCCGCCATAGGTGCAAAGAGAACTACAAACTGGCGCAGCGTTGCAAGAGCAACTATCTGTTCCATTTGCTTTAGGTGTACCGCCGTATGTGCATTTCTGAACACAATCGGGAGCGGTATTGCACGTACAAGACCCATCGTTCATAGAAACGCCACCATAGGTGCAAACGTTTGGATCTGCGCAGTTCTGGTAAACAATAGTTCCTGATGCAACCCCGTAGGGGCAGATACTTTCATCGCACTTATTGGCGAAGTCGTCACTCAAATAGCCGTATGGACACGTTGCTTCCGTACAGGCATAGGAAGCGTCAGATAGTTTGGCATCTGGAACGCCACCATAGAGGCATTTACTTGACGAACTACAAACTGGTTCTGTGTAGCATTCGCATTTAGTTGTGCCATTACCAACAGCAACACCGTCAAAGTCGCATTGTTTCGCACAATCGGGCTTCTCGTTGCACACGCAATCGGTAATCTTGGTTACCTTTGCTGTAGCACCCTCTCCTGCGTTTGATGTAATTGTGATTTGCGGATCAACGTAGTAGTTGCCACCGTTTACGACCTGAATGGCGGAGATTTTCCCGTTACTAAGAACGGCCTTAAGAACAGCACCGGAGCCCGAAGAGTCTGTGACAGTAATTTGCGGGAACTCTGTAATACCTAGAGCAACACCCCAAGACTTAGAGTTTGCACCAACCTTGATGGTTACTGTTGCTTTGGGATTTGTGTAACCCGAACCCGGCTTCAGGACGTTAATCTTTGAGACGTTGATTGTTGTGGAAACGCTAGTGTTGTCTACCGTATAAACGGCTTCGCCCGTTGCTCCACTTCCTGAACCACCTTCGTCATAGATTGTCACAGAGACTTTAGGAGTAGAACTTTGACGTGTAAGAGAATACGAGATGCCTAAATCATCCTTGGATAGAACACCACCTTCAGAATAACCACTACCACTGTTGGTTACTTCGACTGTGGCGATACTCTTAACGTTATCAGAAAGCACAGCACCGTATTCACAGAGTTCTGTACAAACAGCGGGCATCGTATAGCACTCACAAGTGTTATCTGTTACCTTGCCACCGTATTCGGGACACATTTCATCGCAGACAACTGGGGTACATTCACCGACACCCAAGAAGAGACAATCGACTGCTTCACCGCCAACGGAGCAGGAGTATTCAACGGAGAGTCCCTCTGAAGAGGATTTGCCACATTGAATAATGTCTCTCGCGCGCTGACAATCAACTGGTGAGCCTTCGCTGTTACGGCAGACAATATCTGCGTAGCACTCGGTTGTATCCTCGTTAAAGGTAGATTCTTTGTTTGTCTTCTTACGGATTGCGTTGGCCTCTGCGAGGTCTTCACAATCGACTTCTACTCCATCAACAACACACTTACGCTTAACGGAAGTGCTGATAGCCTTTGTTGCCTCTGACTCTTTAGCCTTTTGAATAAGAGCCGCCTTTTCTTCTTCGGTGATTTTAGGCGTACTGCTTGAAGAGCCGTCCCCTGTGTCTATACCTTCGCCTGCCCCATCTCCATCACCACTAGGATTACTTGTATACCCTACCAAGGGGCAATAAGACTCAGCGAGATCTGCGCAAGTGATTTTCGCTCCACCGCGAGAGCAATCGTAATAGGTTGTGATGTTTGCCTTGGCTTTATCTTTATCTGCGGCGGAGCAATACGCTTCAGCGAGTGCAGAGCAACTAACTTTTCCTGCCGTAGCCTTGTCGCCTGTAACGGATGTCATGTAAACAACCCAAGATTGGTTCTGCTCACAGACTGTGTTGTAGAAAAGGTTTTGGAGTTTTTTATACTCCTCAGAAACCTCTGTATAGCCACCAGTATCAACGTTTGTTTCGCAATCTAACCCGCCACGAATAACACCTGCGCCAACGTCTAGAGAAATACACTTGTAAAGTTTCCATCTAACATCATCAATGTCACCGTAGTAACCGAGTTTTTGTTCTGTACGAGCCAAGGTTCCCATGCCGACACCTTCGTCAGCAACGAACTGTTCGACATTCGGAAGATTGTCGGAATCATCAGCGAATGAAGTAGAAGTAATTGCTACGCTCATAGTGAAGAGCGAGGCTACAACTACTTTTTGAAATTTCTTAAGTCCGAACACGATTTATTTTGCCCAGTACAGAAATGGAAACTCTTCCCTAAAAACAATTAGGGAAATTCTCAGAAGTGAATAGTACGGTCACTTGAAAATGGGGCTTCACTTCTAAGG
>CAVLDT010000091.1:0-3084 GCA_963661915.1 Duodenibacillus sp.
ATACTTCCGATGTCGATTGAAGCATCGGTACACATTTGAGTTCCTCTCGGACCTCCTTGCATAAGTTCTCTCCGTCAACTGGAGAAAAACTCATTTTTAGCCCCTTCTCTGTCAAATCGACATAGGGGGCATTAATCGCGTCATACATCCCTGCGTAGGAATGTGTTTCCGCGGTCGCATGAACAAAGTAATTGAATCTCTGCAAGAGACTCGCTTTGTTCATGTTTTTTGCAAGTACTGACAGCACCTCGGGAATGAATTTCGCGAGAGATTTCACCAAATACCCTTTTGCACCTGCATACATCTGGCACATACGGGATTCGATGCGAACATCCTCAACTGCGTTGAGAAGTTCCTTCTCATAGGTCTTGGTTCGGTCCAAGACTTTAAAGTCTGTGAACCGAGAATGCCCTGCTTCGTGTAGGACATAGGCTACGAGTTCCTCGCGGCGCTCCTCGTGATAACACTCACGAGGGATAACCACGATTTTTCCATCGGTGCAAGGGCAAGCGTGCGCCTCGAACCGAAGGTCAAGGTTGCAGTTGCCTGCAACCATTGATAAGTACTGCCTGTACACGACTTGCGTGTACTCTTCATTACTGTTTGACATATAAAACTCCTGTAGAGTCAAGGAGAGAAACCACCCCGGTTAGGGGAGGTAATCTCCCCTTGGGATGATTTGTTTTGGGTTTGATTTAGGCGAATACCGATTTCCGCCAAAAGCCGTGCTCGTAAAGAGTTCTGGCTTGGACGGTTCGTTTTTTTCCTTCCGAGAGAATCGTGAAGGTGTGCCTGTTGGTTTTCTTCCCATAGGAAGAAGCAACGACACGACCAGTCAAGACTTCCCAGTCGAGAAACTTACGATTTGGGTAAACGCCTGTGTAACGAGGGCGACTGAACTTGATCTCGTCTCCAACATCGGGCAATGACCGACATTGAACAGAGAACTTATCGTCCCCTCGAAACCTAACTGGTAGGTAAGCCATATAGCCCTCCCTATCGGTTAAGACTTACAACAGGCTTGCACCCATTGCACTAACTCCTCAGCGAATGTGCCGAGAAGGCCCATGCACCTCTCAGGAAATGACACCCACCCGATGCGAATTGCATCAGAGGGCTTTGTTGTACCGAGCGGGGCAACAAAACATTCCCCGAGGCCTTCTGTCAGATAGACAGCCATTGGCGTTTCCGCTTCTGGCCCTACTCCGACTTGGGACTCTTTTGAGAAGTGCTTCTCCTTGATGCCAAAACTGGCAGTCAGAGAATTTTTTTCAATCCAAAGGGAGAAGTTCTCCCCTTGGTACTTTCCTGCTACTTGCAGACATGGACAGAAAGCCATGTCTGATGGGACTAATTTGCGACCTTCTTCGAGTTCGCAATACCTTGTAAGTGAACACATAAAAGTGCCTCCTTAAAAGAAATCGCCCCAAAGAGAAAAGACTTTGCCCCCAAAGGGAGTCTTTCCCTTTGAGGGCTGTGGATTGAAATTAATTGAAAATTAAGCGAATTCGAACTGGTCGCTAAAGTAATCGTCTTCCTCTTCTGCGCTTTGAGTGGGAAGTGCGATTTCTTCTTTGACCGTCTGACCTTGTTGCGTTGGGCTTGTTGCTTCGCAGATAGCATCCAAATCCGCAAACAGATCAGTTTGGCCATCATCGGAAGATTTCTCTTCTTCTGTTGGTTCTACTGGAGTTTTGGACTCTTCTGCCTCAACTTCGTCTTCTACCCCGCAGGCAAGAACGAGTGGTTCTTCTACTGGAGTATTAACGAGGTTGATTCCATCGGCTGCTGCCTTCTCGACGAGACCTTTCTCGTAAACGAGATCAATCTCCATCGCAAGACGCAACACAATGTTGCTTGCTTCCATGAAATCCGCATCCTTGTAAGGACCGTGTTTCGGAAGTTTCGCAATTCTTGCGAAGACCTCGGTGTAGAGCGGTAAGGCTCTAGAATCGAGGAAGGACAAACCCTGCAACTTTTTGCCTATGCGCTCAATACAGGCTATCGCCTTACGAGTGCATTCCGTCTTCCCTCTAAAACTGCTGTTAAAGAGGTTTCTTGCGTCACGATTCACTTCACGGAAGAGAGTCTCTCCCATCTGCTTATCGGCCGCAATCGCTTCAGCGCCATCCAAGGGTCTAACTTGGAAGACGTTTACAGCGAAGACGTTTCTGTCCCGCACTTTTTCAAGCGAAGGGGCAGAAGCCTTGAGTTGTCCTGCAATATCAGGAAACTGACTGCACCACTTGTCGACCCATTGGTCGTAGTGGGCAAGCAGTTCCTGCCGCTTGATTTTGTTAAATTCGTCCTCTTCTGCCTTAATCATCTCAAGGATTTCAGGACGTTTTTCAATAGGAGCAGCGTATCCGCCGAGATAGCGAATACTTACTGACTCCAAGAACTTGACCAAACGATTCCTACAAGCCTGTAACTTGTTCAGAACCGAACGGTCCATGAAATACTTTGTTCCATTGGTCGCACGGCACTCCTTGGGGAGTGTGTATCCGTTCTTACCAAGGACTGTTTCTGTACCGTCCATAGTGACGGTTCCAGTCATGACCATAATGGACGATGTGTCCACGATGATAAGGTTCTCGTGTACTGCTGACATTTGGTTTCTCCAAATAAAAAAATCGGAGCAAACACACAATGCCCCCCTACGGGGTTTGTATGCTTGCCCCAGTAGGGTTTTGTGGATAAGAACTAGGCCAGTTTGAACATCAACTGGAGGAATTTCTGATCATCTACTGATGACCACGAAGACGGAAGCGAGAACCCGTCAGAAATGACAGGGCCATGCTTCTGCTTTGCCCACCAAAATAAGGTGGGGCCTCCCTCTGTCGAACGGTCAACTTCCCAGTTGTACCACTCGTGATCAATCCGGCTGAACATTCTTGAAAGTCGCAACGCTGCTTTAACAACGCTGCGAATGGATGTTGATGATTTCTTCATCGGTGTTCTCCAAAAAAACGAGGACACCGCCCCTTCGGGGAAAAGTGTCCCCGTCAGGGTAAAAAAATACCGCTTCAATCAAAATGACGGAGCGGTTGATCCAATGAAAAAAAATAGGAGACTATGCAACCT
>CAVLDT010000092.1:0-3059 GCA_963661915.1 Duodenibacillus sp.
AGTAGTCTCAGTAGACATTGTTGACTGGCGAGTGCCTACTTCTTTGACGACAAGTTCTGCACCAGTACCCGTTTTGGAAGTTACCTTTGTGACCGTAGGAACACCCGTGATGGAAATACTCTTGGAAACAAGGGTATAACGAACCTTTGTATCTTTGCCGAGAACATCAGCACCATCGGTACCGAGAAGGAAGAGCCCTGCTGAGTTGTAGTAACCTGAATCGGTTTTATCAGGAAGAGTGATGGTTGCTAGGGACTTTTCGCAACCGAGTTCTTCTTCTTTAACGAAATCACCCATTCGCCCGCCAGTATCCTGCGTATCTTCAGTTGTAATCTCCTCGCAATCGACAACGAGTTTTGAAGAGTCTTCACCGAAGACGGCAGAAATACCTGAAGCGTACAACGCATACGGCTGTTGACCCAAGAGAAGGGTAACAGCACATAAAGTAGAAACAACCTTCTTGAAGAAGGAATCCTTGCGGAAGAATTGAAGTCCCATTTTTAATCTATGGCCAATAGATATGCGTCAGGGAGAAGGATGCCATAGGCGAAAATTGAAACTTTCATTTTGGGGGTTAACTTAGCCCTTTAAAAAAAAAGGCAAGGAAGAATGAGGATTTTCGATATGAAACCACAAAAAATTAGTTCCAAGAAAGACTCTGTCCCACTTTTGCTACGGGAGGCTTCACAGAATTTCCAGACCTCTTTCCCCCTTGGATTGGAAGTGGTTTGCAGTCTGAGAGGTTTCTGGTGAAGCCACTAGGGTTTTGGAGGAGAGAGAGGGTCGAAGCGAATACTTTCTAGAAGAAACGAATGAATATAGAGAACTACATATATATCTAAAGATTAAGGGTTAAATATAAAAGGGTTAAAAGAAGGATTAGGGCAAAAACGCTTGTTCTGAATTCTCTTTAGTTTCAGGAAGTTAGAAGAATTTCCTTCGGAGTTAAGTCAGAGAAATGTCGGAGTTAGGTCAGAGAAACGTCGGAGATAAGTCAGAGAAATGTCGGAAGCCTATCGAGATAGGTCAGAGAAATGTCGGAAGCCTATCGAGATAGGTCAGAGAAATGTCGGAAATCTTCGAGATAAGTCAGAGAAATGTCGGAACAGTTTCTAGACAAAAGCCGTCCTTGCGATTCTGATTGCAACTACGGAGAGAACCACCTGCTTTTTTCTTAGTCTTGGCGAGGTAGCACAAAAAGATTTTTGTTTGGGTTCTTTTTATAGACAACTAAGACTTGCTCTTTTGCCATTCCTCTTTTGGCCCTAGGCAAATCGTAGGAAAAGATTATTTTGGCTTCGATTAGTTTTTTTAGGGATGTTGCAAGGTAAAGTTTGAAGTGCTTTTCATCACATGAAAGGCCTGAGTATCTAAGCAATGTTGAGACTTTATAGCGTTGAATGTTGGCAGCTTGCCCTGCAATCATGCATTGCAACATCTTAGCCAAGTCGTTTCTTCCGAGGCTAAGGCGTTTTTTAATGTCTACGAGTCCATACTCACGATTACTGTAGAGTTGAGCAATCCACGGGTCTATCGCAAATTGAAAAGTCTCCCCTTTCCTGATATGTAACTCTGAGATAAAGTTACAAACATCTAGGTCTTCTACTGGGTGTTTCATTTTCTTTTTCTTTTGCAGGGTTTCCTCTGGATAAAAACGTTCAACGCTGACATAGGCCCCTCGCAAGCGTCTAACGCATTTCTTAATTTTCACGTAACGATGCCCGCTATCGGGCAAGCCAAGAAGTCTTAGCATTTCTGCCCAAGAGATTTCATGGATTGCACCAACGGCATCTTTGGAAATGGTAAGCAAACAAAGCAGAACATCTAAATCATCTTGGAAGAGTTCTTGCCCTGTGTATTGAATTGTCACATTAGAGCGAGAAGCAAGGACTTCGTCTTGATACAACTTTCGCGGTACATTAGGAACTTGAACGTGAAAGAGCGCACTATTGCTAAGAGCATTCGATGCTGGCCAGTTTCCACAATTCCATCCTGCTAGTTCTAACTTGAAAGATCCGAGGATATTGTCATACTTGCAATATTCTTCGATAACTCTTAAATCGTTTGATTTGGAAGGATATGCTTTCAAAGTTTTTGAAAGCCCTGCATCGAGTGTTCTTTGTACTCTTTTGTCGCGTTTCGCTTCTTTATAGAGTTCCAAGCGAAGGTTATCAGGAAGTTCCCAAAGTTTATTTTTTATCTTCTCCTTAGTGCCACAAGCATCAATCCATTCTTGTAACTCTCGACTTCGCCCCGGAATGCGGTTAATTGGAGTGCGAACGGGCACACTAATAGCGTTGATTGTCATACCACAACTGCTCCCCTCCACTAAAAATGTCGGAATGGAGCAAATCTAAACACCACGCGAATCAAAACTCGCACTTTTAGGAGCATTTTTTACCCTAAATTTGCACTTCTGCTTCTTTTTTTTGAGAAAAAATTAGCATCGCTACACAAAAAAAGGAGTTATTTACATGCAAATTTCTGCATCAACCATCTATTTGGTTTCTCTTCTTGGTGCTGTTTCCTCTGCCGTGAGTTTCTTAATGGTTCTTTTCGGCCTTGCAACTCTCTTTATGGGAATCTGTTGCGTCAATGATCAATGTCAACAAAGGCTTCTCCCTTGGATTAAGAAGTCTTTTATCGCGGGTTCCGTTTGTCTTGTTGCGGCCTGTGTTGTGCCAAATAAGACAGATCTCTGCGCAATGTACATTCTGCCGAAGATAACCGCTGACACGGGCATCACTATTCAGCAGTTTCCACAAGATATAGCGTATCGCACGGAGCGTTGGCTTGGTCTCAAAACGCTAGAGGCTCGCAAGCACAAATCGTCCCTACCTCCCCCTGAAAATCAAAGCAAATAGGTTTTTCCATGAGGCACAACCAAAGGGCTATTGCAGTTTTCATGACAGCGACAGTCATTTTGCTGTTGCTTTGGAAGATTTTCTAAAGGGGAGAGAGAAGTGCAAGCGTTCAAATCTTTTAGATACCGTATTTACCCGAACGTTGTTCAGCGGATTTACCTTGATGGGCAATTTGCTACAGTTCGAGTCGTCTAC
>CAVLDT010000093.1:0-2974 GCA_963661915.1 Duodenibacillus sp.
TACAATGACTTGAGCGACAAGCCGACAATCCCGACCGTACCGACGAAGGTATCGGCGTTCGAGAATGACTCTGGGTACCTAACCTCGCATCAAGACTTATCGGCTTATGCGAAGACGGCCGACTTAGCAACGGTAGCGACAAGTGGCTCGTACAACGATTTGAGCGACAAGCCGACAGTAGATTCTGCTCTTTCAACAACAAGTACCAATGCGGTACAGAATAGGGTTGTAACGGCGGCAATCAACACAGCCGAAGCCACAGGATACCAAGTGGGCGACTTACGACTCTATGCAGGTTCTGATGTCCCCGATGGGTGGTTTCGCTGTGATGGTTCAACGGTTTCCAATATGGCAACGAACTATCCGTTGCTCTATGCTGTATTGGGTACGAATGTCCTTCCGAACTATTCGGGTAGATATCCGTTAGGTGCGTCCAGTGGAATCAATGGTTTAGTTAGCGCAGGGTTGCCGAACATCACGGGAAAAACGCCTGAGTTCTATGCTTTTTGGGGTAATAGATCTCAAGGAACGATAATCGAAAACGGTGCTTTTTACGCGACTGTTGGGGGCGGTGGCGTAGTAGCACAGAATGCCACCGAAGGAACTGGCTGTAACCCAGCTATGTTCGATGCATCTAGGTCAAATAGCATTTATGGAGCATCTACTACCGTTACACCCGCATCCGTGAAAGTAGCAATTCTGATTAAACACGATTAATCATGGCGAATATAACGGCAAAGCGTAATCGCTGAACAAGATTTTCACAAACGAGTGTGATAATCGAATAAACCGATTTTCTCTAAGGAGAATTTAATGAAAGCATATCTTTACAACCCTGAAAACGAATACAAGTTTCGTGAAGAAATTGAATGCCAACGAGACCCCAAAGAGTCCTTGAATCAGGGTAAGGACGTGTGGCTACTTCCTGCTGATGCAACTTTTGAGCAACCGCCCGAAGAAGAAGAAGGCTACGTTGTTCTTTGGCGTGATGACAAATGGCAGAAATTACGCAACCTTAAGGGTAAGCAGTATTGGCTCGAAGGCGAAGGATACAATGACCCATCGCACACAATGACTGACTACGGCGACTTGCCCGAAGGTGCATCATTAGAACGCCCTGCGAAGAACGTTGAAGAAATTCGCTCTGATAAGTTAGACGAACTTAATCGTATGTTCGACTCCTGGCGCACCGATGTGGCAACGCTCATATCCTCTCTAGGCTTTGAAGCGGACGCTGACGAAAAGGCGAACGCTGATGTGAACGGCTTAGTCACACTTGGCGAATCCGCCACGTTTATGGATGCTCACAACGAAGCGCACGAACTCACGCTTGAGCAGTTGAAGGTGCTACAGAAAGAAATCATCCAAAGTGGCTCTTTGCAGTATCAAGCAAAGTGGGCGTTCCGTGATGCAATCAACAACGCCACGACCAAAGAAGAACTAGAAGCAATCACAATCGCATTCGCACCGATTGACTTTAGCAAGTAACGCAAATGCCCTCGATTGAGGGCGTTTGTTTGGGGAGTATTTATGAAAGAGTTTTTCGGTTCGATGTTGCCCGCAGACTACGAGCGGCTTCTTGGAAGTGTCAGATAGTTTCTAGTATCGTTTTCTACTTAGTTACAATACACAATTGCAAAACGTATACATGTGATGTATTCTCCCTCCATAAACCATTTATGGAGGGATTTCTTATGGAACTGATTCAAGTCCGTTGCCCCAAATGTGGTAAGAGGGTTATGGATGTATCTGACGACACAACGGGCACCATAGTGACCGTCTGTCGCCGATGTGGCAACATGATTTCATATAAACGCACCTCCTCTGATTCTAAGGCCTCTGCGCCATCTCTCTAAAGCCAACTGAGCTTTCCCCAAAACCTCTGAGTTTCTCTTCTTTCTAGGAGAAATTTAATGGCAGAATTTGCTTCTAAAGGTGTCGCTGGTACAGGCCTTGGCTTGGGTATCGCTGGTACCGCGCTTGCACTCCTCAACAATGGTGGCTCAGGCATTCTTGGCAACCTCCTTGGTGGTAACTCCAACGCCTACATTGACTCGCTCAACTCTCGGATTGCAGAACTTCAAGCCGAGAAGTACTCGGACAAGGTAGGGATCGAAGTCTACAAGGCTGCCCGTCAGTCAGACGCGGCGATCAATGCCCGCTTTGAAGCGGTTGCTTCCGAAATCGCAGACATGCGTGTACGTGAAGCCCAGACATCTGGGAAGATCGACATGGTCGCAGCAACGGCAACGCAGGGCATCGCGACGAACTCCGCCGCCATTACAGCCCTTCAGAGCCTCGTTTCGTCGATCACGAAGACCGTGGTGCCGAACACGAACGTCTGCCCGGGCTGGGGCAATGTCACGATCACACCCGCTACAACAACTACGACTTCTTAATTGAGAGGGCATCATGAAACTCCATGTGAATAAGATCCCTGATATTGTTCACGAGTTCATCCTCGCGAACGTGGTCTCAGGTGCGCCCACAGACCTAACGAAATTCGGTGCGGGGTTCTTCGCACCCTACGTTGCAGACGCTGTGAAGCAGATGACGAGTTCTCCCTTGGCGACCGCCCTCGGGGTTGTGGACTCCGATGGGATGATTGACATAGACCGTGCCTACACGGCGGCCGTGTCCTCTCTGGAGAAAACAGGAGGAACGGTGTCTACCTGCGGGCTGATATTCCGCAAGGACGATCTTGATGCCCTTAACTCGATTGCGAAGAAATACGGAGGGTAAGAATGGAAACGAAAGACCTAGTTAAGCTTCGTGCGGAGCAGACGTTTGAGCACATGTTGGATAAGATCGACCGAGTACTAGACGATGCTCGAGACAACGGTGGATTGGGGGACGAAGATGTCAAGGTTGTACTCAACTGCTGGAAGTCTCTGCATAAAGCAAAAGAAGTACTTGTTATCTGCTCCACGCACTAACAAATAGTATATAGATGGTATAATAAGGCCTGTAATTA
>CAVLDT010000094.1:0-2879 GCA_963661915.1 Duodenibacillus sp.
CAGCACCAAAGTTCGCTTCGATGTCTGTCGTGAAGTTACCCTTCGTAAAGCCAATACCGAAAGATCCCTGCACCGGATTCGTATCAATAACCTTGGTCTTTGTTCCAAAAGTATCAATCTTCGTATCCCCAAAGGTCGGAATAAAGGAGACTTTAAACTTCGGAGAGACTAACCAACCATTTTGCGTCTCAAGAGGTTTGGCATTAAAGCGAACAGAGATTGGAACTTCGACTAGAGTTTGACTCTGCTTACCGATTTCAATCGAACCTGCCTTCATCGCATCCGTCTTAATCTTCGAGACGCGAACTCCAATGCTTGGGGTGATATCAAATGTATTGGCATCAAACTTCTTCTGTAGCGTCAGACCTGCAGAATACGTCTTTGTATCAAACTTTTGATTTAAGCCTTCATAGTAAGAATTCGTGACATCGTTCTTACCTTGCGTGTAAGCAAGTTCGCCCAAGAGTTCAATTCCCGTGCTATCGAAGGTGTAGCCACCATAGAGCGCGCCGCTATAGGCCTTAATCTTGTTCTTAACGCTATAGAGATTGCTCTTTGCCTTACCAAAACTATATTGGAATGCAAGGCCCACGAGTGTGTTCTCTGTTGGATAGACATCCAATCCGAATGTGCCATATCCCAAGTTAGCAGCAAAATTTGCGCCTGCGCCAATGTGATCTTGTTCAAAGCGTTCGCCACTCACATAGGCCCAAAGGTTTGTGCCCTTCGTGATATCTCTTGACAAAGCGAATCTATCGGAAACTGTCTTAGAGAGAACCGTAGCAATGCGATTGGCTATCGCTTGCGCGCCAATGGAAGCAATTACATCAGCGCCATCATCGGTTGCCTGTTGTTTAAGCCAAATAATGCCAGTCTCTCTTTCGAGCTCTGCAGACACATAGGGATTATCTGTGTAGACAGGGAAGTTGTTACCAGAGACTGTTGGGTTAGTAACATCGGTTAACGGAATCTTTGTTGTTCCATCAACAATGTTAATCACTGCAAGAGCAGAAGTAGCCGTGCCGTCAGAGGCATCGTCCACAGTGATGGACTTAGCACCAGAGAAGACAACAGTCTCTACGCCAACCTTCTTTTGGTCGATGACGATGACACCGCCATTTAGAGCACTCACAGATTGCGAGGCACCAGTTGCGACTGTCGCCGTTGGGTCAGCAGTGAGGCTACCAGTTGTACCGAGAGTCATAGCCTTGGCAACGTAAATCAAAGAAGAAGGCGAATCTGACATTCCGCTACTTTCTGCATTTGCATTAATCGAGGCTTTGTTTTCTAGGTTACTGCGAACGGCGTTAAGTGCTTCAGAGGCAGAACCCATGCCGATTGTGACAAGGGCACCAGGACCAGCGGTGATGTTCGTATTGAGCGTATTCCCACTGCCGAGACTATCAATCGTGAGAACCGAGGTTTCTCCGTATGCTGGATCAACGTAGATCGAGCCTCCATTCATCGAGAGTGTCTTTACGTACATGTAGCCACGGGTGCACCCTGTCGAGTCTCCGACTGTTGAACCCACTGCGATATTGCCTGAGCCAGAAACGGTGTCAACTTCAAGAGTGACATCCTTTGTTATAAATTTCGAGGAAGCATCAAGGTTTAATACTCCAAGAGTTGAAATCCCGCCACTACCATCCAAGGTTGCATTTGCGCCCTCTAATTGGAATGTGCCAGAGCCATTGATTCCATTGACCTCAGCCGTTGCATTCTTCATAACGAATACTGAATCGGCACCCGCCTCAAGAGTTGCAATCTTGGATGTCATTCCGTTGCTATCGAGAGTGAACCTGGAGGAGCTCCCGAGTTTCACAGCCACGGCTTCGCCAGAACGTGTATCCGCAACTTTGATGTTTTCTGCTGTGAGTTCAGAATAAGCACCAAGGTCAACACCACCAATTACAGAGACTGTATTTGCATCGTTATCTTCATCCTTAACATTGATAACAGCGTGATTTGTAGAATCTCCTTCTTCTGAAGAGATCGAATCGATAACAATCCACTTCACACCCTCATTGGCTTTTAAATTAGACTTGCTATCAAGTTCAATGGCATTTGCAGAAAGAGAATTTGTGTTACTAACCTCAATCTTTGCACCTGCTGGATTGGTAGCATTCTCTTGGGATGCTACGCTAACATTCCCAAGAGAAACGGTGTCATAGTAATTTGCCTTAAAGACAGCAGAATCTTCACTCAAGACAAGTTTCGGAGTTGAAATTGAACTTTTCTTAACAATAGAAGAATTCGCACCCTTCGCAGTTAGATCCAAGTTCACGTGAGAACCGAGTTGAATTCCCTCTTGATCAGTTGTGCTGACAGTCTTAGCGTTTGCGGTAAGTTCTGTGTAGTCTCCTAAAACGAGACTACCGAGAGTTTCTGTCTGTGTATTCGCGACATTCAAGGAAACATACTTATGCGTACCATCATCCTTGAGTCCATCCCCAGTGACAATCTTGTCAATAGATTTGATAGTTGCAGTGCTCGGTAATGTGAGAGTGCCAACCTTATCCTTGGCTTCATTAACCCCAATACTTAAAGTCCCAATTTCTGGCTCGTTTAAAAGGTTATTGATAGTGAATGTTGAGCCAGCTTCAAGAGTGATGCTGACCTTTCCTGTGACATTGCCATCGCTATCTTCATCGGTACCAAGTTTGGCATTATCTACAGTGAGATTTTCGCCATCGTGCAAGGTTACATTACCAATGGGTGCACCAGCATTCACTCCTGAGTTGACAATACGGTCACCATAGCTTTGAACATCGGTTTCAGAGGCTAATACCCCCCCCATACAACATTGCGGAAAGTGCCACTGCAGTAACGGCACATTTTGTGCCTTTCTTTTGTATGGAGTGTGTCGCTTCGTCGACAAC
>CAVLDT010000095.1:0-2874 GCA_963661915.1 Duodenibacillus sp.
TACTCATATACGGATAAGAAGTTGGTGGCCTTCCCAGAAGTGCGCCACCAACTTCGAAGCCAAACAACAGAGAATAGAAAAATGAAAAAAATCCAAATGACGGCGATTGCGGTCGCTGCATCTCTTATGCTGTCTGCAACAGCGTCTGTAGCGGCTGATGCACCGGCTGGAAAGGTTGATTTTGTTGTTACTTCTCAACAGCCTACAGTTAAAAAGTTAGCAAAAGCACCGAAGACACTTCTCGTGGTCGGTAACTCCTATACGTACTACAACTGTGGCTTAAATGGTTACCTCTCGAATTTCCTCATTGGAGATGCCATTTCCAATGGCGCTGCTGATGAAAAGGCAGCTCGTAAGACTTTTAAGACGCGTATTGCCGCAATCGGTCGTGGCAACCTCTCTCAGTATCCGATTGCTGAATATCTCGACAATGCTTCGATGAAGTCTCATACGGCTAAGGCTACGATTGAAGAACAGTATCTGAAGCCTGAAGTTGCAAAGCGTGAGAAGTACGATCTCGTTCTCATGCAGGCGTCTAACCGCCCCGTCGAAGACCAGGCGCGTGACGCTTACTACATGCCTGAGCACGTCAAGGCGATTCGCGCACAGGGCGGAGAACCTGCACTCATTATGACTTGGGTGCAAAAGAACAAGAAAGCTCCGAAGATTGAAGTTGTGCGTGATGCGACAGTTAAGATTGCTAATGACAACAAGATGATGGTTATCCCAGTCGGTCTCGCTTTTGCAAGTAGTGAAGCAAAGTTCCCAGAGATTACGTTAATCCGTGCGGATAACACACATCCGACAGCAGCTGGTTCTTTCTTGGAAGCCGCGACAATCTATGCGGCTATCTACAAGAAGGATCCCTTTGTTGCACAGAGCGCCTTCTGGAAGACCCTTTGCGACCACAGTCTTGACCCAGTCGTTCGGGAAAAGCTTTGCGCTGTTGCTGTGAAGACAATTGATGATTTCTATGGCGTTAACCTCGCAACCAAGGCTCGCGAAGACGCGAAGCCTGTTGTGAAGGTTGTCGAATACAAGAAGGCAGATCCTGCTCAGTTCTACAATGTCAAACCCGCCGTCAAGTCCCTTGGTATTAAGAGCCCGACGCGAGGCCTCTATGTTGGTAACTCCTACACATACTACAACTGCGGTATTGGCGCCTATGTGAAGGGCTTTATCAATAAGAATGCTGGCGAAGAATGGAAGAGCCGCATGCAGACGATTTCTGCTGGCCGTCTCTATCAGCACCCGATTGAACGCTACTTCGACAAGGACGATGCCACATTGAAGGATTACAACCGCCCAGGTAAACCCAAGTTTGACGTCGTCTTTCTCCAGGCACAGTCTCGCGAGCCCTATCAAGAGAATGCCAAGGATCCTCAGAACGCCCCGAAGGCGAAATATGCAGCGGCTCTAAAGAACGCCATCGCTGTTGTTCGTAAGAATGGTTCCGTCCCAGTTGTCGTTGCCACATGGGCCTCTAAGAAGTCACCGAAGGGCTATGACATGCGCTCTGAGACCATCGCTCTTGCCGATGCAACGATTACAGCTGCTAATGAAAACAAGGCGATTGTTCTTCCTGTCGGTATCGCCTTCGAGACAGTCCGTACGGAACGTCCTGACTTGAATTTACATAACAAGTCTGACTTAAAGCACCCGTCCGCGGAAGGTAGTTACCTCTTCGGCGCCATGATTTACTCGGTGCTCTTCCAAAAGAATCCTGAGTGGGTTGGTGGAAATTGGCTCGGCGAATGCGATAAGCCAATTAAGGCTGAAGATGCTGTTTATTTGCAGAACGTCGCTTGGCGTGTCGCTAAGCAGTTCTACGGTTGGAAGTAATCTCCTGTAGTTAAACCCTCCGAGGCAAGGCGCTGAAAGTGACGCCTCCTCGCGAGGGGGACTCCTCCAAAAAAAGAAATCGCTTTCAAACTCATGAGATTTTCCTTTTGCCTCTCCTAACGTCGGCTTCTTAAACTCTCCGAGTTTTCCTAAGAAGCCGGCCATTTTTTCCCTTCTAGATTCCCTCTTGTCTTCTTAGGGGTTGACATCCTCCCAACGACTGAAGTCGTGGGTTTTCTGCGAACCCTTTTATAAAAAAACGCCCCAGTAACAGGACTAGGGCGTTTTGGAGGGGAAAAACGTTAACTAATTAGAAGTTCACGCCAAGACCAGCCATGACAGCGAGGGTCTTTGTCTTTTCAGACACACCCTTTGCAGTGGTTGTCTTTTGATGGCGATAGGAGACGGCCGTGTAGAACGCAGTCTTCTTGCTAAAGCTGTACTTGTAGCCGAGAGCCCCTTGATAGCCGTTTTGCTTGACAACTTTCTTGCCTGTAGATGTGCCGTCCTTTGTATGTGTATAGGCAGCAGAAGCCATAATTGTGCCGTTTCCAACTGGAATACTCACACCAGCAATCATGTTGTGTGTATCAGCACCGATAATGGATTTGCTAAGAATCTTTGTGTCCTTTCCAAGGTTTTCACCGTATTGGTAGCCACCATAAACCTTGGCGACGCCGAAGTCGTAGTTAGCAGCTAAACTGTAAGAGCGCTCGTCGCCTTCAACTGCATCTCCGCCAGACTTTGCGTCGCGGCTGTAATACGTTGAACCGAAGACGGCAGCAATGCGGAACGGACCGTTCTTGTAGTTGGCGCCAATGCCAAAGTAACGTTTGCGATTGGGAAGAGCGTTGACTTCTTCATCATCGTCTGCGCTATTGCACCATTGAGCGGCAAATGTTAAGCCCGAGAAGGAGGGAGTTTCATAACGGAAGGTATTGGGAGTACGAGCAGCGGCATTCATGAAGACGTTCTGTGCGCCGCATTGTTTGTAAATGACACCGAAGGGGTTTGTTTGCCCTGCAATCAAAC
>CAVLDT010000096.1:0-2861 GCA_963661915.1 Duodenibacillus sp.
GACTTCGTGAAGGTACGCGTGCGCGGCGTTTTTCCATCTTCGTCTTCTATGCAGCTAATTGGCCGTGATGTAGTCGACAAGGCAGTCAACGCGCCTTCAGAGCCAGCAAGCCCTCTTGATACGGTCTGCATTCTTGGAGTGGACGTGGCGCGCTTTGGTGACGATAGGTCGGTTATCTTTTGTCGCATTGGCATGGACGCACGCTCTTTCAAGCATCGCGAATACCGCGGCTTAGACGGCTGGCAATTGGGCGTAAAGGTCGCTGAGTTCTACAACGACTTGGTCAGGTGCGGGGCACGGAAAGTCGTAATCAACATTGACGCAGGCGGGGTGGGAGCTTCACCATTGGATTGGCTCAGAAAAAACGGCTACGAGGTAAACGGCATTAACTTTGGCGAATCGGCGAGCAGAAAAGACCTGTACGCGAACAAACGTGCCGAAATGTGGGCTACGTGCCGGGACTGGCTTAAGGCTGGCGGTCAGATTGAAAACTCAGATGACTTGATTACAGACCTGACAGGCGTTGAGTTTGGCTACACGCCTAAGAATCTGCTCCTCCTTGAAAAAAAAGAAGACATGAAAAAAAGAGGTCTTTCTTCGCCAGATATTGCAGACGCTTTGGCTTTGACTTTTGCCGTTCCAATGAACGAACACCTGACCGAACTCGGGGCGCCATCATCGTATCGGATTAGCCGAGAAAGGGTCACGAGAGATCCATACGCATGAGGGTGCGCTTAATTCGGTTTCTATATACGACAATTCAGACTAACGAAGGAGAAAGAATGCTTGAAATCCGCGACTTGAGTCCTGACGAGATTTGGTGCGCTGAAGGATACAAAGAGTGCTTTGACGCTTATACGGCCGAGTGCGCTAATTCTTCAATCGGAAAGACAACGCCAAACAAAGAACTTTACCAACGACTTTGGGCGGCTGGAGCTTTGCGCTGCGGGTGTGTAGTTGACGAAAAAGGTTTGATGGTCGGAGCAGTGTATGTCTATTTCTACGAGGTTCCGCACTACGCTGGCTCTCGTGTTGCGAGTCTAGAAAGCATCTTTTTACTTGCAAGAGAACGGAAAGGAACAGCAGGTCTTCGACTAGTCAAGTGGGCTAAGGAGAAGGCAAGAGAGCGCGGTTGTTCGGTTCTATTCGTCAACACGCCAGCCGGTTCTTCATTTGAAAAGATTGGAGAGCGTCTTTGGAAGAAAACGAATTCGATGTTTTGCGTGGAGGTTGAGAAATGACAACTGAAATCACACTGCAGAACAATGCTTTCATTCCCGCCTGTACCCAGGAGGAGCTTGCGCTCATGCGTAAGTTAAACGAATTTCTCAAAGAACAACCACAGGCTGAAGTGCCCACAGACCACTTCATACATGCTGGTGTTTATGTAAGAACCTGTCTTGCTCGTGCCGGAATTATTTTTACCGCCGCAGAAATCAAGATTCCAACGGTTGTTGTCATCTGCGGGAAAGGCACTCTCTTTTGCGGAGACAAGAAAGCACGCGTGGACGGCTACTTCGTTCTGCGTGGTGCAGCACATCGGCAGATTGCTTTTAAGGCCGAAGAGGACACGTATTTCACGATGTTTTACGCAACTTCAAAGGATAGCCCTGAGGATTGCGAGTACGAATTTACAGACCAAACTGATGAACTTCTTACAAGGAGAATGAAGAAATGTCAGGCGCAACAGCAGCAGCATGGGCAGTAGCCGGTATCGCAGCGGCCTCCGCAACGGTTTCCGCTATTCAGAATCACGAATCAGCGAGACGGCAGAGAAACGCTAACCGCAAAGCAGAACAGCAGGCTAAGGAAACGAAAGAAATGAGCGCTCAGGAAAACAGACGACAGAACGCGAAAGAAGCGGATGTCAGCTCCATTCTTGAGCAGAACGCTAATGCAGGATTGTCGGGCGGTAGCACTCTTTTGACTGGAGCGCAGGGCGTTAAGAAAGACGAAATGTCGCTCGGTGGCGGTTCTACCCTCGGCTAATCAAAAAAACTTTTTGGAGACTTTTCAGAGATGGAAGGGAAGGATTTACGAGAACACATTCTTCGGCGTTGGGGGGCGCTTAAAAATGAGCGCGCCCCCTACGAGGAGCAATGGTTAGAGATTTCACGGCACATTACGCCAGCGAGTGGACGTTTCTTTTCTTCTATCCGGAAGAATATCTCAAAAAGCCGTTGGAACAAGATTTATGACACGACTGCGACTTATGCTGCAACAATTTTGTCATCAGGCCTTCAGTCGGGCATGAATGACCCAAGCACACAGTGGTTTGCGCTCACGACAGGCACTCCGGAGCTTGACGAATCGCACGAGGTGAAGGTTTATCTTGACCGCGTGCAGCGCATCCTTGAGATGGCTTTTGAGCGCACAAACACGTATCAATCTTTGCATCACGGCTGGCGCGAGGTGGGAGTTTTCGGCGTTTGCGCAATGATCGTTGCAGAAGATGCGGTGAACGGCTTTCATTGCTATCCGTTGGTGTGTGGCGAATACTGCATTGGCGTAGACGCTCAGAACCGTCCGAATACGCTTTACAGGCGTTTCACGATGACGGCAGAACAGATGATTATTCACTACGGCCGCGCTAAAGTTTCCCGAGCCGTCCGAGACGCTTACGACAAGGGACAGCGCGACCGTATTTTCAAGTGTATTCATGCTATTGAGCCTCGCGAGATTCGTGACCGCACGAAGAAAGATAGCAAGAATATGCCGTGGCGCATGGCTGTAGTTCAGATTGACGCTGACGATGATTCTGACGGAATTCTTGAGGAATCCGGTCACAACGAATTTCCTGCCGTTGTCGGCCGCTGGGGTGCTAATGCATCTGACGTTTATTCTGAAGAGAGTCCTGGGAT
>CAVLDT010000097.1:0-2716 GCA_963661915.1 Duodenibacillus sp.
TCCTCTTTGAAGATGACGGCATTATTCAGGCAATTTCACCCGGTGATGCGGTCTTAGGAAACATACAAAGGAGTCTCAAAAAATGACAATAAAGGCTGTTATGAAAACAATCAAAACTATCCTTGAGGGTCTCAAGGCTAAACACACCTACCGAGAGATAGGAAAAGAATCGGGGGCATCTCCCGGTCTTATCGCTCGAGTTAAGAACGCAACCGATTGCGCAGGGAAAAGCGCAGAAGAGGTTCTCAGTCTAGAGGATAACGAGATCCTAGCGATTATCTATCCGTCTTCCGAGAAGAAAAGGGCAGACCCTGATTGGAACACAATCTGCACACAGAAATCAGAAGTAGAGAAGGCAACTATCCAGCAACTATACGAGCGGTACTGCTCGGATAACCCAGGGAAACCTCTTTACTCCTACTCTTCATTTGCGAGGCTCTTTGCGGATAGGTCACGTGCAGAGCACCGCAGCAAGGAAGCAATTACCAATGCAGTTCGCATACCAGGAGAGAAGATGGAAATCGACTTCAGCGGTGATTCTTTCCTTTGGACAGATGCTGAGGGCGAAGAGCAAACCGTTCGCATTTTTGTTGCGACTCTTACCTACAGTTCGATGATATTTGCCTATGCGACAAAAGACGAAACACAGGCAAGTTGGATTGCGGGAATTATTAAAGCGTTAGAGTACTTCGGAGGTGCTCCAAAATACCTTGTTATGGATAACGCCAAAGCACTCGTAAAACATGCCAATTGGAATGAAAGTGATGTGCAGTTCGTTATTCAAGATCTTTGCGAGCACTATCACATGATTCCGCAGCCATGCAAGGTGCGCAGCCCTAGGCAGAAGAATCGTGTCGAAGCCGCTTGTAATGATGTTCAACGTTGGATTTGCGCCGCTTTTGAACTGGACGGTAAGACCTATTACAAAGACCTCGAAGCCCTGAATCTAGCCATTCGAGCTGCCTGCGACAAAATTAACGAAAGAGAATTCCGAAATGCGAGCCACGATTCTCGTAGGAGTTTATTCCTTAGAGAAGAAAAAGAGTGCCTGCAAGCGCTTCCAAATGTCTCCTATAGCACTGTTGAGTGGCGAATGCTCGTCACAGACAAAGGTCACTGTGTGCGCCTTAGATTTGACGGTGGCCACCGCTATAGCGTACCTCCCGAATACAAAGGTAAGACGGTTCTACTGCGACTTACAAGTGACGAAATCCGAATCTATGACCTCAAAAAACCAGGAAAACCCATTGCTATTCACGAACGTTGCTACAAGACCAAAGGAACAAAGACACACCTTCTCGAGGAACACTTAACTGAGGAAGAAAAGAAACTGAGGCGAAGTCCAGAAGAGTTCATTTCCTTGTTTAAAAAGGTAGGACTCAATCTCAAACTCGTCAAGGATTATGTCGGAAGAGTCTATGACAACTTTGCTGGACGACAGCAGTGTGGTGCTCTTTATTCCCTGTGTCTTAAGCACAAAAAGATTGCTCTGTTAAATAAGTGCCTTGATAAGGCTCTCAAATGCGAGAACCTCAGATACAGCTTCATAAAGAAGCTTGTGGAACAAGAAGAGGCCATCGCAAATCGGCAAGGTCAATTAGATCTAGACCTTGAATCTGATCCCAAATACATGACCGTTAAGCACAAGAACATCCGAAACAATTTCAAATAGGAGCTCCAAAAAAAATGAAGGCAGAGAAAACAACCTTTGAAAGGCTTTTACCAAAACTCTCTCGCTTACGCTTAGGAGGAATGGTCCCAAAGTTAGAAGAGTTGCTTGAAGATCCCAAGAGCCTCGAAGAGAGCCACCTACAGTGGCTCACAGAACTTCTTGATGCCGAGATTGCTCGCAGAGACGAGAACGCCTTAGTGAGAAGAACAAGAGAGGCAACCATAAAGTACGCAGA
Source organism: Duodenibacillus sp. (assembly GCA_963661915.1). Taxonomy (GTDB): domain Bacteria; phylum Pseudomonadota; class Gammaproteobacteria; order Burkholderiales; family Burkholderiaceae_F; genus Duodenibacillus. The sequence goes on from CAVLDT010000097.1 coordinate 1,908, forward strand.
TGCCTGTATGGACTTAATCGACTACAAATCCGCTCGTTCTCTTAAGAAAACAAAATTACAAAGCCTAGCGAGTTGTGAATGGATACAGTGCCATCAAAACTGCATAATCACTGGAGCGACAGGTAGTGGGAAGAGTTACATCGCATCAGCCCTGACAAACGCAGCGTGCCGAATGAACTTCAGCGCACGATTTGTTCGAGTTCCTCGTTTTTTGAAGACTCTGGAATCTATGCATGTCCTTGACAGAGGGTTTGAGAAAGAACTCAAAGAACTACGACACATTGATTTACTGGTTCTTGATGATTGGGGCATAGGACAAATCAATGCAATTGGACGGTCCGACCTTCTTGAAATTATCGAAGATCGCTGTGGTCATGCCAGTACGCTCATTACAAGCGTTCTCCCTGTGAGTGCATGGGCAGCGTATATCAATGACGCTACGTACGCGGACTCAATCCTCGACAGAGTTGTTCGAAACGCACACCGTATTGAGATTAAAGGCGAGTCCATGCGACAAAGCCCAAAGTACGGAGCAATCAATGAAAAGTAGTCTTTACAAAAGGGGCTCTGCCCCTCGTGCGCAAAGCGCACTTCACCCCGCAGTTTATTTGCCCCACAAAGTGGTCCTTACCCCCTTTGGAGAGCAAATACCGACAAAGGCGTGAACAATTACAGATATACTTCGATATGCACGGATAGGAGCAGTCCGAATCCGTGTCCCCGCGAAGTGGTTCTTCGTACGACCGCCTTGTTGGATAAACCAATCGGGCGGTTTAGCAAGAACTCTCTTAGACGAAATGTTTTAACGA
>CAVLDT010000098.1:0-2701 GCA_963661915.1 Duodenibacillus sp.
ATCGTCACTACCTCCCCAAGGAGATAGAGGATCTTCCGGAGAGCAAAAGGCCAGCCGCCGTCTTGACTCTGCTGCAAGAGATAAAATCATCGAGTCCGTTCCTCAAAAATTTAGACCTCTAGCAAGGACAGTACTTGGCTCAATAACGGACGGTGCGTTCCGTTTCATGTTCAGCCGTAACTTCGTCGAAGAGTTTAAGAATCTTCTCCCCTCCATCAGCAAGTGGTGGAGCGGGGTTGAAAAACTCATGCAGACGAGAGCGCAGTGGCAGCAGAAGGCAGCGGATATCGCTGATAGGTTTACCAAATTAAGCAAGCACGAGCAAGCCGCCTTCAATAAGATAGCAATCTCTTCTACGCTGAATGACTTTTGGCCTGAACGTGACAAAGAGGTGTTCCCGACACAAGCATCTTGGGATGCCTACGTTGACGGAATCATGTCCAGCGACTCTGCCGAAGACTACAAACTCTTCTTGAAGCAGTACCGCAGTCTTTCGGAAGAAGGGCGAAAGCTCCTTCGTGCTGTTCTTGATGTAGGAACTCAGGAAAAGAAAGAGCTCACGCGGATCAAAATCGAAGATGCACATGAGACAATTCTTCGTCAGATGCGCGGAGCGACACCTCAGCGGAAGCAAGAGTTGGAAGACCAGCTAACGCGAGAGGTGAACGAGATCAACAGAGACCTCGAACGAGCCATTCACCATCCATATGTACCGCTTGGACGTAAGGGTACGCATGTAGTTGCGTATCGCAGTAAGGAGTACCTGAATACCGAGAAGGCGATTAAGGACTTCCAAGAGAAGCTTCGTGAGGCGAACAGAGCCCCGACGAAAGCAGAAGAAGCGACTCTGCAAGACCTCAAGGATAGTCTCGATAAAATGGCAAGTGATAACAATCACTATGTCGTCGAGTTCTTCGAGGATCGCTACGACGCCAATAAGCGCTATGAGGATTTGAAGCTTCAGTACCCGAATTTGGAGAAGGAGTCAATTCAGGTCTTTGATAGAGCGATCTTCCTTGGCGAGAAGGCTCCTGAGTGGGCATCCTCTCGCAAACTGCTAGAGCAACTCACGAAAGAGAAGGAAGCAGAAAACGGCACAGGTAGCCTTCGTGAGAAAGACATCGATCGCATGTCCGACATTCTCCAAGAGCTCTTCGTTAAGGCGCTGCCCGATGTGTCCGCTCGCAAAATGCAACTTAGGCGCAGAGGCGTGTCTGGATACAACGAAAACGCCATGGAGAACTTCGTTCAGCATGCGAACGCATCCTCCCACCTTATCGCTTCACTTACGCACTCGCAGGAAATCCACGATGCGCTCGAAGCCATGGGGGACGAAGCACGTCAGCAAGCCGCAGCAGGGCTTAGAGACGAAGCATCGATCATCGCTAACGAAGTCCGCCGTCGTCAGAACCAGATCTTCTCTGGTAAGGCAGAAGATAAGACTATTGGTAAGATCATGCGTGCAACCTCTGTGTGGATGCTTCTTACAAACCCAGCGTTCTATTTACAGAACATCCTTCAACCGGGCATGATGTCCGCTCCATATATCAATGGCGAACTCGGTATCAACTGTATCGGGGAGTTAGTGGGTGTTATGAAGCGCGTGGCGCAGTTCGTTACAAAAGACAAATCACTACAGAGTCTGTGCGAGACCCTCTCGAAAAACGAGCAAGAGGCCATTATGCGTGCTCGTGACCATCAGTTGCTGACGATTGGCATCACAACCGACCTTGGCACAGTGTCTAATGACACTCGGTATGGTCGCGTTACGAATTGGATGACACAGAAGGCTCAGACCGTTGAAGTGGTTAACCGTGTGTCTACATACCTTGTAGCGTATAGAAACGCCATTAAGAAAGGTATGACACATGAAGAGGCCATGGAGTTCGCAGAAAGGGTCATCGTCCAAACGCATGGCGACTACTCCAAGGAGAACGCTCCTTCGATTATGAATGAGAACGGCTTTACTCGGATGGCTTCGCAGTTCCGCAAATTCCAATTCATCCAAACGGGTATGGTCTACCGCATGCTCCGTGACTCGGCTCGTAAGGACTTGAGCCCTGCGGAGCGCGCCATCGCTCGTCGTCAGTTAATGTGGATCATGGGAACTCACTTCGCGACTGCAGGCCTTAAAGGTACACCTGTACTCGCACAGATTGCCGCATTGTCTGCCTTCGTATTTGGTGGTGCTGGGGATGACGACGAAGACCTTATCCGTGAAGCAGTTGGGGACAAAGACGTTGCAGATCTCCTCCTCAAAGGCATACCGATGCTCATGGGCTTCGACCTCTCGAAGAAGGTTGGCGCTGGCGATATGCTCAACCCGTTGCCGTTCTTCGACTACGACGTACGCAAGGGCAAACGGAACATGGGCGAGTTCGCTGTGAACGCTGCTGGGCCATGGGCGTCTATTCCTGCCAAAATGGCGGAAGGAATAACCTACCTAGCCAATGGTGAGTACAGTAAGGGTATCGAGCAGATCCTACCATATGGCATTGCCTCGAACCTCATGAAGGCTACACGCTTGCAGACTGAGGGCTACACGAACCGTACAGGTGATGTCTTAATCCAACCTGAGAATATGGATTGGGTTGATTGGATCTACACAGGTATGGGGCTTACCCCACGACAGATGAGCCGTCGCACGTACCTCCAAGGATGGGCACTCCGCCATGATGCAGTCTTCTCAGAAATGAAGTCC
>CAVLDT010000099.1:0-2685 GCA_963661915.1 Duodenibacillus sp.
TGGCCAGACAAAATTACTCCACGGCTATGGACAATGCGTATGAAACGTATGGGGTTAAGTCGGGGAACGTCCAAGCCGCGCACGAGGCGCGTATTAAAAGCGAGCAACGCGACTTCCGAAATAACTTCTTTGGGGAGTTGCAGAAAAATCCCGCTGCGTATGACCAGAAAATCGTAGACGATCTGAATACTGACACTGTTACTAAGGTCAATGGTATGCATTATTCCCTTGGTGACAAGCCCGGGCTTTTGCTTATGACAATGAAGGACGGACAGACACAAAGTATCCCGTTTACGAACGAGCAACGCATGCCTTATGTGAATAACTTGTACGATATGGAGTTCAAAAACAAGTTCGGCACAGACCCTACGGAACCCACTAGTGAAGCTTCTAGTGGGGCGCAAGCGACGACAGCTCAAGACCAAGCGATTCCCTCTTCGAACCCGCGCGTTGCACAGGTTGACCCATTGGTAGCCGAGGCAGCCGCATCGGATCCAAGGACACAGGCAATTCCGCAGAAAGGCGCTCCCTCTGCGGGGGGAGAAAAGAAAGGGACACTCGATCATATGGAAGAGCAAGAGCGCCAGCTTTATGACTACTCTCTTGCGTATTACAGGCGTTTCGGCGAACTCCCGCCGGGGGTCGACGCAAGTAGGTTGCTCGCTGTTGCTAAGCAACAAGAGACGAATAGAAGTAACCGCGCCACCGAAGCGATCAATATGCAGAAGAGCAAAGAGTCCGAACGCCACAATCGTGCTGAAGAAGGGCTTTACGCTGAGCGCACGGAAATGTATAGGGGTAGAGGATCTGGGGGAGGAAGTGACTCAACGACTGCTGAGAAGTTCACATTGGATGAGCCCGATGCAGAGCAAAGTCGGCGGGTCATCGGCAGAAACGGCCTTCCGACAGGAACGAAGCACATGGTACTCGAGACTAATAATGGCTCTCCTACTGTGTATGCGCCAGATGGCATGCCTAAGAAGGAAGTCTCAAGTGCATATGATTTCGCGACGGGTAAGTACGGGAACCCTGTGAATATCGGGAACCGAACCCTTTGGTATGCGGGGATGGAAAATGGGAATAGGAAGTACTTGACCTTTGAAGATATCGTCGACGAGCAGAACAAAGCTAATCAGGCTGCAGTGCAAGCACGCGCAGCGGCGAAAAAGGCAAAGCGTGAAGCGGACAAGAAGCGCCTAGCGAAGCACCGAGAGGCTTTCCAAAAGTACGAGAAAGGCCGTGGAGGGTTAACAACATCCCCCGCGCAGAAAGAGAACAAGAATCAACGTAAGGGGGATTAATGCCGGTTTACTACACTCCTGAGGAATGGGATAAGGTTTCTCGTGACGCCTACGAGGTTTATGGTGGTGACCATGCATTTAATGGTGAGGAGAACGAGGGCACCCTCGGAGACATTGGTACTTCACTGAAAATCGGCGGAGTGTCTCTTGGCCGCCAAGCGGCAGGTTTGGCCGATGTAGTTACCGGGGGGCTTGCGAGCCAAGCGTTGAATCCTTGGTTCGATCGGAAAGAGCGGGAGTTCCGAAATGAGTACTCCCCAGAACTTCAAATGCGAGAAGCCGCGCACGCGCAACGAGTTGAAGAAGCCCGCCAAGCAGGAGGAGAGCCAGCAGCCGCTTGGGAGGCTTTCATGGGGACAATCTCAGATCCTCGTCTCCTTGGCGCACGAACAGGTGAGTCTCTTCCATCGACTCTCACAGGACTGATACCCGGCGTTGCCGCTGCAAGAAGTGTGCGCGGAGCTACAGCAGTCGCAGGTGCTGCGAAAGACGCTGTCGCTGGGGCGACTAAGAGCGCACTCAAAGACAAAGCGGTCATGGATGCGGCGCGGTTGGGCGGTGCCCTAGGTGAAGGCGCCCTAGGTGCAGGTGGCACAGTAAACCAAATCGTTGCGGAGAACACAGAGGCTGGGCGCGACCCGATGTACGGTGCATGGTCGGCCGCCCCTGTAGGCGCAGGCACAGCAGCTACGGCGCTCGCCTTCGGTAAGTTCCTTCCCGGAGCAAACAAAGAAGCCGCCTTAGCCTCTTCCCTCGCTGGAAGAAAAATTGCAGAACCCCTTATTGCACAGAACAGCAAACCACAAACGCTTCTCAAAAAGGCATGGAGCTCCGCAAAGGACTATGCAAAAACGGGGATACAGGAAGGTGCGGAAGAAGGCACCCAAGCGGTGTCAGAAACTATCTTCCCGAATATCGCAATGGGTCGACCCGCTACAGAAGGACTCGGGCAGAATATTGGCGAATCCGCGGCTGTCGGTGGTGCCATGGGTGTCGGTATGCATGCGGCAACACGAGGTGTTGAGGGTGCACAGCGATTTCAGCAAGGCCCTCGCGTGGAAGACCAACGAGGAGCGATTTCTCCTGAGAAAGCAGTAGCCGTAAATCAGGCGGCGGCAGAAACGCTGTTGAACGGCACGGCGATTCCTAATACTAACTCGTCTGATCCGCGTTTGCAGTTATCTCTTCGCACTCGCGAGCTTGCGACTGCATATAAGAATGCACAAACTCCTGAAGAGCAACAACAGATCTTGGCCGAGTTGGCACAGATACAGAAACAAGCAGAGGGGTTTAACTTACAGCAACCAACCCAACCTCCAACAGCACCCATGTATGCCTCTCCATCTGCGCGGAACGCCGCCGTTCAGCAACGTCTGGCTGTGCT
>CAVLDT010000100.1:0-2684 GCA_963661915.1 Duodenibacillus sp.
AAAGGGACAAAATTATCTTGACGAGAAAAGACGTATTCTATAGAATCTCGTTTTCTTACATGGACCGCGGGGTGGAGCAGTCTGGTAGCTCGTCGGGCTCATAACCCGAAGGTCGGAGGTTCAAATCCTTCCCCCGCAACCAAAATTCCTGAAAAAAATCTTCCGCTCGGAAGAAAATCTCCCATCTCTCTTTGTTGCACATCTTGCAAAGTCGTTTGAAGCGATTGAAATCGTAGGTTCTTCTCAGCAGTATAGACTCACTTCATGCGGATTCTTTAAGGGCTATTCCTTAGTTTTCCTGTATTTGATTTTCTGTTAGAGGGAGTCTTCTTATTATGACCACAGAGCTGAAGGTTATCCATCCTGTCACGGGATTGCAGCATACGGTTTCCCCGAAAGTGAAAGAAGTTCCCGCTCCCAAGGCACTGCTTTGGGTGGGGAATTCCTTTTTCTTCTTCAATAATGGTGCACACCGCTTCGTAAGAAGGCTTCTACAGAAAGCGCCTACTCCTCCGAAATATCGTGGCAACCTTGTTGCAATCAACGGCGCTAGTTTAAGTTGGCATGATTTGGAAAGTTATTTCCGTCCGAACGCCATTAGTTCCTATTCTTTTAGTAACGATGGGAAGAACACGGTCAAGTTCCGTGACCCCGCTGAGCAACTTTGGGATAGCGTTCTTCTACTTGACTCTTCGCAGGGTCCGATTCACCCCGTGTTGGGAGAAGATTTCAAGCGCTTTGCAAAAATTGACGCGGACATTTGCCGTAAGCACGGCGCAACACCAATCTTTGTCATTACCTGGGCTTATGCTGATCGCCCAGAGATGACAAGCCAGTTGGCAGACGCAATTCTCAGGGCCGCTAACGACAATGACGCCATTGCAGTTCCCGCTGGTTTGGCTTTTGCCTTAGCGCGAGAAAAAGATCCTGCTTGCCCACTTTACATTGGAGACAACCGCCATCCGACGCCAGCTGGCTCATACCTTTTGGCTCTCACGGTTATCGCCACACTCTTCAAGATTGATGTGAGAACAATCGAATTTGACTGTGAAGTTGAGCCCAGCCTTGCGAAGTTCCTTCGCGACGTGGCCCAAGAGACCGTCACACGGTTCTTCTCAAGATAAGTTTTTTAAAACTACAGGCATTATGCGCGGGTTTTCGAGGTGCATGTAGTTCGTTAAACCAAGGATTTAAGCCTTACGCTTAAATCCGAGAGATACAAAGAAAACCCGTAACAAAAAGGAGAAAGAAAATGACAATCCCAATCATCGCTGCTGCGTTGATTACGATTGTTGCCGGATGGATGATCATCAAACGCTATCCAGTGCACATCGTTTTGCTCGCAGGCGGAATGATTCTCATCGCTATCTGCATCTTGTGCGGCACAACCGCTTTTTTGCCCAAGGGCACAAAGACAACGGGCTTTATCTGGTTTGACCTCATTGAGTTGATTAATGCGGTTACCAAGAAGCAGGTCGTTGGCGTTGGCCTCATCATTATGGCTTGCGGTGGTTTCGCAGGTTATATGAGCCAAATTGGCGCGGCTAACCGCCTCGTCCAGTTGTGCGCAGAACCGTTGCGTGCACTGAGTAAGCCCTACCTCGTTTTAGCTTTGGCTTACCTCATTGGCCAAGGCATCAACCTCGTCGTCGTTTCGGCCGCTGGTCTCACGATGCTTTTGTTGGTTGCCTTCTATCCGATTCTCGTCGGCGTTGGCGTAAGCCGCGGTGCTGCCGCTGCCTGTATCGCTTGCTGCTCTGCAGTGGCCGCTGGCCCGCTGTTTGGTACCCAGCAGCTTGCTGCTAAGGTCGCTGGTGTTGACTCGATGGTCTACTTCATCGAGTGGCAGCTCGTTGCTTGCTGGCCTGCGTATCTCGTCACAGCCATTGCCATTTACTTTACGGCGAAGTACTACGACGCTAAGAAGGTTGATATCGAAGAAGAAGCCCAGGAAGCCAAGGCTCCTGTCGCTCGCGAATGCCCGAAGTGGTACGCCATCTTCCCGTTCGTTCCTATCGCCCTACTATTCGTCTTCTCGAAGTTTGGTATCTCCACGATTAAATTAAGCACACCGAGCGCTTTGATGCTTACATGGATTGTGGTGGCAATCATTGAACTCATCCGCTTGCGCGATGCGAAGTTGGTCATGAAGGATTGTCTTGTCTTCTTCAAGAAGATGGGCGCTCTCTTCGGTGGCGTCGTTGCACTCGTTATCTGCGCGGAAGTCTTTGCAACTGGCTTGCGTGTTTCTGGTCTCGTCAATGAGATCATCAACGTTGCCAAGGGTTTGGGCTTCGGTGCTGGTGGTATGACATGCGTGCTCTCTGGCTTGGTCGGTATCGTTACATTCCTCACGGGTTCTGGTGTGGGCGCCTTCTCCGCCTTCGCTAGCCTCTCGGTTGACGTTCAGGCTCAGGTCGGCGGTAACTTGCCCGCGATGATGGTTCCGATGCACTTAGCGTGCTCTATCTTCCGCTCGATGAGCCCTGTGGCAGGCTGCTTGATTGCTGCGGCTCTCGTTGCTGGTGTGAGTCCGATGAGCCTTGTGCGTCGTAACTGGATCCCGATGTTTGCTTGCTTCGCGACCATTGCGACCATGAACCAGCTCTTCAACATGTAATTCCTGATCTACTCATATACGGATAAGAAGTTGGTGGCCTTCCCAGAAGTGCGCCACCAACTTC
>CAVLDT010000101.1:0-2668 GCA_963661915.1 Duodenibacillus sp.
GTTCCACGCTTCCTCGGCGATTCCTCGCATGATTGCTATTAATAGATTGATAGTTGCGGGAGCAGCACCTTTCTTTTCATAAAGACCGATGACAAGGAGGACGTGTTCACGTCTCATTTGAGACCAATCGCATTCAAGGAAATTCTTAGCACCAAAAATCCGTGCGATGGTGTCAGCGAGGTAAGAGACACGAATTTTCGATTGTTCGGTATTCATCCGAAGGAGATACATCTGAGCCGGGTTAAGGCGTTTTGCTTTTACATCGGTCGAAACTTCGGATGTAGGATTTTTTTGAATGATCTGGCTATTGGTCATGAATATGTAAACAAACTATATAAAACTGTGATTTCACAAACTTTGAAAAAAAAGGGGGGCAGTTTCCTGCCCGAGTTTTAAATTAGAGGCATTTTTAGATGGGATCTTTCTTGGGAGCCTTCTCTAAGGCCTTGATGCGTGTCCGAACGCTCATATGAACCTTTACAGACATTTCTGCAGCACCACGAACGTACAACGCTTGCAAAATTTCTAATAGATCATCGACCTTTAATGTGCCGAAGATTTTCTGTGTGGCTCGTAGCACAGCCAACGCGTAACGTTCTGCATCAATGTTAATCTCAGCCTTTTGATATTGAAGGAAAATTTCATCCTCCAACATCTCACGCATTTCTTTTGCCTCGACTAAATCAATGCCCAATTTTGCTTGTGCTTTAAGGTGTTTACGGTTTAATTGGACGTATTTTTTATCTTTTTCGGTAATTTTCTTTTCCATAACGCTCTCCCGTTACAAAGAAAAAATAATTTGAGGCGATTTAAACGCGGTCTGATTTCACACAACTTCCCTAGGTTTGATTAGAAACCGTCAAATCCAGTACCTGAACTGGAACTGTCTGACCCAAAGGTGTCCGAACCAATGGAACTGAAAGAGTCAGAACCGAATGTGTCAGAAGAAGTTGTCGAAAAAGAATCTTCAAAAATGCTACCTGTACCGAAACTGGAGTCCGTATCCGAATACGGGAACGGCTCTTTGTCGTCATCGTCCCGAATAGGAGAAAGGTAATCGTCAGAGGAAGTGACGTGAAAACTTGTGTCGTTGTTAAAGAAACCGAAGAAATTCCAAAACCCCATAAGACATCTCTCGAACCCAAAAATATTTAACTGGAATTTCTTGGCGGAAGATCTACTTTTTTATTGTCCAATGTGTGTGAAAAAAGTAGGAATCAACCGCCAAAAACTTTTTTAACCTTACAATGCGAATTATACTCCAAACTGTGCGAAACTACATAAAAGGTATTACCTTTCGTGTATCTAACGTGGTAAAAATGATACAAAACACATAACTTATATGCCGAAACCATTAAATAGGTCATCAAAAAGTGTTCATAAATGATAAACAAGGTAAGTAAAACGTATATAATCAGTCTTGCCAAATTTTATGGGAGGCGATTTCTATGAGAGTCGTAATTGCACACTACAAAGGCGGTACTGGTAAGACAACAACTGCCGTCCAACTCGCTCTTTGGAGACAGATTACATGTCCCAAAAAGCACGTATGGTTAATTGATACTGACGAACAAAAGTCAGCCCTTGAGACCATCTCATTTAGAGATGAATTAGGGATTAAACCAAACCTCGCTTGCTCTGCATATACGACTGCAAAGGAATTAACTAGCCAGTTAAACGCTCAAAGCGAACTCTTTGACGACATCATCATTGATAGCGGTGGTAGAGATACAGACGCTTTGCGCATTGCTTTGCTTGCTGCGGATGTACTCTTAATTCCGATTCTGCCTCGTGCTTACGATATTTGGGCTATTTCTCGCTTGGAAGGCCTTATGGAAAGCGCAAGGTCTCTTGGTGCGCAATTTCGCGCTTACTCCTTTATTAATAGACGAGACAAGACAGCAGATTGCCGTGAATCCATCGAGTTCTTAAAGAAAGACGAGAACATTAAGTACATTGATTTGTCCTACACAGATCGTGTTGCCTACGCAAAAGCAGGTGGAGTAGGGAGGTCTGTTCTTGAGATGAAACCCAAGGACAAAAAGGCCTGTGAAGAACTTGAAGCCCTAGCGAAATTCATTTTCAAAAAAGCATGAGGAAGCAAGACCTTTAATCTGCTTAATCATGCAAAAGGTGTATAATAGGTCTTACCAAATGTGTAAGAATTGATATCCTCTATAAAGGATAAAAAACCATGTTAATCAAATCAAAGAAAGTTGTTGATGAAGTAGCTGCTGCAAAGTTCATCAATCGTGATAAACCCGCTCCAGTAGCGAAAGAAAAGGACTCAACAACCCGTAATGTCACGTTCAAAGTCGATGTCGAACTTATTAGAAAGATGGATAAGGCTGCAAAGTCTCTTGGCATTACGCGTTCGTCATTCATTAAGTCAGCGGTGTCATCTGTACTGGCTAATGGCATGACATTTAATGTCGTCAAGGATTGACCTCCTCCCCTGACTAAAGTCGGGGGATTCCTACTGGTCTGCTAGGCAACATACCTGCCACTCCCTTCGGTGGGTTCCTGTTGCTGACTCCAAACGGAGTTCACTTCACAGGCTATCTGGGCAGGCCCTGCCCTTTTTAGCATCCATCCCAACGATTGAAGTCAAGGGTTTTCTGCTTTATCTTTTATAAAAGTGAAAGCCCCAAGGGTCTCGGGGCTTTCT
>CAVLDT010000102.1:0-2656 GCA_963661915.1 Duodenibacillus sp.
AACGCAATCGTTGTTGCGAAGTCTGGCGCTGGGAAATCTGTCTTTATTGAAGACCTCGTGATGGCGATGTTAGCTACAGGAGGCCGCGTTTGGGTTTTCGATATTGGTAAGAGTTATGAACACTGTGCGGATTTAGTGGGAGGCCAGTGGATTGATTTTGCAGATGAGGATGCCCTTATGGAAGAAACGGAGGAACTACTCGCTTTTAAGGGCCGCGGAAGTGAAGAGGGTTTACCTCCTTTTAAAAATAATGAAGCGGCTAGGCTCTGTCTAAATCCTCTAGATGTGAGAGGGGACGCTCTAAACCTCATTGATGAAATAGCCGAGGTTATTGTCACCCTTGCAAATGGCGATGTGCCGCTTGAAATTACCGCCTTAGAAAAGATGAAAGGTGCCTTGGAGCGGGTTCTTCGGGAAAGAGAGGATCCGCAGGATGACTACGCGCCAACGATTACAGACCTCGTCTCAGAACTTCTCGCAGATGGCGACCCGGAGCTTTTAGCTCTAAGTGTGAGGCTACGGCCTTACGCTGCAGGAGGCCGCTACGCAAAGTGGTTTGAAGGGAGAAATACCGTTAATTTTCAAAGCCCCTTTGTTGTCCTAGAGATGCAAAGTCTCGCAGAAAAAGCCGTACTTCAGAACGCAGTTATCTTGATTCTCATCATGCGGATTATTTCTGAAATTAAAGCCTCTCCAAGGTCAGATAAAAAACTCATCGTGATTGACGAGGCTTGGAGGCTACTCACGGGAAACAGCGGCGCTTTCATTGAGTGGGCTTGTAGGACTCTTCGTAAGTATGGCGCTGGGATCATTTGCATCTCACAGTCAATGGAAGATTTTGAAAAGGGAAGTGCCGCTCGGGCTGTAAGAGCGAATGCAGATAATGTTTTTCTCCTTAGGCAAAAGAGAAGTTCTATTGACCTCTACACGGATGACCCCTACACGCGTGAGGTTATTTCTTCTCTTACAACCGAAGCAGGCCTCTTTAGTGAAATGTACGTGAAATTGGGCGATAGGCCTGGTGTCGTTGGGCGCCTCATGCTTGATCGCTTCTCTATGACTGCCTACTCAACGCGCGCTGATGTCTTTGAAGCCGTAGAAAGAGAAAAGAGACGCGGGAAATCTACCGTTAAAGCGATAGCCACCGTTGCAGAAAGTCCAATTGGGGAGGGAAGATGATGAAAAAAAGGTTTTTCATCATTGCTCTTTCTCTTTTCTTTGGAGGCTTTCTCTTAGGAAAGGGTGCTTCTTTAGCAAAGGATGAGCCAAAGGCTATTAGGACTGGGGAGGTTCTGTCTTTAATCCCAGAGGAGTCATTGGCGTCTCTTAAAGAGCTTCAAAGGGAAAAGTCCTGCGTTCTTATTGCAGACATCACCTTTGGGGAAACGCTTCCCGTAAGAGAAGTTGATCTTGCGACGCTTCTTACGAAAAGGATTCATGAAGCAAACCAGCTAGGGCTTTTTAAGGAAAAAAGGGAAGAAACGAAAGAACTCCTACGGCACTACGCCTCTTGCCCCGTAGAACTCTCGCTCCCCGTTGCAACAACAAAAAGGGAGTGGGCATTCACATTACTAAAAAAGGAAGATTTAGAAAAGTTAACTCCAAGCCTACAGGATGCTCTTTTAAGCGAAACTCGCGCCTATGCCTTCATTGACGCAGATAGTCCCGAGCAGACGCGGTGGGCTCTTTCTTTAGGAGAGAACTTTAAAGGCGCAAGGTTAAGGCTCGTTTCCGTCCGGGGTGATCGCCTTTCCTTTGAAAAGAGTACAGGACGAACGCTTTACGGAGATCAAGGGGGAGCACTTTCAAGGCGATTCCGTGTTTCTGAAATTCCTGCTCTTGTTCGTATCACGGCTTTAGGCGGAGTGGGGCTCACTATTCCCATGAAGGAGGATTCTCCGTGACAGACTATTCGAAAGCGTCTTCTCGAAAAACAGCCGAAGCGAAAACACGCCTTGCCAATGGTTTTGATAAAGCCATTTTTGAAACTTTCGCGCGAGAAGGAATTTTTAGTGGTCGTGTTCCATTAATTCTTCCTAGAGAAAAGATTCATGCCGCAGGGCTTTTCACTTTGGCAGCTGCGTCTCTTTATTTTGAATCTTTAGGCGTTTTCACTACCTCGCGTGAAGAAGGCGCCTCGGACGCAGCAGATCCCTCTCAAAACGACTTACACCTTAATTCCAACGTGGAAAAGGCTCTTCAAAGTATTCACAGTGAAATGCGCCTTATAACGGGCGAGAAAGGGAAGACTCTTTTAACTTCGCTTCTTGCCATAACCGCAGAAACTTCCGCTCGAACTCTTCAAAGGATAAAAAGAGAACGCACTTTTTTTGAAATTGGTACAGATGGCCACCCCCTTACACGGGAAGTGGCGGCAAACTTAAATATTGCTCGTCACTTTGAATGTCTTTCAGGGGACTTCGCACTCCTCATTGCCCGCGTTTTTGCGGCTCTCACGCATTATGGCGTTGCTTACGGCGCTTGGGAAAGAAGACTTCCATTACTTATCTGTAATTTAGAGAGAGCGAGTCACGTCCGTGCTGCTCTTGAAATCTCTCGCCTTGAAAGTGGAGGTATCGCGCTTTTATCAGAAGTGATTCCTCATGATGTGCGTAGGCGGTTTTCTTTAGGAGCGGAGCCAAGCCTCACAGCCTTT
>CAVLDT010000103.1:0-2613 GCA_963661915.1 Duodenibacillus sp.
AACTTATAGGGGGAGAGTGGCATTTAGTTGCTTCGCATCTCTTTGTGTCCTTTCTAAGAAAACCTTTAAAAGCTTTTTTGCTTTTTAGAAGAAAAACAAAACCCCCATTTTTTTGGTTTGGTGTGCTTTAAGCGCACTCTTTGGTTTTAGAAGAATTGTTGCTTTCTATGAAAAAAGCTCCAAAAACTAGGATTCTGATTGCTTTCCTCTGTGCGCTTTACTTGGTGGCGGCTTTCGGTTTCTACCTTCTCGCGTGGGAGGGATTCTGCTCTGGGAACGCCATCACTGTTCAAGAGAAATATGGTTGGTTTGTTGCGGTTTTCTACTTGGGGTTAACGCTTTTCTTACTGAGAACTTATAGCGCTTTTAAGGTTTCTTACTTTAAACCGAGAAGACTTATCTTTTCACAGACAATTGCAAACGTTGTAGCGATTTTCCTAGTCTATTTCTCTGTTTCTCTTGTCTGGGAGAAGTTTTATAACCCGCTTGCCTTTGTCGTTCTTCTTTTTGGCCAAATTCTTTTTAATATCTTTTGGTCTTATTTGGCTGATGCTTTGTGGTTTAGGATTCATAGCCCATTGAAGACCTATATTCTTTACGAAGATAAAGAGAGCCTCGCAAGACTTGATGCTATCTATAGCTTCACTAGAAAGTTCACCGTTGTTGGAGAAATCTCTGTTACGGGGAAAACCTTTGATGATCTCTTAAAAGAAATCACAGGCGCTGAGGCTCTCTTCGTCGTAGGAATCGCAGAAGATCTTAGAAATAAACTCATGCTCCTCTCTTTAGAAAAGGGCATTGAAGGCTTCTTTCAACCCGAGATTCACGACATCATTCAAAGTGGCGCAACGCAGGTTCATAGTTTTGGAACGCCCTTAATGGGAGTAGCGCTTCCGACTCCTGACCCCATTTACATGGTTCTAAAAAGGGTTTGTGCATTCTTCCTTTCTCTTAGTCTTCTTATCCTTTTAAGTCCGATTCTTATCGCTACGGCTCTTGCAATTCGAATTTTTGATCCGACTGGGCCCGTGATTTTTACGCAGCAACGGATGGGGCACAATATGAAACCCTTTACTTGCTATAAGTTTCGGACGATGAGTACTAAGGCGCCGCACGACTGCCATCCGAGAGACTTTGATGCGAAATCATTCCTCACTCCTTTAGGAAAATTCTTAAGAGAGTCTTCTATTGATGAGTTGCCACAGATTTTCAATATCCTTAAGGGTGACATGTGCTTTATTGGTCCAAGACCCGTTCCTTTGACAGAAGAAACACTCATTGCGCATAGAGGGATGTTGGGTATCTATAGTCTTTACCCTGGAATTTCTGGCTTAGCGCAGGTCTCTGGGAGAAACGCCGTTAACGATGCAGAGAAACTCTTTTTTGACTATGAGTATTTGTTAAAAATTTCTCCGTTATTCGATATCAAGATTTTCTTTAAAACTGTGCTCTTTGTCTTGATGCGGCAGGGGGTGTACGTGAAGAAGACGAGGAAGTGATGCAAGAGAGTCCTCAAAAAGAAAAGAAGAAAATCTTCTTTGTCACAAACAACGCGCGGATGATGCTCGTCTTTCGCCGTGAGATGCTAGAAGCCTTTACGGCAATCTACGAGGTAACAATCGTTTCTCCAAAAGATGCTGACTCAGAAAAGGTGCTTTCTGAGATTGGTTGCCACTTTATCCCCTGTGAAGTGGATAGACGCGGCACAAACCCTATTAAAGACGCAGAACTTCTTATCCGTTATTACTGCATCTTTAAAAAAGAAAAGCCCGATGCGATTGTGAGTTTCACGATAAAGCCTAATATCTATGCGGGCTTTGCGGCAAGAGTTCTTTCCATTCCTTTCATAGCAACAGTGGAAGGCCTCGGTTCTGGTTGGGAAAACGCTGGGGTTCTCTCAAAGTTTGTGCAACACCTATATGGCTTTGGGCTTAAGGGCGCAAAGATTGTCTTTGTTCTTAACCAGTACATCTTTGATGAATTAGCTAGAGTTGGTGTAAAGAAAGAAAAGATGAAGTTTCTCCCAGGGATGGGAGTGAATTTACGGCACTTTACTGCTGTTCCCTACCCAAAAGATGAAGACACTCTGCGACTTCTCACAGTTGGGCGTGTGATGCGTGAGAAGGGTTTCCCAGAACTAATTGGTGCAGCTCACTGCCTTGAAACGGAACTACCAAAATTAGTTTGGCATGTTGTTGGGGCGCCTGAAGTAAAGGAAGCTGATCTCCTAGAAAAACTCAAGGTTTGTAAGAACGTTATCTATCACGGTCCCAAAAGTGATGTGAGACCCTACTATGCAATGTGTCACGCTACAACTACTACTACCACGTATCACGAGGGAATTAGTACGGTCTGTTTAGAGGCAGCGGCCTCTGCCCGTCCAGTTCTTGGCACAAATGAATTTGGCGTGAAGGAAACTTTCATTGAGGGTTTCACGGGATTTGGAATTAAGAAGGGAGACGTTGCAGATACTGTGCGTGTCATCAAGAACTTCTTTGCAATTCCTAATTCCGAGAGAGCTGCAATGGGAGAAAAGGCTCGAGAGTATGCCGAAGAAAAGTTTGATAGGAATAAAGTGACGTGGAGTTATTTCACGGTCTTAATGTCAGTTTA
>CAVLDT010000104.1:0-2605 GCA_963661915.1 Duodenibacillus sp.
TCGAGTCCAGGCACTGCAGCCTTTCCTTCGGTCAAATAAAGTTCAGTTAATGAGGCAAAGCGCTCTTGATACTTTCTTTGACCTTCAAAGCCTAGGGCTTCCCAATCTTTAAGCGACTTGATGCCAAACACTTTCAAGATGGCCATCGCCTGCGTTTGCAATTCAAGTGTCGCGCCTTCTTTACCGGCTAATGCGAGCACATTCGTTAGGTACCAATGCGCGTGCTCGTGCGAGAACGTAGAAAGATTCGCGTTTGGAGTCAGTCGAATTGTGTTTGTAGAGGGATTAAATGCGCCACGAATGCCTTCTTGCCCTTGCTGGAGGTATTCAAGAATCTTGATGGATTTCTCATCCCAAATAACAGCGCATTCGCCATCTTGCATGCCGGTATAACGAATGCCTTTAACACCGTACTTATTGAGCAAAGCCGAGGCTTCTTTCTCGCTTCCAACGAACTCGGCAATTTGCTCATAGATTTGGCGACCATTAATGCCGTCTGTGAACTCAAACTTAGGCTCGCCACTAAGAAGAGATGGATATTTCGTTTCGGCAACGTCTAAGAGAGTAAAGAACAATCCGTCAGAATTGAGCCCCGCTTCGTCTATAACGTCCTTTCGAGCGAGATCTATTCCCTTCTTCTTTTTACCGGCTTTCTTGTCGTAATACTCTTTTTCTTCGAGATACCTTTCATTTGCCGCTTCATCAAGTGCCTTAGAAATCTTTTTAAGAACCCTCTTCTCATCAGCAAAAATCTGAGGCCCTTCTTCTTTGGCGAGTTTGTCAAGCGCACGAAGCACAGGATTGGGCACGGAGATATAGTCCGAGTAATCCTGCATTTGCTCCATAGCATCGTTGTACCATTGGTTGCGATAAACCTTGTTGAGTTGTTCCGGAGTGAACTCTTTTCCGAATAACTTCAGCAGCGCATCCTGGACTTCCTTGGGTTGATCAGAGAAGACGAATTCCTCACGTAAGAGGATGTTGTCATTCGGGATATCAACCGTATACAAATGCCCTTCGCCTTTGATTTTTGGCTGCACTTCCGACTTAAACCACTCATAGGCTTGTTTCGTGATTGTGCCTTCGTCATAAGCAGCCTTCACGTCATCGGCATTGTTGTGAGCATAAAACTCATCAAAAGCGGCTAATCGCTCCTGCAAACGTTTCTTTTCTTTGGCGCTGGTAGCTTTGTTTACTGACTTCTCTAAATCTGTCCGGAAAACACTGATGTCTTTGCCGTCTACCTTATAGCCGTTACCAGCAAGCATTTCGCGATAGCGTTCGGCTCTCATACGAGCGAGCGCAAAATAAAGCCCGTGCCCGTGCGCTTGGCCACCTTCACCTGTCCCAATATGAGCCAATGTAAAAGCGTCAAAGAGATATCGTGTGCCGTGATAGCCAATCTGACTAAGTTCAATATCGGACGCCTTGTCTACTGGATCCCGCCAATAGCCACCTTTTTCAGAAAAAGCCCATTCGTTTGGCTCGTCCATAAAGAAACGAGAGCGCTTGTCTTCATCCTTTACCCAAGTCTCATTTCCTTCTGAATCTTTTCCCTTTTTGTAAATAACATCCCCGTCTCGCTTGACTCCTTCCAACATGTCGTGTACAGTAATTTCATCTCCGTCGTAGCGCGAGGTATTCATCACCTCTACGATTGGTCTACGGGCCGCGTCCGATGAAACCTCGATGGCTTTGACAGAGGCAGATGGCTCAACCTTTGGCTGAGCCTTTTCTGTTTCTATTCCAACAATCTGATACGCGCCTAAACGGTCATGTTTATTTAGTCCGCTATTTTCTCCACCGTCACCGATACGATCTTTTACGGTTATCTTGACTAGGTATTCCCTGCCATCCACAACGACCGGAGAATAAAAACGATGTATCCCCTTTAGATGTACATCAGCCGCTTTAACACCCTGAGCAGCCTTAATGTCGCGATAACTCTCTGCTGGGAAGGCCTCTTTGACAATTTCAGAGAGATTACGAAGAATGGACACATGGTCGTTACGAACAAAGGGATCACCGCCTTTCGAGACACGAGAGAGGCCATGAATAATCTCCTTTTTCTCGTTGCCACTAATAGAAAATATCCAGCCTGTTGAATCGTTTTTTAGTTGCTTCTTTGGAGATTTCCCAATAAAGTCATTTAAAACTTCCGATATGTCTTCATTGCTAAAATCCTTTTTTCCTTCTCCTGACAAACGCGTAACTTTTACCCTGTAGTCTGGACTCTTCGATGCATGATCGCCAAACTGCCACTCGCCACCTTGCGTAATCGGCATGAGATATTCACCCGGAACAGAAAACGACATCCTGTCCTCTGACCACGTAATTTTTGCCGCGAAGTCATCAATCTTGTCAGGAGAAATGCCTGACATCTTTGCCAAAGAAAGAACAGCGTGAGAATTCATAACGGCCATTGCCCCTGTTCGTTCTTTGGCGAACTTTCCTCCAGCATCAAGGTCTGACTTGTAGCGGTCGTAGAGACGGGCGTAAGCCTTCTCGTATTTAACCTGTGTGGGATGACGCCAAAACGCTGCACCCATCACGGCGCCGAGCGTCGCTGAAACAACCGTGTCAGTTAATCCTAACTGATACTGCT
>CAVLDT010000105.1:0-2484 GCA_963661915.1 Duodenibacillus sp.
AGACTGGAAAAGTTCTTCCCAAAAACGGGGTGGGAAGGAAAGGTTCATTGCCACCTGTTAAGACAAAGCAAAAACGTCACTATCCAACACAAAGCATAAATGTCACCAACTGACAACGGAAGTGGCGGCAAATTACTTTCGAAAAGTCTAGCAAAACGGAAGTCGCTTTTCTGAGCAAAACACTTCCAATAAATTCTGGGCTTAAAGCGGATTGACCACTGAGAGTTTTCTTCTTTTCTGCAAACCTTATTTCAGAGCTCAGAGAAAGTACCGCCTTTCTCTGAGCGGCACCTAGCACTTAAGTTTGTTGAGCTCCACGGGAGAGGTTTTAAACGGAGCCGTGATGCTTCCGCTTTGCGTTAGGGTATAGCCTGAGAACGCCGTTTGGAGCGAACTCTAGGCTTATAGAGAACGACGCTCGCAAAGAGCGTCGTCTGAGGGCCGAATTCAAAAAAATTACTTCTTACACTTGCTCTTCATTTTTAAAAGAGCAACTTTCTCTTCTAACTTATTGGCTTCCTTTATTTGTTTGGCTTTTTTCTTCTTTTTTTCTTCGTTATTTTCGCCTTCTTTGCCAAACCCCGTTCCATAGGGCCTGTCGCGATTCATTCTCTTTCTTACGGCTTGCTCAACCCTTGAATCGATAGTTTTCGCTGTTTCTTCAAAAGGCACAACGGGTTCATGTGTCTTTCTTTCACGAGCGCAATAAATCAGACGATTCCACGGTTGACCCTTGAGTTTACAAATCATCTCTGGCTCACGATTGTCAGGGTATTCGAGGATGTATACCGTTTGTCCCATCAGTTCGAGCTTTCTTCCCTGAGCATTCATGACCTGAAGAATGCTTTTGCCGTAAGACACAGTGAGCGATTTACTTAGCGTTCGCTCGTGCCACACGGCACAGGCACGCTCTACGTCGGGCATGTCCGTAATTGCAACAGGACAGTTCGCATCTTCTGCATTTCGAGGCTCGATTGCGTATCGGGCATTGAACTGAGCGATAAACTCAGGGAGGCGCTTGTTTGCGGTGTCGATGTCCTTTATTCCTTGCACACGGAATTCCAGTGGCCAGCGACCTTGCAAAGTTTTAAACAAGCGCTCCACCCTGCCTTTAGCCTGCGGGCTAAGCGCATAAATCAACTCGATATTGAGCTGATCACAAGCACGTCTAAACTGCGTTTCTCCATCAGTATCGAGGGGAGAGGTCGGTTTCTTGAAGATGCAGTGCCGATCGCTATAAAGCGCCAATGGAATCCCGTATTCTCGGATATGACCCAGTAGCACAATCATGTAGCCCTTAGCCGTTTCCGTCGGGAAAAAGTGCGCGCTTGTGATTTTCCCTGTTGCATCATCGATGAAGGCAATCAAGCAGTACATGGTTGAGTCATCGACGAACCAATGATGCGGGCTCCCGTCAATTTGAATCAGTTCACCAAAGCGAGCTCGACGCCTGCGAAGAAAGTAACCTGCTTCCCTATGCTGCTCTTCAGTGGTGTCTGGGTACAAGGCCCTAAGAATGCGACGGACAGTTTCCTTTGAGACCTTGATACCTTCGTGTTCTTGAAGGTACTGAGCGAGTAACGTCGGAGGGAACCCGTAGTATTTTTCTTGAATAAGTAGAACTTTCCCTGTAAGTGAGACTATACGAACGCCCTAGTAGTTATGGGCAGTTTCGTCCTTTTCCAAGATCTAATTCTTAAAGAACCGCCAAATTCCAGCTTTAACGGCGTGGAATACGGCGGTTTTCTGTCAAAAACGTCGACAAAATTCCCGATTTGAGCCTTGAATATAGTCCAATTAAATGCTATAATTAGACTATATTTCGGGAGGATTTTCTTGTGCCGATTCCTAAAGAAATTCTGGCTGTTAAGAGGCCTAAAAATACGGTCGTCATCGTTTACGGAAAGAACAAGAATTTGTACGCTGTTCGTCAGCGTATCGGATGCAAAAATGTCAGTGGACGACACGTGCCAATTAACGGACCGACAATCGGTCACATCGTCGATGGCGCCTATGTTCCAAATGACGATAACGCCAATCCCAACGTCTCTTCTTGCTCCGTTGATTTGAAAGACTGGGCTGATGTTGAACTATGCGATTCTCTTTTTAGCAGCATGCTCGAGGAGTTGGCAGCAGTCTATTCGCGTGAAGATGCTTTAAAGCTTTATTGCATCGCGGTACTGCGCGTTTGCAATCCTCACATCTGCGATAGCGAACTTGAGCAGGCTTATGAGACAAGTTTTCTTTCAGAAAAATATCCTGATGTCGCGCTCTCGAAGAATACAGTCTCGAGCCTTCTCCAAAATATTGGGAAAACAGTTTCAAAGATTGTTCGCTTCATGCGCAAGCGCGCAGAAAAGGTGGCTCTCGATCATCATTTGCTTATCGATGGAACGCTCAAAACAGATGACTCACGAGTGAACTCTCTGTCTGAATTTTCCCGTAAAGCTCGTTTAAAAGGAACGAGAGATATCTCTATTCTTT
>CAVLDT010000106.1:0-2473 GCA_963661915.1 Duodenibacillus sp.
AGGTAGGCCCAAGCATCAAGTGGGAACGCCGCAACCAAGGCAACGTAGACCGCTACCTCAATCTTTCCAATATTTTTCGACATCCCACGCACGGTTTGGTGTTTCCTAGGCTTAAAAGAAGAATCCTGCTTAACTTTGGTCTTCCCAACTTTCAGCAATTCGTAAATTTGCGGATTTTAAAACGCCTCGAAAAGGAAGCCAAACATTTCCCTTCCAAGCTTCAGCCAAAAGTGTTGGAAAGAGAGGGACTTACTGAAACCGCCCTCTCCTTTTCCTGTCAAGAGTTCTCAAAGGATTTCCCACAGCCGTACGGTTGAGAGACTACTCTCGTGTTTTATTTAAAAACAGGATCAAGCCAAACACCGTGCGTTCTTAAACGCTTGGGCTGTAAGTGATCATCGTCCCAATACCATGTAAAGATGTCGCACTTTTGATTGGGACAAACATAGTCTTGTGGGTCAATGAATTCAACATAACCTTTCAGTCTTTCAATCAGGAATTCGTTCCCACGCTTCCAACCGTCATCCTCTGGATAAGGCAAAATGACAGGAGAAAAGTGTCCAATACGCGAAATATATCTGAGAGGATCAAAGTCTCCCTGATGTCCATCTTTTTCTGGAACCCACGGATAATCAAGCAACACGTAAACCTTTACATCCGGTCGCGCTAATATAGCTTCCTTAAGTTCTTTTATCCCCTGAAGAAGTTCCTGCTTCTGCTCTGTGACATACCAAAACCATTTTTGAGCGAGAACAACCACCTTAACACGCTTGTCCTGCATAAGCCCATAAAGCGCTTTCGCTTCTTTCTTGCAACCATTTCTAGAAAATGTCACGCAGAGAGTTGTATTTAACATTCCAAAGGATTTCCCAGTTTTTTCACTGAGAACCTCTGCTCTGTCAAAATATTGCTCCACATGCGAATCCCCCACTAAAACAATAGAAGGAAATTCCTTTGGTGTTGGTGTTGCAATGCGGACGCCATCAAAATCGATACGGCCTGCTCGTCCATATGCTTCCCCCCATCCATTTCGGATTTTTTGAATAACATCGAAGTTTTCAAAGAAAGGGCTAGATCGATTAGGGAACCCTCCTGTGTTTCGAAACGCTTGTCCAATGCCAACTTCCACTATCAAGAAGAGTAAAAGCACCTTTACAACTGCATTCGCCCAACGTTTTGTGCGTCGTGCAGGCTCTTCAACAAAGTAATAAACAAGCGTGGCCAAGACAAAGCTCAACGCGAGTGCAACACAAGTCATCCACTGCGGCGCTACTGGATAGCAGATATATAAGAAACTTAAAAGTGGCCAATGCCAAAGATAAAGCGAATAACTAATAAGCCCAATAAAGACCATCGGACGGCAGGAAAGAAGACTACGATTCACAATTGATTCATCTTGCGCTGCAATCAGAAGAACCGCTCCGACGACAGGAAGCAATGTAAAGAAACCTGGATGTCCGTAAAGCGCAGGACGGTAACATGTCATCGAAAAAACAATAAGAGCGAAACCCAAAATGGAAAAAGCGTTTCGAATAGTCTTGTTTAAGCGATGGAAGTCATAAAACCCGAAAGTCTCAATAGCAGCGAGAAGAATTCCTGCTCCCAACTCCCAAAAACGCGACAGAGGAAAATAGAACGCAAAATTTTTATCCTGTATGAATAGACAGAAGGCAAGGGACGCAACCGTGATAACCACTGCGACTGCAAAAAGAAGAACTCGGGATTTGCAAAAGCGCCAAATCAACACACACACGACTGGGAAGACGATATAGAACTGTTCTTCAATCGCCAAACTCCAAAGATGAAGGAGCGGTTTTCTTAATGCATCTTGCGTGAAATAACCGACCTCCGATAAAAGTCGGAAATTTTGATAGAACGCAGCGCTTGAGTAAATATGGCGGCCAAGATCTGACAGTTCAGAAGAAAAAAGGCAAAACCATCCAGCAAGCGCTACAACAAATAAAAGAAGTGTGAGATTGGGCAAGATACGTCGAATACGCTTGGCATAAAAAGTGCGGTAACTAAACGTATCGTTAATAATCCCCCGAAAAATAATTCCTGAAATAAGAAAACCAGAAATTACAAAAAAGATGTCAACTCCGAAAAAACCTCCCTGCAAAAATTTAGGGAAAGCATGAAACAGAAGAACAGGAAGAACTGCAAGCGCTCTTAAGCCTGTGATGTCATTACGCCACCGATGAGACTGGCTTAAAGAAGGGAGGGTAGGAGATGTCATATGACTTTTGTTCACGACTGGCGAAGCATACAGAATAGTGAAATTTAAGCATCAAGAAATTATCGTAAAACATGTAAAATCAATTGTACATAAAGTACGCGAAGACAAGAGCATTAGTTGTCAGAATAGTTTACCGCTGAAACTTAATTAAGGAGAAGCGGAAAATGAGCTATTCAGAGGAATTCAGAGCATCAGTTGTTGAGCGGATTCTTTCAGGAGAAATTAGCCTAAAAGAGG
>CAVLDT010000107.1:0-2441 GCA_963661915.1 Duodenibacillus sp.
GCCCTAATATAATTGAAAAAAAAGAAACCCCCATCAATCCTGTGGAACCTTCGCCAAACAACTAGACGATTGCGAGCGATATAGTATTTACGGATTGGTGGATGATTCATCGCATGAATATCTCGCCAAATAAATCTTTTCGTTACTGGATTCCCCAAGCGATGTCCAAGAAGGATGTCTGACGACTGAAATAACAGGTATCCAGCCTCAAGAGCCTTATAGCAGATTTCATAATCAACTTCATCGATAAAGAGATCTTCGTTATAGCCTCCAATTTCCTCCCCCTTCTTCACCGAAATAACGTTACCACTTGTCATCAAGCGATAGACAGAATTCCAATGTCCCCCCTGGGGAGGGACAGGCAATGTGTTTTTCTCGCACACCTCACGAGTTACCGCCGTTGGCCCAAGCCCAAAGACGTTGTTCCAATCGAGTTTCTCAATCTCTTCACGATACTTGGCCATATGACCGTCTAGAAAACGAGAGTCCTGATCCATCGTAAGAAGAAAATCAAACCGCTCTTTTTTACAGAGACCAAGTA
The DNA here is from genome assembly GCA_963661915.1 of Duodenibacillus sp. Taxonomy (GTDB): domain Bacteria; phylum Pseudomonadota; class Gammaproteobacteria; order Burkholderiales; family Burkholderiaceae_F; genus Duodenibacillus. Next base: position 542 of record CAVLDT010000107.1, read on the forward strand.
CCCGATTTAAGGGTTTCGCAATTCCTTCGTTTTCTTTATTCGAAAGAATTTCCACTTTATTTGGATATGCACAAGCAATACGGTTCGCAACTTCTGCCCCATTTTGATTGTCTACGATAAAAAGCATATCAATAGAATTGATATAACTTGCGACATTTTTTGGGACATCCTCTTCTGGGTTATAAAGAATAACCACTCCTGCAAGACGAATTGAATTTGCCTTCGTCATACCCTTCCTCATAATTACTATTTTCTCTTAAGCATCTTAACAAAATTTGGTAACGGTGCTTTCCAGAATGTTCTTCGGCTTATGATAAACGCAACAATAAGAATCGCGGCATAAACCAACGTTCCAACATAGCCGCCAATAAAAAACGTCGCGACGATGTAGAAGGCGCCAACAACAAGTTCTGTGAAAAAAACAGGCATTGCTGAAACGCCTATTTTTAACGACAGAAAGTGCTCAAGCACAAAGGAACGAACTGCAAGAGCTAGCGTCATAGAAAAAATTGCGAAAGCCAAACTATTAAGGACAAAAACTGAGAAAGCGAACAAAATCATACTGACGATGAGGGCGACTACATTTCCTAAAAGTAAGTCCCTCTCTCTACGTACGGTCTTAAGATATGTACCCGTTAATAGGCTTACCGAACTTTCAAACAAACACAGCGGGAGCATAAGCGGCAAATAGATGAGAGCATCTGCATAAGCAGGAAGCCAAATGGCAAAAATTTCCGATGTTGGATAGGCAAAAACAAAGCAAATCAGCAAAGCCCAAGTTAGCGTTGCCCGCGCTGGTACATACATCGCACAAAAATGCTCTTTTTCTTCCCGCCGCAATGCAGGAAGCAATGCGACAGAGGCCGCATTCACAAAAACAAACAAAATAGATATTACAGAAAGAATCAGCGAGATTTTCCCAAAAATCGCGATTCCCCAAACTCGCTCAATTCCAAATCGAATTACACCTAATATCAGTAAAGAAACAATATTGGCAAGCATTAATTTAGAACCGCACTTCAAACACTCCAACGCCTCTACACAGACTAAAGAGAATTTTCCCGGCCTTGCGAAAATTAAATCACGACAGAACCACATAGCACCTAAAAGTGTTGTAGCCTGACCAAGCGTATATGCGAGAATGAAAATCCGAAAATCTCTTGACCCTGAAAATAGTATCGTAAGGATAGCGACTAAATAAACTGTACGTTCTAGAAGTATGAGAAAGGCATAAACCTTAATACGATTTGTCGCCTGCAAAGTTAACCGAAGGAAACCATTGAAAAGCATGATTGCTGCGGTTCCCGCAGTACAAAGGAGAACAAACAACCGAGCGTCATTTCCAAAGGAAAAATAAGACACCAATGCAACAGTCCCCCACAAAGAGACGTCGCAGAAAAGATATAGTCTTACTTCCCCTGCAAATAGTCCTCGATTCAAATCCTCAAACCGTGTGCCCGCATAACGAAGAACAATGCCATCAACCCAACCTAAATGGAAAAAGCCGCTGTATCCCATAAAAAAGATAAAGAGTTGAAAGTAGCCATACTCTTCTACTCCAAGCGCCTTGGGAACAAGCAATACAACAATAGCTCCAACGAGAAAAGAAACAACATTGGCAATAACTGAATAAGAGATATTGTGCGCAAGTAGAGTTTTATTGTCTGACATCGAAGATGACATGCCTGTATACTTTTCTTAAATGGACTTTAACGACATACACTTCACAATGACTCTTGAGAAGGAATCAAAGTGCATTAAAGCAAATTAACCAAGACTTTACAAAACAAAACTTTAACTTGACTAGCACGACTCCCGACTTTTTCAACAAATTGACCTTCTAACTCCCTGAAAAGCCTCGCTGGCATTGGGTTTGGCGGGGCTTTAAATTTTTTCTTGC
>CAVLDT010000108.1:0-2439 GCA_963661915.1 Duodenibacillus sp.
CTATGAAGAACAAAAGCCGTTCTCGGATAAACCGGCCCTCCCCAACCAAACAATCCCGAGTTTAGGAGTTTCGAAGTAAGAAAAACGCAGCTCTTCCTTTAATTTCAAGGCTTGGCTGCGTTTTTGATTTTTTTCCGCTTGTGGATATGCTATAGGGTAATGAGGCGGACCTCCGGGATGGCGTTCCCGGGCTTTACGAAGCGCGTGCGCAAGTGCGTTCCAAGTTCCTGCAATGAGCAAAGAGCGGGAAGCGGCGTTAATCCACAGGCACGCATGAGATCTGGCACGTGCGAGGTTTTAATCACTTTTGCCTTCATCAGATCTAGAACCTCTGATGTCTTTAGCGTTTCACGTCCTTTACGGACGTTTGCTTGATGCCCTGTGTGGCAAAAAACGATTTCATTGTTGAACTTCATTGGGGCCACACAGACGTCACTGAGTGTGCTGCAGAGTTCCTGAATAGTAAGCGGTGTTTTGTTTGCCTCTAAGCGCTTTTGCATCAACCTCACAAGTAAGAGACTCAAAAAGCAGACCGTAATGTGGCCGCGTATGTGATCGGAGTTGCGCACATACATCGGTCTTAATCCGAGGTTGCTCTTCATTACACGGAAGGCGTCTTCAATACGATTTAGTTTCGGATACTGCGCTGCAACATCTCGAGCACTAAAAAGTCTTACTGTTTCTTTCGAGTCCGTTGTTTCGGCAATCTTCTTTGCCATCGAAGGAGCGTCTTCGTAGGCGATGCCTGCAAAACCACAGAAGCGACGCTTTCTAGCTAAAGCCTTCTCGTTAACACCAAGGATTGGATGCCCTTTCGTATCATCGGTTAGCGCTAAAGCGGCCCAACCATTTTTCGATTGACCAAGTTTGACTCCTGCTTCGGCTTTCTTCTTGACGATTTCAACCAAGGCATCAAGAATCTTGTCATCACGGCGCTTGCGCTTTTCATCAAAGGTAAGAACTAACATACAGTTGATGGAGTTTCCTTTGATGTCGGTCTTTTTCCAATTCGGGATGACCTGATATTTTCCTTGCTCGGGTCTTTCAGGATTGAAGTCAGTGTACTTTGATAAGTCGAGCATTTGCTCGGTGAGAGCTGCGTTCAAATTCGTGACTTTCTGCGCCACGATAAACCCTAAATTAAGGTTCGAGAGCATCTGCAGATTGGCTACAGAATTAAGTCCGCGGTCTGCAACGACAATGGCGTTATCGATGTTGTATTTCGCCTTGAGCTTATTAATGCTTGCGCGCATTGTCTTAAATTCTGAGGCGTTTCCTGCATACACTTCAAAATCCATCGGCATCCCGTTTTTATCAATAACAAGAGCTACAGAGACTAAGGGAAGATCTGCGCGATGTTCTTTGGACGGCCCTCGCATACGAAGATACTGCAGTCGATTGTTATCTGCTGCTTGCCAGAAGAATTCAGGAAGTTTTTCGACACAAACAACGCCATCTTCGTCAAAACACTGCTCAGATAAAAGCCCTTGGCTTCGCATCTCTTCAGCGGCGCGTTGTAGACGATCAATAAAATCGATCTGTTCGTAATCGGATTCGGCGTCAGTTAAGGGTGTTTCAAAATACGTGTTGGTGACATCGTAAAAAACCATCGTGGCTCGTTCTTTGCCAAACTTCGAATCAAGTTTTTTATTAATCCAACGGAAGATTTCATCTTTACTTTCTTTAAGAAATCCTAGCGTGTCGTAGCAATTATCGAGTGTGATATCACGCCACGGGTCGCCTAAGAAATCGTCTTTATGTCCAAAACTAAAGAGGACAGATCTTGGATCCATCACCTTCAGAGCGACCATATGGCGGATAACGTCGTTAAATTTGAATGTGACGCGCGAACCTGAGGATTTCTGCAAGTAATCGATCTTCTTTGAGAGTCCGAGATCTTCATCCCAGATTTCTTTTAAGAGGTAGTGGCCGTAGTGAAGCAAAGGAGCCGGACATTCAGAGCTCTTTTTCTTTCCTGACTCAGCGCTAATAGCGAGAGTTTCTTTGATGCTTTTCATCCGAGCTTCGACCGTGGCTTCCTTCTTTGTTCTTCTCTCATCGGCGTATTTCGCTTTGAGTTCCTCGACGGCATTGGGGTTGTTCTTCGTCACATCCTCGATTCTTCCGAAGTTCTCAACAATCCTTGTTCTCTTACGACCTTTTTTGTCGCGATAAGCCTCGACGAGTTTGACGTAGACGTTCTGCTTGTTTTTGCCACTTTTGAATGTTTGCACATACATAGCATAACCCCTTGAATATTCTAAATATTCCTATTATAGCATATCCACAGAATATCCACAAGAGGAAAAATAAGATTTTGAGCAAAATTTAGGAGCCACGCGGGCTCCTGGACGATTTCGTCAGATCAAACTCCTAAACTCGGGTATGAAGAACAAAAGCCGTTCTCGGATAAACCGGCCCTCCCCAACCAAACAATCG
>CAVLDT010000109.1:0-726 GCA_963661915.1 Duodenibacillus sp.
AAAAAAGGGGCTTCCTCTCTCAAGAGAAAGATCACTTGCACAGAAAACCCACGATAGGCTTATTAAGGCTGTCAACCAAGAACTGGGCGTCACTCTTCGTGGCCCTCTCCCTTATTCAACTAAAGATTACGTGAGAGAAGTAAACATAGAGAGGGGAAACAATTTTGAAAAATATGAAAGACGTCTCAAAGCCAAAGTCGCTAAACAGTTAGAAGGAATTTACAGTGAGGAATCATTTAGCACTCCCGTCATCCTTTGTGGCGGCGGCTCTCGTTCTAGGTTTTATTCGGATGCTTATGAGGAATTTGTCCTGAGGTTTCGACGAGTTATCAGACCAGAACCCATAAGAAATTTGAAATTGCCCATCCCCATTCAAAACAAAGATCACGATCGACTGCTGGTTGCATATGGGCTTGCTACCATTAATTTTGGAGGATGCCGTAACAGGGCTGGGCGAAGTACTGGAGAATCTCAAATTGTTCTCAACGAATACACTGGCTGGATTCCAGATATCGTCATAGAAGACACAGAGTCCGAATAAGAGATGTCTCCAGAATCTCCCTTATCCGAAACGTCTGCTAGTCTTCTCTAGTCTAAAGAAGAAGTTAGAAGAAAAAGAGCGTTGACCCTCCAATCGAGTAGGTCGTAGTGGATTATTTCCGCTACCGTCCTCTCAGACCACCCACCGTACGGTTCCGTAGTGGGCGGTTATCAACCATTCCCCTT
>CAVLDT010000109.1:786-2424 GCA_963661915.1 Duodenibacillus sp.
CCTTTAAAAGTCTTTCATACACCTTATCAGGGGGCTTCCATTTCAGTCCTTCTAGGACTTGATTTGTCAACGCCGTAGCAAGTATCCAACTGTTAGCTATGCGCCAATACGATAGCCTCGTATTCGCCCACTGCCACGCTTGTTCCTTGCTTGCCCCAAGTTTGCGGAGCGCACTGTACTTCGTTCCTATCCTCTTCCACCTTTTCCAGTAGATTTGTCGGATTCTCCGTCGTAACCACACGCTGATTTCTCGAAGGAACCCCCCTTCATACTGCTATATCGGTAGTAATTCACCCAGCCCACGACTAGTTGCGCAAGTCTCTCTCGACACCTGTCATAACTCTGTCCTAGGTTTCGGCTCGTTACTTCCTTGAGTGCCTTCTTGAACTTGGCTTGCGATTTCTTATGGGGTCGGCTCTTTACGATTGAGTCTGCTCCGTCAGGATTCTTTGTGGCATAAAACCCAAGAACTTCAAACTCGAGTCTGTTATCTTACAAATCTTGGTTTTCTCCTCATTTATCCGTAGGATGAGTTTCTTCTCAATAAAGACTCGTACAGAGCGTAGTGTTCTCTCCGCCGCTTTCCGACTCCGACACAAAATCATCATATCGTCCGCATAGCGCACAAATTTATGACCCCGTGCCTCCAACACTTGATCGAGTTCATTGAGGAGGATGTTGGCGAGCACAGGGCTTATCACCTCGCCTTGCGGCGTTCCCATCTCATTGACTTTCTCGGTTTTACCATCTCGGACAGGGGCTCGCAGAAACTTGTTAATCAGCGATATCACTCGTCCGTCTTTCACTCGCTCTGAGAGTACCTGCAAGAGTTTTGAGTGATTGACCGTATCGAAGAACTTCGCTAAATCCAAGTCCACGACCCACCTATATCCATCATTGGCATATTCCAGGCATTGGTTTATCGCTGTCTGACAACTTCGCCCTGGGCGGAAGCCGTGGCTTGAGTTCGAGAAGTACGGTTCGTATGCCCGACTCAATACCTGAGCCACCATCTGTTGGACAAAGCGGTCAATGACCGTTGGTATTCCTAAAGGTCGAAATTTTCCTTTTTCCTCTTTCGGAATTAGGACTCGAAGAACAGCCTGTGGCTTATACACCCCAGACCTCACGGCTTCTGTGACTGCGCCAAGACTCACCTGCTTGGGGTCTGTCAACTGCCAGACTTCCATGCCATCGACTCCTGCACTTCCCTTGTTCTCCACAACCTTATCGACTGCCTCGATTCTGTTGCGAGGGCTCAGGAAGGCTTCCACTGTTACCGTTTGCTCTTCGTTATGTTCCAAGAGTTCTTCGTCCTCCTCTCGTCCTCCATTGCTAGACACGTGAACAAGCCTGTCAGGGGCCGCCCAACCTTCTTTGCCACATACCTCTCTGAGTGTTTGGCAGACTTACCCACCCGCGCATGCCTAACACAGTTCTTGTTCATCAGACCAGCAGTTTTCCTTGAGCTTCCTTCAGATTCCTTCTCACGAAGGACACCCTTGCTTTCGGCTATGTGCTTGGTGCTACCTCCTGCACTCGGGACTTTCACCCGTTAGATTGCGCTCATGCCGAGCGCACCAAAAAATCCCTTTCAGGATTTCTCCTAAAAGGGATCTAGATGCAGCGGCGTGGCAG
>CAVLDT010000110.1:0-918 GCA_963661915.1 Duodenibacillus sp.
TGACGCATGAAATGAGTTTCGCGAGGGATGTTTCCAATCAGGTCGCCTTTATGGACGGTGGCGTTATCGTGGAAAAGGGAACCCCACAGGAAGTCTTTGGGCACCCGAAAGAAGAACGCACCAAGGCGTTCCTATCAAACTACAGCCCGCAATAAAGATACGAGCCTAGTTTGGAAATTTGTTCTTGTTAGGGTTTCACGCATCAAAAATAAAATGAGTATAGTTACATCCTTTGACATTCTCAGAATCAGGAAATTCGGCGATTTCAAGAATAAGGAGAGGGGTGACTTGAACTGAAAAGAGGAACTGCCTAAAAGTGCGTTTCACTTATTGGAGTTAAAAGACATATTATGTCAGCAATGCGATTCATATTGGCCCTGAGGGGGGGGGTGCTCGCTACTTTTCCAGCACCGATAAATTTGTTTTTGATTTTAACAAAAACGATACAGCCATCTTAAAGGCGATTAGCATCATGATGGTTGTATTTCACAACTATTGGCATAACGTTTTTGGCGCTCCTGGGCAAAACGAACACTATTTCAGTTCTGCGGTTATTGGAAGAGTTTGGAAAGCTCTTCTCAACGCGCCCTTCGATTTCATCCATCCTCTAACTTCTTTTTTCGGACACTACGGTGTCCATATGTTTATTTTTCTTTCTGGATACGGATTGACAAAAAAATTGATTTCCGTAATGAAGACGGAAGAAAACAAAGAGTGGGGACTAAGCGACATTTATAGGCAGATTGTAGTTAAGCAACTTATAAAAATATTCAAACTGATTTTGGTTGGTTTGCTGTTTTTATATTTGGTCAGAGCATGCCAATCAGGGAATTTCGAGGTCCCTGGCAAAAGTTTTTGGACTGGATTCTTACTGTTCTGCACTTTTACTCAAAACTTTAGGCCGAACCAACTTAATGC
>CAVLDT010000110.1:928-2375 GCA_963661915.1 Duodenibacillus sp.
GTTCAACTTTATATCCTCTTTCCGCTGTTAGTAAAAGCAGTTAAGAAATACCCCGAGCAAAGCTTGTTTGTGTTGATGCTTTTTACGGTAGTTTGTGCTGCCTTGAGTGGAACGGTTCACCGCCATTTTCATTTTCACATTATTTCAACGCCTTTTGCACAATCAATATTGTTTGCATTTGGAATTTACTGCGCCATGGGTTACAAACTTCCCAAAGGTTTCTTCCTAATTGCCTTTGTTGTGTTTCCTCTGTCGTGGAGATACAGATTCTTTTTCCCGTTCAGTTTTATTTCTTTAGTGCTAATTAGTGTCTTCTTGTACGAGAAGTTCAAATCATTTTTAAACGTACCTTGGCTTGTCTATATCGGACAACTTTCAATGTTTATTTACATCACTCACGGTGATATCCGTTGGCCGCTACTAAAGGCAGTGAATCAGTCGCATAGCCTCTTTGTTGCATACACGACATTTTTTGGATATCTAATCGTATGCTTCGCGGTGGCGTGGCTTTGTCGAGCCACAGCGAGGACTCTGCGAATGTTGAAATAACCTCTGATGAACCAGTCTATCGCATAGAGATTTTTAGATGACGGAGTCTATTTTTTTTCGTAAGCAGCACGACAACAGTTTAGATAAGCCCAAAGCCACAAGATTTTTGTGTATTGGTGGCTTTATCCTTCTCTTAGTTGTCTCTTCGCTTCTTTCGCTTTGTTGTTATCTGCACTTTTCTTACCCACGGGCGAGTGCAGAGGAAATATTTTTTGCTCTAGCCGCTCCTGCAGGAGATCTTGCCTTCGTCTACGTTCGCCCAATGCTTATGTTTTTTGTGGCGCCACTAGTTTTTCTGCTGTTTTCTTCTCTTGCAGTTTGGCGATATTTCCGAGCAACGTGGTTTTCGATTCTTCTTATTCTTTTAACAGTGGCGGCTTTCTTCTTCGCGTGCTATGAAATAAAAAGCACTCGTGTCATCGAGTTTATTCAAAATCAATCAAAGGAAAGGTACACCGCGTTCATTGAGGACAATTACGTTGAGCCAAAAGAGGCCTCATTGTATTTTCCGAAAAGAAAACGCAATCTTATTCACATCTATCTTGAAAGCGTTGAGACAACTTTTGCTAGCGAAAGTGTCGGGGGAGCTTTTGCCAAAAGTGCTATTCCAGAATTAGAAGCTCTTGCGCTCGAAGGGGAAAGTTTTTCTGGTGACAGTCAAGCAATTAATGGCGCCTATGCTGTTTCAGGTGCAACTTGGACTATGGGGGCTGCGTTTGCTGCGGAAACAGGGTTGCCGCTAAAAATTTCTGTTGGTGGTAACGCTATGGACCATCAAAAACATTTCTTTAAGCGACTCACGGCAATGGGCGACATTCTCAAAAGGGCTGGATATCAGACGATGGTTCTCAAAGATGTCGATATGACTTTTGCGGGAGCGGAAAATTTTTATTGGGAG
>CAVLDT010000111.1:0-2359 GCA_963661915.1 Duodenibacillus sp.
AACGACCGCTTATGTCCCCGTCCGTGTAGTCCTACGAATAGATCTTGGACGAACATGGGGATTTCAAAAGGATTCTTTTCACTGAAAATGGGCCGAATAGCGGTGCGTTTTAAGACGCATGTAATAGAGCATTCGTGCTCCTCAGAAACACTCTGATGTAGGAATTTTCCTATTACTAATGTAGAAATCTTCTAGAATAAAGTGTAAATTTATTCTCATTCTAGATTTGTATGAGGTGGCTATGAGCACAATCTCGCGCTGGTTAACTTCGACTCTTGCCAAAGGGCTTTCTTTTCAACGAGCCGCATTGCTTGTTGGTGCTCGACAAAGTGGGAAAACCACCCTTGTAAGAGAGCAGTGTCCCATCTGCGCGCGGTATGTCACGATGGATGACGAAACCACTCTTCTAGCGGCACGAGAAGATCCGCACTTCTTTCTTAATCAAAATAGCGAAGGGTGCCTTGTTATTGACGAGATTCAGAAAACGCCCTCCCTCATTTCCGAAGTAAAACGCCGTCTTGATGAGTCGAATCGACCGGGACAATTTATTCTCACAGGGTCTGTAGACTATAGAAAGCTTCCTAGGGCAGAAAATGCTGACTCCCTCACTGGCCGCATCGTTGTAGCGCGGCTACGAACGCTCTCACGCGCTGAAATGCTCGGAGCTTCTCCGTTGTTCTTGCAAAATGCATTTGAACAACAGTTTCCTCAAGCTTCAACTCTTGAACCATGTTCTCGCAAGCGTGTTTATGGCTGGGCAATTGAAGGAGGATATCCACAAACATTTGGCTTTGATTTGGAGGAACGCAGTCTGTATTTCAAGAATTACATCCAATCGCAGATTCTTTATGACCTAACTAAGACTTGGGACCTGCGTCGATATAAAGACTTGGAGACGCTACTTCAAATTTTTGCTGCCTATTCCAGTAAACCTCTTAACATCCAAGAGATTTGTAGAAAGCTAAACGGTAACGCCCAAACGATTACCTCTTACCTCAACGCACTTCAGTCAATGTTTCTTATTGACACATTACCGGCATGGGAGGCCAAAGACTATCGAATCGGAAGTAAGACTCCAAAGATTTTCATTTCTGATAGCGCTCTCATGGCGAATCTACTTGGTATTTATTCAACTGAGAATCTTCTTTCAAGCCAAGAGAAAATGGCCAATGAAGGTGGAAAACTTGTTGAAACGTGGGCGTATGGCCAACTGATAAGTGAGGCAGATTTACATCCTTTGTGGTCCGTGCATCATTTCAGAAATAAGAATAACCAGGAAATTGATTTTCTCATCCGTAATGAAAATGATCACTATCTTGGTATAGAAATAAAAGCCGCCGAATCAATCAATTCAGATGATTTTCGTCATCTACGCTGGTTCTCGCAACAGGTGCCAAACTTTGTTGGCATAGTGCTTTACGCGGGGAGCGATTTGTTGAGTGTTGGGAGAGGGCTTTATGCGGTTCCGTTCTCTGCCTTGTGGGCTTTAAGTTAGAAGAATAAGACGTATAGTCCAAACGAAAGGTTGTGACGCAAAAACCCTGCCTCCCGCATAGGAGACAGGGATCGAGCCTTTAAACCAGATTTAAGAGAAGTTCAGATTAGAAGTTGTGGCAGATACCAACGTTGAACTCTGTTGTCTTCGTTGTCTTCTTCTCTGTATCTTTGAGTTCTAACTCAGAATAAGCAAGATCTGTGTAGAGATAGGTACGCTTGCTAAGGTTGTACTTGTAACCAATCGCGCCAGTCATCTGTTCGAGATCTTTGGTGTCCGTGACATCGCCCTTACGATATGCAACAGACGCCATGAATGTGCCATTGCCAATCGGAGCGGAAACGCCCAATGTGCCCACGTTGTATTTATCCATGAACCCAACCTTCTGTCCGAGAATCTTGGCGTTGAGTTGCATATCTTTACCGTACTGATAGCCACCGAAGACCTTTGCGACGCCGAAGTCATAGTTAGCAGCAAGGCTGAAGAACTTGGAATTGTCCTGCGATGTGCATGCAGCATAACGGATTGTTTCAGCTGTGATGGCAACGTAGAAGGGGCCATTGGCATAGGAAACACCTAAGCCACCGTAACGTTGTTTTGTTGAAGCAGTGTCACCCGCTGTAGCAGTTGTCGTTGCCATCTTGACTGTCTCGCCATCAAGAGTTACATCCGTAGTTCCCGCCTTGTCGTATGTCATATTGGCATATTCAGCATGGACCTGGAAGCCAGCAAACTTCGGAGAGACATAGCGCAAAGCACGATCAGAGCGGCCGCCGAGGACGTCACTGAACGTATTCTTTGTTGCAGCGGCGATGCCATACGTTGTTCCGAACGGAGAAGACTTGCCAGAAATGATGTCGCCAG
>CAVLDT010000112.1:0-467 GCA_963661915.1 Duodenibacillus sp.
ATACATCCGTTATCACAGGGTCTTCAGAAAAGCTTATGACTAACCCCCTAAAGGGGCCTGTGTTAGCTTCCGAAAGATAAATCGACAGTCCCAATGAAACATCTACTGCACAGAAGGAACCGATGTAACAAAACATCGATCCAGAGACATCACACACTGGAAGAATGTTTCCCGCGAGTTCCGCTTTAGGTAGAGCCTTCCAAAAGACTTCGCAAACATCGGGAAAGTTTTCTGTGCGAGCCTTCGCAATAACCTCTGGTGCGGAGAGTACTTTTGTATTGAGTTTTGCTTCACCCTTTTTTACCGCCTCAAGATAAGTGCGATAACGCTCGCCGTCGCGAAGGAAAAAAAGTCTGGCATATCGAATTGCGGCAAGGCTTGGAAGCTTTGCGTAATCAATGGCGCTGTAGTCCTTGGCACAGATCTTGCGCTCAACGACATCCAAGGCGGCGCGGAGCCCGCTTAGG
>CAVLDT010000112.1:477-2332 GCA_963661915.1 Duodenibacillus sp.
GCTTAGGAGTTTTCGGTAATCCTTTTTCGAAATGCCCATCTCTCGGACAAAGAGAAGAGCATCCTGCCGCGTCTTAGAAGACGAAGCAGAAATCGAAGGCATCCACTTAGCAAGTAGAGAAATCTTCCCCCCGCTCTTTAACGCTATATCATCCGCTTTTAGCTGCGAAATGAGCCCAGTACGAATCGCCTTTGCAAACTCGGAATTTTTTGTCGCCACGGCAATTTCAACTAAGTCATCAAAGCGGCCATAGCCCTTATTGCCGAGAACATCGATGAGTTTTTCTGCAGTGATAAGCTCGCGATCAGCGAGTTCTGTCATAAGGACTCGCCCTAGGTCACGTTCTCCACAGCCAGCAATCACATCTCGGATGAGAAGTGAAAGACGAATGCCGTAACGCTTATCGTCAAAATTTTGACTTGCCTCCAAGGCATCGACAAATGTTTTGACAAGAGGATCCGCTTTACGGCTAAGACGTTTAAAGCGTGTCTTAAGACTTTCTTCTCGCCTGACATTTCTGTAGCGAAAGAAAGTGACACCATAGAAAATCTCAACCCAGCGATTGCCGATTGCCTCCGTTGAGTATGCGAGTGCTCCATTTTCGGTGCGTGTTGTTTTGCTTTTAAGACGCAGTGTATCTGCGAGGTTGTTTGTCTCTTCTTTTGTCATTTTTGATCTATCCTTTGTAGCAGTCTCTGCTACAAGCCCTGCCCTTTTAGGCGAGCACTGTGTTCATTTAGCTTCAGAAATGGCCTCTTTACGCGTATAGCGAAGCCTTTCCGTTGTGTATTAACCGGATTTATGGTTCAGATTTCTCTGACTTTTCCCTAGTGGGGGGAAAGATCGGCCAGTTGACGAGTCAGGATGTCAAACACATTTGCCGGCAATTTAACTTCCGTTGCATTCGTTGCACTCGTGCCGGTTGCGGTTGTAATTGATTGGCAAAAAAGGCATGAAGACAATGCAACGCAACTAAGTTGTGAACTGAATGGTTGTGCTTTAAATTTTGCTTTGCCATGTTCAATGCCTCTATCAAAAAAGTTTTCTCGCAGAAATTGCGAAAAACGCGTTAAAAATCTGTTGCAGCAAGGTCCTCTTCTTTGACGCCTGGAATCCTTTTTTCCAGGGTTCTTAAGAAAGACGCTTTCAACTCTAACCGAAACATCTTCTGTTTGCTCGGTTTGAAAAATCCTCTTCCGGGAAAGCAGCCCTCGTGTTTACGTTTAAGAGCCACTACCATAGAAGTTCTTTTAGTTTTTCACTAAGGATTCTTCAAAAACAAGATGCATTGCGTACTGTGCCCTCCTACCCACTTGTAGGTAGCTAGCAGTAATCGGCATCCCTGCTGACGCATCTTTATTGAAGGATTTCTCAAACCGCACCAAAAGCCTTTAACGCCTACGTTTAAGGATTCTGTTAAAAGTGTTGGTGAAAACAGGGTACCTTTCAAGCCTGGCCCTAGGCCAGGTGCTTAATGCTTATCGCTAAAGATTGACTGTTTTAAGCTAGATGAATAGGAAGTTGCAGACGTACCCTTACTCTGAGCAAGACAAAAAAGGCTTTTCTTTTACTGCTCGCCTTTCTTTAGGCTCGTGCGCACTATAAAAGGAAGAAAAAGAAAAAAACAAAGGTCCGAAATTAAATTGCGTTTTTACGCAAGATTCCCTGTCTCATCAAAAAAACAAATAGCGACAAAAACTAGCCACCTCACGCTTTGCGTATCGCTCGGTGCTTGAATCTCTTTTAGAGAGTCTGCGTGCTCGATATTTCTCCAAAATTTTTCGAAGAACTCAGCACGAGAAAAATCCCTTTCAGGATTTCTCCTAAAAGGGATCTAGATGCAGCGGCGTGGCAG
>CAVLDT010000113.1:0-671 GCA_963661915.1 Duodenibacillus sp.
GCCGCAACCTTGCAGCACGAACTTTTGCGTCGTGCTCTGGATCTAAAAATTCTGCGGGTATTGCAGGAGTCGACTTTTGCGCCTGAGAGGGCCTCGCAGAATTCTGTGTTGCGGGGTGTGATGCCACGGAAATTTCACCTTCTTTAGTGGTAGCAGGACTTGCATTCGCTTTAATGGGAGTAACGGAAGATGGAGGGGCTTTGCTACTACTTACAGGAGTTTCTTTCTCAGTAACGGAAGTGACAGTAGACTCGATTTTGCTAGCGTCTACGTTACTGACACTCGGACTTTTAACGGTAGAAGAAAGAGGAGCGCTTTCCTTAAGAGGCGCTTTTCTTTCTTTAGGAGGCATTTTCCCTTTTGATGCGGGATTCGCTTTCGTGTGAGGCGCAGTTTGCGTTACAGGTTTCGCTTTGGACTTTCCTTTTGACGGTGCATCTAAAAGAACGTCCTTCTTTTCACGAGAAGTACCTGGCTTTTCGCTTTGAGAAGGTTTCTCTGGTTTTAAAGGTGTGTTACCCATTTCGGCTTTGCTGTTAGTTGCCGCTTTACTGCCCGCTTCATCTTTAAAAGTCAACTCTGTGCTCTCTAGAGCAGGCTTGAGAGAGCACTTAGAAATGCCTTTGTTTTCGGGGCTTTTCGTAAGAGGATCCGCTTTCTCTAAAGAAGAT
>CAVLDT010000113.1:681-2326 GCA_963661915.1 Duodenibacillus sp.
AGGTTAGATTCTTCTTTTTTCATAGTAGGGTCCTCGCGCGCTACTTCTCAAAACTTAAGTCTCTTTTTTTCATACAGCCCCCATCTGAGACTAGATTCATTCCCTTCGCGCTTTCTCGCAGAGCTCGAGAACTGATGAGAACAACATCGGTGACCTCGGCTGGCGCGAGGGTCGTTTTCTCAGAGGCAAGAGCTAAGATACCTTTGCGAGTTTCTGCGAACCCGCCTAAGGGAACTCGCAACGTGTACATCATGAGGTTTCTTAGGCTGAGAACTTCAACTAAGTAGTCCTGCGTCACGTAGGCGCGACCCTCCTCCACGTGAAAACCGTTACAAGCCCACTCGCGCCTTTCTATGTTTAGAGAAACAAAGTCATTATCTTTCGGGGAAAAAGCCATCCCAACCGTAGGGACCTGATGTGCTTCCCCTCTTAAGGCCCGAATTAAAAGAGCCTTCAATGTACCGACGTAAGAATCCGCTTCAAAGCGAGCCATCGCAGATGCTGGCGGAGCAATGACAGCGTTATCCTCTGTCTTAGGCATAGGGAACCCTGCGATTTCTATTGTTTGCGGACCAATGGAGGCAACTTCTAGGAGAAGACCGTAACTCTGGGATGCGGTATTAAAGAATGCTGCTGTACGGGTTTTACCCGCAGTAAGCCAAGAGGCCTTCGCGCGTACGAAAACAACGCCGTGTGCTTTGTCGGCTTCAACCTCTAAGGCCTCTGCGTCATAGACAACATCGGTAATGGCCTCGCCTGCAACGCGGATGAGATTAACATGTTCTCCAGAGATAAATCTCTTTACTTCCTTTTCAATGGAAGTCGATTGCGTTGAGGAAGAAGATTCACTGTCTGGGTTTAGAGAGGTAATAGACGCTTTCTCTTTTTCAAAAGTAAAAGCGCCTGGTGTTGTGGCCCCCGGCTCTACCTTAGAAGAATTCAGAAGATTTCCCTTTTCTCGCACTACAGAAGATTTGGTTAAGTGCTCCTTAGAAGACGTTGCGGAGTAAAGGACGGAAGAAGAAGTCGCTTCTCTTGTATTTACGACCTCAGCGGCCTCTGAGTAACTAACGGCCACGGTGCTACCAATCATGATAATGATTGGGGGAAAAAATTTTCTTACGAGGGTTCCGAGTTTTGGCTTCATAGCCGATCTTCTCCTATGCGTGAAATCAAACTAAATTCGGGACTCTTGATTTATGGTGTCTTTCTTTAGGGGCTTTCTTTTGAAGGGGATTGCGAGGGCGAGCCCTTCTCAGCCTTTACTTCCTGCAGTGCAGCTATCCAAAGCCTTCCAGATCTCACAACACAGTCAACACAAGCCGTGACCGTTTCTGTTGCGGCAACCGTCTTACCAATGAGCGTTTTGCGAATGCCTTTAACGCAAACACGACCCTTCTCAGCGTCAATAGATGAAGCCATCGGAAAGAAAGCGAGAGCAGCCTGATTACGTTCTAGATCCGCTGCGCCTAAGCGAAGCATGGAAGCAAGTTCTGTGTAACTCTCGGGAGCTGCGGCCTTGAGAAACCTCTCAGTCTGAAAGGCGGCTGTAGCTGGCGTGACATTTAAAACAAGATTAAGGCTCTCCACAGCAAAGCGTTCAAGGAGATTGGGACTTACGGACTTTTCTGAGGCAACATAGACT
>CAVLDT010000114.1:0-2277 GCA_963661915.1 Duodenibacillus sp.
ATCTTTGCATTACGCCATCTCTTCAAAAGTGGCATCAGCGCAATCATTGCTGCAAGTTAGTCTTGCCCCGAAACTCATATCTGCGCAATGCAGGGGCAATTACTAGGCCAACGTAAATTCAGTTGACCCTTTCACCAAAAAGACTTCGTTATGTAAATTGCCTCTGACGCTGAGGGCACGAGGCCCTCAGCCCATTTACCCTAATGGAGAGGCAGATGAATTCTACAGCACGTCAAAAGCCAGCACGGCAAAATACACTCAACCTGAACATCAATTACATTGGGATGGATGTTCACGGCGATAATGTTGTTGTTTGCGTTCGTAAGAACACAATTAAGCCCGATGGGCAGCTCGCAGGTAAAACGATTGTCATCAAGAAGATTGATTTCAGAACTTCCAAAGAAGCGCTGATTAATTTCTTAGGAATCTACGCCAATAATCAGCAACACATCATGGTCGCTGAGTCCACCTTCAATTGGTATTGGATTGCTGACTTAGCAGAAGAACATGGGTGGAACTTCCGTCTCGCCGATCCTTGCACTGTTAGTCAGGCCAACATTAAAGCAGCCGATGACAAAACAGATGCGGAATACCTCGCAGACCGGCTTCGAATGGGATCGTTAAAGAGCACACAAGTTCTCCCTAATGGAATGCGTGGCGTACGTGATTTGATGCGCCATCGAACAAGAGTTATGCAAGAGGTCTCAGAAAAGAAAATTCGGCTCAGTAACCTCTATCACAACCACTGTGGACATCCAATGCATGGGAAGGCATTGCAAGAATTGAAAGCAGAATTCCGCAAATTAGGTACCCAAGCAGTCGTCAATAGCGGCATTCCGAACAATGGCACAGAAATTATCGTTGCCGATTTATTGCAAGGTCTCATTTTGTCCGAAATAAGGCTTGAGAGCATAGAAACAGAGGTTTATCCACTTATCGATAAACTCGACAGTTTTAAAGAAACCTGAAATCTACTCAAGACAAGCATTAGAGGATGTGGAGAGGTTCTTTCCGCGATTATTGCAACTGAAATAGGGGATATTTCACGATTCCGAACAATGGGTGATTTTGTCTCCTATTGTCGCTTGGCTCCAGCATCAAAACTCTCTAATGGGAAAAGCAAAGGACAGGGAAATGCAAAGAACGGAAATGCTTATTTAAGTTGGGCTTTTACTGAACTAGCAACACTCATGGCACGCTTTAACGAAGCTGTAGGTGAGCACTTGGATCGAAAACTCAAAAAGAAATTACGTGTCATTGCCATACGTTCTCTCGCTGCAAAACTTGCTCGATGTGTTTATCAAATGCTTCGAAAGAAAGAGCCCTTCAGAATTGAAATAGCTTTTGGAGTCACGGCAACAAAAAAGAAGCCATCCAAGAAAGAAAGTAAGAAGAAGTTGACTCCAAAGAGAGTACCCAAAGAAACCGAAGCCGATGAGCACAAGAGCGCTACTGCGGCTTCTAGGGTTAAGGCGCCTTGTGCCTTAACCGCCCAGAAGCCATTTTGCGCGCCAGATGTGAGTCAAGTTGCGACGCGAATGAACGGCCTACGCCCCACTGACGTGGGTCCCCTCCATTAAATCGCGACGGACTTGACTCAGTTAAGGATGTACCCAATGAATCCAT
This sequence comes from Duodenibacillus sp., assembly GCA_963661915.1. GTDB lineage: Bacteria > Pseudomonadota > Gammaproteobacteria > Burkholderiales > Burkholderiaceae_F > Duodenibacillus. Next base: position 1,627 of record CAVLDT010000114.1, read on the forward strand.
CTGCTACGGACTGCTCTAGCAAGCAGTTAGAAACAAAAATGACTACGTAAAGTTTGCCGAGCACCTCGCGAGCCATGGCTGGGGGGATGAGACATTCCAATGAGCTCCTGCACCCCGAATCGGACACGAGGTGCTCCGCATCTGGTTAAAGACGAAGAAAGGTAAAAAAGTTTTCTTGATTTCGGCCGGAACCGAGCCCTCTCGGGGGTGAGCGTTCAACTATGTTGATGGCTCGTGATACCTGTAAAAAAACTTGGGACGGATCTCCGGTGCAGACTGAAGTGTTTGGCCGTTCGTAATGAACGGTGGGGCCTTGCTCTTTGGAAAGCTACTTTATTGTTGGCTTAGGAGTGGCCTAGATCCTGATGTGCGCCTGCTTCGGAATCATTTCCGATGCTAAACAGTGACACCTCACCAATCGAAATGACCCTTGAAACCTTTGTGGCGTGAAAGCAATCTGATGCGCGGCTGTTGTAACCCAGAATGGCTTAAGTGCCAGGATTTTTTGCACGAGTTAATCAAATGGTTTGACAACTGCTACGAAATGTGCCCCCCAGGGGGTGCGGACAAAAATCTGGACCAAGATATATTGATTCGAGGTTCAAGATATGTATTCAAAGAAAGAGATTGAGAAGGCCTTAAAACTGTACG
>CAVLDT010000115.1:0-2160 GCA_963661915.1 Duodenibacillus sp.
CGCCGCCGCGAAAAAGGCAGGGCTTTCGCCTGAGTGGGTTTACGAGAGTTTGAAGCGGCTTCACGACTTCAACTCACGTCAAACAATCACGGAAGAAGGCGAAGAAAAGATGATCAATGCGCCGGTAGCGCTTGAGGCGGCTAAAACTGCTGGCAAGTTTATGAGAATGGGAGAGAGAAAGACAGACCCGAAAGACGAATCAATCTTGAATCTCTCTGAATCGTTGCGGGAGGGTATCAATGCCTGGAACAAAGAACACGGCATCGGACAAGACCGAGACTAGCGAGACCGCGCTTACTTATGACAAAGAACTTCGCCGCCAAGCGATTGAATGTCGCGTAGACCCGCTTCACTTTGTGAAAATCGCCTTTCCTTGGGGGAAAGGTACGCTCGCGAAGTATTCAGGGCCGGACAAGTGGCAAACAGAAATTCTCGCAGCGATGCGAGACCGGTTGCTTTCAGGCGAGGAAAGAGACACTGTTTATCAAGACGCAACGGCGGCAGGGCATGGCTGCGGAAAAGCGATTGATATTGAGCAAGTAGTTGATACTCCTGAAGGGAAGCGCCGCTGGGGAGATTTAAAGGTTGGCGATAGGCTTTGGGGGCCTGATGGAAAACACACAACAATTGTAGAAATTCCATATCGAGGAATCAGACCTTGCTACAAAGTAACGTTCGATGATGGTGCTAGCACGATTGTTTCCCAGGAGCATCTTTGGACAGTGCGCGGACGTGCCCAGCGCCGCAGGGATCGTGTAGGCGGGGCTTCGAATGCTTGGATAACAACGGACACAAAGGCGCTTGCTGAATCAAAGATTTGGAGAGCAAATGGCATATATAAAACACGTCAATGGGAAATTCCTCAGCACTCCGCGACTGAATATCCGTGGCAAGAATTGCCGCTTCCTCCTTATTTTGTTGGAACGTTCGTTGGCAATGGCGGAAGAGGGAGATGTGCAATCACAACAATTGACACAGAAGTGCTAGACCGCTTCACGGAACTTAGGCTCAAATACAGCATTGGGAGAAAACAAGGAACTGAAGCGAAATCTATTTATGTAAAAGGTTCTTCTGTCCTTCTTCGCGAATTAGGTTTGTCTAATTGCCACAGTTACGAGAAATTCATTCCGGAGTGCTACAAACATTCATCAATTGACCAGCGCAGCGAACTTTTGAGGGGGCTTTTGGATACTGACGGAACAGCGAGTAGAAAAGGCTCTGTCACATACTCAACAACAAGTAAGCGTCTTGCTGATGACATTGTTTGGCTTGTTCGCAGTCTAGGCGGCAAAGCGTGGATTCAAAACGCAATCAAAAAGCCTTGGTATAGGGATAAGGCAGGCAATCGTGTTGATTGCAGAGACTGCTATAACGTCTCTTTGAGAATGCCAAATGGCTTTAAATGTGGCTACATCAAGCGGAAGTGGAATCGTTGCACAGACGCCCAGGAGCGTTACTGTAAGCGCTGGATAGACTCGATTGAGCCTGTCGGAGAAAGAGAGTGTATGTGTGTTACGGTAGACAGAGCAGACGGGCTCTTTCTCGCTAATGATTTCATCGTTACTCACAATTCGGGTTTGGTTGCATGGCTCATTCTTTGGGCGCTTTGCACGTATCCGGAAACGCGCGGCGTAGTTACAGCTAACACAGAAACACAGTTAAGAACAAAGACTTTCGCTGAGGTCGCAAAATGGTACAACTTGTGCTATTTCAAAGATTGGTTTACCTGTTCAGCGATGAGCATCTATTCAAGACAGCCGGGGCATGACAAGACGTGGCGCATCGATGCAATTCCGTGGAGCGAGACGAATCCTGAGGCTTTTGCCGGTTTGCATAACGCTGGCGCTCGGACAATCGTAATCTTTGACGAAGCCTCGGCAATCTCTAATGTGATTTGGGAAGTTACTGAGGGCGCATTGACAGACAGGGACACAGAGAAGTTTTGGCTTTGTTTTGGTAACCCGACAAGATCAACAGGTCGCTTCTTTGACTGTTTCAATAAATTCCGCCATCGCTGGGTTCACAGGCACATTGATACACGCAACGCAATCATGGCCGATAAAGCGCAGATTGCGAAGTGGATTGAGGACTATGGTGAGGATTCTGACTTCGTGAAGGTACGCGTGCGCGGCGTTTTTCCATCTTCGTCTTCTATGCAGC
>CAVLDT010000116.1:0-2093 GCA_963661915.1 Duodenibacillus sp.
CAATAAAACAAGGGTTCCGATTTCCAGGATTTGGAAGAATCGCAGAATTTTAGCCTGAGAGCGTAATTTTTTCGGGCTTTGGCTGAACATCGACACGCTTTGGGAGAGGTTTCGATGACTTGGAGAGGCTATTTGCCTTTGGGTTTGCCCCGCATGTTCTCTCGAATGAGTTTGGAGAGGTTTTCCTTTTCTAGAAGCGGTAGCACTGTCGCTATCAGTGATAGCGGATCCTCTTTGTAGCGGATCTTTGTCTCGGTCATCGATTTATCACCACGGATGGCACTCGCAATACGATAAAGCGAGTAGACCAAATTGTTAATGACCGCCATCACTTTAACGGCATTCTTATTGGAGAAGACGCACTTGTCTTCCCCAAGGAACGTATCCTTAAATTTATGAAGGCCGTTTTCAATTTGCCAGCGGTTATCGATGGCTTCTTCAATAAGTTCGGGATTGGTCTCTGAAGTGATGAAGTATTGGGGCTGTGGATTAAAGTCATGTTGGCCCTTGCGCTTATAAGAGACCATCTTCACGTAGGATTTCTGTTTCGGGAAGTCGCAGCCTACGTAACCCTTTCTGAGGGTAAGTATCTCGTAGTCTGCTGCATCAGTATGGATGCTCTTTTTCTTTCCAATGTCGCGTGTAAATGCCGATGTAACTTCGTCTAAAAGTTGCTGCTGGTTGTTCTTCACTGTAAAGACATAGCCGCCACCTTTCTTTGTAATGATTTCCGCTGTTTTTCTCTGGCAGTGCAAAGCATCGGCTGTGACGAGCTTGTTTTTCAAATCGTACTTCGGGAGCATGCGCTGGAATTCTTTTATTTCCGATTGCTTGCTTGTCAGTGGAACTGATGAAACACAGATATCCGAAGAGGCATCAAAGATGTTAAAAACATTCAGGTTCTTTTCCTCGCCTCGGCCAGAACCATTAAATGTCTTTCCGTCGCCAGAGATTAAGGTCTTCTTGTCTCGTGCTGTTTCGTCACGCTTTACAAGCCTCTCAAGGAAATACCGGATTTTCTCTACGAATACATCACGCAATCCATTGGCATCGAGCTTTTCAAAGACTCGACGGAACGTATCGTGAGAAGGGAGCTTCCCTTTTTCTACAAGCCCTAGTTTTACAAATTCGTCTTCTTTGATTCGGACATATTCGGCCGTGTAGTAAAACGAATGCAGTTCGCCTTTCATCGCAAGGTAAAACAGGATAGCTAGCAGATTCTCCAAGCGATAAATCGTCTTTCCTTCACAGCGGAAGTCTTTAACCAAAGAGAGGATGTGAACGAGGGTGTCAATTTCCTGCCGACCTACTTGATAAGGCTTATTTAAGCTTTGAAAGAACACTGCCACGCAGGACATGCTGTCAAGAAGAGCCGTACTCTTATTCATGAGTAAACCTCTTCATGGCGGCGAAGAATCTCCAAAGCTTCTTCTGGATATTCGGGCACTTTCTTTGAAACTGAGTCCACGACGCATAGCCGCATAAACATCTCAAAATCGGCTCGATCTGCCCCAAAGAGTTTTTCTTGTTCTGTAGCAACCTTTTGACTGAGACGTTCAATGCGCTTGCGCTGTTCTGAGGCGACACTGCCTAAATCTTTGGCGTATTTGCAAGTAAGGCGACAGCGCTTAATCGCCTCTTCGGAGACTGTGCCAAAAACATAAAAGAGGATGCCCAATAAAAGGATGTGCAATCCCTTTTCGCCATCGTATCCGTAAATTGAGCGTTGCAGTGTTCGCCCAAATCGTTTCATCAGAAAATCACTGAGACCGAACTCCTGAACAATTCCTGGTCCACGAGTTTCAGCTTTGCTCTTCTTGAGCGTTCCGTCTTCGAGAATCGTGCCGATGTACTCTTGAGAAATGACAGGGTATTTCTTCCCTTCGACGCGTTTTGAGGAGACGCGAAGAAGGCGGTACGCCTTGCCGCACAAGCGCACATCGTAGCCCTTCCTTTTGTAGGGCTTAGCGAAATCAGGAAGATCTTCAAGCCTCATGGTGCGTATTATACAAAAATATAATACAAAGGCAAAATTATCGGCGAGGGTCTTCCCGCCGATTTAAACTAGCGCTGATTTTCGTGCGTAATGACTA
>CAVLDT010000117.1:0-2088 GCA_963661915.1 Duodenibacillus sp.
CTTAAACGCGTAGCCATTCTTGGCGGCTCCACGACGCATGACATTAAACTCATCCTTGAACTCTTTCTTCTCAACCAAGGTATCCGTCCTGAGTTCTATGAGTCAGAGTACAACCAGTACTATCAAGATGCGATGTTCCCCAATGCAGAACTTGAGAAGTTTGCTCCTGACATCATCTACATTCACACTTCCAACCGCAACATCACACGCTATCCTCGTGTGACAGATTCTGCCGAGGATATCGACAGCCTCATTGACTCAGAAGTCAGTAAATTCACGGGCATTTGGGATCATTTAGCAGAGACCTACCACTGCCCTTTGATTCAAAATAACTTTGAGATGCCTCTGTATCGTTTGCTCGGTAACAAGGACGCCAGCGATATTCACGGAGCGGTTAATTTCCTTTCTCGTCTCAATCAGAAGTTCTACGAGTACGCTCAGACGCATAATTACTTTTACATCTGTGACATTAACTACATCTCCGCGGACTATGGGCTAAAGAAGTGGAGTGAGCCGTTTTATTGGCACATGTACAAGTATGCCCTTAACTTAGATGCCATCCCAACCCTTGCATTTAATGTTGCGAACATCATCAAGTCCGTTTTCGGTAAGAATAAGAAAGGTTTTGTCATTGACTTAGATAACACACTTTGGGGTGGCGTTATCGGGGATGATGGTGTGGAAAACATTGCAATTGGGCCCGAAACTTCTGTGGGGCAGGCTTACTCAGAATTTCAAGGTTACCTCAAGGCGCATAAGGATTTGGGATTGGTTCTTAACATTGCTTCCAAGAATGATTATGAAAATGCCATCGCTGGTCTTAAGCATCCAGATAGCGTACTTAAAGAGGATGACTTCATTTTTATTAAGGCAAATTGGGAACCGAAGGATCGTAACTTCGCTGAGATTGCTAAGAGCCTAAATGTTCTTCCGGAAAGTTTGGTTTTCGTTGATGACAATCCAGCAGAGCGCCATATCGTTACTTCGCAGTTGCCTGGGGTTTCTGCTCCAGAAATCGGAGAAATTCAGGATTACCTGCAGGTGCTTGACCGCAGTGGTTTTTTTGAAGTGACAACGCTATCTAAGGACGATTTAAAGCGCAATGCCATGTACAAAGAGAATGCCAAGCGGGCAGCGCTACAGGCAAGTTTCTCAGACTATCATGCGTATCTAAAGTCTCTTGAGATGAAAGGCATCATTCGTGCCTTCGAGCCTATCTACATGGCGCGTATTGCACAACTTACCAATAAGAGCAATCAGTTCAATCTCACCACACATCGCTACACGCAAGCCGAGATTGAATTCATAGCCGGGAACCCTCAGCGCGTTACGCTTTACGGTAAGTTGATTGATCGCTTCGGCGACAATGGCGTCGTATCTGTGGTTATCGGTCGCATTGAAAATGAAAGTTGCCATATTGACTTATGGCTTATGAGTTGCCGAGTGTTAAAGCGTGACATGGAATTCGCGATGACAGATACGCTCGTTAAACGTTGTTTAGAACGAGGCGTAAAGAAAATTTTCGGCTACTACTACCCAACGGCAAAGAACGGTATGGTCAAGGAGTTCTATCGCCAGATGGGATATGAACAGGTTTCTGTAGATGAGAAGGGCAATAGCATTTGGTGCCTTGACATTTCAGAGTCTTATAAAAATCAGAATCACGTAATTGCTGTGGAGGAGTAAGAAATTGACGCGCGATGATGTTTACGTAAAACTCAACGAGGTCTTTCAGGAAGTCTTCGATGATGAGTCCATCAATGTTAATGACAGCACAACCGCTGACGACATTGAGGACTGGGATTCTTTGATGCACATTAATCTTATTGTTGCCACGGAGAAGGCTTTTGGCATCAAATTCAGTATGGGCCAGGTCAACGCGATGAAGAATGTTGGTGAGATGGTTGATGTTATCGTTGCAAAGACGGCTGGTTAATTTTTGGGATTTACGCAAACTACCCTCTGAGCCTCATGGAATTCAGAGGGTTGTTCTATGGAATTAACGAGTTTCCTTGAGAAATTCTTCAAAAGCATAAATTGAGTGCACAAGACGCATGTCTGTATCGTTTACAACACTGAATTTTATTT
>CAVLDT010000118.1:0-2086 GCA_963661915.1 Duodenibacillus sp.
CTTGGTGCAACGTGGCCAGAGTCGCCTCTTCATCCCCGTTAAGTTAAAGTAATTTACTTTGCTTTCTCCCCAACCTCCCGCCCTCCTAGATACACATCATCTTGATTAACATCAAGGGTGGAGCGAATAAAGTAGCGAGGGCGTTGAAAACTCGGGCATTTTTCTTTGTTGAAATTGCCCGAGTTTTTAATTTTGTGTATAATAGATGCATATTTTTTAATATGCATCTATTATGATTAAAAAACTCACAGACTCCGACAAAAAGGTTTGGGCTTTGTTCTCCTCTAGGGACACAAAGGGCCGTATCTACATACGTGCCTATCAGAATGAATGGGATGAAGAAAAACACCGCTCTCGTGTTAAGGCGCGATTACAAGCTGGTCGTTTGCTCGATAACGGGTCAGTAAAAATCTCAGATGAATTCCGAAAGAAGTTTTCCGAATTAGAAGACAAAGATTGGTACTGGGGTGACAACGCTCTGCTCTCAGAAGAAGAATTCCGTGAGGCCTATGAACCGCTGGACAAGTCCAAGGCACCTTCGTGGAGTTGCGAGACTATCCGAGTTGGCTCAACGCTCGCTGCTTGGGAAACAGCAAAAGCGAATGGAATTCTCGATGATCTTATCTCTGTCTTTGGCAAAGAGAGAGCAAAAATCATTTTGGCTCTTGCCGTCTATAAGTTCGACGGTGGCGGAGCGATGATGACCTTTGAAGATTGGCTTCCGCAGGTGTGGCTTCCTGCAGTGACACCTTTGAAGGGACAACGCATTTCGGAAGTCCTTGCAAAGATAACACCGGAACTCACGGAGAACTATTACAAACTCCGCTTTGACCGAGCCACAAAGAGCAATCCCAAAGGAATGACGCTATCTTTTGACAGCACAAGCATCTCTACTTATTCAACAACGATAACGGATGCAGCCTGGGGACACGCCAAACAAAACCCCGAACTGCAACAAGTCAACTATCTTACCGTTTGCAATCACGCCTCTGGTGACGTGCTTTATGCCTTTAGTTTCGATGGTTCCATTAACGACAAAACCATTCTTGCAATTGCCTATTTGCAGATGAAAAGTGCAGGAATCGATTTAAATAACAACACCCTTGTAACGGATAGAGGCTTTAGTAGCATCTATAACACGCAACGCGCAATAAATCTCGATTTGAAGTTCATCCAATTCTTGCCTCTCACGGAAGGTTCTGTCCTTAATGAACTTAGGAGAAAGATGCCTATTCTGAGCGACCCGATAGCACACGTGAATCCGGAAATGGGGATATCGGCCATTAAACTCTCTGAGAATTGGAAAGCTGAGACAGACTATGGTTCTGTTCCCGTCAAATCCTTCTTGTTTTTATATCGCAATCCCATTGTTGCCACAGAAGAAACTCAAGCTCTTCATAGAGACATCCTGCGGGTTTGCAACATTAAGAACAAAGAGGCAAAACAAGAGAAGAAAACTCGAATCGATGAGGCTCTTTGGAAACGGGTCAGGAACTACCTAAAAGAAAACAAAAACGCAAAAGAAGACGAACCTGTTTGGAGTATGGCCTTTGAGAGGGTGCAGAAGGCAGTTTCTTTCCTCGGATGCCAGGCGATTCGTTCAAATGTAGACAAAGATCCCTTTGAGATTTTGCGAATCTACCGGCAAAGACTCATCATCGAGCAAGGTTTTAACCAACTCAAGAATGAAGTTGGAGGTTCACGGCTTGAAGCAACTGAGTCGACCTATCGCGGTAAGCTATTTATCTTTTCGATTGCACAGGCGCTACGCATGAGCATGCTCGTAACGGCGAGCAAAAAGAGCAAAGTCAATCCAAAAATGAAACTCCCAGATGACTCACTTCGTAAGACGATTGTTCAACTGCAGGCCCTGCAAGCAAGAAAGCACCGGACAACCGATGCTTTCATCCTTGGCGCGGTGCCAAAGCGCTACCGTGATTTGCTTGCTTTAATCGGAATAGAAAAACTCCCGAAGACTCTATACCGGTAAATGTGTATCTAGTCTAGCGGGAGTTCAGGTGAAAAAGTCGGGAAAAACTTCGTGGTCTAGGGGCAGATATCGTTCGCATCGACTAAGACGCGGCTG